>JBKPDF010000058.1:0-17481 GCA_046727735.1 Pseudomonadota bacterium | reverse complement strand
GGGCAGCTCGCTTGATGTCTTCGGTATCGACCCCGTAAACCAATGTAGCCACATGTGCGATGGTTAAGACCATACTGTTCTGGTGCCGCGGCCTCGCGACGTGCCTGCCACCATGCAAGTTCGGCGCGTGCCGCCTCCTGCGGCGAGAACTGGACAGGAGCACCAGGAAGAATTCCGCGGAAATACTGGATTAGAGCTGGCAGGACACTCTCGGCTTCCTGACGTGAGGTCGAGGACTTGAACAGGCGCGCTGCACGACCGGCTTTCCATGCTATGCGGACGCTATCGGCTGGGGAGAACTTCAAGTGGCGAATACCCCGATAGAGACCATGTAGCAGATGAAAATATCTCTGTTCATAGTAGTACCTCCATGTCGAGCATTCTAACTGCCCCATGAAGTCCGGGTCAAAGGCCGTCAGATCAGGGCGCCTAGGAAAAACTGCGTAGAAAGAAGTGCTAACTAGCGCGACAAGTAATAAGATGGTCAGCATGGTAACTCCCGTCGTAGGCGCCATACGCTCCGCTAGCCGGGATATCTCACACTATCTTGGCACGAATCGATCAATTGTCGGAGCGCTTCAAGCACCGCACACAGCCGGGTGTCAGCAGATCTCAGGTGAGCGGCGCGGGTGCGTGCAACCGCCAGCTATTCTCCGTCCTGCGTTATGTTTCATTGGGCCGCTCTTACTCCTCACTCCGTTCTATTTCGTGGTCGAGCTCTTGCCGGTCCTCGCCTATATCCTTCGGCCAAGCGATAAAGATACCGGCCGTATTCAGAACGCGAGATCGGTTCTGCGTGTGCGACAAATTGGTCGACGGTAATTAAGCCAAGCCTGAGCGCGATTTCCTCTAGACAGGCGATCTTACGCCCATAGCGCGCCTCCGCGGCCTGCACGAAATTTGAGGCCCGAAGTACTTCGTCACATGTACCCATACTGATCTAGGTGTCCCCATCTCCTAATCGTTCCACCCTGAGCAGGCCGCGATTCAGATAGGAAGTGTGGATGGCGGTGACCTGCAATTCACCTCTTGCGGAGGGCTGTAGTTGACTCGCGAAATGTGAGACTTCGTTGTCGAAGAAAAAGAGCGGTGTCATGGCATATCTTGAAGCAGGAGTGGCAGGTTTTTCCTCTAAGCTGATGGCGTGACCACCCTCATCGAAATCGACCACGCAGTAGCGCTCCGGATCGGGGACTTGCGAAGCAAAAATAGTGGCACCCTTGGTTCGGGTGCTCGCTCGATAAAGCGATCGAATAAATCCGTCACCACAAAACAGAGTATTGCCGAGGATCAAACACGAGGTACCCTTTGCCATGAACTCTGCGGCACTCTGGATTGCCTGCCCAATTCCGCGAGATTCGGACACATCCGCGTAAGTCAGTGTGATGCCCCATTGACTGCCGTCGCCCAGAAGTGCCTCCAATTGAGACAAGTTATCACCAGTTGAGAGTATGAGGATCTCTCTGATGCTAGCCAGCATAAGGACGGATAAGGGGTAATAAATCATTGGTTTGTCGTAGACGGGAAGAAGATACTTCGAGATCGTTTTGGTGCTAGGGTAAAGCCGGCGGCCACCTCCCCCAGCCAAAAGAATTCCACGTACCCTCGTTGTGCCGCTTGCAATTCCCCGTACGTGTCGTGTAAACGCGGACCCAACAATACCACCAGCCATAAGGGCAATGATCAAAGAGGCCAACTCGTCCTTTATAGCGAATTGCTGGGTACAGGCGGCCTCGTGGCGGGTTTTCATTTTACGCAGGACCTCCGCTGTATAAGTGATATCATCGCCATCAACAATTATGTGATGATTGGCGCACAGGACAATCAGATTGTCGTAATGTTGTCGCTCAGCATCGGTCTGTGCAGGATTGTATCGCTTTCCGCCGGGTTTGTCCGCACAAATATGACAGACCTCCGCAATTGGTACTCCGGCATCGTCAACCAATAAATCGTTGCAACCGGGAAACGCGCATCTATTCCCGGTTAGTAGATAAAGCCGCCTAATAGTTGATAGTGATGGAGTTGGCACACTGAACCTTTAACATGAAAGCGTCGGCTCCCGCCACAGTCATAGTTCCGCGACCTGCCAACGCAAGGAACTCCCCAGTGAATCCTGTCGAAGGCGTGCGGCGATCCACTGCCCTCTGGAGCGGGCAGTAAAAGCTCGGAAGGGTAAGATTCTACACGATCGAGCAAGTTGCCGAGATATTGGAGGCCGATGCGGGCTTCATCCTGCCACGAGAGTTCGATCGGCTTGCCGCGCGCATGTGGTGGGACAGGCTGGGGAGCCGAGCGATCGCACAGCCCATCCAATCCCTCGGCATTGTAGCGGTGCACCCAATCGCGCAGCGTCTACCGGTCCATGCCGCAGGATGCCGCAGCCTCGCCACGCGCCTTGCCGTCTATGACCTGCGCCAGCGCCAGCATGCGCCGCGATCCGTTCGCATCACCGGCTCGAGCCGCGGCGGGCCGCACATGGGATCGCGACGAGGAGCGCACCGGGAACGTGAGAGTGTGGACCGATGCCGAATGGACCGAGGCGGAACGAAACGGCCGTCGCTTGGCGAGGTCGGTCGCAAACGAGTTCACAAGCCTCGACTCCTCGTGGCTCGCGTTCTGCTGAGGCGGAAGGCGGAGGGTGCGTGCGGTCGCCAGGCCAGACTACGGCGGAGTGACAATGTAGGTTTCTTTGATACCACAACACCGTTTGGCCGCGGGCCGTGCTGCCGTTGTTTGACCCCTCTCGGAGGTCAATTTGAGCCACTTTTTTTATGAAAAAACTCAGCCCCAAGGCATTGACGTTGCTGGGAATCAGTTCTGACTGGCGCCTTTCTCAGAGTCTGATCGCAGCAAACGCAGCAAGGCGAGGGCTGGTACGTTGAACCATGGGGAACATCGTGTGCACCTCCTGGCACTCCTCCGAATAAATGTTACAAGATTGTCAGGCACTAGATTTAGGTTTCGGGCGAGCAGTACTTGTTCCGTGACCTCCTGCCTAGCCGTGAGAGCTTTTGGGGAGCCTTGCCTTGAAAGCTTCCAGTTCGGGACCGCCGTCGCCCTCGCTCGAGTTGGAATCGGAACCGGGATGCCAGCGGCGCATGACGCGGGCGCGCTGCTGCTCCGGGGTGTGGTCTTGGAAGCCTCGACGCTTCGGTGGTTTGTCGGCACCCCCTCGGAGCGTTTTGCGATACCCCGCCAGGCCGCCTCCCTTTTCGTCTCCCGCCTTGATCGCGTGCTTGATCGCAACCCATCGGCCGACCGCTTTGAATACCGCGAGCTTGTCTTCAAGATCAGGGGCATCCTCGGCCGCGGTCAGGAGCCGGGCGCCGAATTCATCCATGCGGTCGGTCAGAGCATCTTTACTTTTGGTCAACATGGCACAAGCCCTTTCGGCGAGCCTGCAGCATTGATATCTTCGGCGCACCGGCGTCTGGTCGCGTTCTTTACATAGGTGAAGCGGGACAATCTCGTCCCGGCGCCGGTCAACGCCTGAGCCGAGACAGGACGGTTAGCCCATGAGAATGGTCATCATCTTTGCAGCATTGATGCTGCTGACCGTCGATGCATCGGCGCAGTCGGCGCAGGATGGAATGGAGCTCTTCAGCGCTGAACTCTCCAACGCTGGTAACTTACCGAAGGCATGTAGCGCGCTACTCAACTGCATCGGCAATCCAAAAAATCCATGGTGCGACCTGCACCGCCCCGCCGACGAAACCTCAGTGAGAGGGATCAGCTATTGCCAGGGATTCATGGAGGCGGCAATGGCTGCGTTTCCTTCGCAACTGGCCGCGCGGGTGGGTTGAAAAAAAGCGTCGGAATGCGCAAGGGTGCTCGGCGAAAACTGGCGCGGGCACATCTCGGAAGTGGATTACGCGCGCGCCTTTGTTGAGTACGTGGACGAACACCCTGAAACACAGTCAGAGTATGCATTCTTCGTCGCATCGAAGGCGTTTCAATCCAAGTTCTCATGCCAGTAAGTAACGCGCGCCAGCGTGACTGAGCACTTTAGGGCTGGTGATATTGTGAAGGTCTTTAGGAAAAGACTCAAATGGGAAACATGCGCTGTGGCAAGATCGTCGCTCTCGTTTTAACCGCATCAATTCTCTTAGCGGCTTGTGCTACACAGCCAACACCATCAGCTTTTGAGCCACCCGGTTTTTGGTTTGGAGTTATGCATGGTTTCACTGCCCCGTTTGCACTTATCGCCTTTTTCAAAGACGTTCGAATATACGCCTTCCCCAATAGCGGATGGTGGTACGACTTTGGATTTTTCATCGGGTTTGCCGCTATTTGCGGCGGCGGAACCAAATCGGCCGTCTAAATTCACTGAGGCACGACCCACACCGGGCTGGATCCCCAAGGGAGACGGCAAGGTCACGGTCCCTTGAGCCGCATGGCGGGCCGAGTGGGATCGCGCGGTGTTTGTGAACCCTCTGTCACTTGGCTTCTCCAACAAGCTCCCACGCCAGGACCTGTCCGGGCGCCGTCGGACGCCGCCGCAGATAGTGCGCACCGCCGTTGGGAACCTTTACGATCGCAGCATTGCGGGTCAGCGCCTCCAGCTCATAATCCGGGTGCGCGATTCGCCAGAGTAAGCCCATGCTGTCGATTCTTCGCAAAGGATGCCGGCCATCGCAGCCGAAGAGCTCCAGCGGTCCCCACCCGAGCGCCACGGCTAGTTCATGCCACCCACCGTCAAGGAAGCTACCGCACGCGTTGATGAAGCGGAGCCAGTATTCTGTCGGAACCCCTTGCGGCGGACAGGCCGGATCGAGCCGCGCCAGCGCCTCGGCCCATTCGCGTGGAATACCGCCATCGAACTCGATGATTGCCGCGAGCTCTTTCTCATCTGGATTGAGTGCGGCGTCCAGGGCTTCGACGATCGGCGACTGGGGCGAGCCACCGAGAGCTTCAAGCAGGTTCGGCTTCACAGCGCGCACCCGCTGCACCAGTTTGTCGGGTAGAGGCTTGAGTGCGACCAGTTTCAACCGATCCTTGCCGACCAATTGGAGATCGCCCCCGGCTGCGCGGACTGCCGTGAGCACCTCATGAGCGAGCGGGTTCATATCTCAATTTCCCAGCGACCCCCATTTTGATCCGCAACATCTGCAACATCGTTGAAATGATCAGGTTTTTTTGAATTTCGATCCGCAACATCGAAATTCCATGTTGCACTTTGTTTTTCCTTCAAGCCATTGGAATCACTTGATTGTTGCGGTGTTGCGGATCGATCTGAGAGGTATCGGGTAAACGCGTCCTCAAAGTCCGCGAGCAAGTATCCCTTCGGTGTCCGACCGTCCGCGGTCCGTATGGTTCGGGGGGAAATTCCGAAGGTCTTGAGCAGCTTGGCAAGCTGAACCTTGGTGATCGGCCTTCCGTGATACCATTCCGGCCATCGGCGATCTTCGAGACTTGCGAGGTGTCCCGTCATGTCCTCACTCGTCATGCGGTCGGTGGTCGTCGTGTGGAAGGCATCGCGGATGTCGGATAGCAAAACCACCTTGACTGATTGATCGTCGCCGGAACCTGCCATTTCTTCGGCGGTGCGTCGCGCTCGCACCGGCCAGTCTCCACCAGCCGCATCGGCAACAGCGAACAACGGTCGGCAATTGTCGGCGTCTCTATTGTAGAGCGTGTCCGGCATATGCGGCTCGGCAGTGCCAAGCTGCCCGTTATGGTCCCGGGCCCACCGCGCGCACCTTCGGGCCAGTGTTTCGAGCGGCCCCGGACGATCGACGCGAAATGCCTCGGTGTGGTCGTCGCGCCGCTTGCGTCGCAGCCGGATGATGATGCTTCGGTCTTCGATCGTTCCGTGCTGGCCGCCGATGCCGGCGATGACCATGGGTGCATATACGGAAAACTCGCGCGGCTCGTGATCGTCGCCGACAGAGCGGACAACCTTGCCATTCTTTTTGTGACCGGCGTTGATGATCGGGCGCATGCCCTCGTTGTCCCGCAGATAGTCCTCGGCCTCGTCCAACAAGATCGTCGGTCGCTCCATTTCGATCAGGCGAAATATCGGCGAGGTGGTCGTATGACTAGCAACTAACGGCTTTTCAGCAAGGCACTCAATCAGGTCGATCAGGGTGGACTTGCCGCATCTCTTTTCTGGTGAAGTGATCAGCAACCGGGGGAAGATGAAAAAAGCGTTGAAGGCGTAAGAAGCCAAGATCCACAACGCCACTGCGTCGGCGGCGTTGCCATCGATGATCACGTGACGTTGGATCGCCGCCTTGAGAGCGTCGAGCAAGGCTGCTCCATCGACTTCGGTATCCCACGGCTTGCGCGTGGCAAGTTGGATCGCGCGCCCCTTTCCAGCGGTTGATAGTCCGTTACCTCGCGCCGCGTTTACTGCTGCATCCAACGTGCTCAGTCTGCACTTTAATCGCTCGGCGGCGGCCTCGCGCTCGCGATCGTAATCAAATGGCGGCAGCTTCGCGAGACGTGCAATTTCCGCCTCATCGTTCGTCTCGATCGTATTATGGGGTGCGCTAACGCTATGTGCGCTGTCAGCTTTGCGAAGCTCGATACGCTCGCCGGATGTTGCCGGATTGACTGGATCGTCTGTCATGCCGCGGCCCCTTCGGCTGCCGCGACAATGTCGGCATAGTCCTTGATCCCGGTCGGGGGGAACCTCAGCACCACCCGCCGACCTTCGGCGCAATGGCGGGCCGCAGCGCGTTCCGCGGCAATACGGCCGGCCTCATCATCGTCCGCGAATACATGCAACTCGCGCACGGTAGATGGCACCGCCACGCGGTGAAGGCGTCCGGCCCCGAGGGCAACCCAACACGGCAAACCAGAAACCTGTATGGCTGCGAGCGCATCCTCGACGCCCTCGGCGAGCCCGAGCACGTATGTCGCCTTCACCAGCCTGACAGCGCCGTAACCGAGCGCTCCCATAGTCACGCGCGGCGTTGAGGTGGAGGTTTTCGTTCCGGCCCAGGTCAGCGCTGTGCGCTGCACGGCCATGACCCTGCCGTCTCTAGGCCGCTGCACGGCGGCGATCATTGTCGGCACCTCGACACGACCGTAGTGGAGAACGGTGCTGAAGCGGATCGAGGGCGGGATTGCGATCCTGATGCCGCGCCGTTTCAGGTAGGTTTCAATCAGCGTGCCCGTGGCGGGGTGGGCGCGGCGCCACAGGGCCAACGCGGTAGCATCAGGCTCATGGGTCGGTTCAGCGGGCGCGACCGTCCATGGCCGCGCAGAACGGCGTACCGGTGCTGTTTTCAAACCCTCCTCGATCAGCCCTTCTCGGCGCAGCTCCTCGAGAACATCTCGCGGATCGCAGCCTGCGAAACAATGAACGAGTAGACGCCCGGTAGCATCGCCATCCCGAACAAGCAGCGAGGGGTGCCGATCGCCACGACCTTGGCCGTGGCCGGGTACCGGACAGCGGCATAGGTAGTGATGGCCCACAGGGCGGCCGTTCAGCGCCACCGCGACTTCCTTGGCTGTCATCGACGGCTCCCGTCGATGCGTGTGAAGGGGACCGGCGGCATGCGGTCGGCCCCGAGGACTCGGACAATGTTAGGATAGAGCCGCGCGCATCTTTCGAGACGCTCCAGCACAGGGGCGCCGGCTGCTATTTCCCTCAACAGCTCGTAAGTCGGGCGAGGGCCTAGCGCATGAAGCTGCGCCGCGAGACGTTGAAACCGGACAATCGGGATGTTATGAGGGGGAACGATCTGCCCGCCAAGCCGATCAATCTCCCGAGCCCCGCCCGAAATCCTTGGAGCGGGGCTCCAAGATTTTTCGTGGACCATCGATCATGCGACCTCGGTTCTTTGCATGTCGCGCTTGGCACTGGCTTGCTTTTCGGCCTCAGTTAGGGTGGCTCCATGCTTCGCGAGGTGCTCAACTTCGGCTGTGCTAAAAAGCACTCTTGCTCCAATCCGAATAGGATTCAGCTTTCCTGTGCGTTGCAGCCAAAAAAGCGTAGTTTCGCCAATTCGCAAAGCCGCCAGAGTTTCGGCGCGCGTAAGCAACAGGCGCGGGACGTTAATTTCAGGCGCGGTGGTGGTAACGCTCAAGTCCCTCCTCCTCTCCGAAACGCGCCGAGTATTGGCGCGGCGGGGAGAAGGTAAACGAGCTCGGGCGACTAAGTCGGTGAACATTGACGAAAATTATTGGCCGAAAGACTTGGTAATGTTCCCGAGAGTCACCCCCTCGCCCTGGGGGGCTTGGTACCGGACCGGGATCGATAGCAGTGCTTGACCCTGTCCGCGTCCCATTGCTTTTCACGCACGTCGAAGACGACGTTGGCAAGGATGGCAACTAGCGTATAGGGCCGTCGTCCGGCTGGTCGCCAGAGCGAATTGCACATGGCGTTGACGAATGCGATTTCTAGCGCATTGCGCAGGCGGACTTTTCGCGATGGCGCCGCAATTTTTAGCAGCGCATCATAAGTTCTGGCTTCTCGCTCCAAGAATGCGGCCACGCGGTCGAGTTCCGCTAACGTGGAGTCGCTTATTCCTTCCTCGGCGCGGACTGTCGGATCAACAGCTCGCATCCGATTGGTCACTGCGCGAGCCTGGGCGGCTAATTCGCGCTTGCCGGAGTCAGCATAATCGGGGGCCTTATGCAGGATCTGATTTTGAACAGCGCAAAGCCATGTTATAAATGTCATCATCAAGAGGTTGGCGGGATGCAAATTTGGAAAGCGCTCTAGTTCGACCCAAGCTTTTTTCATCTCAAGGTACGTTGCGAGACGTTCGAGTACATACCGGGCTTCAGGCAGCGGATCGTCAGCGGTTTGAGCAATTGAGACAATGTCGTTACATGTCCGTTGCGCGTCAGATGGCATCCAATTCGGAAATCGAATCTGGTCCGATGACATTGCGGCGCCTCCTGTTGGCGCCCCCTGCCACAGCGCGAACGCGGAAGCGGGCCAGGAAAACCCGCTTGTCGGCTGGCCGGCCTATCCGCGTCGGGGGATAATTTATCACGCGGCTGCTGGACGCAGAGCGATTACCGACACTTCTCGTTTCTCCCCGAGCGCAAGGACATACTCGGCCCACAGTTGCAAAGCGCGACGTTTCTCGGCCGAGTAACTGTGCAAATTATACACGGCCTGCAACCCGGGCATCGCATGGTTGAGAACGCGCTCCGCGATTTCAAATGGCACGGAAAACGCTGCCAGTCCTGTGCGGAGCGTGCGGCGCAGATCGTGCAAGCGAACGTCGAGCAAGCCGGCGTCACGGCGGACACGTTCGATCCACTGATGCAGTGTCATGGGCCGTTTGCCATCGAGCGCAAACACCATCGGCCCAAGACGAGGCAGCGTCCGCAGTGTTTCGGCTACAGGCGCCGATAGCGGTATCTCAAAGAAACGCCCACTCTTATTGCGCTCGGCCGGCAGTCGCCAAACGGCTGCGTCCAGATCGAGTTCGGACCATGCCATGCGGCCTACCTCATTGCGCCTCGCGCCCGTCAATACCACGACCCGGAAATAGGCTCGCGGCATTTCGGGCAGCCTGTCGATTGCACGCCAAAGCGCGGCCAGTTCACCATTGCTCAATGTGCGGTCGCGGGGAATTTCAACTTTGCGCTTCGACACGCCGATAACCGGGTTGACGGTGATCAGCTCGCGCTCAATGGCGTATCCGAAGATCAACCGCAGAGTTTCCCGGCAGCGGTTAACTTGGTGTCGCAAGCCTTGCTTGCGTTCCAAGCCGTCGAGAAATTCGACCACATCGGCCCGGGTAATCTCACCCACCGGTTTGCTGCCGAGCTTCGGGATAATGTGGCAGCGGGTGCGACTTTCGATGTCCCGCCATGACCGTAAGCGCTTAACGCTATCAAGATACGAGTTCGCGATCTCCCGAAGGGGCCGCGCCTTGGCTTCTGCCACGCGCTCCGCCTCTGCCTCGCGCTCCTCAGCAGTGATCAGGTCAACTCCCCGCTTGGCGGCGGCGACAATCTCCCCTGCCCTCTGTCGGGCCTTCGACAGCGATACGGCGGGATAGGTGCCGAGCGCGACAGCTCTCTGCGCCTGTTGGCGTGGCCTGTACCGCAAGAGCCAATCGCGGCGTCCCTCGGGGTTGGATTGCGTCGCGGCACTCACCCGGAAGGCAAGGCCGGGCATGGTGGCATCCGTGTAGATATCACGGCCCGCCACAGGGGCCTTGCGGCTGGCCAAGAACCGGTCGGTCAGTTTGATGGTCATGGTACGTCCCCCTTTCCTGCTAGAGAGCCCCAGGTACTCACTGGGTACTCAAAATTGGTCCGCAATGGCGCGAGGCTGCTGAATTGCCCGCAAGCTTGGGCGAGCCCGTAAGCCTTGCAAACCGCCGGGTTAAACGCACCAAACAAGAAATTGGACGAAGCTAGGCGAAACCCGACGCAGGAAACATAGTCTGGCTGTCGACCAGCATGAGATTACGGCCGTTCCTGATACCGCGGAAAGACCGGGCTCGGCGGCGGCAGCTTGGCACCCCCCGCGATGCGGCGCGGGGCGCCGAGCGCGGCGAAATCCCGCTCGTTGACCGCGAGGAGGTCGAGCAGCTTCGTGGCGGACGCCGGCATGAACGGCTGGATCAGAATGGAAATCTGGCGCAGTGCTTCGGCAGTGACGTAGAGCACGGTGCCCATGCGCGCCGGGTCGGTCTTGGCGAGCGCCCAGGGAGCCTCCGCAGCGAAATAGCGGTTCGCGTCGGCGACGACGCTCCAGATCGTGTTGAGGACCTGATGGAGCTGCTGGGTCTGCATCGCGCTGCGCGCGGCTGAAATCATGCCGTCGGCGGCACGAAGAATCGCTTCATCGGCAGCGCTGAACGTTTGTGGCTTCGGCAACACGCCGCCGCAATTGCGCGCGATCATCGACAAAGAGCGCTGCGCCAGATTGCCGAGGTCGTTGGCGAGATCGGCGTTGATGCGATTGACGATCGCCTCGTGGCTGTAGTTGCCGTCCTGGCCGAACGGCACCTCGCGCAGGAAAAAATAGCGCAGCGGATCGACGCCGTATGCATCGGCGAGGTCGAACGGATCGATGACGTTGCCCACCGATTTCGACATTTTCTCGCCGCGATTGAACAGAAAGCCGTGGCTGAACACGCGCCGCGGCACTGCGATGCCGGCCGACATCAGGAATGCCGGCCAATAGACCGCGTGGAACCGCAGGATGTCCTTGCCGATCACGTGCAGATCGGCCGGCCAATAACGGCGGAATTGCCCGCTGTTCTCATCCGGGAAGCCAACGCCCGTGATGTAGTTCGTCAGCGCGTCGACCCAGACATACATCACATGCTTTGGGTCGCCCGGGACCGGAACGCCCCAATCGAAATTGGTGCGCGACACCGAGAAGTCCTGCAGACCGCCTTTGACGAAGCTCATGACCTCGTTCATCCGCGTTTCCGGCAGGACGAAGTCCGGGTGCGCGCGATAGAGCTCGAGCAGCTTGTCCCGATATTTGGAAAGGCGGAAGAAATAGCTCTCCTCCTCGACCCACTCGACCGGCGAGCCGGTCGGCCCGCGCCGCTCGTCGCCCGGCCCGGTCGTGATCTCGGATTCGGCGTAATAGGCCTCGTCGCGCACCGAGTACCAGCCGGTGTATTTGGACAGATAAATGTCGCCGGCCTTCGCCATCCGCTCCCAGATCGCCTGGGAGGCGCGAAAATGCCGCGGATCCGTCGTGCGGATGAAATCGTCGTTGCTCAATTCGAGACGCTCGACCATGGCGCGAAACCGCGGCACCGTGCGCTCGATCAGTTCGCGCGGCGAAATCCCCTGCTCCGCCGCGGTCTGCTGCATCTTGCGGCCGTGCTCGTCGGTGCCGGTCAGGAAGAACACGTCGTAGCCGTCGAGCCGCATGAAGCGGGCAATGGCATCGGTCGCGATCGCCTCGTAGGCGTGGCCGATGTGCGGCGGCCCGTTCGGATAAGCGATGGCGGTCGTGAGGAAATAGCGGGGCTTGGTCGCCATCGCGAGAAGCTCGTCGGCCGGTGTGGCTTGAATCAGCCGCGCGCGGCTTCGGCGAGCAGGCCGAAAGCGGCGAAAACCAGCGGTTTTCGCTCGAGATTGAACTCTTCGACCTCGCCGGCGGCGCGGTTGAGCTTTTCCCATACCTCCGCAACCCGTGCAAGGCGCGCAGGATTTGCCTCTTCGATCGCCAGCCGGCCGTGCAGCCAGTCACGCATTGCGTCGAGGCAGGCGTCGAGCGCCGCCTCGTCCGCGCGCCCCAGTGCATCGCCGAGCGCGTGCATGCGCTCACGATCGAGTGCAGGCAGCTGGCCCAGCAGCTCGATCACCTGCTTGCGCACCGCGAGCGTGCGGCCGCCGAGCAGCGTGATCGCCTGCCCGACGCTGCCTTGGGCGGCGCGTGCGGCTTCGCGGATTTCCGGCTCGTCCGCGGTGCGCGCGAGCGCCTCCGCCGCGGCGCGCGCGACGTCCTCCTCGCCGAGCGCACGAAGCACGAGTCGCCGGCAGCGGGAGCGGATCGTGGGCAAGAGGCGCCCGGGCGCGTGGCTCGCGAGCAGGAACAGCGCGCGCGGCGGGGGCTCTTCTAGGACTTTCAGCAGCGCATTCGCGGCGTGCGGCGCTTGCAGCTCGTCGGCCGTGTCGACGATGCAGACCCGCCAGCCCCCCTCGCCTGCCGTCGAGCCGAAGAAGCTGACCGTGCGGCGGACCTCGTCAACGGTGATCACGGTGCGCAACGTCCCGCTCGGCCCCACGGTACGTTCGAGCACGAGCAGATCCGTGTGCGACTGCGCGGCGACGCGGCGCACGACCGGATGCTGGGGGTCGACCGCGAGCGAGTGCGCTCGTGCCACCGCCGGCGTGGTGGGGTCGGGATTGGCGAGCACGAATCGCGCCATGCGGTAGGCGAGCGTTGCCTTGCCGATCCCGGCAGGGCCGCCGATCAGCCAGGCATGGGGAATGCGGCCGCTGCGGAATGCGTCGAGCAAGGTGCGCTCGGCTTCGGCATGGCCGAACCAGGCCGTCGTCTCGCGCGGATGCGGCGGCTCGGGCGACTCCGCCTCGCTCATGATGCGGTGATCCGTATGCCAGCGCATGCAGGCGAACCGCAGAAACCCTTGTATAATCGCATTTTCTGCACTTGTCTATCCTCTGACATTCGCGTACATGTTTGCCGTACGCCTGCCGTACGGCGGGAGATCACATGCCGTACAGTTGCCGTACGGCGGGGGATGACATGGCGCGCACGCTCCGCGATCCGAAACTCGACTCCCGCACTGCCCGGCTGAAACTGCCGATCCGCCGCGAGCCATACTGGAAACCTATATCGCCCGGTTGTGCGCTTGGCTATCGGCGCGGGCCCGGCACTTGGATTGCAAAATATCGCGGCGATGACGGGCAACGCCACTACACCGCAATCGGCGCCGCCGATGACACGCTGGACGCCGACGGGCACGTCGCCCTGTCATTCGTGCAGGCGCAGGAGAAAGCGCGGGGATTTTTTACGCAGAAGGCGCGGGAGGCAACAGGCGACTTCTCGCCGTCCGGTCCCTACACCGTTGCCGATGCGTTCGATGATTATTTCAAGTACCGACAGCGTCGCGGGCGCGACAAATCCGGCGTCAGGGACCGATACATAGTCAATGCATGGATTTTACCCGAATTTGGGAGGGTCGAACTAGGAAAGCTCACCAAACGCCAGATCGAACACTGGCAGGACCGGATGGCCACGACCCCCGCGCATGGCGCGACAAGTCAGCTTGCGACCGATGAGGATCGGCGGCGCCGCAAGGCGAGCTGCAATCGCGCGATGGCCACGTTCCGGGCCGCCCTTAATCATGCATATCAAAACGGCAAAGTGGCCGTTGCCGATGCTTGGCAAAGGGTCCGGCCTTACGATCACGTTAGTTCGGCACGCCTGCGGTATTTGTCAGATGAAGAGTCGCGGCGACTGATAAATGCCTGCCCCGACGATCTGCGGGCATTGGTTACGGGCGCCCTGCTGACGGGGTGCCGGTATGGGGAGCTGTGCAGCCTGACGGTCGAGGACTATCACGTTGATGCCGGCACGGTGCACATCCGCACGAGCAAGTCGGGCAAGCCACGGCATGTAGTTCTACCGCCCGAGGGGCAAGATTTCTTCTCTCGCCAGTGCGTCGGGAGGGCCGCGCACGAGCCGATATTCCGACGCCGTGACGGCAGGCAATGGACGACTGACGATCAACGCAAGCCGCTCATCCGGGCTTGCGAGGTCGCCCGCATCGAATACGCGAGCTTCCACAGCTTGCGGCACACCTACGCATCGCGGCTTGTGATGCGGGGCGTCCCTCTCCCCGTCGTGGCGGCCCAGCTTGGGCACAGCTCGATCAGCATGGTCGAGAAGCACTACGGGCACCTTGCGCCGTCCTATGTCGCGCAGACCGTGCGGCAAGCGTTCGGCGAGCTCAGCATTGCGAACGAAGCTGCGAACGTTGTTTCGCTCTCGGCTACTGCGTGATCGCCATGCCGACGGATTCGGCGGCTGGAACGCGGGATGTGCCCGGCTCCCAAGCGGCCGGCCCGGCAAACCGGAATGAGCTGCTGGCGGCTCACAACGCGGCGATGGAGTCCTACCGGCGCGCGATGCTCAAGGACCAATCGTTTGAGGGGCGGCAGGAGAATCTAAACCAAGGGAATAGGCTATCCCGCAGCTTCGCAGCGTTGGTTGAAGCCCTAAAGCGGTATAGGGGCAAAGGACACCAGAAGGTCACCGTCGAGCACGTTCACGTCCATTCCGGCGGTCAGGCTGTTGTGGGCTTAGTCGAGCCCGCTCACATGCCGAAGCGAGCCAACTCAGAGGAAAACCAGGATGCCAGGCAAATTGCCCATGCACCTCAGCCCACGATGCGGAGCCCGGACCCGGAGAGGGAGCCCGTGCCAGTCGCCAGCAATGCCGAACGGCCGGTGTCGGATGCACGGCGGAAAGTCACCCGGGGCTCCGAAGGGGAATAAGAACGCGTTTAAGCATGGACGGTATACCGCCGAAGCGATGGTGCGCAGGCGGGAGATTGCCTCGCTTCTGCGGACAATGAGAGCGCTCGTGAGGGAAGTGAAGTAGACATCCATTGCATGGGGTTGTTTCTCAATTTCAGCCGAGACCCTCCCCCGGGGCGATCGTCGGAGACCCCCCACACCTCAACGAACACGAACAGGAAGGTTCGTCGGTCGATCACTCTATGACCTCAGCCCCGGTGAGAACGATGGCAGACTATCAGGTCCTCTGACGAATCCGAACCGTCCTTCAAGTGGCCCGGCGCCACGGTGTGCGACTTCCGGAGTCGATCAAACTGGGGCTCGGGCCTTATCCGCGACGTTGAGGGCTCAAGACTTGGTCGGCTTTGCACCCGAAAGCGGTAGAGGGCTCCTCGGTGCTGGGCTGTTTCGTGCCATAAGCGGAAGTGCCGGTGCCTACTCAATCACCTCATCGGCGCACGGGGCAGTGTGGGCGGCCCATCGAGCTCAGCCGCACAAGATGTCGTGTAGCAGCCAACGGTGGCCGCTAGTCAATAATCCGGTTCGCGCGCAGCAGTACTGACTGAGGGATTGTGATGCCAAGCTGCTTCGCCATTTTCATGTTCACTGAGAGCTCGAACCGCGTCGGCTGTTCGATGGGCAGCTCGGCAGGATTCGCGCCTTGAACGATCTTGTCGATATAGGCGGCGGACTCATGCGCAGTGACCTCGAGATTCTCGCCGTAGCTTAGCAAATCGCCGGTCTCGGATCCGGTATAAGAACCGAACAAGGCCAACGCATGCTTCTCGGCGAACTCAGCCAAGCGTGGTCGCAGGTGCAGCGAGGGTGGGTCATCCGGCAGGACGAACAGGGCCTTCGCTCGCGAATCCGAGACACTCGCCATTGCCATGTCGAATTCGTCAGGCAAAGCCGCGGCAACTCGGACAAGCGTCAGGTTGAGCCGCTGAGCGGCCCGCAGAGCATCTTCCCAGAGCGGCTCGTGCGTTGGATTGTGAGTGTTTACTAAGACGGCAATAGGGTCAATCGTCGGAACGGCCTCGCGGAACAGTTCCATCATTTTCGGGATCAGCTCGCGCGAGAGGCTCGACCGTCCAGTCACATTCTTGCCCGGTCTCGATAAGCTAGCCGCCAACCCTAACCCCACCGGATCGGACACGCTGAGCATGACGATGGGCGTGGCCCTCATCGCGCTGAGAGCGGCATTGGTGGAGAAGGTACAAACGGTTACCACTGCATTTAAGTTCATCCGCGCGAGCTCCTGGGCGGAATTGACCAAGCCTTCGCGCTGGAGCTGGGCATACCGGCGCTCGACGATCAGGTTCTTGCCTTCCACGTATCCGTAGCTTCGCAGCCCAGCGAGCAGCCCCTGTTCATGTCCTGCGTATTCCGTTGGAAAGCCGGACACGAACAAACCAATGCGGATCGGTTTGCGCGCATCCTGCGCAAAAGCAGCTGCGGTCCCTGCAACAGCGAGCGTGAAAAAACTGAGCAATACGCTGAACGTCACTTGCTTGAGCTGATTCATGGCGGACCTCTATCGCGTTCCATCCTTTCCAAGCTCCGAAGCAGCCATGCTGTGCCGCTTGAAGACCTGAGCTATCAAGGTTCGCGCGCGACCGACGCACTTCCTGCTACCGCAGGACCTGAGCCACAGCCGCGGCACGATCCGTCCTACCGGTCTTCCCCTGTCAGCCTGCCACGGGCAGACCGACAGGTCCTAGGCAGATCTGAATCCTTGTGAAATCGAGGTAGGTAGCCTGCTGGCTTTCACCTTCCTTCCAGCCCGAAGCATAGCATAGGCAGGTAGCGACTTCAGTGCAGATTTGGGCCCGGCTGTGTCAGCTTAGGGTCATCAGCGGCCGTCTGGCTCGTCGAAGATCTCGTCCGTTTGCCCTTGAATGTGTTGCAAAACTCGACGAAGGGCCACCGACACGCAACAATCGAATCATGGCGAAGAGATTTTTGAATCGATCGTGCGGATCACGCGCCGATCTTGAATCAATGTTGCTCGCTCAAGGGCCCCAAAGTAGTTTTGCAACACATTCCCCTTCAGAGCGGACGTAGATGGTTCGTCGGCGATAGACCGCTTCGTGCCATAGCGGGACATCGCTGCCTCGGCCGGGGGTGCCGCTCGGGACTTGGCTTGGGAGCTTGCCGGAGGCAACTATGAGCTTATGACAAAAGCGGGTGCTTTACTCATGCGGACTTCGCTGGCGGCGATTTCGGGTTCGGGCGGCCCGGGAAGCGGCTCTGGCGACGACCCGTCAGCGGCCCTCCTACGCGCGCGGTCCGGTAATTCTCAATGAGGCGGTTTTTCTATTTGAGACAATCCGGCGCGCTCACTTTGGAGAAAAGAGTGAGCAGAGTGGGGGTAAGACACCATCGACAATGATGGAAACGTGTTAAAGTTGAGAGGAGCCTTTACCATGAAACACGTCCTCACTACCGTAATTTGTGCGGCCGCGCTCGGCCTTGCCGCTTCGACAGCGGACGCCCAGATTCTCAATACGGTAAAAACCCGAGGTGTGCTCAACTGCGGCTCGAACGGCT
>JBKPDF010000057.1:0-55526 GCA_046727735.1 Pseudomonadota bacterium | reverse complement strand
ACGCCGCATCGCGTCGTGAACGATCGTCAAGACGGGAGGAGCGATTGAGCCGGGTGTTGCGCGTCGGGGCGGCCCAGATGGGACCGATCCAGAAGGCCGACAGCCGGCAAGCGGTCGTCCGGCGCATGATCGACCTGATGGATCGGGCGAAAGCGCAGAACTGCGATTTCGTGGTCTATCCGGAGCTGGCGCTGACGACGTTCTTTCCGCGCTGGTACATGGAAGATCAAGCCGAGGTCGACCAGTGGTTCGAGTGCGAGATGCCCAATGCGGCGACGCGGCCGCTGTTCGGGCGCGCCGCGCAATACGGCATGGGCATGTCGTTCGGCTATGCCGAGCTCACGGCCGAGGGCCGGCATTTCAACACCGCGATCCTGGTCGATCGCAGCGGCCGGATCATCGGCAAGTACCGCAAGGTGCATCTGCCCGGCCACGCGGAATTCGATCCGCAGCGCAGCTTTCAGCATCTCGAAAAGCGGTATTTCGAGCCGGGCGACCTGGGCTTTCCGGTGTGGCGCACCATGGGCGGCATCTTGGGCCTGTGCATCTGCAACGACCGGCGCTGGCCGGAGACCTACCGCGTCATGGGCCTGCAGGGCGTCGAGCTGATTGCGCTCGGCTACAACACCCCTGCCTACAACTCGCAGCGCAGCGGCGAAGGGCCGCAGAAACGGATGTTTCACAACCGCCTGTGCGTCCAGGCCGGCGCCTATCAGAACTCGACCTGGGTGGTCGCGGTCGCGAAGGGCGGCGTCGAAGACGGCAACCCGCTGATCGCCGGCAGCATCATCGTGACCCCGGACGGCGAGATCGCCGCGCAAGCCGCGACCGAGGACGACGAGCTCATCGTTGCCGATTGCGATCTCGATGCGACCGTGTTCGGGAAAGAGACGATCTTCGATTTCAAGCGCCACCGCCGCATCGAGCATTACGGCCGCATCACCAGCCAGACCGGTGCGATCCCGCCGCCGGAGTGACGGCAAGCAAGCACCCCTCATCCGGCTCGGCTTCCCCGCCCCGTGCTTCGCTTGGGCGGGGTTCGCCTCGCCACCTTCTCCCGCAAGGGGCGAAGGTAAGCGCGTTTGCGGCACGCGCTCTTACCCTCTCCCCTTGCGGGAGAGGGTGCCGAGCTGCCGCACGCAGCGAGGCGGGTGAGGGGGGTACGGCCAAGCTACTGCCGTGCGAGCTGCACGGTGCCGATCGCCATCGTCACGGCGGCCTGGGTCGGATCGATGACCGGAACTTCGAGCGCAGCTTCGAGCGCGCGGCGGTGGCGCGCCATGCCGGCACAGCCGAGGACGACCGCGTCGGCGCCGTCGCGGTCGCGGAGTTCGCGGCCGACCTCGATCAGCCGCGCCAAGGTGCCGGCGCCCTCTGCGCTCTCCGCGACCGACATTTCCAGCGGCCGCTCGCCGGCGAAGCGGTCGAGCAAGCCCATCTGCCGCAGATAGCGCAGGTGGCGGGGGAGCGAGCGCTGACGGATCGCGATGACCCCGAAGCGCTCGGCACGCGCGAGCGCGGTCAGCACCCCGCATTCGGCGATGCCGAACACCGGCCGGCTGGTGCCTTCGCGGCACAGATGCAGCCCCGGATCGCTGTAACAGGCGATGACGAACGCGTCGGAACGATTGTCTGCCTCGACCAGCCGGTGCAGCGGTAACGTGACGCTTTCGACGTCCGCCTGCGTTTCGATGCCGAGGGGTCCTTCGGACAGCGTCGAGCACACGATTTCCGGGCCGTCGGCAAATCGCAGCGGCTCCAGGGCCGCATCGATGCCGCTTGTCACGGCCTCATTCGAGTTGGGATTGACGACGCGAATGCGTGCGCGGTTCTCGGCCATGCGTCGTTTCTACTTCGATCCGGCGCGCCAGGCAAAGACGCTCCAAGTGCGCACGTTCGAGCTGTCGTCAGGGTCTTTGCCTTTCGCCACGCTTCGACAGCCAGCAGAGCTTTATGTTATCGGCTAGCCGAGCGCGACAAAGGATTGCCACATGCAGGCTTTCGATCTCGTCATCCGCGGCGGAACGGTGGTTACCGCGAGCGACAGCGTCGAGGCCGACGTCGGTATCCGCGGCGAGACGGTGACGGCCATCGGCCGCGATCTCGACCGCGGCACCCGCGAGATCGACGCACGCGGCAAGCTCGTCATGCCCGGCGGGGTCGACAGCCATTGCCATATCGAACAGCTCTCGGCCTCGGGACTGATGAACGCCGACACGTTCCACACCGCCACCGCATCGGCGGCGCTGGGCGGCACCACGACCGTCATCTCGTTTGCGGCCCAGCATGTCGGCATGAGCCTCACCAATGTGGTCGAGGAGTATCACCGACTCGCGCAGCGCGGCGCCGTCGTCGATTACGCATTTCACATGATCCTCGCCGATCCGACCGAGGTGGTGCTGCGCACGGAGCTGCCGCCGCTGGTCAAGGCCGGGCACGGATCGATCAAGGTGTTCATGACCTACGACCGGCTGAAGATCGACGACGTGCAGCTGCTCGACGTGCTCGCCGCCGCGCGCGAGAACGGCGCTTTCGTGATGGTGCATGCCGAGAACCACGGGATGATCGCCTGGATCTCGAAGCGGTTGCTGGACCGGGGCTACACCACGCCGAAATTCCACGCGGTTTCCCACCCGCGATACGGCGAAGCCGAGGCGTTCACCCGGCTGATCGCCTGCGCGGCGCTCGTCGACCAACCGATCATGATTTTTCACGTCTCGACCGCGGAAGGCGCCGCGGTGATCCGCCAAGCGCGCGGGCAGGGCCTCAAGGTGTTCGCCGAGACCTGCACGCAATATCTGTTGCTCACCAAGGCCGATTTGGATCGCCCGGGTTTCGAAGGCGCGAAATGGATCTGCAGTCCCCCCTTGCGCGAGGCGAGCGACCAGCAGGCGCTGTGGCGCGCACTCGTGCTCGGCGATTTGCAACTCATCTCGTCCGACCATGCGCCTTACGCGTATGATGCGAGCGGCAAGTTCGCGGCCGGCAAACAGCCGAATTTCAAGCAGATCCCGAACGGCATGCCCGGGCTCATGGCGCGCCTGCCGCTGCTGTTCGATGCGATCGTGTCGCAAGGCCGGTTCGATCCGTGCCGGTTCGTGGGCTGGACCGCGACGGAACCCGCGAAGATCTACGGGCTGCATCCGCGCAAAGGGACGATCGCGGTCGGAAGCGATGCCGACATCGCGATCTGGGACGCGGAGCGGGCGGTGACGTTCGGCGATGCGATGGTCGTCGACCGTGCCGGCTACACGCCGTACACGGGCCGCACGATCAGGGGCTGGCCGGTCGTGGTCCTGCGCCGCGGCGCGGTGATCGTCGACGAGGGCAAGCTCGACGCGGATCCCGGCACCGGCCGGTTTCTGCCGCGTGCCGCCGGCTGGGCCGCCCGCCCGCTCGGCCGGCCGTCGCCCGAATTCGATCCGCGGCAGAACTTCGGCGCCAAGCTGGAGTGATCCATTGACGCGGCGTCGTCCCCGCGCAGGCGGGGACCCATCCTCGCGGATCGTGCCGTATCAAGAGTCGGTGGTCATAGGTCCCGGATACCCGCGGAGCCTGCCCCGGACGGCGATCCGGGGCGGGTTCCGAGACGACGACCCAAGTTGTTCGATTCGACTTCGCCGACCTCCCACTCGAGCGCGGCGAGCAGCGCCTCGACCCAAGCCTGCGGAATGCGGCGCGTGATGAGCACGATGCGGCTGCGGCGGTCGTGCGAGGGCCAGCGCGCGAGCCAGTCCGGCGCGTGAAACACGTGCTGCACGCCGTGCAGCACCGCCGGGCGCTCCGGGCATTCTGCAATTTGCACGATGCCTTTGAGGCGCAGCAGGTCCGCGCCGCAATGCTCGGCCAGCGCTTCCAGAAACAGCGTCAGCGCCACCGCCCGGATCGGCGTTTCGCGCACGAGCGCGTAGGTCGTGATCTCGGCGTCATGCCGATCGTGGAAATGCTCAGCTGCGCCGATCTCATCCCCGGGCCAGGCGCGTGGGTCCGCCGACTTGCCGTTCGGATCGTGTTGGCCCGCATCGAACAGGCGACGAGGGTCGAGCCGGCCATGATGCGCCGCGATCAGCGGCGCTTCGGCATTGAGCGCCCGCAAGCGATCGCGCAAGGCGGGCGCAATCGCGCCGGCGAGATCGGATTTGGTCAGCACCAGCCGGTCGGCGAAGGCGATCTGCTTGGCGCAGATTTCCTCGCGCGCGAGCGTCGCCGCGCCGTTGACGGCATCGACGGTCGTGACCACGCGGCCGAGCGCCAACCGGCCGGCGATCGCCGCATCGGTCATCAAGGTTTGCAGAATCGGCGCCGGGTCCGCGAGCCCGCTGGTCTCGATCATGACGCGATCGAATGCGGAAACCTCGCCGCGATCGTGGCGCGCCAGCAAATCGGCGAGCGTCGCGGCGATGTCGTTCCGCGTTTTGCAGCACAGGCAACCGGTGGCGAGCGCGACGAAGCTGTCGTCGCTCGCCTCGACGAGCTCGTGATCGAGGCCGATCTCGCCGAATTCGTTGATGAGCACCGCCGTGCGCGAGAACTCCGGGTGCCGGAGCAGATGCGCGAGCAGGGTCGTCTTGCCGCTGCCGAGAAATCCGGTCAGCACCGTGACCGGGATCACGGCGATACCGGCGGCGCGACGCTGATGCGCACGCGTTTGGCGGCGTAGTCCGGATCGAGTGCCGCGCGAATCTGGCGCAGCACGGCGATAATCGACAGTGCGCCGCGCCGGCGTCCCTCGACCTCGACGATCCAACGGAACGGCAGGTCCGATGGCGCGCGCTCGACAGCGATCTCTTTCGTGCCGCCGTGAATCCGCAAAGCGCTGTCGCCCGCGCGCTCGATGCTTCCCGCGATCCGCCACACGACGAGGCTCTGCGCGAGCAGCTCGCCTATGGGATCTTCGGGTCGTCCGCTCACAGCGCGGCTCCTGCCAGGATTCCCGCGCCGATCTTGCGTTTGAGATAACGGCCGTCGCCCGGGCTCGCGGAATACCGGCCGTCCTCGACCATGACCTTGCCGCGCAGGATCGTCACGGCTGGCCAGGCGAAGATGTCGTGACCTTCCCACGGCGTATAGTCGGTCTCGTGCAGGTCGGCTGCCCGCACCTTGCCGCGCCTAGTCGGATCGAGGATCGTGATGTCGGCGTCGCTGCCAACCGCGATCGCCCCCTTGCGCGGATAGAGGCCCATGATCTTCGCCGCATTGCTGGACACGAGATCGACGTATCGCGGGAGCGAGTAGCCGCGCCGCACGACCATCTCGGTGTACATGACGCCGAGCCGCGGCTCGACGCCCGAGTTGCCGCCGGTCGTGTCGTCGATGCGCTTGCCGATCGTCTTGTCCTTGAGCGTGCAGCACAGCTCGTCGGTGGCGATGCAATGGATCGAGCCGTCGCGCGCGCCGTCCCACAGCGCGCTCTGATCCGCCGGCGACTTGAGCGACGGGTAGGTATGGTAGATCTGGCCGTTCGGCCGCCGGTAATCCGCCGCGGAATACAGCATGTATTGGTGCAGCGTCTCGGCGTAGACCGGCAGGCCCTTGCGGCGCGCTTCCGCAACGGCAGCAACGCCGGTCGCGGCGGAGATGTGCATCATGTAGACCGCCGTCCCGGGCACGCTTTCCGCCAACCGGAGCACGCGGCGGAAGCTCAAGTCCTCGGACAGCTGGTTGTGCACCTCGGCGAGATGCTCGAAGCCGACGCGGCCCTCGCGGATCAGCTTGGCGTACATGTGCATGACGATGTCGTTGTCCTCGGCATGGATGACGCCGAGCCCGCCTTCCTTCGCCAGCACCTGGAACGCTTCCCAGATGTCGCCGAAGTCGATCATGCGGCCCGACCGCGAGGGCAAGATGTTGGTGGTGAAAATTTTCAGCGTCGGGTAGCCCGCCTGGATCGCCTCCGCGAGCTGCCCGGAAAACTGCGGCGGCGGCTCCGAGTGCAGCATGACGTGATAGGCCCAGTCGCACGGGCTTTTTCCGGCGAAATCCTTGTCGCGCGCCTCGATCGCCTGCAGGGCAGATTGGCCTTCGCGCCAATAGGCGAAATCGATCAGCGTCGTGGTGCCGCCGTGGAGCGCGGCGCGGCCGACCTGCTCGGGGCCGGCGGTGATCAAGGTCGTGCCGTCGGGCTTCATCCAGGGGTGCTTGAGATGCACGTGCGGATCGATGCCGCCCGGCATCACGATCCGGCCCGCGGCGTCGATCACGCGCGCGACGGATTCTTCGGGGAGCGTGCCGGGCGCGGCGAGCGCCGCAATCGTCTCGCCGCCAATGGCCACATCGCATTGCGCCATACCCTGCGGCGTTACGACGTCGCCGCCCCGGATGATCAGATCGAGCATCGCATCCTCGTCTAACCCGCGTCGCCACCGTTTTCGCGCTTCATCGCCGCTACAGCACCGCCTCGGCCGCGACGCGCGCGGAATCGATGGTCGCGCCGCCGAGCAGCAGCGTGCCGATCTTGTTGTCCTTGGCGATCGTCTTCCAGGCCTGCAGCCGATCCTTGATGCGTTCCGCCGAACCCACGAGCGAGGTCTCGTCGATCAACGCATCGGGGACGGCGGCAGCCGCGGCCTCGCGCTTGCCGGCAAGGAACAGGTCCTGAATCTCGGCGGCCGCCGCCTCGTACCCCATGCGCTTGACGAGATCGTTGTAGAAATTCTTGTTCCGCGCGCCCATGCCGCCGATGTAGAGCGCGAGCTGCGGCCGGATCGCATTGCGACAGGCTGCGACGTCGTGGCCCATGCGGATGCGCACATACGGCGCGACGTCGAAATCGGCGAGCGTCTTGATGGATTTCGTCAGCCCTTCCCGGATCGGATCGACGATGCGCTCCGCCTTTTCGGGCGACATCAGGAACGGAAGCGTCCCGTCCGCGACTTCGCCGGCGGTTCGAAGCCCGGCCGGTGAAATCGACGCGGTGTAGATTTTCAGGGTGGGATCGGGATGCAAAATGCTTTTCAGCGGCTTGCCGAGCCCGGTCGCGCCCGGACCCGTGTAGGGGATCTGATAGTGCTCGCCATGGTGCTCGAGCGGTCCTTTGCGCGCGAACGCCTGGCGAATGATCGACACGTATTCCTTGGTGCGTGTCAGCGGCTTGCCGTACGGCTGGCCGTGCCAGCCTTCCACGACCTGCGGACCCGACGGACCGATGCCGCACAGAAATCGACCGCCCGAGAGCGCTTGCAGGCTCATCGCGGTCATCGCGGCGCAAGCCGGCGTGCGCGCCGGCATCTGCATGATGCCGGTGCCGCCCTTGATCTTCGTCGTGCGCGCCAGCATCCAGGCGATCGGCGTGACCGCATCGCCGCCATAGGCCTCGCCGGTCCACGCGGAATCGTAGCCGAGCCGCTCGGCTTCCAGAACCAAATTCATGTCGAGCCCGGTGCCCGACTCGGTGCGCAGCAGGATGCCGAGTTTCATGGGGAGGATTCCGAGATGTAGGGTGGGCAAAGCGAAGCGTGCCCACCACCAGGAATCAGATGTCAGAACTCAGAAATCAGAATGTGAGAGATGCTTCCTGTGATCACCGACGTCTGATTTCTGGGTACTGAGGTGGGCACGGCGCGTTCCGCGCTTTTGCCCACCCTACGTCGCCCGTCACGCGCGGCCTCACGTGCGCATGAAGCCTTCGACCTCGTTCTCGGCCCAGGTCAGAGTCTTTTCCATCGGCTCGCCCTGCGCGACCTTCAGGATCATCTTCGGCATGATGGCCTGGTTGTAGATCTGAGCGGCGATGAGCGGCGAGGCTGGTGCTCCCGGTATCATTGGGACCTGATCGCCCTTGTTGGGATAATGCGAGAGCGTGCCCTTCGGCGGGCCTTCCTCGTCCCAGGTCTTGAAGTCGTTGAATTTGACGAACGGCGGCAGGTCGTAGCCCTGGCACGCCGCGACCAGTTTTCCGGCCGCTTCGTGGCTCGATACGTGCAGCATCAGGCTCTTGGCGGCGGATTTGTTCTTGGAGAAATTCCACAGCCCCTGGAATCGCGGCAGCATGGCGACGAAGCGGCCTCGTGGCCCCTTCGGCATGGCGTGAGTCCAGAGTTTTTCGGCGACCTGGGGCGCGTCGCGCTTGGCGACCGCCCACGCGCTCGGCGGGTTGAAGATGAGCGCCCCCTTGCCGGCGATCAGCCATTTGTTGTTGGAGCTGTTGTCCCAGGCGCTCACGTCGGGCGGCAGGAACGCGGCGAGCTTCTTGCTGTAGTCGAGCACCTGTCGGACCGGGTCGGATTTCACCGTGAGCTTTCCTCCCGCGTCGACGAGTTCGGCGCCGAACGCCTCGAACAACGGTCCCACCCAATCGATGCTGTCGGTCGTGGCCCCCAGCGGCAGGCCGAACGGATATCCGGCCTTGTGGCATTGCTCGGCCGCGGTAAGAAAGGCGTCCCAGGTCCAACCCGCGGCGGCGGGAGTCGGCTCCGCGCCCGCGGGGTACATCGCCAGGATGTCGATGCCGGCATGTTGCTTCAGCAGATCGAACCGCGAACACGAGCACAGCAGCAGCGTGCCGCGGATGCCGGGCACGACCAGCCACTGCTTGCCGGGCTTCGCCAAATAGTCGATGACGGCGGTGACGGGGCCGTTCCTCGCCAGCACTTCCTGCATCACGTCATCGACCGGCTCGAGCGAATTCGCGTATTGCGCCGGGTCCCAGGCTGAGAAGTCCATGATGTCGTGGCCGGACCGCGCCTGCGCCTCGACCGCAATCGTCAAGTAGAGCTTGTTGGCTTGCGTGGAGAAATAATCGATCGTCAGATCCACCTTCTCCTTGGCGGCCCAGGCCTGGCAGATCTCGTCCATCGCCTTGTTGGCGCCCGGCACCCAATGGTCCCACAATCCGAGCGACAGCTTGCCGGCCGCATGCGAGCCGCTGACATGCGGCATCGCGACGAGCGTCGAGGCGGCGGCGGTCGTGGCGAGGAAACGGCGTCGCGAAATTGTGCTGCTGCGCATGGGCTCTCCCTCCGATGAAAGCATGGATGCGTCTTTGTTGTCGTTCGGCATCCGCATTGAGCTTACGCCATCCGGAGGACAGAGGACAGACGCCAGACGACAGAGCACGGACGACAGAAGACGGACGGCGGATGACATCTGTCTTCCGTTATCTGTCCTCTGTCGTCCGTCCTCCGCTATCCGGCGCGTTGCTCGGCGGGTCCGCGAGCCGCCGTCAGGTTGTTGGCCGTGTTGATCAGCGCGACGTGCGAGAAGGCCTGGGCGCGACGATCCAGCGGCCGTTGCCGGCGGTTCCCAACAGTGCCGCGAAGCACGCGGGGGAATCGAAGCGCGGCAGGCACAGCCAATCGATCGAGCCATCGCGATGGACGAGTGCCGCGCTGCGCGCGTTGCCGATCAAGGCGCAGTCTTCGATCAGACGCAGCATGGACGCTGGGCTGCGCGGCAGAGCATTCGCGGGGTCGGCCGAAGCCCGCAGACTGCGAGGAACGCGTTCACGCGCCTTCCACGTCGAGCTTGACCTCGACGTTGCCGCGCGTCGCGTGCGAATAGGGACAGATCTTTTCGTGCGCGTCCTTCGCCAGTGCCGCAAGCTCCGCCTGGGGCAAGCTCTTGTCCTTCACGTGGAGCTCGACGGCGAGACCGAATCCGCCCGCATCGCGCGGTCCGATCGCAACCGCGCAGGTGACGACTGCGCGTTCCGCATTCTTCTTCTGCTGCTTGGCGACGTAATCGAGCGCGCCGCCGAAGCATGCCGCATAGCCGGCCGCGAACAGATGCTCGGGCGTGGTCGTGCCCGGTTTGCCGGGGCCGCCCATCTGCTTGGGTACGGAAAGGTCGGCCGCGACCGAATGGTCGCTTGCTTCCGTGTGGCCGTTGCGACCGCCGGTGGCAGTCGCAGTCGCGGTGAACAGCGGTTTGATCGACATCGCGTGCACTCCCTGACGAAGCCGGACTATTCCGGTCGCGCCGATCGGACGTCGGACGCGATCCATCGCGCCGATCCTAGCATGCAACCGCGCGCACGAGGGAGCGAGCCTCGGCTCAAACCAGCTCGTCGTCGACGTGATGTCTCAGCCGCCGCGCATAGCGGGGCATGACCGTCGGATGAATCGACTGCCCGGGCGCCGCCCGCTCTACCCCGAATACGTAGCGCGGGAAGTCGAGCGCTCGCTGGATTTCCCAGATGCGTTCGTGCTCATGCGGCGGCAGGATCTCGGCCGGATCGCCGACCGCAATCCAGCCGAGTGGCACGACCGCGTCATCCGGCAAAACCGTGCGCAGGTGGACGATGCCGTTGATGCGCACTTCGGCGCGTGCGCCGATCCGGGCGCCGTTGAACACGGTCACGCCCGTAGCCAGGAACGCGTCGTCCGCGACCTCGCAGCCGGTCAGATATGCGCGCGGCCCGACGAGCACGTTGTTGCCGATCCGAGCCGCGTTGCCGCGCACCCCGCGGATCACCGCCGTGTCCATGATGATGCAATTCGCGCCGATCGCGATCGGCCCGCTCTCCGCAGTCAGCACCGCGCCGAAACCGACCGAGCAGTTGGGACCGATGGTGACGTCGCCGCACACGATGGCGTTCGGAGCAATTCGGCTCGTCGGATGCACCTGAGGTTGCTTGCCGTCGTGGCGGTACAGCATGGCCATCCTCGTTTCATGATCGGCGGGCCACCGCGGGACCGATCAACCCATCCCCGCGAGCTTCGCGCTCTCCTCCCACAGCCGCCGCGCAGCCTCATTGTCCTGCGCCTCGCGCGACGGGGTGCTCGGCGTGCATTCGTAATAATAGCCGCCGCTCTGGCCTTCGACCTGCGGGGAGCTTGCCAGATACACCGGGGTTTCCGCGCCGCGCTCCGGCGAGATCCCGCGCAATTGTTTCAGTACTCGGGCCCCGATGCCGATGATGTGCGGATTGTTGTCGGCGAACCGGCTGTTGACGAACCCGGGATGCAGGCAATTGGCGGTGACGCCGGTCCCGGCGAGCCGCCGCGCCAGCTCGCGCGTGAACAGGATGTTGCACAATTTCGAGCGGGAATATGCACGGATGCCGCTGTAGTTGCGCGCGCTCTGCAAGTCGCCGAAATCGAGCCTTGCACCGCGGTGGGCGTCGGACGCGACGTTGACGATACGGGCCGGGGAGGAGGCCGCGAGCTTGTCGCGCAACAGCGCGGTGAGCACGAAATAGGCCAGGTGGTTCAGCGCGAACGTGCGCTCCAGTCCGTCCGCGGTGACCTCGCGCCGCCAGAACATCGCGCCGGCGTTGTTGATCAGCACGTCGATGCGTGACAGCGCGTTGAGGCCGGCCGCGAGCGTGCGCAATGCGTCGAGCCGGGACAGGTCGGCATAATGCACGCGCACCTCGGCCCGCGGCGCGCGGCGCCGGATGCGCGCGATCGCCGCCTCTCCGCGCGCCGGATCGCGGCCGACCAGCACCAGTTGCGCGCCCTGGGCGGCGAGCCGTTCCGCCGCGACCAGCCCGATGCCGGAGGTCGCGCCGGTGATCACGCAGAGCTTGCCCTCCATGCCGGCCATCGGTCATCCTCATAACGTCCCCGGGATTAGATCACGATCGGCGGCGCCGCGGCACCCGCCGAGCCGGAACCATGGCCATGGCCCATTTCGGGACGCTGCCGGCATTGCTCGACCGCCACCTCGCGGAGCGGCCGGAGGCGCCTGCCTTGATCGATGGCGAGGCGCGCATCAGCTATGCCGAATTCGACCGGCTCTCTCGGAAAACCATCGCCTGGCTCATCGCCCAAGGCATCGGGCCCGGAGATCGGGTCGCGGTCTGGCTGGTGAACCGGGTCGAATGGCTGACGCTGCTGTTCGGTCTCGCGCATCGGGGCGGCGCTGGTTGCGGTCAATACGCGCTTCCGCGCAGCGGAGCTCGAACATGTGCTGCGCCGATCCGGCGCGCGCATGCTGGTGTTGGAGCCGGCGTTCAAGAAAATCGATTTCCCGGCGATCCTGGCCGAGGTCGATGCGGCGGCGGCCCAATCCGTCGAGAGAGTTGCGATCATCCGGCCCGCCTCGGCAATGCCGCCACGCGTGTTCGGCAAGCCAACCGTCGCGTTCGATGCCTTCGACCGCGCTGTTCCCGACGTGCCGGATCGCTCCGACCCGGAGGCGATCGCCGCCCTGTTCACCACCTCCGGCACCACCAAAGGTCCGAAGCTCGTCATGCACCCGCAGCGCTCGATCGCATATCATGCGCGCGCCGTCGCGCGAGGCTTCGGCCTCGATGCGGCAAACAGCCGCGCTCTCGCCGCAATCCCGTTTTGCGGCGTATTCGGCTTCGATCTCGCCCTCGGCGCGCTCGCGGCCGGCGCACCGGCGGTGATCATGGACGCCTTCGAGGCACGCGGCGCCGTCGAGCTCGTCGCGCAACACCGCGTGACGCACCTGTTCGGCAGCGACGAGATGGCGCGGCGGATGATGGAGCTCGTGCCGGGGCACGACCCGTTTCCGTCGTTGCGGCTGTTCGGTTACGCGGCGTTCCAGCCCGGCAGCGCCGAGCTCGCAAGACCGCCTGGGCGCGGCGCGTTCCACTGGTCGGCCTCTACGGCTCCAGCGAAGCCCAGGCGCTGTTCGCGTTCCAGCCGCCTACCTTGCCGATCGACGAGCGGATCGAGCCGGGCGGCCTGCCGGTCGCCGGAAGCGAGGCCGAGATCCGCGTCCGCGACGTCGATAGCGGCGAGCTGGTCGAGAGCGGGCGCAGTGGCGAGATCGAGATTCGGGCTCCGAGCCTGTTCGCCGGTTATTGCAACGACGCCGAGGCGACCGTGGCGGCGCTGCACGCCGACGGTTTCTTCCGCACCGGCGACATCGGCCGGCTGCGCGACGACGGCACGTTCGTATTCGAGACGCGACGCGGCGATGCCATTCGGCTCGGCGGCTTTCTGGTGAGCCCGGTCGAGATCGAGGACGCACTGAAGCGGATCTCCGGCGTCGCCGACGCGCAGGTCGTCGGGGTCGAGCTCGATGGCCAGATGCGCTGTGCGGCTTTCGTCATTCCGGCTGCCGGGAATGCGCCGAGCGAAGCCGACATTCGCTCCGGCGCGGCGGCCGTTATGGCCGGCTTCAAAGTGCCGGCGAGGGTGTGGTTCCTCGAAGCGTTTCCGGTGACGCAGAGCGCCAACGGCACGAAGATCCAGCGCAACAAGCTCCGCGAGATGGCGATCGAGCGCTTGCGCCAGCAGCACGCGGCATGATGGCGCAAGTGATGCGGACGGCCTACATTGGGGCAGACCCGGAGGCGCGACCATGAGCAGCTCGGAGCCCGTGACGCAAACCCGGCCTGTCCTCACGCCGCATCCGATCGATCGTGGAGTCAGGATCGGCCACGTGCACCTGAAGGTCGCGGATCTCGAGCGGGCGCTGAAGTTCTATTGCGGCGTGCTCGGGCTCGAGCTCACGCAGCGCCGGGGCGACAGCGCCGCGTTTGTTTCAGCCGGCGGCTATCACCACCACATCGCGCTCAACACCTGGGAGAGTCTCGGCGGCTCGCCGCCGCCGCCCGGGTCGACCGGACTCTATCATCTCGCGATTCTCTATCCAACGCGCGCGGCGCTCGCGGACGCGCTTTGCCGATTGATTTCGGCAGGTATTCCGCTCGACGGCGCCTCCGATCACGGCGTGAGCGAGGCGCTCTACCTGCGCGATCCCGATCAGAACGGAGTCGAGCTCTATTGCGATCGCCCGCAGCAGCTTTGGCCGCGCACCGCCGAGGGCAAGCTCAACATGACCACCCGCCGGCTCGATCTCGACGATCTTTTGCGCGAAGCGCCCGCAAGGCCGAACATCGAAGATCGCGCTCGCGGCGAGGTTCGCGATCTCTAACCCCCTTCCGCGTTGCGCGAAGCGGATTGTCGAAGCGGATTGTCCATGTCGCAAACCCGCGACGTCGTCGCCGAGGCTGCGCAGCAAGAGCCGTGCGGCGAGCTTTCGATCCGCACGCTCGCGATGCCGGCGGACACCAATCAGAACGGCGACATTTTCGGCGGCTGGGTGCTCGGCCAGATGGACATCGCAGGCGGCATCTTCGCCTCGAAGATCGCCAGGGGCCGTTGCGTGACGATCGCGGTCGATGCCATGACGTTTCGCAAGCCGGTCTTTGTCGGCGACGTCGTTTGCGTCTATGCCAGCTCGATCCGGATCGGTACGACATCGATCACGGTCAGGGTCGAGGCGTGGGTGATCCGGCGCAACGAGACCCGACGGATCCTGGTCACCGAGGGAAATTTCACCTATGTGGCCGTCGACGCGAATGGCCGAGCACGACCGGTGGAGCAATAACGGCAGGGGTACTATCGCCGTACCGCGGATCGGCGGTAGGCTCCCGGCCCGCAAGGCCGGAACTTTCGCATCGATGCCCAGGTTTTACGGCGAGGGTGCGTTTCGTCGTCCCAAGCCGGCATTCCGAAACGGCGGGAACCATTTCGATGAACAACACTAGCTCCATGGGCCAAACCGCGCAGCGCACCCGCGCGAGCGCGGCCGAACATCACAGGCTCGACCGGCTGGCGATCGACACGATCCGCACGCTGGCGATGGACGCGGTCGAGAAGGCGAAGTCCGGCCATCCCGGCACGCCGATGGCGCTCGCGCCGGTCGCCTATGCGCTGTGGCAAAATTTCCTGCGGTTCGATTGCAACGCCCCGCACTGGGTGAATCGGGACCGTTTCGTGCTCTCCAATGGGCACGCCTCGATGCTGCTCTATGCGCTGCTGCATCTCGCGCAGGTGAAGGACGAGACCGGCAAGCCGGCGGTCACGCTCGACGACATCAAGGCATTCCGGCAGCTCGGCAGCCGTTGCCCCGGCCATCCGGAATACGGGCATACGGCCGGCGTCGAGACGACCACCGGGCCGCTCGGCCAAGGTTGCGGCAACAGTGTCGGCATGGCGATGGCACAGCGCTGGCTCGCCGCCGAGTTCAACCGGCCGGAGCTTCCGGTCATCGACTACGACATCTATGCGTTCTGCAGCGACGGCGATCTGATGGAGGGCGTCGCCAGCGAGGCCGCGTCGATCGCCGGACACCTCAAGCTGTCGAACCTGTGTTGGATCTACGACAACAATCACATCACGATCGAGGGCAATACCGCGCTGGCGTTCAGCGAGGACGTCGGCATGCGATTCCACGGCTACGGCTGGGCGGTCTTTCACGTGCCGGACGCGAACGACGTCGCAAACGTCGAGCAGGCCTTGGCGATGTTCCAATCGGAGCACGACCGGCCCACCTTGATCATCGTCGATAGTCACATCGGCTACGGCGCCCCCCACAAGCAGGACACCGCCGAAGCGCATGGCGAAGCCTTGGGCGAGGAGGAAGTCCGGCTCGCGAAGCGCAATTACGGCTGGCCCGAGGATGCGCATTTCCTGGTTCCGGACGGCGTCTACGAGCAGTTCCGCCGGGGCGTCGGCGAGCAGGGCAGGAAAGCGCGGCAGGCCTGGAACGGTCTGTTCCAGAGCTACCGGACGCGCCATCCGGATCTCGCCGCGCGTCTCGAGACGATCGAGCGGCGTGAAGTGCCGCCCGGCTGGGACGCCGAGCTTTCTTCTTTCCCGCCCGACGCCAAGGGGCTCGCTACCCGTGCGTCGGGCGGCAAGGTGCTCAACGGCATCGCCAAGCACTATCCGTGGCTCATCGGCGGCGCCGCCGATCTCGGCACGTCGACCAAAACTCCGCTCACCTTCGAGGGTGCCGGCGATTTCGGACCGGGCAAACCGGGGCGCAATCTGCACTTCGGCATTCGCGAGCACGCGATGGGCGCGATTTGCAGCGGCCTCACGTTGAGCGGCTTGCGGGCTTTCGGCGCCACTTTCCTGATCTTTTCCGATTACATGAAAGGTTCGATCCGGCTTGCGGCGCTGATGCGGCTGCCTGTCATCTACGTCTTCACCCACGATTCGATCGGCTTGGGCGAAGACGGCCCGACGCACCAGCCGATCGAGCAGCTCGCCGGATTGCGGGCAATTCCCGGGCTGGTGACGATCCGGCCCGCCGACGCCAACGAGGTGGTCGAAGCCTGGCGGGTCATCATCGGGCTGCACGACCGTCCGGCATCTCTCGTTCTCACCCGTCAGGCATTGCCCACACTCGACCGCAGCGGCTATGGGGCCGCGTCGGGCCTCGCGCGCGGAGGCTATATCTTGTCCGAGGCGCCGGACCGTAAGCCCGACGTGATCCTGATCGGCACGGGCAGCGAAGTGTCGTTGTGCCTCGCGGCTCAGGACCTGCTCCGGTCGCAAGGCGTCGCCGCCCGCGTGGTCAGCCTTCCCTGCTGGGAGCTGTTCGACGAACAGCAGGAGAGTTACCGGGAGAGCGTGCTGCCGAAAGCGATCCGCGCGCGCGTATCGGTCGAGGCGGCTGGTACGCTCGGATGGGAGCGTTACGTCGGCCCGCAGGGCACGGCGGTCGGCATGCACAGCTTCGGTGCCTCGGCGCCCGGCAAGGACGTGATGAAGCACTTCGGCTTCACCCCGGAAAAAATTGCGGAGGCGGCCAAGGCCCAGATTGCGAAATGGAAAGCAACATGAACCCCTTGCAGGCCCTGCGCGAACACGGCCAGTCGGTATGGCTCGACCTTCTCTCTCGTGACCTGCTCGCGAGCGGAGAGCTCGCAAGGTTGGTCGCACAGGACGCTCTGGCCGGCGTCACGGCGAATCCCTCGATCTTCGAGAAGGCGATCGTGGACTCGACGGCATACGATGCCGATATCGGGCGCGCGATCGCCGACGGCGACCCGTGCGTCACCGCGATATACGAGCGCCTCGCCGTCGCGGATATCCGCAGCGCCGCCGACGTTCTCCGGCCCGTCTATGACAGCACCGCGGGCCGCGACGGTTTCGTCAGCCTCGAGGTCTCGCCCTACATCGCGATGGACACTGCGGCGACGATCGCCGAAGGGCGGCGCCTGTGGCAGGCGGTCGGCCGCGAGAACCTGTTGATCAAGGTACCGGCGACGCAACCGGGCATTCCGGCGATCCGCGCGCTGATCGGGGAAGGCATCAACGTCAACATCACACTGCTGTTCTCCCGGCACGTCTACGAGCAGGTGATCGAGGCGTATTTGGCGGGGCTCGAGCAGCTGGCGTCGGCGGGCCGCCCGCTCGAACGCATCGCGAGCGTCGCGAGCTTCTTCGTCAGCCGCATCGACACGCTTGCGGACAAGAAGATTTCCGCGCGGATCGAGCAGGCGCGAAATCCCAGCGAACGGGCGTCGCTCGAGCGGCTCCGCGGCAAGGTGGCGATCGCCAATGCCAAGCTCGCCTATCAGCACTATCTGCAGCGGTTTGCGGGCCCACGCTGGGAGAAGCTCGCCGCGCGAGGCGCGCGCACCCAACGATTGCTGTGGGCGAGCACCGGCACCAAGAATCCCCAATACGGCGACGTGCTCTACGTCGAGGAATTGATCGGGCCCGACACCGTGAACACCATGCCGCCGAAGACCATGGAGGCGTTCCGGGATCATGGCCGGGTGCACGATCTGCTCGTCGAGGATGTGGATGCGGCCGAGCAGACGCTCGGCGACCTCGATCGCGCCGGCATTTCGCTCGACGATATCACCGCCGAGCTGGTGACCGATGGGGTGCGATTGTTCGCGGATGCGCTCGATCAGCTGCTTGCAGCGCTCGCCGCCAAGCGCCGCCGCAACTTGGGCCCTAAGCTCGACGATCAGGCCCTCTCGCTCGCTGAAGAGTTCAACAAGCCGCTCGGCGAGGCGCAGGAGGCGTGGCGGACCGCAGGCAAAGTTCGCCGACTCTGGAGCAAGGACGCCACGCTGTGGACCGGACATGACGAGAGCAAATGGCTCGATTGGCTCGACATCGTGAATGCGCAGCTTGGCCAGGGCGAAGCGTTGAAATCGTTCGCGCAGGAAATCCGCGCGGAAAATTTCCGCGACGTCGTGCTCCTCGGCATGGGAGGCTCGAGCCTCGGCCCCGAAGTGCTGGCGCGCTCGCTCGGCTCGGCTCCCGGTTTTCCCGCCGTTCAGGTGCTCGACTCGACGGATTCCGCGCAGATCCATGCGCTCGAGAGTGGGCTCGATCTTCGCCGCACGCTCTTCGTCGTCTCCAGCAAATCCGGCTCGACCCTCGAGCCGAACATTTTCCTGGACTATTTTTCGTCGCGCGTCGGCGCGCTTGTCGGCGAGCGGCAGACCGGCCGGCATTTCGTTGCCATCACAGACCCGGGCTCGCACCTGCAGACGATCGCAGAGCAAAGAGACTTTCGCCGGATCTTTCCCGGCGTGCCGGGCATCGGTGGCCGCTATTCGGTGCTGTCGAATTTCGGCATGGTGCCGCTCGCGGCGAGCGGATGCGACCTGCAAGCGTTTCTCCAGCGCGCCCGCACCATGGTGCGCGCCTGCGCGGCCGACGTTCCGCCCGCAGAGAATCCCGGCGTGCAGCTGGGGCTCGCGCTCGGCATGTTGGCACGCCGTGGGCGCGACAAGATCACGATCGTGGCTTCGCCGTCGGTCGGCGATTTCGGGGCTTGGGCTGAGCAGCTGTTGGCAGAGTCCACCGGTAAGAATGGAACAGGGTTGATCCCGGTCGATGCCGAGCCCCTGGGCGGACCCGAGGTGTACGGCGCGGATCGGGTGTTCATCTATCTGCGTGACCGCGAGCGGCCCGATGCCGCGCAGGACCGCGCGTTCGACGCGTTGCAGACGGCCGGCCACCCGGTCGTCCGGCTCGGCATGCAGGGTGCCGGGTTGCTCGGCCAGGAATTCTTCCGTTGGGAAATCGCAACCGCGGTTGCGGGAGCCGAGATCGGAATCGATGCATTCGACCAGCCCGATGTCGAGGCGAGCAAGATCGCCACGCGCGAGCTCACCGATGCATACGAGCGTGAAGGCTCGGTGCCCGCCGAGAGCGCGGTGTTCAAGGAAAACGGCATCGCGCTGTTCACCGACGATGCCAATGCGCGCGCGCTCAAGGCTGCGGGGGCCGGCAACACGCTCGAGAGCTGGCTCGCGGCACAGTTCGCCCGCATGCGTCCGGGCGATTATTTCGCCGTGCTGGCCTATCTCGAGCGCAATGCCGCGCACACGCAATCGCTGCAGCGCCTGCGCACTCTGATCCGCGATCGCAAACGCGTGGCGACCTGCATCGGGTTCGGGCCGCGGTTCTTGCACTCGACCGGCCAAGCTTACAAAGGCGGGCCGAACAGCGGCGTGTTCCTGCAGATCACCTGCGAGGACCGGCTGCGGTTGCCCATTCCGGGGCGCAAGGCCGATTTCGGCGTGGTCAAGGCCGCGCAGGCGCGCGGCGATTTTCGCGTGCTCGCCGAGCGTGAGCGCCGCGTCCTGCGCGCACACATCGACGAAGACGTGGACGCCGGCCTTGCAGCCGTTGCGGCGGCGGCCGAGCGCGCCCTGAGCTGAAGGAGCGCACGCCCATGCAGATCGGAATGATCGGGCTCGGCCGAATGGGCGCCAATCTCGCCCGGCGGCTGATGCGAAACGGCCATCGCTGCGTGGTCTACAACCGCCCGCGCGACCCCATCGACGCTCTCGCCCGCGAAGGAGCGACGCCGTCGGATTCGCTGACCGACCTCGTCGCCAAGCTCGACAAGCCCCGTGCGGCCTGGGTGATGCTGCCCGCCGGACAGCCGACCGAGGATACCGTGACCGAGCTGTGCCGGCTGATGGACCATGGCGACATCGTCATCGACGGCGGCAATTCCTTCTATCGCGACGACATCCGGCGTTCGCAGGCGCTGCAGACGCGGGGCATCCATTACGTCGATGTCGGAACCAGCGGCGGAGTTTGGGGTCTCGAGCGCGGCTATTGCATGATGATCGGCGGCGATACCGAAGCGGTGCTGCGGCTCGATCCGATTTTTTCCGCGCTCGCGCCGGGCATCGGCAACGTTCCGCGCACGCCCGGTCGCGACGGCCGCGACAAGCGGGCGGAAGCCGGCTACATCCATTGCGGCCCGTCCGGGTCCGGGCATTTCGTCAAGATGATCCACAACGGCATCGAGTACGGCTTGATGCAGGCCTACGCCGAGGGCTTCAGCGTCCTTCGCGCGGCGGCGGAACGTCCCGGCGTCGAGCGCTACGAGCTCGATCTCGCCGACGTCGCCGAGGTGTGGCGCCGCGGCAGCGTCATCTCCTCGTGGTTGTTGGATCTCACGGCGAACGCCTTGGCGTCCGACCCGAAGCTCGAAGGCTTCGAAGGCTATGTGCAGGATTCCGGAGAAGGGCGCTGGACCGTGCAGGCCGCGGTCGAGTCGGCCGTGCCGGCCAATGTGCTCTCCGCGGCGCTCTACGCGCGCTTCCGCTCGCGCGAGGAGAGAAGCTTCGCCGATCGAATGCTGTCGGCGATGCGCAAGGGTTTCGGCGGCCACGTCGAGCCGCAGACGCGGAGCTCGTGATGGACGTAGCGGCGCGCGACACCGCCGTCCGACAGGAAAGGCCGCGTGCGCCCGATCCGTGCAGCTTCGTGATTTTCGGCGCGGGGGGCGATCTCACCAAACGGCTGCTGGTCCCGGCGCTCTACAATCTCGCGGCCACCCGTTTGCTGCCGGAAGGCTTCGCGGTGATCGGCCTTGCCCGGGCCGAGATGTCGGAGGAGAAATTCCGCGACGATATGCGGACCGCGCTCCGCGAGTTCGCTACCGCCGAGATCGACGCCGCCGTGGCCGATCGTCTGCTCGCCGGCTTCGGGTACATGCGCGGCGATTTCAACGACGAAGCGACCTACCGGCGGCTTTGCGATCGGCTCACCGATGCCGAGCGCAAGCATGCGACGGGCGGCAACTGCGTGTTCTATCTGGCTACTCCGCCCGGCGTGTTCGCGAGGGTGGCACGCCAGCTCGGGAAATCCGGCCTCGCGCGCGAAGACCGCGGCTGGCGCCGCCTGGTTGTGGAAAAGCCGTTCGGGACCGACCTCGATTCGGGGCGCCAGCTGAACCGCGAGCTGCTCGCGATCTTCTCCGAGTCGCAGATCTACCGGATCGATCACTATCTCGGGAAAGAGACCGTGCAGAACATCATGGTGCTGCGTTTCGCCAACGGCCTGTTCGAGCCGCTGTGGAACCGCGACCACATCGATCACGTGCAGATCACGGTCGCGGAGACGGTTTCCGTAGAGGCGCGCGGCAAATTCTACGAGAGCGTTGGCGCGCTGCGCGACATGGTGCCGAATCACCTGTTTCAGCTGCTCTCGCTCACTGCCATGGAGCCGCCGATCTGCTTCGAGCCGGATGCGGTGCGCACCGAAAAGAGCAAGGCGATCGAGGCGATCCATCCTCCCCGCAAACAGGAGCTGCGCGCCGACGTCGTGCGCGGCCAGTACACCGCTGGGCGAGTCCACGGCAAACCGGTCGTCGCTTATCGGGAAGCCGAAGGCGTCGGACGCAACAGCACGACCGAGACGTTCGTGGCCATGCGGCTCATGATCGACAATTGGCGCTGGGCGGGCGTGCCGTTCTATCTACGCACCGGGAAGGCGCTGGCCGGGCGCAAGAGCGAAATCGCCGTCAAGTTCAAGCAGGCGCCGTTCGCGCTGTTCCGCGACACGCCGGTCGAAAGCCTCGCCCAGAATTTGCTGGTGCTCCGCATTCAGCCCGACGAAGGCGCCGCGCTGCAGTTCAACGCCAAGGTCCCGGGTCCGAGCATCCGCACGAGCGGCGTGCGCATGGACTTTCAGTACAGGGACTATTTCGACGCCGCGCCGAGCACCGGATACGAGACCCTGATCTACGATTGCATGACCGGCGATGCGACGCTGTTCCGGCGCGCCGATGAAATCGAATCCGGCTGGCGGGTGGTGCAGCCGATTCTCGACGCCTGGCGCGAGCGCGCCGATGATCTGAGCTTTTACCCGGCGGGCGGCGACGGCCCGGGGGCGGCCGCCGAGCTGCTCGCCCGCGACGGTCACGAGTGGGGGAAGATCTAGGTCGCCGGATGCCGAAATCTCGAATTCCGCCCGAGCGAATCCGATTGCTGATCTCGGACGTCGACGGAACCTTGGTCACCAAAGACAAGCGGTTGACGCCGCGGATCGTGGCGGCCGCTCGCGCCCTGGACCAGGCCGGCATCGCTTTTGCCGTGACCAGCAGCCGCCCGCCGTTCGGCCTGCAAATGATCCTCGACCCGCTCCGGATCAAAACCCCGGTCGCGGCCTTCAACGGCGGGCTCATCGTTGCGCCCGACCGCATTCGTCCGATCGAGGGCCATCCGGTGCCTCTCGAAGTCGCGCGGCGAACCATCGCGTTTCTCACCGGCAATGGCGTGGGCATTTGGATCCACACCGATCAGGCCTGGTTCCTGCTCGACCCCGCGGGCGACTATGTCGATCACGAGATTCGCACGATCCGAACCGCACCGACGGTTCTCGCAAGCTTCGATCGCCCGGGCGCGATCGACCGCGCGTACAAGATCGTCGGCGTCACCAAGGACTTCGAGCTTCTGGCCCGCTGCGAACGCGAGCTCGCGGCCGAGCTCGAGGCGAGCGCCACGGTCGCCCGCTCCCAGCTTTATTATCTCGACGTCACTCACCCGCTCGCCAACAAGGGCCATGCCGTCGAGAGGCTCTCGCAACTGCTCGCCATCGCGCCCTCCGCCATCGCCACGATCGGCGACGGCCATAACGATATGGCGATGTTCGCCGCCTCCGGGCTGGCGATCGCAATGGGCAACGCCGATCGCGAGGTCCAGGAAGCCGCGGATTTTGTCAGCGCGGGCAACGAGGAGGACGGCTTCGCGCTTGCGGTGGAACGCTGGATTCTGCCCCGCGCCGCCGCCGCAGCGAGATCGGCGCGCGAGATCTCCCGATGAGCGCCGCGCGAACGGCCGGGCAGAGCGGCACCGCGTTGCGCATGTTCGAGAATGCCGAGGCGCTTGCGAGGGGCGCCGCGCAATGGCTGCTTGCGAAAATTCAGGAACGCGGCGGTACCTGTGCGGTGTGTCTCTCCGGCGGATCGACGCCCCGCCGCCTTTACGAAGTGCTCGCGGTGCCGCCCGTCGTGACGCGCTTCCCCTGGGAGGACGTGCACTGGTTCTGGGGCGACGAGCGATTCGTTCCGCCCGACGATCCCGACAGCAATTTTCGCATGGTCGACGAGGCGCTGCTCTCGGTCGCTCCGGTCCCGCGCGAGAACATTCACCCAGTGCCCACGCAGGGCCTTCCCTTGCCCGATGCGGCCGCGGCATACGAGGCCGTACTGAAGAATTTCTATGGCGAAGATCGCCTCGATCCCGGGCGGCCGCTGTTCGATTTGATTCTCTTGGGCCTCGGCGAGGATGGACATACCGCCTCGCTGTTCCCCGGCTCGCCTGCGCTCCACGAAACGACGCGCTGGACGGTCGGGGTCGAGCCGCCGGACCTCGCGCCGCGCATCACGCTCACTTATCCGGCGCTCGAAAGCAGTCGCACGGTCGCATTTCTGGTCGCGGGCGCGCGGAAGCAGAAAATTCTCGCGCGGGTTCTTGCGGGCGATGAGGCGCTGCCCGCCGCGCGGGTGCGTTCGCTCGGCGAGATCGTATGGTTCGCGGACCGCGCGGCGGCTCCCTCATGACAGCAGGGCGTCCGGCACCCGCGGTGCTGGTGATCATGGGCGTTTCGGGATCCGGCAAGACCACGATCGCCAACGAGCTCTCGCGCCGGCTCGGTTGGGAATTCGAGGACGGCGACTGGTTTCATCCGCCAGCGAACGTCGAAAAGATGCACGCCGGCATCGCCCTGTCGGATGAGGACCGCTGGCCGTGGCTCCGCGCCATCGCGCAATGGATCGACGGGACGCGGCGCCCCGGGCGCCACGGCATCGTCGCCTGCTCGGCGCTGAAGCGCCGCTACCGCGCGATCCTGATCGGCGAGCGGACGGACGTGCGCCTCGTCTATCTCAAGGGCGACATGGAGCTTATCGCGCGCCGCATCGCGACCCGGCACGAGCATTTCATGCCAGCGGGCCTGCTCGCGAGTCAGTTCGACGCGCTGGAGGAGCCGGGGCCCGACGAGCATCCTGTCACGGTCTCGATCGAGCCCGGTCCCCGCGAGGTCGTGGCGCACATCATCGATAAGCTGGGTTGCGTCTAGGACCCGCGTAACTCGAGTGTCGCGCGACAGTCTGGGCGCGCGGTCCGCAATCATCGAGCAGGTCTAGGCCGGCCATTTCATTCGACCACCTCGTCGGCGAGCGCCAGCAGCGTCGAGGGAACTTCGAGACCGAGCGATTTCGCGGTCCGCAGGTTGAGGGCGAAGCGAAACCGCGTCGGCTGCTCGAACGGCAGTTCCGCGGGTTTTGCGCCTTTGAGAATACGGCCCACGAGCGCCGCGATCCGGGCAAAGCTCTCGTTTCGGTCCGGGCCGTAGGACATCAAGCCGCCGTCGTGCACATGGCGGTCGTCCTCGTAGATCGCCGGCAGGCGGTGCGCCGCCGCGAACTCGAATACCCGCTTGCGGTTGAGAATGGTGAGCGCGTCGCTGACCATGAGGATCGCGTCCGGCACGTCGCGGTTCATGGCCGCGAACGCCTGGCCGAAATCGTTGGGCTCGCGCACCCCCAGCGGCTGCACGACGATGCCGAGCGCTTGCGCTCCGGTTTCCGAAGCTCGATAGCGCAGCGTCATTCCCAGATCGTCGGCATTCCACAGCATCGCCACCTTCTGCAGCCGCGGCGCGATCTGCTTGAGCAGCTCCAGGCGCTTGGGCGTGACTTCCGCCGACACGTCGGAAATGCCGGTGAGGTTGCCGCCGGGCCGCGCGAGGCTCGCGACCAAGCCGGTGCCGACCGGATCACCGGCGCCGAATGCCGCGACCGGCACGTTTCCCGCCTGCTTGGCGGCAAGCGCGGCCGGGTATCCGAGCGTGACGAGGACGTCGATCTTGCTGGCGACCAACTCCTCGATCAGGCCCGGCAGGCGTTCCGGGTGCGCTTCCGCGCCGCGGCTTTCGATCTCGAGATTTTTGCGGAGCTCGTAACCGTGCTCGGCGAGTCCGCCCACGAGGGCGGTGGTTTGCGGGTTGTTTTCCGGAATTGCTGCAGCGGAGCTGAGCAAGCCGATGCGGTAGACCCGCGACTGGGCGCCGACTGCTCGAGGCCACGCGATCGCCGCGCCGCAGAGCAGCGCCATGAACTCCCGCCGCTGCATACGATTCTCCCGCTGCGCTCGAACCAGCGTCTCCGCCGCCTCCGGCGACGGTAGCACGCGTGTGAAAAAGCCTCCAAGCAGGCGGGGCTTGCCCGCGAGCAGTCAGCGTGCCGACCGGTCGCGCCGCAACGCCGAACATCGCGCCCGCCGCTTTGTCCGGCGAGCATCGCCGCTGCCCAATCCATGAGCAATCCAGGAGTTCCGTCCAGCTCGGCGGTCGTTTTGCCTGGCGCGGCTCTTGCAGTTAAATTGCAGCTGCCGCGCCAGCCGCGGAGCCGGCAACCTGCGCGCGTGCGGGGAGGGCGCCTCGAATGGGGTAGCGATGGCGGCGGAAGTCTCCGGGCCGCAGGCCGCGATTTCGGCGTTCGACGAGATGCGCGGCACGGACGGCAGCATTCGGCCGGCCTATGCCGAGCTTGCGCGCTGGCTCGCCGACATCCCCGCGGAAGCCTTGTTGCAGCGCCGGCGCGAGGCCGAGCTGTTGTTCCAGCGCATCGGCATCACCTTCGCGGTCTACGGCGATGCCGAGGCGCAAGAGCGGCTGATCCCGTTCGACGTCATTCCGCGCGTCCTCTCCGCCACGGAATGGAACAAGCTCGCCCGCGGCCTCGAGCAACGCGTGCGCGCGCTCAATCTTTTTCTCAAGGACATCTACTCGCAGCGGGAGATCTTGCGCGCCGAGGTCGTCCCCGAGGACCTGATTTTTCGCAACGCGGTATTTCGTCCGGAGATGAACGGGCAAAAGGTGCCCCACGACCTGTACGTGCTCATCGCCGGGATCGACGTCGTCCGAGTCGATGCGAACACGTTCTACGTGCTGGAGGACAATGCGCGCACCCCGTCCGGCGTGTCTTACATGCTCGAGAACCGGGAGATCATGCTGCGCCTGTTCCCGGATCTGTTCTCGCGACATCGGGTGGCGCCGGTCGAGAATTATCCGGACGAGCTCTTGGCTACGCTCAAATCCGTCGCCCCGGCGAGTGCCGCGCGCGATCCTACCGTGGCCCTGCTCACGCCGGGCGTGTTCAACTCCGCCTATTACGAGCATTCGTTCTTGGCCGACAAGCTCGGCGTCGAGCTAGTGGAAGGCCGCGATCTCGTCGTCCGCGACGAGATGGTGTTCATGCGCACGACCGAAGGGCTGAAACGCGTCGACGTCATTTACCGGCGCATCGACGACAATTTTCTCGACCCGCTGGCGTTCCGTCCCGACTCGCTGCTCGGCGTGCCGGGATTGATGTCGGCCTATGCGGCCGGCAACGTAACGCTCGCCAACGCGGTTGGAACCGGCATCGCCGACGACAAGGCGGTGTACAGCTACATGCCGCAGATCCTCAAGTTTTATCTCGGCGAGGAGCCGATCTTGCACAACGTGCCGACCTATTGCTGCCGCAACCGCGAGGACCTCGCCTATGTGCTCGAACATCTGCCCGAGCTGGTGGTCAAGGAGGTGCACGGATCCGGCGGCTACGGCATGATGATCGGGCCGAAAGCCGACCGCGAGACGCTGGCCGCGTTTCGCGCCAAGCTGGAGCGCCGGCCGCACGGGTTCATCGCGCAGCCGACGCTGGCGCTCTCGACCTGCCCGACCTGCGTCGAGGAGGGTCTGGCGCCCCGCCACGTCGATCTGCGTCCGTTCGTGCTCATGGGGCGCGACCGCGTCCGCATCGTGCCAGGCGGGCTCACGCGCGTCGCACTCGAGGCCGGATCGCTGGTCGTCAATTCGAGCCAGGGCGGCGGCACCAAGGACACCTGGGTGCTCGACGGATAGGCCGCATGCTCGCCCGCACCGCCGACAATCTCTATTGGCTGTCGCGCTATGTCGAGCGCGCCGAATATCTGGCGCGCATTCTCGAAGCGACGCACCGGGTGGCGACCTTGCCGGTCGGCTACGCCGGCTCGACGAACGAATGGGAGTCGGCGCTGTCCACCGCCGGCTGCGCCGCTGCGTTCTTTGCGGTCTACAACGACGCCAACGAGGAGAATGTCACGGAATTCCTGGCGTCCTCGACCGCCAACCCCTCCTCGATCCGCCATTGCTTCGAGCTCGCCCGCTCCAACGCACGGGCGGTCCGCACCGCGCTCACGGTGGAGATGTGGGACGCGATCAACGGTGCCTGGCTGGAGATCCGAAGCTTCGATGCATCTTCGCGCAGCCGCAGCGAGATCGCCCGCTTTCTGCGCCTGGTGCAGGAATCCTCGCTGCGCTTCGACGGCTCGGCCTATCGCACCATGCTGCGCAACGACGCCTATTGGTTCTCGCGGCTCGGGGTCTATATCGAGCGCGCCGACAACACCGCGCGTATTCTCGACGTGAAATATCATTTGCTGCTGCCGGCGCACGAGCATGTGGGCGGGCCGCTCGATTATTTCCAATGGGCGACGATGCTCCGCTCGGTCTCGGCATTGACCGCCTACCATTGGGTCTACCGCGAAAGCCTGAAACCCTGGCTGATCGCCGACCTGCTGATCCTCAACGAGCAGATGCCGCGGTCGCTGGCGAGCTGTTGCGAGAATCTGGCCCGCAATCTCGACCACATCGCGCGCGCCTACGGCCGCCAAGGTCCCGCGCAGCGTCAGGCGCGCGGCATCCGCGCCCGGCTGCAGAACAGCCGGATGGACGAGATTTTCCAGAGCGGCCTGCACGAGTTCATCGGCGGCTTCGTCGCCGACAACAACCGGCTCGGCGCCACCATCGCCCAGCAATATTTGATGTAATTGCCGAACCGGAATATGCCGTAGAGTTGAATTGTCATGAGCTCCGATGCTGACTCCACAAACAATTTGAGCGAATCTTTATCGACTCTGGCTATGTGACCAAAGTTCGCGAATACGATGAGATCAATGTCAGCTTCGCCAAACGGATCCCTCCCACGGTAGTCCAAATACTTCGAGGCCCTTGAGCGATGACGATTGAACAGCTAAATGTGGTTGATTTCACATCGATTGACAAAGCAGGCCGCAAAATCGTCATCAACATTTTTGGGAAATTTCCATTGAGCGAACAGGCGACCCGTTTTCTTCAATTGGCCTCCGAGGCAAGCGAACGCGCTGGATTTCGGCTGCGATTCGAGCTCAAGCAGCCCAATTGACTCGCGGCGGACGGTGGGATCGGCCGACAACAACCGGCTCGGCGCCACCATTGCCCAGCAATATTTGATGTAGTTGATTTGCTGTAATTGCCGAATCGGTCTTTGCTGCGGCCATGCGCATCCGGATTCGCCACGAGACGGCCTATCGCTACGACACTCCGGCGACCGGCGACGGCAATGTTCTCACTCGCCAGACCCGGGCAGGCCAGACCATCACGTTCACCTACGACACCCTCAACCGCCTGAGCACAAAGGCAGCGCCGTTGGAACCGGCCGTCGCCTACAGCTACGACCTCTCGAGCCGCCTCATCGGCGCGAGCGACAACAGCGCCGCCATCACCGCTGCGTCAACGCCGTCCGGAACGCTCGGCAGCGTAAGCATGACCTATGACCAGGTTAACCGGCCGCTGTCCTTCACCTTCGGCCCGGTGCCCACGCAGATCACGCCGACCGCCGGCAGCAGCGCGTTCACCTATGCCTATGACCCCACCAATCGGCGTATCGGGCAAACCGCAACCGACAATACCTGGTTGTCCTACCCGACGGGCGCCACCACGGTGGCTTATACAGCGAACAGTCTCGACCAGTATACGGCCGTGGGCGCAGTAACCCCGACCTATGACGGCAACGGCAATCTCACCTACGACGGCACCTTCACCTACGGCTATGACGCCGAGAATCGGCTTAACTCTGTAACCCAGGGCGGCACCACGATCGCGACCTATGGGTATGATGCTCGAGGGCGCCGCAAATCAAAAACGGTCGGATCTGCCACGACGATCTACATCACCGACCCAGCAAACCGCTCTGTGCTCGACTACGACGGCATGACCGGTGCGGTTCAGCGTTGGTACCCATTCGGCTCGGGCCCGAACGAAGTACTCAATCAGATGAATGTTGCCATTAGCACGCGAGCGACCTTCATCCCGGACATCCAGGGCTCGATCGTCGGCTCGCTCGACTCCAGTTCGGGCGCCATCACCAAGGCAGGATATCAGCCTTATGGTGAGAGCGGTTCGACAGCCGGCACCCTTCGCTACACGGGCGCGCGCATCGATGCGGAGACTAATGGCCTGTATGACTTTCGAGCGCGCATCTATTCGCCGGCCCTAGGACGCTTTTTCCAAGCTGACCCAATCGGCACGCGCGGCGGAATGAACCTCTACGCTTATGTCAATAATGGTCCATTAAATAATACGGATCCCTTGGGGCTTTTCACGCTTCAAGTCGGTATCGCTGGTGGAGGGATCCTGGGATTCCTCGTCCCACAAGGCGGGTTCGGAATCGCGATCGATACGCAGGGCAATATAGGCACGTACTCTTATGCTGGGGGTTGGTGCCGGGATCGGTATTCAGGCCTCAGCCGGTTTTAGCTTTCAGGTGTCGAATGCGCCAACCATCTACAGTCTCAGCAATGCCTTCGCAAATAGCAGCACTAACGTAGGCGCTGGCTTAGGCGTGTCCGTTGACTACTTCGCTGGCTTCGGTGAGAACGGGCAACCAGTTACGGGCGGCGGCTTCACGATTGGGCTGGCGCCGGGGTGTCAACATCGGTCACAATGACCTCTACACAGGTATGCGGTTCGGACCGCTGTGCCGGTCCACTCACGCAACTCGGCATACTCGGCAGCGCACCGGCAGCCACTCCTGTAATGGACGAGGTCACGTCGAGTCAGCCGGAACCCATCCCGAATACAGGCAGCGACCTATTCGCTCAGCCGGGTGTGTTCCCTTCGGTCGAGGGACAGACAAACTTCTTGCCAATGATCGCGGGCACAAAATGACTGGAATTGGACGTGTTATCGAAGATCAAGAAGATCGTCTTGGCCAGCGCGTCAGTAGTCCTCATAGTGGCGTGGTTCGCTTTTGGGTTGCTGGAAAACAGTATCTTGGTCAACTCTCCCCGTGTTCCCGTTCCGCAGGACGGCAAAACCGTGCCGTATGCAATGAAAGGCACCACTATCTATATCACGGAGAACCAGCGCGACCTCCTTTCTTGGCTTATTTGGATCGCAATTGGTTCTGGAATGATTGTTGTGCTCGTGATTCTGGTACACCGAGGAGATCCATTTAAATCAAAAAAGTGACAAGGCTCGCGGCAAGTCCACCTTGTAGACTCCACCGAGGCCGGCCGGGGATATCCGGAGCTCGCCCGCACCAACGCGCGCGGTCCGCACGGCGCTCACGGTCTACCATTGGGTCTACCGCGAAAGCCTCAAACCCTGGCTGATCGCCGACCTGCTGATCCTCAACGAGCAGATGCCGCGGTCGCTGGCGAGCTGTTGCGAGAATCTGGCCCGCAATCTCGACCACATCGCGCGCGCTTACGGCCGCCAAGGTCCCGCGCAGCGCCAGGCGCGCGGCATCCGCGCCAGGCTGCAGAACAGCCGGATGGACGAGATTTTCCAGAGCGGCCTGCACGAGTTCATCGGCGGCTTCGTGGCCGACAACAACCGGCTCGGCGCCACCATTGCACAGCAATATTTGATGTAGCTGCCGAATCGGTCTTTGCTGCGGGGATGCGCATCCGGATCTCCCACGAGACGGCCTATCGTTACGACACTCCGGCGACCGGCGCCATCCAGGTGCTGCGCCTGACCCCGCGCAATCACGAGGGACAGTACGTGACCGACTGGCGCATCGACGTGTCCCAGGAGTGCCGGCTCGACGCCCACGAGGACGCGTTCGGGAATTTCACCCACACCTTCACGGCAGCCGGTCCGTTCACGGAGCTCAGCGTGCTGGTCGAGGGCGAGGTCGAGATCTCCGACACGCACGGGGTCGTTCGCGGCGCGATCGAGCGGTTTCCGCCGGCGTTTTTTCTGCGCGACACCGCATTGACGGCGGCCGATGCCGCCGTCGCGGACTGTGCCCGCGCGGTCCGCGAGGAAGCCGGCGACGATACGCTCGGGGTCCTGCACGCCCTCATGGAGCGGCTGCACCGGGACATCGTCTACGACACCGAGCCGACCCACGCGGCGACAAGCGCCGGCGAGGCCTTCGCGTTGCGGCGCGGGGTGTGCCAGGACCATGCCCACATCTTCATCGCGGCGGCGCGCTCGCTCGGCATTCCGGCGCGCTATGCGGGCGGCTATTTCCACCGCGCCGACGGGCTCGTCCAGCAGGAGGCCGGGCACGCCTGGGCGGAAGCCTTCGTTGCCGAGCTCGGCTGGACCGGATTCGATCCCGCCAACGGCATTTGTCCGACCGACCAGCACGTGCGGGTCGCCGTCGGCCTCGACTATCTCGGCGCCGCGCCGGTCCGCGGCAGCCGGTATGGCGGCGGAGCCGAGGCCCTGAACGTCGTCGTGCATGTCGACCAGGCTGCGCGCCAGACGCAGCAATGATTGCGGGGCGGCGGGAGGGATCGACTATAAGTTCGGGGTAAAATTGGTTACGACGGTCCGGCGGCAGTCTCCACCTCTCCCTGACGGGGAGAGGTCGGTCGCGCAGCGACCGGGTGAGGGGATTCGGATGTTTTCGAACAAAACTCGGCATCGGTTCCCCTCACCCCGACCCTCTCCCCAACGGGGAGAGGGAGCCTGCGCTCTCGGCTGCCCGTGAAGCGCGAGAACGCGAGGATGACCTATTGCTGCGGAATTCTGGTTCGCGACGGGCTGGTGATGATCGCCGACACGCGCACCAATGCCGGCGTCGACAACGTCTCGACCTTCCGCAAGCTGCACGTGTTCGGCATTCCGGGCGAGCGGGTGCTGGCGCTGACTTCCTCCGGCAACCTCGGACTGAGCCAGTCGGTCGTGAGCACGTTGAACGAGGGCTTGACCCATCCGCACACCGGCGAAACCGAGACCCTGCTCAATGCGCCGACCATGTTCCAGGCGGCGCAGCGGATCGGGCGCGCGATCCGCCAGGTTCACGAGCGCGAGGGCAGCGCGCTCGAGGCCTCGGACGTGCAATTCGACGTGTCGTTCCTGTTCGGCGGACAAATGAAGGGCGAGCGGCTGCGGCTGTACATGATATACAGCGCCGGCAACTTCATCGAATGCACGACGGATACTCCCTACCTGCAGATCGGCGAGCACAAATACGGCAAGCCGATTCTCGACCGTGCCATCACCCACGGGATCGATCTCTACGACGCGCTGAAGATCGGGCTGATCTCGATGGATTCGACCATGCGGTCCAATCTCGGGGTCGGCATGCCCATCGATCTGATCGTGGTGCGGCGCGATACCTGCACGGCCGAGCTCGCCTACCGCATCGAGCCGGGCGAGCCGTATTTCCACGATCTGCGCGAGCGCTGGTCGGCGGCGCTGCGTGCAGCGCACAATTCGATCCCGCGACCGCCGTACAAGATGCCGAGTTAGCCGCGCGGCGACGGTTCTATCTCGCGCAAGGATGCGGTTCCGCCGAACCACGCGTGCGCGTGCCTTCGGAACACGCGGCGGAGCAGCGTTGCAGGTGATGCATAACGATGCCCATCCCAGGAAGGATTGCGACTTGGCGCGCCCGTCTGTGGGAATTTCGTGCTGCGAACCGGTCCGATATTGGCCGTTGCTTCTTCATCTTCCATCTCGATGATCCATCATTCGCGGTGATATGCGAATTATTGTTCCGGGATGGAACGTCCGCGGCCGGAAGCGATTAGCTGGGGAAGCGCAACGGCACCGAGGACGGGAGCCCACATGAGCATGACCAGTTTGACCCACGCCCGGCGCGGGCTCTCCGCGCTCGAACTTGGGCTTCTTACCTTCAGCATCGCGATAATCGTCGCGGTCACACTCGTGCTGTGATGCCTCGCCGTTGCCGCCGGCGGCTCGGCAGCGGGCAGCTCACTTGCGGCGCTTCCCCCGCTTCGCTTCGGCCTCGAGTTCCTCGATCACCAGGTCGCCTTTCGGCGTGACCGTCTGCTCGCCGAGTCGTTCGCGCATCACTTCATCGATGCGCTCCGCGACGCGCGGCTCGCGCTCCATCAGCGCCTGAAGATCGTGGGAGTCGAGCACCAGCAGGCTCGTCCGGGTGATCGCGGTCACCGTTGCGGTGCGCCGCGACTGCCGCAGGAGCGCGATCTCGCCGAAAAAATGTCCGACGCCGAGCCGGATCCGGTTGTCTTTGAGCTCGATTTCGACTTCGCCCGCGGCGACGAAATACATCGACCGCGCGATTTCGCCGCGGCGCACGATCAAGTCGCCGGGCTCCACCGTCTGCGCCCGCATCAGCCGCATGATGTCGGCGATCTCGCCGGCATTGAGCTCGGCGAACAGCGGGACCCGGGCGACCATGCCCCAGGTGACCATGAAGTCGCGGCGATGGATCTCCTCGGCAAACGCCGTGGCGATGATGCCGACCGGCAGCGCGATCATGATCAGGCCGCCGAAGATGGTGACGCTGGCGACCAGCCGACCCAAGGTCGTGACCGGGACCACGTCGCCGTAGCCGATGGTGCCGAGCGTCACGATCGCCCACCACATCGCGTCCGGTATGGTGCCGAACTTCTCCGGTTGGGCATGCCTCTCGACGAGGTGCATGGCGGTCGCGGATATCAGCGCGGCCCCGAGCAGGATGACGAAGCACCCGATCAGCGCCCGCCGCTCGGCATAGAGCGCGTCGAGCAGCGAGCGCATGCCGGGCGAATAGCGCGCGAGCTTGAGGAAGCGCAGGATGCGGAACATCAGCAGCACGCGCAGGTCGGTCGGCAGCAAGAACGAGAACCAAAACGGCAAGACCGCCAGCAGGTCGATGATGCCCGCCGGGCTGAGCATGTAACGCCAGCGCGCCTGTCCTACCTGCAGGTGGTGGTGTGCTGGATGCGCGCCGGCAACCCAGATGCGGGCCAAGTATTCGACCGTGAACACCAGGAGCGAGACGATCTCGATCGAGAAGAACAGCATCCCGTAGCGCGCGGCCAGAGCCGGCACGGATTCCAGCGTCACCGCCACGAGATTGACGAGGATCAGCAGCACGATCAGCCGGCCGACGATCCGGCCAGGCATGTCGCCGACCTGCTCCTCGAGCACCTCGGCGATCCGGCGTTTGAGCTCGATCCGGACCGGATGGCCGTGCCGTCGCAACATGAACTCTCTCGCAATTCAGGCGGATGCCGGCGCCCACGGCACCGGCCGGCGAGCGCCGCAGGGGATTGCACGGGTGCGAAATCCCGGCACATTTTGCCGAAAAATCAAGGCGATGGAAGCCGAAAGATCGCCGGCGGCCACGCGGCCCGGCGGCGCCGGCGTTTGGGCTACCCGGCCGAACGCCTCACATTCCGATCAGCTCGGCCTTGCGCAGCGTGTTGTTGAGGATGCGGATCGAGGCGGCATCGACCATGAGGCCGTCGACATTGACCGCCCCAAGCCCTTCCGCCTCCGCCTTGGCGTAGGCGGCCGCGAGCTTGCGCGCGCGGTCGACCTCCTCCTGCTTGGGCGTGAAGATTTCCAGCGCCGGCTCGATCTGCGCCGGGTGGATCGCCCATTTGCCGACACAGCCCAGAATCATCGCGCGCCGGCATTCTTCGCGGAACACTTCCTGGTTGCGGAAATTCGCATACGGGCCGTCGACCGGGTCGATGCCGGCGCTGCGCGCCGCCATCACCATGCGGAACCGCGGGTAATGCCAGATGTCGCCGGGGTAGGGGCTCTCGCTGCCGACCGAACGGATATCGATGCCCTGGCTCGCCGAATAATCTCCCATGCCGAAGATCACGCATTCGAGCCGCGGGTGAGACTTGCAGATCTCCTCGACGTGCTCGAGCGCCTGCACCTCTTCGATCAGCACCTCGATGCCGATCGACCGTTTCAATCCGAGCTTTTGCTCGATCTGATTGAGCAGCGTGGCGGTGAAATACACGTCCTTGCCCGACAGCACCTTCGGCACCATGATGGTGTCGAGATATTCGCCGGCGCCCTCGACGATACGGATGATGTCCTCGTACGCGTATTTGGTGGAGAGATCGTTGACCCGGACGCACCGCGTCTTCCTGCCCCAGTCGAGGGTGCGCAGCGCGTGCTCGATTTTTTGCCGGGCTTCGACCTTCGCGGATGGCGCGACCGCATCTTCGAGATCGAGGAAAACGTGATCGGCGGCGCTCGCGGCGGCCTTGGCCATCATCTTCTCGCTCGATCCCGGCACCGAGAGCTGTACCCGCCGAAGCCGCCGCGGTCGTTCCATCATCGCCTCCCACCCAATCTCGTCATGCCCCGCGAAGGCGGGGCACCCAGTATCCTCAGCAAGCAAGTGAATTACGACAGTACATCATGATGCGCAGAGGGTACTGGGTCGCCCGCTTTCGCGGGCGATGACACCGCCGTGTCCGGTTGCTCACCTGATCACGAACTCCGTCCTCAATTGAGCGATTTCCGCTGCCGAGAAGCCAAGGCCCGCCATCACTTCATCCGTCTGCTCGCCCAATAGCGGCGCGCGGCGAAAAATCCCGCCCGGCGTCGCTGACAGGCGCACCGGCACGCCGGCGATCGCCAGTTTCCTGTTAACGCCGGGATGATCGACCTCGACCACCATCTCACGCGCGCGAAAATGCGGATCGGCGACGATGTCACTCACGTCGAACACCGGGCCGAATGGGACGTGGCCGCCGAGCAGCTCCATCAGCTCGCGCCGCGTGCGTTTCTCGATCAGCGCGCCGATCTCGGCGTAAAGCGCGTTTTGATTTGCCGCGCGTGACTCTCGGCTGGCGAAGCGCGGATCCGCGGCGAGTTCCGGGCAACCGAGCTTCTCGCACAACCGCATCCAGAACTCGTCGGCATGGCAGGCGAGCGCGATGAATCCGTCGCGCGCCGGCAGCAGCCCGAACGGCGCCAGGAACGGGTGACGGTTGCCTTCGGGGCCGGGCACGATGCCGCCGTAGGAATATTGATGCAGGATGCGCTCGCACATCGACAACACGCCGTCGACCATGCCGACGTCGACATATTGGCCGGCGCCGGTGCGCTCCGCCCGCCAGACCGCCGCCATGATGCCGTAGGCGGCCATGATCGCCGGCCCGATGTCGCCGACGCCGGGACCGACCTTGGTCGGCGTATCGAGGTCCGGACCGGTGATGGCCATGATGCCGCCGATCGCCTGCGCTACGACATCGAATGCCGGCCAGTTCAGGTACGGGCTCTCGGCGGTGCGCGGATCGCCGAAGCCGCGGATCGAGGCATAGACGATGCGCCGATTGCGCTCGCGCAACGTCTCGTAGGCGAGGCCGAGACGATCCATCACGCCGGCGCGGTAGTTCTCGACTACCACCTGTGCCGTTTCGATCAGCTTGAAAAAAATCTCGCGGCCGCGCGGCTGCTTGAGATCGAGGCCGACCGAGAGCTTGTTGCGGTTGACGCTCTGGAAATAGCCGGTGAACGCCCGCAGCTCGTCATCGGGATGAAACGGCCCGATCTGGCGCGTGCCGTCGCCGTCGAGCGGCTCGACCTTGATGACCTCGGCGCCCTGGTCGGCGAGCATCATGGTGCAGAACGGTCCGGCCAGCATCTGCGTGAGATCGACGACGCGCAGGCCGTCGAGCGCTCCGCGCGGCGCGGCAGCGGCCGCGCTCATTTGTCGGCCCAATGGCTGCGGCGCTTGATCAGCACGCGGCGCTCGCCTTCGAACACGATTTTCTCGTCCTGGTTCACGCCCCAATGGCGGAAGTGCACGATGCCGGCGTCCTCGCGCTCAGACGGGGCCGTGGCCAGCACCTCGGTGAACGCATAGAGCGTGTCGCCGTGAAAGACCGGATGCGCGAAGCGGATCTTGTCGAGCGAGAGCTCGGCGAGCGCGTTCTCGGCGGTGTCCTGCGCCGAAAGCCCGATGACCAGCGACATCGTGACGCCGCCGAAGGTGAGTCGCTGGCCGAAACGGTTGGTTTTCATCGCGTGCTCGTTGAAATGCGCCTGCGCGGTGTTCATCACCAGGTTGGTAAGGATCACGTTCTCGATCGCCTCGACCGTCTTGCCGCGGGCGTGGCGCATCACCGTGCCGGGCACGAAATCCTCGAAATAATTGTCGCTGCCGGTGAGCGCCGCGAGCTTCATGGGCGTGCCACGAACTTGCACAAAATCCGGGGCAGTGAGGACCGAACAGAGCGGCCAGGCAATCTCCACCTCTCCCCGTTGGGGAGAGGTCGCCCGCGCAGCGAGCGGGTGAGGGGGGCCGGAACCATGTTAGAGGTCGTTTCCCCCTCACCCCAACCTTCTCCCCTACGGGGAGAGGGAGCCTGCACGCCGACCCGCCCATGAACCGCATGGTCGCGGCACATGGCCGGCTGGGTCCCGTTAGTGATCAAACTCATCGTTCCGGCCTGCCGAGCAGATGGTCGGAGATGATGCGCAGCTGGATCTCGGAGGTGCCCTCGAAGATCTTGGTGAGCCGCGCGTCGCGCCAATAGCGCTCGACCGCGTGCAGCTTGGTGTATCCGGCGCCGCCATGAATCTGCAGCGCCTCGCTGGTGACGCGTTCGGCCATTTCGCTGGCGAACAATTTCACCATGGAGGCCTCCTTGTCGCAGCGCTTCTTCTGGTCGATCTGATCGCAGACGAAATACATCAGCTGCCGCGCCGCTTCGATCTCGGTCGCCATCTGCGCGAGCTTGAAGCGGATCGCCTGGAACTCGGCGATCGGCTGACCGAATTGCACGCGCTGCTGCGCGTATTCGATCGCGTCCTCGAGCCCGCCGCGGGCGAGCCCGATCGCGCGTGCGGCGGTGTGCGCGCGCGCCTTCTCGAGCCCTTGCGCGACCGTGTAGAAGGCCCGCCCTTCCTCACCGACGAGGCATTCGGCCGCAACCCGGCAGTTGTCGAATGCGAGCTCGAAGGTCTTCCAGCCGAAATAGCCGATCTTCGGAATCGGGCTGCCCTGACAGCCTTCGGGCAGCGTGCCGCGCGGCTTCTCGATCATGAACGTGCTCAGCCCGAGGTGGCGGCGGCGATTGTCGGGTGGGTCCGACGTGCGCGCGATCAACATGATGTAATCGGCGCCGTCCGCGAACGTGCACCAATATTTGCTGCCGTTGATCACCCAGGAGCTGCCGTCGCGTCGGGCACGGCAGCTGACATTGGCGATGTCGGAACCGGCGCCCGGCTCGGACATCGAGAACGCGCCGAGAAACTCGCCCTTGGCCATGCGGCCGAGGTAACGGCGCTTCTGCTCCTCGTTCATGGCGCGCGAGCCGATCAGTCCGTTGCCGCGCGCGATGATCGAGGCGACGCTCATCCAGGCGCGGGCGAGCTCCTCGGTGATCAGGCAATATTCGAACACGCCCAATCCGAGCCCGCCGTATTCTTCCGGAATGACGATGCCGAAATATCCCATCTCGGCGAGCTTGTCGCGCAAGCTCAGGGGGATCTCGCCCTGCTCGGGGTCGAGCTTGTTGGCGAGCGGCAGCACCTCGCGCATGGCGAATTCGCGGGCGGTCTCCTGGATCAGCCGCCGCTCGTCGGTCATGTAGCTCACGCGGCGCTCCGCTTGTTGACGAGGTTCGTGCGCCTGAACTCGACGACGCGCTCTCCCTTCTGATTGAATCCCTCGGTGTGCCACGTGACGATGCCCATGCCCTTGTTGCTCGAGGATTCCCGCCGCTCGGCGACCATCGAACGCGCGGTGAGCGTGTCGCCGGGATAGACCGGCGCGCCGAACGTGAGCGCCTCGACGCCCAGGAACGCCCCGCCCCCTTCGCTGAGATCCTCGACCGTCAGGCCGAACACGGTCGCGAATACCAGCAACGGATTGACGACGACGTCCGGGTGGCCGTGGGCCCGCGCGAACTCGGCGTTGGTGTAGAGCGGATTGAAGTGGAGCGTCACGGTGGTGAAGAACGAGTTGTCACCGTGATTGATGGTCCGGCCCCAGTGATGCTCGAAACGCCGGCCGACCTCGAAGTCCTCGTAACGATGCCCCTTCGGCCTCAGGACGGCGCGGTTCGTGAACTCCGGCATGTTTGGTGTCGATCAGGCGGGCGCGCACAAGAGCGCAAGCTCGCGCACGCTCGCATGCGTCTCGAGCGAAGCCACGACCGCCGCGAGCGCGTGAGCGCGCGCCCCGAACACCGGTTCGGCAAGGCTGCGGAATTTTGCCTCGAGCCGCCTGCCTTGCGCGTCGAGATCGCGCTCGGGAACGCCGGAATCGTGCTTCGCCTCGATGACGCGGCCGTCGGCGAAGGCGAGCTTCAGTTCCGCTTGCGTGTGCGGCCAGTTGGACTGGAACTCGACCTTGACCTTGTCGCGCAACGCGGCAAGGGCCGGATCGCCGGCGGTCGCTTCGCTGTAGCTGTCGAGCCGGGCGGTATCGAGGCCGGCGAGCGCCATTGCGGTCGTCAGGCGCAGTGAGAACTTGGCCTCCAGGCCGGTCGTAGGCGCCGGAATGTTGCACACCTTGTTCGCGCCCGCGTCCACCTTGAGTACGGCTTCGCGCACGGCGCGGACCTCGGCACCATGCTCGTGACGAAGCTTTCGCGCGCACTCGATCGGCGCGTGCGTCAGATAGCACGCAGCGTGATATTTGAAGAGATTGCCGCGCAGGTGATATCCGGCCGGCGGGTCTGCGAGCGCGCGCTCGGGATGAAAGTCCGAGCTCTGGGTAGCGGCGAAGCCTTGCGCGCATTCGAGCGCATCGCTCCGGCTCGTGAATCCGCGCGCGGCGAGCAGCGCCGCGAACAATCCGTTCTGCGCGGCCTTGCCGGCGTGCAGCGGCTTGCACATCGTGCCGAACATCGACTTCAGCCCCGCCGCCTGCGTCGCCGCGACGCCGAGCGCAGTCGCGGTCCGTTCGGCATCGAGACCGAGGAGATGCGCGCACGCCGCGGCGGCCCCGAAGCTGCCGATCGTGCCGGTCGCGTGGAAGCCGCGCCCGTAATGGTCCGGGAGCACCAGCGCGCCGATCCGGCACTCGGTCTCGTAGCCCGTGACGAATGCCGCGATGAAATCCGCGCCGCTCGCGCCGCGCTCCTCCGCGAGCGCCAGCAGTGCGGCCACGACCGGCACGGTCGGATGACCGTTCATTGCCAGGTTGACATCATCGTAGTCGAGCGCGTGGGAAGCGGCGCCGTTCACGAGCGCCGCGCTTTGGGCGGGCACTCTCGCATTCGTCCCGATCAGGGTCGCAGCCGGCCTGCCGCCGTCCTCGATCGCTTGCCGGGTCAAGATGCGCGAGAGCTCCTCGCGCGAACCCGCAAGCGTAACGGCGAGCCAGTCGAGCAGGCACTGGCGTGCCAGCACGCGGATGTCCTGCGGCAGATCCGCGTAGCGGATCGAGCTTGCCCGTTCGGCAATGTCCGCGGTGACCCCCGCATCGGAAGCAATCGGTCGGACCGACGAGGCCGCGCGCATGAATTCCTCCCCGTTTTTCGCTAAGCTCGCATGGGGCGCTCGCCGCCGTCCAGCCCTGGCGCGCACGCGCGGCATGCGCGAATGACAAGGCGGAGCATCGCGGAAAGAGCGGTAATGCACGCGGTGAGCGCTACCCTGATCGGCGAGCCGCCGCGCTGATCGAAGCCGGCGGTTTTCGCAGCGTGTCACGCTCAGGAAGACGTCGAAGCGGCGCTTGGCGCGGGACCGCGTCCCTGGCTCAGGATGCGGCGCTAGAACTCCTCCGGGCAGGGGTCGACGATCGCCCACAGCTCGGCGCCGTTCTTGAGATGCTTCATGTCCGCGGTGAGCCCGCCGTGCTGGTCGATCCAGTTCTGCACGGCTTGCGGATAGATCGACATCAGCTCCGCGGTTCCCGCGTAGCTCGTCACGCGCACGCCGGCCGTCCAGCGCTTGTCGAAATAGGCCTGGTGAAAGCCCATGCTGGCGCGCGGCGTGGCGCAGATGCGGTTGAGCGGCACGATCCCGAGCACGAGGCCGCAGGCCGAATTGCAGATGCCGTCGATCACGACCCGCTCGCCGGCATCGCGCAGCTGCGCGTATTTCGCCTTGTATTCCTCGACGTCGCCGCCGAAATCGCGCGTGATGCGGTAATCGGCAAGCGCCGGCCCAGCCGTGGCAACGAGCAGAATGGCGGCGAAACGGCGCAAGGACCCACCCCAAACGACCCCGAGCGGCAGCCTAGCTCGCAAATGTAAATGGCTTCTTTTCAGCGCGGGGAGGACGCGTTTAGGGCAAAATCGGGGCAGCCCGTTCCGCGCTGCGGGAGCACCATTCAGTCCCGGTCCCTGGGGACCCGGACCGCCCTGTCGGGAGGTGGGTGCACAAACTGGCTATCCCCCTGACTGGACAGCATCCCGGAGCTTTGCGGGCGAACGTGGGCAATCCTCAGCCCCCTGAGCCAGGAAGGAAACAGTAGATGTAAAAGATCGGCATGTTTACCCACACCACCGCATAACCAAGCTTATTCGTTTTCGGATCGATCAGCGCGTAATTCGGCACATCGTGCCATTTGCCATCGGCCAGCCGAACCCGATAGCCGCTCCTGGCGTTGGCTGCCTCCATCGCGCCCATTCTCGACGTGTCGTCGACGACCCCGGCCATATCCCAACCATCGACCTCGACGGGGAAGCCGTCAGCGGTGTCACAGCACGGACCGCCGTTCTTGTTTCTAAGCCCCTGAACCCAGGCTCGAGTTTCAGGGTCGAGAGCCGCAACCATTTGCGGTGGGCCACGGCAGACTGCAGGGGAATGCTCAATCGCAACGATTGTGAAGAATATCACCGTAGCAAATAGCAGCGATCGGTTGACCATCCCAGCCTCCTGAATCGGGGATGTCCCAGGTGGGAAGCATTAGGTAGCAACTCATCCCTTGAGCGTGAGGTACATCACACGGCCGAGCCGGTCATTCTGTTGGGCGACAGGTTCCTTCTGGGCTCTCCTTCGCGACCCTCGATGCTCTTGTCGAATTCCGCCTCGGGAACACTTTTAGCGTCGTGGCTGAGTCGGAGCGTGCGGGGCCGCTACTCCCGACTGTTTCGGCTTGCCGGCGACCGACTATAGTCCCGAACTTTCACTGGTGAGAAGCATTCCGTCCCTATCGTTGTGCCGTAGACCCGCAAGCGCGTAATGCACGTGCAGCATCGACCCGAACCCGCGAGCCTGGAGAACTGATGTGGCAGAACAGATCACTGCACAGTGCTGCATCGTAGGCGGCGGCCCCGCCGGGATGATGCTGGGCTTCTTGCTCGCGCGGGCCGGGATCGACGTCGTCGTGCTGGAAAAGCACTTTCTACTGCGTCAAGTTGCAGTCAGCCGCAACTGCCTTCAACGGGAATTTGCCTAAATACCAAAGGCTTGAATGAGGCATTGCTTTGCAGTGGGTTGCATAGTAATTCAGCCAAGCGCCTGCTGGGGTACCCGTTGGGTACGCGAATGGGGGGTCCTATGAAGGTCAAGTTCACTGATCGCTTCGTCGCCAATGTGAAGGCCGTTAATCGGATTGATTATTTCGATGAAGGGACGCCTGGGCTCGCACTTCGGGTCAGCGCCAAGCACAAGGCCTGGACGTTCCACTTTACCCTCGGCGGAAAGCGAGCCCGACTAACACTCGGTTCGTATCCCGCCACATCGCTTGCAGCCGCCCGGGCGCGGGCACTGGAAGCGAAATCTAAGGTCGAGAGTGATATTGATCCTCGATTGCAGGATGGGGGCGCTATGAACGTCGCGATGTTGACCGAAAACTACATAGCGAACCATGTCCGACCGAACGTTCGCCGAGCCGATTGGCTCGAAGGCCGGATCAAGCGCAACATTCTGCCAGTGATCGGGAACGTCCGCTTAGCAGACCTTCATCGCAGGGACGCTGCGAGGGTGACTGACCCAATCATTGGGCGTGGGTCCCTGAGTGAAGCGGAACATGCATTCGCGGACTTGCGAACAATGCTTCGTTGGGCCGTCGCAAGGGGTGATCTCGATCACAATCCGATTGAAGGCGTCCGACCGCCTTCAACGTCGAAGCCACGGGAACGAGTTCTGAGCGATGACGAAATTCGGGCGTTATGGAACTCGACTGCGATTTCGGCAAAGGTGCGCCAAGTCCTTCGGCTGTGTCTTCTTACCGCACAACGGATTGGTGAGGTCTCGGAGCTAACGCCCGGGGAGCTTGATTTGACGCGACGGCTCTGGTCGTTGCCAGGAACGCGAACTAAGAATGGCCATCCACACGCTGTCCCGCTCAGTGCCCTTGCGATTGAGCTTCTTGGTAGCTTCACGAATATGATCCCACAGACGGTTGCAAGGGCAATCTATCGTGCCGGGTTTGGGTGGACCGCCCATGATCTGCGGCGAACTGTGCTTACTCGAATGGCCGAGCTCGGCATTGCCCCAATTGTCCTCGGTCATATCGCCAACCATCGGACGGTCACCAAGGCTGGGATGACGCTCTCGGTTTACGTGCAACATGCGTATGAGCGCGAGAAAAGGGAGGCTTTGGAGCTTTGGGCTGATCGCTTGCAGGGGATCATCGAGGGCGCCAAGGTAGTGCCGATGGTGCGGTCATGAATAGCAAAAGTTCACTCCCTGCGATCCTTTCTCGCCTACAGCAGGCACAGGCTGATCCCCACCGGGAACCACGTCTGTCATTCGTGGATGCCGCTGCCGAGATTGGGCTAGCCCTTAACATCAAGTTCGAACCGGCCATGATGACGTTATATGGACTGTGCGCCACCGGCACTGTCCGGTGTCTCAATGGGCAGGGCGAAATTATTGAGGAAGATGAATGCACGATTGCCAATTTTAGCGTGAAACCTGCATACGTTATCACCGACGATGTCCGGTCCTGGCTGAGGGACCACTCGCTTGATCCACAGCCGCAAGCCCGTGAAGCTGTGATCTTGAAGCTATTTAAGGAAGGCTGGAACCCACCGCGCAAGGGATCGTGGAAGGAGTTCTGTGGCCTAGTCAGGGATCGGTGCAATGGTTGGCGGGCCAAAGGCAAGCCATCATTAGGCTTTGGGGACAAGCAAATCCAAAGGATTGTCAAAGAGTTAAGGGCAAAATAGGACATTTAGGACATGCTCGTTAGCGCATCGACGTCAGCGATGTCCTACTGAAAGTTGTGCCGACATGTGATTGATAGGTGGCTCCACGCTGCGGGACGCTGCGATCAGAAGGAGCCGAAAATGGATGACCTCCTCAATGTGAATGCCGTCTGCCGCCTATTCGGTGGCAGCGAGCGGCCTATCGACAAGAGCACGCTCTGGCGTGGGATCAAGGTCGGTAGGTACCCAAAACCAATCCGCATCTCAGCCCAGGTCAGGCGATGGTCTCGCCAGGACTGCGAGGCCGCCCTCGAAGCGATGAAGGGAGGGAACAATGGCTGAAGCTCAACCAGCGACGGGCCACAATTCCCTTGCCGACGTAGCTGCGAGGATCAAGACTGAGTACGCAGCCATTCTCAGTGGGCCTAGTGGTATCGCAGATCGAGCCATCAAGTTTGGTGAATACCTCACCGAACAGAGGAACTCCAAGTTCCTTCGCCACAGTGAATGGCTTCCGTGGGTCGAAAAGAACTGCAACATCTCAGCACGCCATGTTCAGCGCTTCATGAAATTGGCAAAGGAGAAGCAAAGAGTTCAAGAGAAGATGTTGAAGCTCTCGACCAACAAAGTCCCGAAGCTAAGTCTCAATGCAATCTTTGCATTGGCTAAGGACGACAAGCCGCCCAAACCCAAGGCTGGTGTGTCAGAAAAGTACGATGCCTGTGTGACTAGGCTTGTCAATCTGCTCAAAGAGAAAGACATAACGGTCGATCTTGCGGAGGCGTATGTTGCGAATGCAACGGAAGCCTTGAAAAAGACGATCGAGGAAAAGCGGAAAGTGGTCAAAGTGGCGGCCTGAAATACGACTCGGTAGGTCGCATTTGGGGGCGGGGATCAGCGATGGTTCCCGCCCCTTTCGCTTGGGTCGCCAAGCCCCACAAATGACCGCTGGCCGCGTTGAGAACGAACAAATCGAGCCAGTGAGCTTCCTTCGTTGATTTGAGCGTCGCGAGAAGAAATTTATTTTCCTTCACGACCCTTCATTTCATCGTTGATTAGTTGGCTTAGTGTCAAGCCTCGAACCAAATAGTCACCAAATTGGCGTCACGAGAATATCTCACTGAAAAGACCCCTTGAAATTCAGGGTTGCAGACACCACTTAATAGGGTAGCAGGCCAGGAGAATGCAACAAGTCATGATCAGGTGTGACAGGAAGGAGCCAAGATGAGAATTATCGAGGTGCCATACACTCCTCGACGCTACAACCCAGACGGCTATCGGGTGCTTTGTGAGGTTTGCAAGGGGCCATTCTGGGCGTCGAGGCGAGATGCCAAGTATTGCAGCGATGCGTGCAGGCAATGGGCGCATCGACGTCGCAAGGAGGACCAAGAGACCCACAAGCTCAATGCCTTCATGCGCCGGATTTGATCAGGGACAGGGGCCAATGACACATCGAAAGACAGGCGAGCCCGTTAGCAGGGAAGAGTTGGAGAAACTTGTGGCGAGCTACACTGGGCCAATCACTAAATGTCCGCCAGCAACAACAACCTTCGAGGAGTGTGAGAGCGATAAGCTCGACGCGCTGCTCAAACGCAAGTGGGAAAAGCCCACGCTTGTCGAGCTTCCACCTTTGAAGTTCGTGCGGAGGATTTGATGAACAAGGAACTCGACCGAGATTTGTTGGCGTTCCAGCTATCGCAACGCCAACACAAGTCCGAGCCTGATCAGCCAACGACTTTCTTCGACCATCAAGCGAATGAACTGTCCGAGGCGGGCGGCAGATTTGCTGCCCTTGGGAAACCTCGCTTGACAGGCCGCGATCCAGCGCCCGAGCACGACAGCCATCTCAACCAATTCATCGACGGACCCGAGCCTCCGCTTGGCTATAGCGTCGATGACCTGCCAGACGAAATCCAAGCCTCCCTCCCCCAGCCATCTGTTCCTCCTTTGTCAGACGGTGAAACTGGCGCGTCCGATCCCGATCCCGACCCCGACGGCGGACGCACTTTCTCCAACAGGAGAGGACAGGTGCGCTTGAAGCCTTAGTTGGCGAAATGAAGCTAGGCAAAGGCTATGCCGATTGCCAAGGATACCCGAATTGTATCTGCGCGAGCCTGCATCGCATCTACGAGGAACTGCTTACAGAGTGGTGTGATCCAATGCTGCCACCGCCTAGCGCAGCCGATATTAGGCGAGAAGCGCCTGCAATCTGGCTGATGTTGATGTGCCTTTCTGAACATTGTCCAGAGTTCGCCTTGAAGAGCGAGGCGTTCGTGCAACTCCACGACAAAGTTTGGGACGAGTTGGGCTTGCCCCGAAGGCGAATGCAAAGTGACTTAGCGAGAGCGAGACAAGGGTTTGCGATCTGAACAAAACATCTTGGCGTGGTTTAGGTCGCAAAGCTGGGGCGGCGAGCGTGATGCAGTCTCCCCAGGTACTCTTTGCGATCCAGCCTTTCAGGCCAAGTTGGGTCGCAAGCGGCGAGGGCTCGCGAATTGGGCGGTCCTCGCCGCCCGCAAATCACAGGCGTATCTGATGCAAGAGAAACTGCCTCTCGACTGTAGTGCACCAGCGCTTATAGCGCCAGCGGTCGCCCGACAAGGCAGAGGATCGAGCCTAGCTAACTCGATCGCCGATTGTACGCGGGTTGTTCCGTACTGATCGCACCTAGCAAGCGCGAGGCAAGCGAGTGCGCTAGGCCTTCTGCAAAGGAGAGGAGCTGGTCCTTGCCATGCATTCTGACCACCCTCTCCGAAACAGTTAGAAAGGAGAGAAGATGCCCTACATGACCCATGCCGATGCAATGCGCATGGCTAGAGGGGAATATGTCATCGACAAGGAAACCGGCTTGCCGAGATGGAAGACCGAAGCGGAGTTGTACAGAGACAAGCATCCGTCGGAATCCGACGGGATCGCTCGCGATGGGGTTGTCTTGCCCAGCAGTCGAGCAGATTGGGGAGAGCTGGTAAGTCCTCGGCAGCGAGCAGCATGGGCCGCTAACGCGAAGAAACTAAGAGGAGAATGAGTGAATGGCTAGGTTCCAACTAGCAGAGGCGTTTCACGTCAAGGACAAGCGGGCTAAGGCCGGGCAGGTAATCTGCGATGGCACGTCGTGCCAGTCAGGTGATCTTGTTTGGACCGGCCTAAATTCCTCGACTTATAGTCCGTTCATGGTTCCGCTTGATGCTGGAGCCAACACTATCAAGTCCGCGAGTCGGTTTGCGAGTGCACCAGCGCCTACTTGGATCACTGGTGTCCACAGTGTCGACGCCTAGCAAAGGAGAATGGAAATGCCAGAACACATACTCAGACCCGAACATGGTTCGCACGAACAGCGCCTTGCGAAACGTGAGCGAACTAGTTCTGACGTGAAGAACGCGGATGTGTTCCATCACCACCCGTCTGGATCACAGGTCAAGTCAACGGCCATTCACCACGGTGGCACTGCTAAACAGCATGACGCCTCTCACCCTGGCGAGGGGTCAATCATCGGAAGCTCTCGACAAGCATCGCGCCCAGTCGAGGGAAGCTACAAGCTCTAGGAGAACGTGAGATGGCTAAGGTTAAAGGTAAAGACGCGGCCCGTGGTACAACTCAAGCGAAGCAAATCAGAGATGTGCCTCTCAAGGTAGGCGAGCGCAAGGTTGATAAAGTCAACCCTGGCTATATGGGCGTTGGCCTTGGGGGTTTGGTGGGTCAAGAGAAAGCACGGACCGCAATGCTTGAAGGCCGCGAAGCGGACAAGACAAATCTTGGGAATTATGAGGCGGAACGATGCCCCCAAGGTCCAGGGGGCGGACGTGAGGTGAGCAAGACTGGAATCCAAGGGCACCACTAGAAGGAGCGTAAGCGATGAAGCAATACGGCCAGGGAAGAGCTTGGGACGACAAGAGCCTTGCTCAACGTGGCAGGGTTCTTGGCCCCGACGACAATCGAGGCAACGCCGCTGTGCAGCGAGATATCGCCAAGACAATGGCGGATTTGCTTGCTGATAATCAGCGCGCTAGCGAGGCAAAGCGGGATCAGGTTGAGATCAAGCAAGTCCAGTGTGGGAGCGGTTGGGTTGAGCCGAGGGCCTTGCGGAGCCCGATCGATGATTGGGCCTTGCGTCAGCTTGATGAAGCTTTGGCGGCTCAGGATGACCTTGAGAGGTCGGAGCGGGTGAGGAAAGCGGAGATAGCGGCGCTTGAAGCGGAGGTAGTGGAGCTGAAGGCGCAGTTGGCGAAGCTGGAGAAGGAAGGGGATGCCAGTCCGTAAGTAAGGGGGCTGTAGATCGCTTTGAGGAGAACGGAGCTTTCTATGAGCGAGAAGCCCGAAGGTGAGGTTTTGATTAAGGAGCTTGGCGTTGAGCCCCTTGGTTATTGGTCAATGGATGCCGAGGGCCGTAGGCGGTTTATTTGGTTCGAGAAGCCACGCGCTAGCGTGGCGAGCGAGTACAACCCGTTTGCGAAGGAGAGGATGGAAAGCTAGGTCGGACAGGAAGGAGTGAAGCCATGTTGGTGAAGATGCTTGAAGGCCATCAATGGCATGTGATGAGCCCGTCGCGGATGCGAATGGTTGAATGGGATGTGTGGGTCGTCTTTGAAGATGGGGGATGGTACGTCTGTCGCAAGGTGCCGAAAGTGGGGATGAGGATGTATGCGTCGCGTAGCGAGGCCGTGAGGGTAGCGGTTGCGGCAGTTGAAACAGCGATTGAGACAGTAGCTAGGAGGCATGGACAATGGTAGCTGATGCTAGGAAGGCTTGGCAGAAGGAAATTCAGAAACGAATCGATGATGCCCTTGCGGAGGAGGCTTCTTCTTTTTTGCCAAAGGCACAACCCAGGGTCGTTAGGAATTGGGATGAGGTTGTGATCCCTAGGGACGCAGATGACGTTGAACGGCTGACGTATGTGCCCGGCCTTGTTGGCGAAGCTACGGAGTGGATGATTGGCTGTGCTAGAAGGCCACAAAGAATGATGGCCTTGGGTTCGAGCTTGGTTGTGGTTGGAACGATTATCGGGCGGTTGGTGATGGGTCCAACTGGCAGCGCTACGCACTTGTTGTTGGCGATCTTGCTGCCATCAGGTTGGGGCAAGGATGCTCCGCTCAAGTGTGGGGCAAAGCTCGTTGAGTTGACGCTTAGTCGCGAAGCATTAGCCTCAGGTCAATTCGGCAGTGCCCCAGGACTTGAGCTTGACTTGCTCAAGGAATGTCGGCGGGCTTCGTTCGCCGATGAGCTTGGGGATGAGCTGGCCGTTATTAACGGCCAGCAGGGCAATGCTTATGTAGCAAAGATAATCGGGACGCTGAAGAAGCTGTACAACGCTTGGGATACGATCATCACTGCATCCACGGTTGGAAGGGAGAGCAAGACAATCTTGTGGCCTGCGTATTCGATTGATGGTGCGGCTACACCAGAAAAGTTTTACGGGAGCTTGAAGCCTGGAGACCTTGAAAGCGGATTCATCAATCGTTGGCTGGCCTTGCCACATGGTAAGTCGATAAAACCAAAGGAGCGAAAGCCAACCAACGACGTTGATAATCCACCAAAGGAATTGCTTGGAGGACTGCGGAGGTTGCCACAGCAAAAACCACTTAGCGAGCTTGAGAAGCCTGTGAATGGTGAGCCTGTGTATCCTACGAGGAAGCAAGTAGGTTGGGGCGTTGGGGCAGAGGACGTGTATTACAAGTTCTCCGCCAAGATGGATGATGAACCGAATAAGCAAAGGTTCGAGCTTGGCCAACGGGCCACAGAGAATGCGGTTAGGTTGGCGACGATTGTAGCTGTAGGCCGTGGCTCGCCTGTGGTTGCGGTCGAAGACATTGAGTGGGGCATCCGGCTTGCTGAGCTATCCCTTGATACCTTGGTGAGCGATGTCAACAAGTACATGGTCGAATACCTTGCGTTCCCAAGGTATTGCCAGCGCGTCTGGGAAGGCATCGCAGCGCGGCCTGGAAAGTGGATGTCTGATTACAAGGTCTATCGAAAGTTTGGCCGGAATCAGCAATTCGGGAACGAGCTTCAACGTGTCCTTGCGCAGCTAGTGAAAGAACATCGGCTTATGGCGCAAGACGGCCGCGACGGCTCGCATGGTAAGATAGCGCCAGGATGGCTTGCGCTTGCAGACGAGGAAGAGGATGAAGATTGAGGAAGGTGCGGACTTGAGAGGTATGGGTGCTTCTGGGGTGGGGGACAATATACTCCTCTCTCTGACTCTCCTCCCCCCACACCCTAGGCTATAATGGTATTTTTGGTGCAATTCCTCCTCGCGATTCAACTCAAGACAGCCACGACGGAGAAATGGACCGAAACGAATTGCGCCAAATTTTCATCCCTCTTTGGCGCAATTCACGTAGGCCACGATGGTGAAAACCATGGATGATTTTCTGCCTAACAAGAGCTGTGCAACCTTTGAAGGTCGGAAGACAAGATTATCGGAGGATCACATCGGCCCTGCCGATACATCGCTAGACCTATTCCAAAAGGTCTACCGCAACCCATCCTTGCCACTCGCAGTGCGAATGCGAGCAGCGATAGCTGCAAAGGATCATGAACACCCAAAGCTTGGGATCAGTGTCAATGTTAATGCTGGCGAAGATTTCGCAGCAAGGTTAGATGCAGCAATCGCCAGGAGCCAAGGCTTGAGGGTTATTGAGCACGTTGGCGAAGGTTCAATGACCAAAGCTAATGGCGAAGGTACGAGCGAAGCAGCGCAGGTTAGTCAGGAGCACCAACGCAAGCCGCCACTATTTGGCTCGATCAAGCGCAGGGTCTAGCGGCCTTCGCGAGTCGCTCAAAGACTAGGCGCATGATATCGGCCCTGCGACAGTACTGGACCTTGACGCCAGCCGAGCGAAGCTCCTCGCGTACCTGACGCTCCATCTCAAGGCGAGCTAGAACACGGGTCTTGGTGCGCTCAAATTCAGCCTTACGCTCTTCGCGGGTCATCGCAACCTCGAAATCAGGGAATGGCTGACGCCATAGGATCGAGCGATATCCACGGTAGTCTCGCCCGCTTCTCGACGCGAGAGGGCTTCCCTTCGTTGGTACTCGGTGAGCTTGGGCTTACGACCAAAGCGAACCCCGTTGGCCATAGCCCGCTTTCGACCCTCGCCTGTTCTCGCAAGGATCAAGGATCGCTCGAACTCGGCAAGGCCGCCCAACACCGTGAGCATCAGCCTGCCATGAGCGGAGCTTGTGTCAGCCCACCGATCTGCGATCGACATGAACCCCGCGCCAGCATCGGCAATCTGGGCAAGCGTATTGAGTAGGTCCCTGACGGACCTAGCAAGCCTGTCTAGGCGCGTCACGATTACTAAGTCCCCAGGACCTATCTGGCGCAGCAAGGCCGCCAGCGCCTTTCTATTGTCGGCCTTGGCCCCGCTCAGCTTCTCACTATAGACCCGCTCTGCGCCCTGGGCCTTGAGCTGGGCCAGTTGCGAAGCAAGGTCCTGGCCGTCCGTGCTCACACGAGCATAGCCGTAGATCATCGTTTCGACCTCCGATTTTGCACCTAAGATATGAACGCCAGAACCTTCGATTTTTCAGGGGCTCTGGTGTTGTGCATCACTTGTAAATTCTGCACTTCGCACACTGAGGCGGACCATCGCTGATCCGCCCCATCTGCTCAGTCAGTCAGTCAGCCTTCTGATCGTCAGCTGGCGCTTTCTGGTCGCTCCTGCGGATTGGTAGTTGGGAGTGGCGTAAGCCTGCTGATCCCGTTGTCTTCCCCAACGCATGGCGCACTCTGCGCCTCTATCCCAAGCCTGAGCGTTGACCTGGGCGCCGAGATAGTTGCCCTCGAATGGATTGTGGAACTCACCCTTGCCATACGCTTGGAAGCCGAGCTCGAAAGCTGCAAGCGTATGATAAGGCCGATACTCGTAGCGCGTTTCGTCTAGCGTCATTGATTGCTCCTTCGATTTGTTTGGAGCGTGCAAAATATCACATTCGCACAGACTTTGGTGCGCAAGAATATTGTTATTTGTTTGGTGTTTGTAGAATGTTTGATGCGTGTTTGGTGATTGAGAAATCGCATGCGATGTCAGAGGCTTGCGCGGCCGTGGCGTTCCGGCATCGACGGGGGCCGGGGGACAAACTCGCCTCGCTCGCTCGCCTCAACCCGGTCTACGAGATCGTTCAGCAACTTCCGGAAAGCAATGGGGAGCACCAATATAAAATCAAGTCGGTGGATGAGCCGCATCTGAGAGTGGCGAAAGAACATCAGCTGCGCAGGGTGTAGGTGGAAAGTCTGTAGCACGAGGAGCTTGTCGCCGAAGATGATCGCGCCGTCGCGGCCCGCATAACACAATGTTGGGCCCCACAAATGAAAAGGGGCTGGCATGTCCCTACATGCCAGCCCCTTTGCCGCTACAAGGTTACTTGATCTCCCATGTCGTGTTGTGCGGGATGTCAATCGCGAACGAGCCGGGGGGTTCCCCAGCCGGTACCGCCTTGGTAATACACTTAAATGGCTCGCGCCCAGTGATACCCGCATACTTGCCGGTGCCGCCTGTGATAATATGAGTGCCACAGTCCATTTCCGGCTGTGACTTGTCGAGGTCGCGCGTATCAAAGGTTGAGAAGACAATGTCACCATCGCTGTCAGTTAGTGCACAAGCGCCATCAATGTATTGCTTGCCGCCCGAGTCAATGCTCACCGCTGTGCATTTTGCTTTCATCTTGTCGAGCATCTTCTCGCCTTTCATATTGTCGGTCGGTCCGACCGCCTCCAGCGAGGTGGCTTTGCCGACGCCTGGTACGTCGATGCTCGCCAAGGGATGAAACACGAAGTGCGTCACATAGCTTGTGGCTCCCTTCTTCGGTATCGCTTCTCCTAGAACGACCGCTGGAGCAACCGCGATGAGTACCCCAGAGAAAAGCGCTGTTGCGATGATCCGTTGCATGGTTCGCCTCCGTTGAAGGTGACCGGCTAACAACCTGGTCACTCGGACGTGAACGACCCCAGCGGTGTAATCCATAACCGAGACCGCCCAGCCTGGAGGGGCTACGAGAACCCGCCTCCGACCTTGATACTATACACGAAATTTATGACAGCTGATGTGGTCGTAAGTGGATTTAATCCAGTTTTCCCGCTCAAGCGCCACAAGCTGCTTGGTCGCTCGCGTCGTGCCTGGCGATCAGGATCATCTCAGCCGCTCGATGCCCGGCCGCACTTGCCGGAAGGCTCCAGGTCCCTGATCAAGATGGCCGCGGGTGAGGGTGATCGGCTGGGCGAGCGGGAGGGTGAGGTCGGGGCTGGTCAGTTTAGGCACGGCTAACGCAACCTATTGGAGAACGGCTGGACTTACCCGAAAACCGGTTGGGCGAGCAAGGACCGGGCTGCGGCATGGCGGCTGGAAAACGCCACAAAGCAGCTATTAATTCGTGGCGCCTTGATTCCGGGGGGAAGAATGGGCAGCGGAGCGCCAGAAACTTTGCCGGTCGTCGTATGTCCCGGGTGCGGAGAGCCGATGGAGCCCAAGGCCGCCGCGCCAGTCACCAGGGAACTGGATGACATTAGCTACGAGTGCCCGAAGTGCGGGGCCGAGACGAAGCGTACGATGAAGCGAGCGTAGCGGGCGACGCGATAACCTTATTCGCACAGCAGCAACGAATTTCCTCGACTCCGCTAAGCCAGCGGCTACGCTACTTCCAAGGGAAGGGCATTGATTTAACGGCCCTGAGGCGTCGAACCCCGCCCGATCACGGTGCCCTCCCTGGGGGAGGACCTAATGTCTACCCAGGAAACAGGGAACAGACGCGATAACCTCGCGTCCGTGGTTCCGTCTTGTCCAGGGTGTCGGGTACGGATGGTCTACGAGACAGTCGTGCCGCTTCTAAACCCAGAAAATATCGATCAGATCACCTACCGTTGTCCTAAGTGCGGGACCGAGACACAGCGGAACGTGAGGCGTCCGTAGTTCAGGGAGCTGGCTCAGAATCGGAGGGCGCTTTGAGGGCACCGCGCCTGAATTTCGCTAAGCGCCTCCACCACAAAGCCAGTTGAAGCATCGCCACCTTTTGCTTTGGGTTTTCGACAGTCTCCGCGACGGCTATGCACTCGATTGCCTTGTGTTCGTACTCTTTCGCCGACTCCATGACCCCCTCCCCAGAGGTACAAAGCACCACACGAGCCGGCGAACGCGCTTAGGCCGAGCCGGGTTCCGCTCTGATTCAAAATATTTCAGCCGGCCAAAAAAGGGCCGCCCGGCGGACTCTTTTTACCTCAGCGCCAACTTCTAGCGGATGAAGTTTTACACGTGGGCTCGTTCGCGGGTGCCCGGCCGATACGCCAACCGGGCATGGGCCGCGCAGTATGGAAGCCCTTCGACTGGATTGTTACCACAGAAGCCGAAATCTTCTGCCCCCGGATCGCTGATCGGCCAGCGACAATGCCACGGCTGTAGTTCGAGCAAAGAGCAGCGGTTCGGGCAATCACCGGGCACCTCCGCGACCTCAAGTTGCGGCACCCTGCGCAACGCTCGAAGTATCCGATGCTGAGTGACCTTTCTTGAACGTACAACCTTTGAGGGGACTGCCCCTGGCTGCCCGACGGGGCTTTTGAACCGCGATAGACCAAGTCGGTGCGCCTTGCCTATTACAGCGTTGCGGCTCACTCCGATCTCGCGGGCAATCTGCGCACACGAAAGTCCGGCATCGATCCGGTTTTTTAAAACCGCTATACGCTCCGTCGTCCACGTCGCTTGAGTTCCGTCCATTGTGATGGCCTCCGAGTATCAGGAAGCGCACGGTCCGCACCTGATTGGAGGCTGGCGCTGAGTCCAGGCAATTGATCCTGAGTAGGTTTGCCTTGCCGCATCTTCGCCGTAGCCATTGAAATCTGCCGCACGCCGCCCGCGAAAAGGCTTTCATGATTCGAGTCGACGTACAAGGGTTATAATGCCATTATAATCCCATTATAACCTGAGGACAGCGATCATGGCCCGGCCCGAAAACCGCTCAGATGCCCGGTCACTGAGTCTGACGTTGCCAACCGAGACGTTTAATTACCTAGCTTTACTCGCGACACTGGGAAAGCTCGGCCGGACCGAGAACGAAGTGGCGACGCATATTCTTGTGCGCGAGGCTTACGCGATGCTCGAACGAGGTTTCCACGAGGAGAAGATCCCCGAACCCTCGGCTTAGCCTTAGGAGCTGAGCCGAAACACTTCGCCCGCCGCCCCAAAATTGCCGCTGTCATGCCCCTGTCCCGCCGCTCAGCCAAGTTAAGCATGGGCCTCGGCTGGTTCTCCAGTCGAGGGTTTTTCTCCGTTGCAAACTATAGAGGCCTCCACCACGCGGGGCCTCTTCTTGTTTATGCCGTTCCGGAATTTGCCGCTCTTGAGGTAAGATGTTCCTGCCACTCAGTGGCATTGCCCGTCTTCAATCGCACGAGGACCTAATTTGGCAGTGGTTGTTGGTTGTAAAATTTCCGTAAAATTACACGCGAAAGATGCGGGTTGTGATCCAGGTCACAGAGCGGGAGAAATTGTGAAAGTAAGCTGCGACCTGCCCGGTCAGCCATTTCGCCGATCAC
>JBKPDF010000056.1:0-9013 GCA_046727735.1 Pseudomonadota bacterium | reverse complement strand
ATTTTAACCCCCGAACTTCGGCGATAGAGACAGAAGATTACCGTGTCGATTTGAGCCATGTCTTAGCGTTGGAGTTAACCATTGACCCCGATCTAGGAAAGGGTCAAGCCTACGCGGCGTTGACAGAATGGCGCGTGGCCTGGCTGGGCCTAACACTTATTCACCAGTTTTTTCACGCGTTTGCCGCAGGTGAGACTTGGTAGTCGATCCGATTAACTAGCAATTTCTCTTGTTAAGAGCAGCTCTGGCAGCGCGCCATCAGCGGACTGAGGAAAAGCAGCTAGCACACGAACAGATGAGAACTTCGATTATCTTTTGGTCGCACTTCTCTGGAGCTGGTGACGGTCCTTTTTAGACTTCTTTAATCAAAGCTCGGATTCCTTTAACCGCAATCTGATCAAGCGCACCGTAAATTTGATCAAGTTTGCGTAGCTTCAAAAGTTCAATCGCGAACTCGACCTTCTTCGCCTCAAGGGAGAACAACAACATTTTGTCGAAAGCCTCGGTTTCTTCGCCCTGATAATAATGCCAGATCAAATCGGCAAGATGAGCAGGTTGCCGCATAGCGCCGCGTACGGCTTCTTTTTCAAGATTCTCTTTAGTACAAACTGGTCCGGGTTAGTTTTCAGGAGCTCCTTTTTGTATGTCACAGCTCTCTCTTTCGCTTCCCTTTCCCAGCCTATACCCGATCCGTTCTGAGGAAAACCGGGCGTTCTCACCAGGCAGTCGTTTCTGACGGCTTGCTAACCAGCCGAAAACCCGATGACCTTCCAGGCGTTTTATCAGAATATGATCGACCTGTTCAGCCGTTCATGCAGCCCGGCTGGACACGCGTAGAGCGAAACGGTCACCGCAAGCGCCTGAAAAACAGGATACGTTTCCTCTTTTGGCAAGCTCTCATCGCCGAAACATGATTATTGTGTGTTTTGTATAAGATGCCACCCTGCTCCGTCCCTGTCCTCAGGGATTTGAGTGCGCTCTTCGAAAAGTGGGGCGATAGTTTAGTAATGGCAGAGCGCGTGGAAATGTGCCGGCGCACCGTGGTCATAGACGGAAAAGTCTATTCCGTGAAGCGACAGTCTGAATCGGTGTTTCTACTTCGACTGAACGATCTGACAGTGAGATACGTGGTTGTGACGGCAGATTCTATCGACTTTCACGGCTTCGAACGATTGGTCTGGCCGGTGGCGGCTGACCAAATTTCTAGCTTTAAAAAGTTAGACGATGCAGCCGCCTATTACGAGAAGCTCACTGGCTCATCGAAGGATTGAAGACAGAAATCGCACACCGAAACGCAAAGCCGCAGTGTTGAAGGAAGCTGATCGGTAATCAATTATTGGCCTTACAAAAGAGCCGCGAAAGGTCGACTTTCTTCGCGCAGCTCAGATCGTCGACGCGGAGTTGCTCGCTCAAGCTCAGCCGCCCCGGCACGTCAGCGCGCCACCCTCTAGTGCAATATCTCCACAAACGGATATTCGCCGTGTCGCCCCTTCGCCCATTCGCTCCTTCGATCTTCCGCGCGAACTACTTTTTAGTCTTCGCAATCTGCTTAGCGCTAGCGGCGTCTTTCTTCCTTTGGCTTTCAACGTCCGCCTTTGCCTGTTTCTGCGCCGCTTGCTTGTTTTTGGCTTTTGGAGATTTATCGCCCATGAACCGAACGCTAATGTCTCAAGCAACACGGATCAATTGAGAGATTTGTGCGAATCCTTGGCCGGTTCAGAAACAAGGTCGCCCCTGTTCTCGAACATATCCCCGCAGTTCATTTGCGAGAGCTTCATTCCGCTCCGGGTCGATTGTGACGTTTGCGATGAGTACGTGCCTGTGCAGCGAAGGATCTTTGGCCCTGGGGGAGAAACAAAAGAAGGGTCACCCGGATCTTATCTCCGTACCCGCCCTGCTTGCCGTCCCACTCAACCCGATACTCAATGGGTCGGGCGCGGGAGCGCGTCGTCTGGCAGCACCATTCATCGAGGAACTTGTCGGTCTACGCAGGCTACTTGTACTCCAGGCTGCCGAAAGCGTTCTTGAGAAGGTAAGCTCAGACGATCTTGAGGTTGTAGCATTCAATGGTTCTTTCTTTGCTCGCCCAGCGCAGGCGGGTAGCATCGAGATTCGTATTCAGAAGGAGAGACCCCATGCCTAAAGTCAAAGCCAACAACATAACCATAAACTATGACCAACAAGGAACTGGAGAGTCTCTTATCCTCATCCCCTATTTAGCCGCCGATTACGCCTGCTATGCGTTCCAGGTGGCCGAGTACTCCAAACATTTCACCTGTATCTCAATCGACCTGCGCGGGACGGGGGGAAGCGACAAACCCGACGGCGTCTATTCCACCGAGCTTTTCGCCGACGACGTCGCCGCGTTCATGCAAGCTTTGGGGATCCCGAACGCGCATATCTCCGGTCTGTCGCTCGGCGCGGCCATTGGCATGTGGCTGGCGGCCAAGTATCCTAACAAGGTCAAATCATTGTCCCTGCATAGTGCGTGGCCAAAGACAGACCCGTTCCTTAAGACTGTGGTCGAAGGTTGGCAGGTGACGGCCAAGGCGTTGGGCAGCGTACACGAGATGGTTATTCTGAGCATTTTTCCGTGGTGCCTCACGCCCGAGCTATATGCTGCCAAGCCAGAGTACATCCAGTCCTTGGCCGACTTTGTCCGGGGCCGGCCGGAGCAGCCTCTGGCGAGCTTCCTCCAGGAGTCGAACGCCGTGATCGCGCATGATGTCGCGGCGCAATTGGGGCAGATCAAGGTGCCAACGCAGATCACCTTTGGGCGGCACGACTTGCTGACGTCGACTCGTTTTGCAGATCGGATGACAGCTGCCATACGCGGCTCCGAACTGCTGATCTTTGAAGAGTGCTCGCACGCGCCGATCTATGAGAAGGTTGAGGAGTTCAACCAGAAGACCCTGGCATTCTTACGGCGCCACGCGGTCTAGGTGCTCAAGGTATTTGAGGAACCAGGCACCATGGGAAAACCCTACCCTTCACTTTACCAGATCAACACCCGCGTTTGGCTCACGGAATTGGCCCAGCGGCTAGGCCGGCCCGCCACGTTGGACGACGTTCCCGACGCCGCGCTGGACGGGCTGGCGCGAATGGGGTTTGACTGGGTCTGGTTCCTGAGCGTCTGGCAGACCGGCCCGGCCGGACAACGGGTGTCACGCGGCGACTCCGGGTGGCGAAACGAGTTTGAGGAGACCCTGCCGGACCTGCGGGAAGAGGACATCGCCGGTTCGGGTTTTGCGATCGCCACCTATACGGTGCACGATCACCTGGGCGGGGACGCCGCGCTGGCCCGGTTGCGCGAGCGCCTGCGCCAGCGCGGCCTGCGGCTGATGCTCGACTTCGTGCCCAACCACACGGCGCTGGATCACCCCTGGGTGGAAGATCACCCCGAGTATTACGTGCGTGGCACCGACCTGGACCTGGCCCGGGCACCCCGGAATTACACCTGGGTCAAGCGGAAGCAAGGCGATCTGCTGCTGGCCTACGGGCGCGACCCGTACTTCCCTGGCTGGCCGGACACCCTCCAGCTCAACTACGGCAACCCGGCCACCCAGGAGGCAATGATCGGCGAGCTCGTTAGGATCGCCGGCCAATGCGACGGGGTGCGCTGCGACATGGCCATGCTGGTTTTGCCGGACGTCTTTGAACGGACCTGGGGAATCCCCGCTCAGCCCTTCTGGCTTGAGGCGACCCGCCGGGTGCGGGAGCGGGTCCCGGAATTCTGCTTCATGGCGGAGGTCTACTGGGATCTTGAATGGGCGCTGCAGCAACAGGGTTTCGATTACACATACGACAAACGTCTCTCCGATCGGCTTCGCGAGGGCCATGCTCGGCTCGTCCGAGAGCATTTCCGGGCCGCACCAGACTACCAGAACAAATCGGCCCGCTTTTTGGAAAATCACGACGAGCCGCGCGCGGCCGCTACCTTCCCTTCGGGCGTCCATCAGGCTGCCGGAACGGTTGCCTTTCTGTCTCCAGGATTGCGTTTTTTTCACGAGGGACAATTCCAGGGGCGACGAAAGCGCGTTTCACCCCACCTCTGTCGCCGCCCGGATGAACCCGTCGACCCGCAACTGGAACGGTTCTACGACCGCCTGGTCGCCGTGTTGCGCCGGCCGGCCGTGCGCGACGGCCAGTGGCAATTGCTCGAGTGTACGCCCGCTTGGGAAGGTAACTGGACCTGGGATTGTTTCCTGGCCTTTGCCTGGCAAGGCGCGCCGGGAGAGCGCCTGCTGGTGACGGTGAACTACGCGCCCAACCAGAGCCAATGTTACGTCCGGCTGCCGTTCGCGGGGCTTAGCGATGGCCAGTGGCGGCTAGAGGACTTGATCGGGGCCGCCACCTACGACCGGGAAGGTAGCGACTTGCAAGCCCGCGGCTTATTCCTGGACGCGCCTCCCTGGCAGGCCTCCGCCTTTTTGGTGACGGAACGCGGTCAGCTTGCAACCTGATGACCAGCCGTGGCCGCCGAACAGAAAGCGACAAACCCGAAGGCGTCTATTCCACCGAGCCTTTCGCCGACGACGTCGCCGCGTTCATGCAAGCTTTGGGGATCGCGAACGCGCACATCTCCGGTCTGTCGCTCGGCGCGGCCATTGGCATGTGGCTGGCGGCCAAGTATCCTAAGGTGCCAACGCAGATCACCTTTGGGCGGCACGACTTGCTGACGTCGACTCGTTTTGCAGATCGGATGACAGCTGCCATACGCGGCTCCGAACTGAATCCTACACCCGGCCATGGAGTTTGCCGGGATTCTCCATGCTACTGGGATGCCGCATCCGATTGCTGATTTTGCAGTCGAAGGACATCATGAAGCGTAACGATGCCGATTGGAGTATTCTCGGTCGTAGATAAAACCACGAGTAACCTCATAGAATTGTCGACCATCGTGGCGACCGCTTTCCTAATCGTTGAGTGCGCGGGAAGGGCCTGCGCCGGCTCTGCCTCAATCTTGGACGATTGATTGTTCAAGATCTTGTTTCGGTCGATCAGTCCAACGAGTTGACCGTCAATGACCAAAGGAAATTGCTGGTAAGGATATTCGGTGCAAAGTCGCTGCAATTCATCGCGATCGGTGGTCCTGGCAAAGATTGGAGAAAAGCTTGCGAGCGTTGAGATCGGTCGGTTCTGCAGCGACACCAGTGATCGAGGTGGCATGTGGCGTTCAAGCTCTATTCCGTCTCGTTCGATGATTTCGCTGTAAAAATTCGTGTGGCAAAAGGCGCGGCTGACCGCTTGGCTCGCGATGGTGCCGATCATGAGAAGAGGAACGAACGAGAACCGGTGGGGCATTTCGAAGACAATAAGAATCGAAGTGATTGGCGCTCGCACCACGGCTCCTAGGCATGCGCTCATTCCAGCCACAGTGAGAGCGATCCGATCATTGACCTGCAGGTGAAGCACAGGTCCACAAAAGTTCGTGAAAGCGAGACCGATTGCGGCGCCAAAGAAAAGGAGGGGTGAGAAAATCCCGCCAGCGCCACCCCATGCATAGACGGCAATTGTCGCGGCTAACTTTGCAATTACCAGTGGATGGCCGCTTGCCGGCCACTAATGTCGCCGTAAAACATCTTTTCCAGGTCTCCATAGCCAAGCCCGAACACGCCGATTTTGGCAATCGTTAAGAAAACCGAGATTCCAAGAATCCAGTTCATTGCTGCTCCAATCGCAGGTTTCAGGAAAAATGGGACGTGTTTGATGCGTTTTATCTTGTCCCGCCAGATGAGAGTGCCTTTTTGAAAAGCGACACCAACCAAAGCTGCAAGCCCTGCCGTAGGAATCACCAGCAGATACAGAATATTTGAAAACTGCCCTATCGATGGGATCACAAACGCCGGATTGTCGCCCAAAAAAGCATGGCTCACAAAGGTCGCAGCCACGGACGCGATCAGGACCTGGGCCAGGAAAGCTCGGTTATTCAGGTCTTCGATGATCTCCTCGAGAACAAAGGTAATCGCGGACAATGGCGTATTGAATGCTGCGGCTAATCCTGCAGACCCGCGATGATTGATGCCGTCAGAATCGTTGCCAGGCTGAAGAACGCAAAAGTGCCGGGCGGCATCTGCTGGGTCGGCTTTTCCCAAAAAAATGCGAAAATAACGCTGGTCCCTTTCTGGAAAGCGACTGCAGCAAGGCCTCCGAATAATCCGTAGACAAGCGGGAGAATATATGTTCGAAGATCGACCGGGAGTCTTTGAACGTGGTCAGCAAGCAAGTTTCGCCAATCAATCTGCTGGCTCCTCTTAATCATTAGATCTTCCTGACCGGTGCGCCTGGTGGCACCGTTGCAGGCCCGGCTGTCCTGATCTTCATGCGTGAGTCATCGAAATAAAAGCCGTTCATGAGGCCTAAGCTTTCCAAGCGGAGGTGAGCGTGAACGCAAGCGCGGTAGCCAAGAGCCAGACCAGCCAGTGGGAACAGTGCTAGCGAGGATAAAGAACGGCACGGTTCAAGTTCTCGAAGCCTAATCCGAAAATAGTGTGTGCGTTTCTTTAGTCCCCCTTTTATTGTCGCTCGCATATGAAAACCTCCTCCCTTGGATTCCAATCAGTCAAGGTAATTGCACTGGCCGCGAGTGACGTCGTTCGGGCCAACCGTTTCTACTCGGAAACTCTTCAACTCGAAGAAGATCGAGAGTCAACCGAAGAAGTGGGTTACCGGATCGGTGAGTCGGTGCTGATCCTCCGTGAACATCCTCCCACCGCCGATCCAAATCCGCGCATCACCTTGCAAGTACAAGACGCTCGAGAGACGGAAAAGCAACTAACAGAGCGAGGGGTAGCCATATCTGATCCGGTGAAGTTGTACGAAAACAAGTTCTGGGTCGGTGGGTTCTTGGACTCAGAGGGAAACAAATTGTGGTTTTGTTCTTATGCCTGATGCGGCCTCTTCCTATGTGTGAACAATATGAGACATCATCGCAGGCAATGGGGGTTCAGTTGCCGCGCCGGCATTTTCTGAAACTTCTAGGTGCAACATTGGCAATTCCGGCAACTCTACGAGCGGCCGAAAAAGCTGCGCCGCCAAAACCTCAAAATGTCCTCTCTCCTGACCAAGCTTTGGATCGCCTCACGACAGGAAACCATCGCTACGTTAGCGGTAAGATGAGGCGTCATGATTTTATTGCGGAACGGCCCACATTGGCCCAAGGTCAGAACCCTTTCGTTGGGATCCTCAGCTGCGCAGACTCACGGATTGGACCTGAATATACCTTTGATACTGGTCGTGGGGATATTTTCGTTTGCCGGGTGGCCGGTAATTTTGCCAACGACGATTCTATGGCCAGCTTTGAATATGCGGTCAGTGCGCTCAGTATCCCCCTGATCCTGGTACTTGGTCACGAGGCTTGTGGCGCGGTGGATGCCACCATAAAGCAGGTAAAAAACGGCACTTCATTCCCCGGTCACATACCTTCATTAACGAAAGCCCTTACGCCTGCGGTCGAGGCTGCGAGCAAGGAGCCCGGCGACTTGTTGGCAAATGCGATCAAGGAAAACGTGCTGTTAACTGTCCAAAAACTACGAACTACCGGACCAATTCTGAGTGAGGCCGTCAGCCAGAATAAGTTAAAAGTTGTAGGTGGTGTATATGATCTGCATACGGGGAAAGTGGAGTTAGTTGCGATTTGAACGTTCCGCCGCTAGTCCAATAAGGGGGCAGCCTTAACAAACGCGCCCTATAAGCGATTTGTGTCCTCAAGGGCTGAAAATCAAAACGATGTAGACGCCAAATACCACCAGATGCGCCAGCTTGATGGTCGACGGCAAGGTTAGCCCTAATGCGGTTTCGGGAGCGAAACGGATTTCTCGGCCTCCAGCTCTGCTCCAATTTCCTGCGGCGTGATATCAGCGAGACTCTGCGATTTCCGGAGGTTGGCATTAAGCTCTTCCTTGGCGAGCTCTTTCTCCCAGCGGCTAATCACCACGGTCGCGATTCCGTTTCCAACCAGATTTACGAGCGCCCGGCATTCACTCATGAAACGGTCAATCCCTACGAGGATTGCCAAAGACTCAATCGGCACTGAGGGTACCACGGAGAGCGTCGCAGCCAGGGTAATGAATCCAGCGCCAGTAACTCCTGTTGCACCTTTTGATGAAAGCATTGCCACGGCGAGAATGACCAGCTGTTGGCCAACATCAAGATGCGTGTTGGTGGCTTGCGCAAGAAATAGCGCCGCCATCGTCATATAAATGTTCGTTCCGTCCAAGTTAAAGCTGTACCCCATCGGAATTACTAGGCCGACCGTCGCAGAAGAGCACCCGAGACGCCGCATCTTTTCCAGCATCCCGGGCAGAGCCGTCTCGGAAGAACTTGTTCCCAGAACAAGTAAAAGCTCTTCCTTAATATAATTTAAGAATCGGAAAATGGAGAAGCCGCTGAAAGCTGCGATCGCACCAAGAACAACTATCACGAATAAAAAAGCCGTAATGTAAAAGCTGACCATGAGGTAGCCCAGCCTGCCCAACGCACCCAATCCCTGGCTGCCAATAGTAAACGCCATGGCACCGAATGCTCCGATCGGTGCTAATTGGACGATCATCCGCATGATTCCGAAAAATACTGCTAGCCCTAAATCGATCGCCGTAAGGATCGGTTTCCCGTGTTCCCCCATAAACGAAATCGCGAACCCGCTCAGGATCGCCACCAGGAGCACCTGAAGAATATCACCAGTTGCAAATGCGTTGAAAAATGAGGACGGGATGATGTTCAAGAGGAACTGAGTCGGATTAAGGGAATGCGCGTGTTGGGCGAAAGACTGGGATTGCTGAACGTGTTCACCCTGGAGAGATTTCAAATCGACATTGAAACCACCTCCCGGGTGGAGCAAATTTACAACGACGAGCCCGATCAACAGAGCCATTGTCGAAACGACCTCGAAATAGACCAGCGCCTTGATTCCGACACGGCCAAGTTTTTTTACGTCCGACATCGACGCAATACCGTGAACGACCGTACAGAAGATGATCGGTGCGATTATCATCTTCACGAGGTTGATAAAACC
>JBKPDF010000055.1:0-16873 GCA_046727735.1 Pseudomonadota bacterium | reverse complement strand
ACGCTCGCCGTCATCATCGTCGGCATCGTCATGATGACCTATGTGCTGTTCGGTGGAATGCTCGCGACCACTTGGGTGCAGATCATCAAGGCCTGCCTGCTGCTGGGCGGGGCCGTGGTGCTCGCGGTTCTCGTGCTCGCTCAGTTCGGGTTCAATCCTACGGCGCTGTTCGCCAAAGCGGCTGAGCTCAATGGCAAACAGGTGCTCGAGCCGGGCACCAAGGTGGTTACCGGCGCCTGGGATGCGGTCTCCCTGGGGTTGGCCCTCATGTTCGGGACCGCCGGCCTGCCGCACATATTGATGCGCTTCTACACGGTCCCGGATGCGAAGCAGGCCCGGATTTCCGTGGTATGGGCAACGATCTGGATCGGCGGGTTCTACCTGATCACCTTCGTTCTCGGCTTCGGCGCGATGGTGCTGGTCGGGATGAAGGAGGTCGTTGGCGCCGGGGGCGGCGGCAACATGGCGGCGCCTCTGCTCGCCAATGCGGTCGGCGGTTCGGCCTTCTTCGGCTTCATCTGCGCGGTCGCCTTTGCCACTATCCTCGCGGTTGTCGCCGGACTCACTTTGTCGGGCGCGGCTGCGCTCTCGCATGACATCTGGGTCAACGTGGTCAAGGGCGGCCAAGCGTCGGAACGCGAGCAGCTCCAGGTCGCCCGTGGCGCAGCCATTGTCCTTGGGGTTTGCGCGATCGTGCTGGGAATCATCTTCCAGGGTCAAAATATCGCCTACATGGTCGGCCTCACGTTCTCCATCGCGGCATCGGCGAACTTCCCCGCCTTGATTCTGGCCATCTTCTGGCGTCGCTTCACCACTTGGGGCGCGGTGACCGCCATCGTTCTCGGCACCGTCTCGACGCTGGTGCTGCTCTATTGCGGTCCGACCATCCAAGTCGACATCCTCAAGAATGACATAGCCGAGGTTTCCAAGCAGTGGTGGTACTTCCCGCTCAAGAATCCCTGCCTCATCACGATGACTCTGTCGTTTCTGTCGGGAATCGTGGTCTCGCTGCTCACCCCGGAACCAGCTGCCGAGGCAGGCTTCGCCGAGGTGGAACGGCGCGCCATCTTGGGGGCATTAGCTGAACTTGGACCGCCGGCGACCAAACCTGCTCCGGCAGAGTAAACGGGCGTTGCGATTTCTGCCCGGGCCAGGGACGACTTGGCCCGAGCAGCAGCGCCTTGAACCACACTTTGAGCCTGCTACCGATATGGCGCCGCATAGGTGCTCAAGCCGGCGCGTCCGATAGCATCGCGGCTGTGATGCATGAGCGAGTGGCTGCGACGCTTGAGTCGTCCCATCGGCGAACTGGTCGAGCGGCGAGGGGTCACCGGATCCGAGGCCGAACCGCTGCTCGGTCTCGTGGCGCGCATGCGTGAGGCGGGCGAGGCAGCGGCCCTCATCACTGACACGGACGGGCGGGTTACCGGGGTGCTCACGGCAGAGGACCTCGTCGAGCGGGCATTGTTCACGCTTGAGCCGGACCAGCCGGTGGCCGCAGCGTTGCGTCGCCGCGTTCCGGCGCTGCACGACCAGAATCGGATCTATCAGGCACTTGTCGAGATGCGGAGGCAGCGGCGCAACTGCCTGCCAGTAGCCGATGCGGCCGGCGGCCCCGTGGGCTTGATTCATTTCGAGGGCCTGCTCGACGCAGCACTCGCCGGCCTGCTTGGGCAACTTGATTCCGCGGTACCAAGTGAGAGCGCAATGCCGTCGCGGGATGCCAAAATGGCGCAGGCCAACCTCGCCGCCGCGCTATTGGCGGCGGGCGAGCCCACGATGGATGTCATCACACTCATCAATGCGCTCAACGATGACATTACGGCAGCGGTCCTGCGTCAGGCGGTTGCGACCATGGCTGAAGCGGGCTGGGGTGAGCTGCCGGTCCCCTTTGCCGCACTAGTGATGGGCTCGGCGGGCCGCGGTGAGAGCCTGCTCAATCCGGATCAGGACAACGGCTTCATCCTCGCCGATCATGCCGACGCCGAGCACGAAAGCGTCGACCGGTTTTTCATCGAGCTGGCACGGCGGTTCACGCGCGGCCTTGAACAAGCGGGATTTCCCTTGTGCGCCGGGAACGTCATGGCGACCAACTCGCTTTGGCGCAAAACGCTGACCCAATGGCAGGCGCAAGTGACCGATTGGGTGCGCTCGCGTGGCAATCAAGAGATCATGTTCACCGATATTTTCTTCGATTTCCGCGCAATCTCCGGCTCACCCGAACTCGCGCCGGCCTTGCGCCGACACGTCACGGCCGCAGCGCGTGATAACCTGCCGTTCCTCGCACAGATCTCCTGGCTGCAACACGACCGCACGAGTAGTGTCGATTTGTTCGGGCAACTCATTGCCAAAGATGGGCCCGACAAGGATGCCATCGATCTCAAGCTGCGTGCGACCAAGCCGCTGGTGGAGATCGTGCGGTTGCTGGCGCTGAAAAACGGGGTCGAGGCGACCGGAACCCCGGCGCGGCTCGCCGCCCTGGTCGAAGCCGGCGGTCTCGCGGGTGAGGACGCGGCAAGCCTGAGGGCCGACGTGACGTTTCTCCTCGACCTTCTCTTCCGCCATCAGATCGACCGCATGTCGGCGCGGCAGCCGCCGGATAATTGCGTGAAGCCGCAATCACTCGATCGGCTCGAGCGAGAACGCCTTGTGCAGGTATGCCGAGAGATCGATCGCTGGCGCCAGCGTCTGGTCGCCGATTATTTCCCCGGGCTGGCCTGAGCGTCAGCCCGCCAGCCTCGCCGTAGGTTCGCGCGGGAGCCATACCCGAAAGATCGCGCCGCCGCCCGGCACATCCTCCACCCACGTGCGGCCGCCGAAATGCTCAACGATCATTCGAGAGATCGCAAGACCAAGCCCGCTTCCCTCGGGCTTCCCCGTCAGGGTATCGCCAACCTGACGGAAGCGCTCGAAAATCGCCTCCCTATTGCCCGGCGCGACGCCTGGGCCGTTGTCGGCAACAGAGAGTCTGACGCCGTTGGCTTCATTCTCGACGGTAAGGCCCACGCGGCCCACGTCGGACGGCGAGAATTTCACCGCATTGGACAGCAGGTTGACAATGACCTGAAACAGCCGATCGCGATCGGCGATGGTGGTCGAGATTCCATCTGTGAATTTTACTTCCAGCTTGACGTGCTTGTCGCGAAACAACTGGCCCAGCGCCGCTGCCGCCTCGCGCGCCACCTCGCTCGCGCTCACCGGTTCCATGTGCCACTCGAGCCTGCCGGCCTCGATCTTGGCCAGGTCGAGCATGTCGTTGATCAAACGCGTAAGCCGCTCGCTCTCGGTGACGACGATGCGCAGGAATTCCTGCCGCTGCTGCTGCTCGAGGGTCGGATTGTCCAACAAAATTTCCGAGAACGAGCGGATCGAGGTCAGCGGCGTACGCAGCTCGTGGCTCACCGTGGAAACGAAATCGTCCTTGAGCCGATCAAGCTCCCGCAGTCGCTCGTTCGCGCGTCGCAGTTCGGCCGTGGTGGCCTCCAATGCCCGCGACTGCTGCTCGAGACGGCGACTGTATTCGATCACCTGCGACGTCTCGTCGAGGATGCGCATGAGCTCCTCGGTGCCGATCGGCTCCTCGTGAACCACCGAGGCGACCATGACGCGCGCCGATGCGCTGCCGATGGCCCCTGCGAGCAAGCGCTCCGCAAGTCGCACGGTCACGGCGTCAGCCGCGAGCGCCGCCGGATCCCGGCCGCGCCGTCGCGCTTCCGCGTCGAAGGCCTCGCGCGTCTGCGCTTCACCGAGAAAACGGCCGACCAGCTGCACGAGGTCGGCCACTTGTGCCGTGCCGCGCCAGAGCCGGCCCTCTTCGCGCCCAGCGCCGCGCCAGTAGTCGACAAACAGCGCGGCCTGACTGCGTTCGAGCGCGGATTGCTCGACGAACAGAGAGACGCCGACGATGCCGGCAACGTTCAATAGCATCGACCAGAACAGGCCCTGGGTCACCGGCCCGAGGCCCTCCAGCCCGAACAGGGTGGAGGGACGCAGCAACGAAATACCAAACGGGCCGTCCTCGAACAGCTCGCGAGGCAGCCAGCCTGCGGACGCGAAAGATGGCAGCAGCAGCGTATAGGCCCAGACCAGAAATCCGGCGGTGATGCCCACCAGCACGCCGAGTCGGCTGGCGCGCCGCCAGAACAACCCGAAAACGATGGCCGGGAAGAATTGCGCCACGGCGGCGAAGGATACGAGCCCGATCGACACCAGGCCGTAGCTCTCGCGCACCACCCTCACGTAGGCGAAGCCGAGCAGGACGACGACCCCGATGGCGACGCGCCGGATGCCGAGCAGAACCGGACGGGTATCGGTGCCGAGACGGCCGAAGCGCAACAGCATCGGAACAACGAGGTCATTGCAGATCATAGTGCTGAGGGCGACAGTCTCGACGATCACCATGCTGGCCGCAGCCGAGAGTCCGCCCAGGAATGCCAGCAAGGCGAGCCCGTTGTAGCCCGCGGCAAGCGGCAACGTCAGGACAAGCGTGTCCGGATCGGTGCCCGCTGGCGCGCTGAGCAATCCGGCCAGCGCGATCGGGACGACGAATAGATTGATGGCAATCAGATAGGCTGGGAACAGCCAAAGCGCGCGGTCAAGGTGGCGCTCGTCCACATTCTCGACGACCATGACCTGGAACTGCCGCGGCAAGCAGACGATGGCCCCCATGGCAAGCAAGGTCAATGCGATCCAATCCATGCCCGCGGCCGGCCCGGGGAACTCGAATAGCTTTGCGAGTTCCGGCCGCGCCGCGGCACGCGCGAAGATATCTCCAAAGCCGTCGAACAGCACGAGGCCGGCAAACAGCCCGACCGCGGCGAAGGCAACGAGCTTTACGATCGACTCGAAAGCGATGGCAGCCACGATGCCTTCATGCCGTTCACTCGCGTCGATCTTGCGAGTACCAAACAAGATGGCAAAGAGCGCGAGCACGGCCGCCACCCACAGTTCGGTGTTGCGCAGGACCCTCGCTGCTTGGCTGCCTTCGCCGAAACTTCCCTGGTACTCGAGCAGCACGTTGAGGCTGGTCGAGACGGCTTTGAGTTGCAGCGCGATGTAGGGAACGCTGCCGATAACGGCGATCACAGTGACGAGCCCCGCGACTGCCCCGCTTTTGCCGAAGCGGGAGGCGAGCAGGTCGGCGATCGAGGTAATGCGATGCGCCTTTGAAACACGCAGGATTCGGCTCAGCAGCACCCAGCCCAGGCAGAAGACCAATGTGGGGCCGAGGTAGATCGGAAGAAAATCGAGACCGCTGGCGGCCGCACGACCCACGCTGCCGTAAAAGGTCCAGGAGGTGCAGTAGACGGCGAGCGACAGCGCATAGACCACACTCGAATTGATGATGCTGCGTCCGATGGCGGCCCGGCGATCGCCAAAGCTGGCGATGGCGAACAGAAGCACCATGTACGCGGCCGCGGCCAGGAGGAGGATGGTGCTGGCCCACATGGCTCAATCCACCTCGAGCGACGGCGGCGTTCTCCTGCGCTCGACGGTGAGTGCAATCATTGCCGTGAGCGCCGTCCAAGCGCAAAACAGATAGACGAACAGGAGCGGCCAACCGAACAGGGTCGAGCCCGCGAATATCCACAGCGTCGGTGGATTGAACAAAATGAGACCCAGAGCAAACAGCCCGACGAGCCGATCCCTACGACGCGCTTCCTGCGGCATGGCGCTCCAACTCGTGCTGATAAGCCCGCAGCTGCGCGGCCATATCGCTTGCGGCGATGAGCTGGCCGAGGCGGGTGATGCCGCGCTCCTCACAACGATCCAGCAACCGTAGCAGGATGGCGGCGGTAAGCAACGAATCGCGCAGAGCGCTGTGCCGCTGCACGACATCGAGTCCCAGCCGCGCGGCAATGGCGTCCAGCGAATGATCGGCCTCCGCCGGATAGAGATGGGCGGAAAGCAATAGGGTGTCCACGACCGGTTGATCGAAGCGCAGCGCGCCTTCAGCCGCGCGATGCAGAAACGTGATATCGAAGGCCGCGTTGTGAGCGACCAGCACAGCGTCCGCGGCGAACAAATGGAATGCCGGCAGGACCACGGCGAATGGCGGCTTGTCGCGCACCATCTCATCGGTGATGCCGTGGAAACGAATTGAAGCCTCGGGAATCGATCGGCCCGGGTTGACCAGGCGCTCGAATGTCTCCGTTGTGAGAATCCGGCCGTTCACGATGCGCACGCCGGCTATCGCCACCACCTGGTCGCCATCGGCCGGTCTGAGCCCCGTGGTCTCCAGATCGAAGGCGACATAGGTGAGCTGCTTGAGCCGGCGCTCGGCGAAGCGGCCCGTCGGCACTGGATGGACCAGCAGATCGAAGTCGTAGAACTCCGGCCGCTGCGGTCTTAGCGGTCGTTCTTTCGGGCCGCCGGCCTGAGCCGAAGCCAGCGGGATCCGCAGCCTTGCCATCCCGGTCCCGGCCGACTGGCTCCATGCATCGCTGCCGTGGCGGCGCAACACGCCCCGCCCGGTGAGCGGCCCCAGACCACCGATCAGGGGCCGGTTCAGCCAGGACTCGAGCTGTCCGGCGGGGATGGGTTCACCCTGCCAGACGAGGTCCAGATAGACGCGGTTCTCGCTGCGAGAAACCGCGATGTCAAAGGCCTCGCATGCGGTGGCCGAATGGAGCTGCCGCAGCAGCAGCTCGAGCAGGATCAAGAGCGACAGGCTGTCCCCGTAAAGCCAATCGGGAAGTCCGGTCGGCGTCAGTTGCAGCGGTATGCCTGTCAAGCGCCGGATCAACGAGGCGATCAAATCGTTCGAATGGATCTCCGCCATCATCCAACGTGCGCCGCCGAGCTCGCGGTAGCCGCGGGCAAGCGCCTCCAGGCGGTTGCTGAGCGCCGTGCTTTCATCCAACACCACTTTTTGGAATGCCGCCCGCTGGGTGTCCGGTAGATCGGGGTTTTGCGAGAGCGTCTCGGCCGCAGCGCGCAGGTTCGCAATCGGCGCACGCAGCTCTTCCGTGGCCAATTCCAGGAGGTCGTCGCGCTTTGCCAGCGCCGTTTCGTCCTCGCCGAGCTCGGCGAAGCTCATGACATAGCCATTGGGGGCGCCCTTGGCGTCAAACACGATGCCGAGGCGGGCGCCGACGAGGCGTTGGCCGCCGGCTACGCCGCACATGAAACGAGCGCCCGGGGTGGCCCAGCCGCTCTCGAGCCGCTGCATCTGCCGCTCGAGCGCATGCAGCACCGGCTCGCGCGCCAGAAAGGGAAACAGCGATCGGCCCAGGCCGAAATTCTGCGCGCCGCCTAGCAGCTCGGCGGCGGCCTGGTTGTACAGCAGCACCTGATGCTGCAGATTGCAGACGACGATGCCTTCGGTGAGATCCAACAGTATCGCTTCGAGCCAGCGTTTTTGCTCCGCCCCCTGATTTTGCGCTTCGGCCAGGGCCTCGGCGGTGCGTGCTTCGGCGCTCGTCAGCCGACCCCGCAGCGCGTCGAAGCCTTGGGTCAGCTTCCCCAACCAGTGGCGCGTGCCCAGAGCAAAGCGATGACCGAGATGCTCGCTGGCGACGATCCCAACATCGAGGGAAAGGCGATCGAGCGGTCGCGTCAGGCGGTGCACGATGAGTCCGGCAAGCGCCAGGAAGATCGCCAGCAGCGCGCCGCCGGTCGCGGCAATCGGACGCGCTGCGCCCTCGCCGAGGGTGAACGCAAGCGTCGCGAAACCAATAACGAGCGCCGCCGCAAAGCCGACGAACAGAGCGCCGACGATTCCGGTCACGGTCTGGCCGCGCGGCACCGTCAACCCCGCCGATCGAGCATGCGGCGAACCCGCTCGACCAGCTCACGCGTGGAGAACGGCTTTGTCACATATTCGTCCGCGCCAAGCGAGAGTCCTTTTTCCCGCTGTATGTCGCCGCCTTTGGCGGTGAGCATGATGATGCGCATGTCCCGCCAGGCCGGATTGTTGCGTATTTCCTGGCAAACGGCGTAGCCGTCGCGACCAGGGATCATGACATCGAGGAGCACCAGATCCGGAGGCTCTTGCGCGATGGCAGCAAGTGCCGCCTCGCCGTTCGAGACCGTGCGCACGCGAAAGCCCGCCTGCTTTAGCAGAAACTCGACAGAGAGCACGATGTTGGGCTCGTCATCGACGACGAGGATGGATGCGCTCACGATCTGGCTCATGTGTGAGGACCGCGCCTAACATACTCCCAAGGTCGCGGGGGTAACCAGCGGCTTCGGCCTGACCCCGGTCGGGGGACGGCCCTTGTCAGGAGCGGCTGAGGTACGCCCCGCTCGGCGATCCCGGGCCCTCGAATGCGTCCTTCTTGACCTAGATCAATGACCGGCGCGCCTTAAAGATCACGCTGAGATGGTTTCGAGCCTTGGCATGAGAGATAGCCCTCGCAGGGTGACGAGTGCGGGTTCTGAGCACGCCCAATGGTCGATGTGGACACACCGGTAGGCTTTGAGATTGTGGGCCGTGAGGACTTCTCGCCGGCTACATATTCCCTGGTCATTCGTCATCCATTGATGGCCAAGGCCGCGCGCCCGGGGCAATTCGTCATCCTCATGGCACACGAGAGGGGAGAGCGGATCCCCCTGACCATCGCAGATTTCGACCGCGAAAAAGGCACCATTACCCTGGTTGTTCAGGCGGTGGGCAAGACCACCAAGGAGATGCAGCAGACCTGTCAGGTCGGAACCACTCTCTACGCGCTGGTCGGCCCCATGGGCATACCAAGCCCGCTCGGCACCGCGAAGAAGGTCGTATGCGTCGGCGGGGGTCTGGGGGTGGCTCCGATCTTTCCGCAAGCCCGCGGCTTCAAGCAGAACGGCGCCTACGTCATCGGCGTTCTCGGTTTCCGCAACAAGAATTTGGTCTTCTGGCAGGACAAGTTCAACTCCTGCTGCGATGAGCTGATGCTGTGCACCGACGACGGGTCGGCCGGCATCAAAGGATTCGTGAGCGACGGGATCAAACTCGCAATCGCGGCGCATCCTGACATCGATGAGGTCATCGCCATCGGGCCGCCTCTCATGATGAAAGCGTGCGCCGAGGTGACCCGTCCGCACGCGATCAAGACGATGGTCAGTCTCAACCCCATCATGGTTGACGGCACCGGTATGTGCGGCGGCTGCCGGGTCAAGCTGGGCGACCAAGTGAAATTCGCTTGCGTGGACGGTCCCGACTTCGACGCGCACAAAGTCGATTTCGCCGATCTGATGATGCGGCTGCGCCGCTATGCCGAGCAGGAGAAGACGGCGGTTCGGCGGTGGTCGGAGAATTGTCGCATGCGGGATCAGATCGAATCGGAAGACACGCTCGCCCGCGTGGAGCAGCCTCTGTTCGACACCTATGCGTACCGTGAATTGATCGACCTGTTCGATCCGTTCGAGCAGGTGAAAGGCGGGTAGCGATTCTGTTGCGCAGCGGCGCCACTCGAGGTTCGAGGATGACGAAGAAGCGGACGATACGCAGCATTCCCCAGCAGCGCACACAAATGCGCGAGCAGCCGGCTCGCGAGCGGGTGAAAAATTTTTCCGAGGTGGCGTGCGGCTACCGCTTGGAAGATGCGCTGAGGGAATCGGAGCGCTGTCTGCTCTGTCCGGAACAACCGTGCGTCGCCGGTTGTCCGGTCGGGATCGACATCCCGGGCTTCATCCGCAAGCTGGGCGAAAAGAACTTCCGCGGCGCTTACGAGGTTCTCACCGACACCAACCTGCTGCCGGCCATTTGTGGCCGGGTCTGTCCGCAGGAGAGCCAGTGCGAAGGCGTCTGTACGGTGGGTGATACCTTGGAGCCAGTGGCGATCGGCCGCCTGGAACGATGGGTCGGCGACACCGCTATTGCCGAAGGTTGGGTCAGTATCCCCTATATCGAACCGAACGGCTTCAAGATCGGGATCGTAGGCTCTGGGCCGGCCGGGATGGCCTGTGCAGCCGACATGGTCAAAGCAGGATGCGAGGTGACGGTCTTTGAAGCCTTTCATCAGCCGGGCGGCGTGCTGCGTTACGGCATCCCAGATTTCCGCCTTCCCAACGAGGTGATCGACGCAGAGATCAGAACGCTACGCAAGCTCGGCGTCAAATTCGCGTGCAACACGCTGGTCGGGCGGCTGTTCACCATCGAGCAGATGATCGACGAAATGGGATTCGACGCCGTCTTCATCGGCACCGGCGCCGGTTATCCGACCATGCTGGGAATTCCAGGCGACACGCTCAACGGGGTGCTGTCCGCCAACGAGCTACTGACGCGCTGCAACCTGATGCGCGCCAAGGACTTTCCAGACTACGACACGCCGCTGCCTATCGGCCGCCAAGTTGCCGTGATCGGCGCCGGCAACACCGCTATGGACGCCATGCGGGTCTGTCTGCGACTGGGCGCGGAGCAGGTGTCCTGCATCTACCGGCGCTCGCGGACCGAATGCCCCGCACGCGCGGAGGAGGTGCATCACGCCGAGGAAGAAGGCGTAGAGTTCCACTGGCTGACCAACCCCGTCGCGGTCCTCGATGACGGCAACGGCAGCGTAGGCGGCATACGCTGCATCCGAATGGAGCTTGGCGAGCCCGACGAATCGGGCCGGCGTCGCCCTGTGCCGGTGGCCGGCAGCGAGCATGACATTGCCTGCGACCTTGTCGTGTTCGCGATCGGCACCAACGCCAATCCGATCATCGGCCAAACGTCGAAACTCAAGCTGAACACGCGTGGCTATATCGAGGTGGACGAGCACCTCGCGACCTCGATGGCCGGCGTTTTCGCCGGAGGGGACATCGTCACCGGCGCCGCCACCGTCATCGAAGCGATGGGTGCAGGCCGCCGCGCCGCGCGCAGCATGAAAGACTATCTGCACATCCGCGATTGCAATCTTCCGTACACCGGCGATGGGAATTCGGGCACGAAGTGCTTCGGACTCGATGTGCGGGAACAGAACTTCACGCGTGTCTATGCCGCTTGAACAGGAAATGAGACCGTCATGCAACTCAACACGGCCTCCATGAATGAAATCTCGCCGGCGCAGCCGCTTCGCGACCCACCCCCGAAGGCTGTCGAGCTACCCGTCGAAAAGTCGACGAGCGTGCTGAGCGAGCACGTGATCGAGATCATCAGCGATTCCGGCGAAGGAGCGCAACGATGCGGACAATCGCTCGGCGCGATCGCCGCCAAGATGGGCAACGGCGTCTGGACGGTGGAGATCATTCCGGCAGAGATCCGGCCCCCGGCGCGCAGCGTCGCTGGCGCCAGCGGAAACCGCATTCGTCTGGGCTCGCAGCGGGTGACGAACGGCGGCAACGAAACGGATCTGGTGGTGGCTTTTAATGAGCAAGTACTGCTCGGTCGCGTGCGCAGCAGCGAGCTGAAGAGCGGTTGCATCATTCTGCTGGAAAACATCTGGCGGAATAACTTGGATCCCAAGATCGCCATGTCCTACGCGGCGACCCATGCCGAGCTCGTGGCGGCCGGCTATCGCGTGTACGAGATCCCGATGGAGAGCGAATGCCGCAGCGTGGTGTCCGATGCGCGGCGCGGCAAGAACATGTTCGCCTTGGGCATGCTGTGCAACCTGTACAGCCTGGATCTCCAGCTGGCTCGGGAGCAGATCGCGCTCACGTTCGGCAAGAAAGGCGCAGCCGTTATCGAAACTAATGTGAAACTGCTCGAGGCGGGCTACGACTGGGCCGAGGCGAAACTCGACTTCAAGTTCAGCATTCCGGCAACGCGCGCCAATGAGCCGCAGATCGTGATCAACGGGAACACCGCGTTGGCACTCGGCATCCTCGCATCGGGCATGGACGTGTGCGCCATGTATCCGATCACCCCGGCCACCTCAGCGTCGCATTACCTGAGCGAGGTGTTTGAGAAGGTGGGAGGCGTGGTGCATCAAGCCGAGGACGAGATCGCTGCCTGCGCCTTCGCGATCGGAGCCTCCTATGCTGGCAAGTGCGCAGTCACCATCACCTCGGGTCCGGGCTATTCACTCAAGCAGGAAGCGATCGGACTTGCTGTCATGGGTGAGATCCCGCTGGTGATCGTCAACGTCCAGCGCGGCGGTCCGAGTACGGGTCAGCCAACCAAGGCCGAGCAGGGAGATCTTCTCACCGCCATGTTCGGCAGCCACGGCGACGCCCCCAAGGTGGTGATGGCGCCCAGCAGCATCGAGGACTGCTTTTATTCGGTGATCACCGCACGCAAGATTGCCGAGACCTTCAACATGGTGGTGGTTATCCTGTCCGATGCCAATCTGGCGACTTCCCAGCAGCCGTTCCCGCGACCGCAATTCAACGAGGCGTGGCTGGCGCCGCCGGCGGACCAGAGTGAGGTGCCGGACGGAGTCAAGCCGTATGATTGGAATGCGTATACCGGTCTAGCCCGGCGATTCGTCCCAGGTCAGCCGCACGGCGCGCACACGCTGACTGGCCTTGCCCATGACGCGGAGAGCCACGTCGCCTACGATCCCGAGGTCAACGAGCAAGGCATACGCGCGCGTAGCCTCAAGCTGGCGGCGCTGCAGCAGACGTTGCGACCACCACCGCTATTTGGCACCGACGCGGGTGACCTTCTGGTGATCGGCTGGGGCAGCACAAAGGGCGCGATCGAAGAGGCGGTGGGGAGCCTGCGTGGCGAGGGACATCAAGTGTCGTCGCTGCACCTGACTTTCCTGCAGCCGCTGCCGGCCGGACTCAAGGAGATTATGCAACGGTTCAAGTCGGTGATGACCATCGAGGGCAATTGGTGTGACCGCCCACAAGACGGGATCATCAACGAAACCAATCGACGGTACTCGGCTTTGGCCATGCTGTTGCGGGCGCGTTATCTCATCGACGTCGACTGCTGGAGCGAAGTGCGCGGCCAGCCGATCAAGCCCGACACGATCTGCCGCGTCATACGCGAAAAACTGCCTGCACACTGAGGTGTGAGTCATGAGCATCGCCGCCACCGAATGCCTACTGCGCATGTATGACGAGCACTACGAGCTCGAGGATTACCAGAGCGGGGTCCCGCGCTGGTGCACCGGCTGCGGCGACAACGCGATTCTCGCCGCCGTGCAGCGGCTCTGTCGTGATGAGGACTTGCGGCCGGACAAGACCGTGTTCGTATCAGGCATCGGCTGCTCCAGCCGTTTCCCGCATTACATGAAGACCTACGGGTTCCATGGCATACACGGCCGCGCGCTTCCCATTGCGGAGGGCATCAAGATGGCGCGGCCGGACCTCAACGTGTTCGTCAATACCGGCGATGGGGACTGCTGCAGCATCGGCGCCGCTCATTGGATCCACGCTGTGCGCTACAACATGAATCTTACGGTGATGCTGCACGACAACCAAATCTATGGTCTGACCAAGATGCAGGCTTCACCGACGTCGCCGCGCGGCTTGAAAAGCAATACCACGCCGCGCGGTACCTATTTGGACCCGCTGCATCCGCTGACGGTGACGCTCGGCGTGCAGAACGTTTCATTCGTGGCGCAGGCGGTCGATTGGATCCCGGAGCTGCTCTACGAGATCATCGCGGCGGCGTTTCGCCACAAGGGCTTTTCTTTCGTACGTATTCTCCAGCGGTGTCCGGAATGGCTGCCCCACCTTTACGAGCCCTGGGTGAAAGACCCGCAGAAAATGCTGATCCTCAATCACGAGCGCGGAATTCGCATCAGTCCGAGCCTTGCTAAGGTATACAAGAATCAGGAGGCACACGACCCATCCAACCTCAACCGGGCACGCGAGATCGCGTCCTTAGTGCACGAGGTGCCAGTGGGCATCCTTTATTACAATCCGGATATCCCTTGTTACGAAGACCTGCGCCGCGCCGGGCAGCTCCGCTCGAGCCAGCTCATAAAGCGGGGACTCGAGGTAGAGTTTGATAAGTTCACTGTTTGGCCGCAACGGAGGAACGAACGGGCTCAAGCAGGTGATTGAGGTACCGACCCATGCAGCAGCAGACCGTGCAGTGGTCAGCCAAGCAAGATCAAGTGCAGCCTCGGCTCAAGGCGCATCTGGCCTTTTACCTTACCGGCCATCGATCGCACGGGGCGCTGAATGCGATCGGCGAGCTTGGTCTACGGCCGGCGCTGTTTTCCGGCTACCGTCACCTGACGGCGTTGCGCTACGACTTTCCCCTTGTGCTGATACACGGCGTTGCCGATTCGGCGTCGGTGCAGTCGCTGTCCGGCCTGTTCGACGGCGTCCTGAAACGGTGGACGGACGATCCGGAGCGCGAACGGCTATGCAGGCACGCGCTGCGGCTGGAGCGCGAGATCCGCATTCGCGCCGCGGGCAGCACTGCCGCATCACTGTCGGACAAGTGGGTCGAGGCCACACGGCACCTGGGCACGCAAGGGGACGAACTCCTGCAGGACAGCTTGAACCGCCTCCGCGCGGCGCTCGATGTCGACGGCGATCTGATCGATTGCGGCGCCGAGACGGCTTCGCGCCTGTGTCAGCATCTGTGGAAGGCAAGGTACGAGAGCAAAGCGCAGCGATTTGGCACCCGGCTCGAAGCCCTGACCACCAAGCTTTCCGACATCTTGCGCGCGGATCTCGTCCGGTCGGAGCAGGGGCGAACCGCAGAGCGTCTGCGCGAGTCGTTTGGGTCAACCCATCGCGACGCCTTCGATTTCACTGCGATGTCGCGGCTGCTCGCCGAAACGTTACCGACCGCTATTCTTTCCGATCGACGTCGTCATCGCATCCGGTGGCTGCTTTCGGTGCTCCGCTCCCAACGATTCTTTCCTGCCGGGAGCGCCGAAGGGGACGAGCCCTACGGCTTCATATTCAAAGACTGCGCTGACGCCGTAGCCGCCTACCGCGAGCGGCTGCCCAGGGCTATCGAGCTCGCCAAGGCTTTGGCCATGGCCGAACTCGAAGTCGACGGCGAGTACAACGAAGCGCGGCACGATTCCTTCTTCACCGACTTCGATGCCAACGGTCTCGGCGGCGTCGACGCCAACCTATTCCCTGATTACCTGATCTGCCTGCGAACGCGCGAGATGCGGGCACAAGATTACGATACGCTGCTTGAGGCTTTTTCCGCCGGCTTGTGCGCCAAGGTCCTGCTGGAAACCGACGATATTCTGGAGGCTTCGCCGATCGCTGGAGGAACTCCCGTGTTCGCCTCGCGCGGCAGCCAGATCGCCCGCACAGTGATGGACTTCAACACCTTCTACGTCTTGCAGGCGAGCAGCTCGAACCTATTCCAGCTGCGCGACGCGATCGCCCGCGGAATGGCCTATCCGGGGCCGAGCCTGTTCAGCGTATTTACCGGACAAACCGACGGCGCAGAGTTCCCGCCATATTTGATCGCCGCCGCGGCGACGGAGTCGCGGGCGTTTCCGAGCTTCATCCATGACCCTTCGGCTGGATCGGATTGGGCCTCACGCTTCCGGCTCGCAGACAATCCGCAAGCGGAGCTCGATTGGCCCGTCCAGACGCTGTCCTATGAGAACGAAGAGCATCAACGCCGCTCCGACAGTCTCGCCTTCACGTTCATCGATTTCGTTGCGTGTGATCCGCGCTACCACAGCCATTTTGCCGGCGTGCCGCGGGCGAGCTGGACCGACAGCATGGTCCCGATGTCGGACTTTTTCACTGCCGATGCGGGTCGGCTCGCCGACAAGGTGCCCTACATCATGATGCTCGACCGCGATAATCGGCTGCAAAGGGTGATCGTCGATGAAAGGCTGGTCCGAGAAGCGCACCGGTGCGTCGAGATGTGGCGCAGCCTGCAGGAACTCGGTGGCATTCACAATTCGCACGCGGCTAGACTATTGGCGCACGAGCGGGAGCTTTGGGAAAAGCAGCGCTCGGAGCCGGCAGCGGCCATGAACGTCCCGCCATCAGTCCAGGTCGCAGCGGACGTTTCGGCGACCCCGGCGCCCCCGCCGGCAACCGGCAAGGAAGGCGAACCGGCCAAGTCGTCGGACCAACCCTACATCGAGACGCCGCGGTGCACGAGCTGCAATGAATGCACCCAGATCAACAACAAGATGTTCGCTTACGATGCCAACAAGCAGGCGTTCATTGCAGATCCGGACGCCGGCACCTACCGCCAATTGGTGGAAGCGGCTGAAAGCTGCCAGGTTGCGATCATCCACCCGGGCAAGCCCAGAAACCCGAGCGAGCCGGGATTGGACGACCTGCTTAAACGGGCCGAGCCTTTTCTCTAGGCTCGGCTACGGCGCCAGGTCGGTTTCACCAATCGCGATTTTACGAGTACACGCAAACGCATCATTTCTTTCGGGCGCGGCACGCTTCCGACCATTCTGTGACGGAAATACTACATCCGATAACTTTTTTAGAAGCTTGCGTCTTGCTGCTCTACAATTGTCTCAATTTTTCTTCACAAAACAGGAGTGTACACAGGACCCGGTGCCGATGCACGAATGGTTGGGAAGTCAAATCCCTGACATGGCTCCGTACATAGAATGGCTGGCAATCGTCTGTTCCGTCATGGCAGTTCTGTTTGCACAGTCCTATTCTCACATGGCGTCCTAAGCTTGAGGGTCCTCCCCGCGGGGGGAGTTAGAGGCTCTGCGTCAGCTCGCGCTCGATCGCGAGAAGATAGCTTTGGCCTTTCCGCAGTGAATACCAGCGGAAAACAGGGAGGTGGGTTATGTTCAAGAGCAAAGCACCGGAGAAGGAACAGGACCTGGCGGAAAATTTGGCCGAAGCCGTGGGGAGGGCCGTGCAGCAACACCCCGTCGTTGAACAGCCCCCGGCGAGGCCTGGGCCAACGGCGAATGCGGCGGCGACACGCTCTACCATCGGCTCCGGCATGTCGATCGTTGGCAACATCGAATGCAATGGTCCAGCGCAGGTCTTCGGTCGAGTCAAAGGGGAGTTGCGCGCCTCTGAGCTTCTCATCGGCGACGGCGCACAGATCGAGGGAAGCGTCATCGCGCAGGACGTCACAGTCTGCGGCCGGGTC
>JBKPDF010000054.1:0-14182 GCA_046727735.1 Pseudomonadota bacterium | reverse complement strand
TGGGCGAGCGATCCACTGGGCCTCACCTATGCGGTGATCAACGCGCTGCTGTTCGTCGCCTATATCGTGCTCGGCCATCGCGTGGCGCGTGAGGGCGCGGGCGAAGGCGTGAACCGCCTGGGCGCCGCCATGGCGGTCGCCCTGGTGTTCATCATGCCGATCGGCCTCCGCGAAGCCGTGGCTGCCTTCGCCAATCCGTGGCTGATCCTCGCCGGCATCGGGGTGGGTGTGTGCTCCTCGGTCATTCCTTACGTATGCGACCAGCTCGCGATGGCCCGACTGCCTCGTAGCACCTTTGCGTTGATGCTGGCTTTGCTCCCTGCCACGGCCACGCTCATCGGCGCGGTCGTGCTGCGCCAGATCCCGAGCGCGCAGGAGCTCCTCGGCGTCGCGCTCGTGATGTCCGGCATCCTGGTGCACCGGCCGGCGGCTTGAGCCGACACGGCGACGCTGCCGCAAGGAATCTGCCCGGCGCGATGAACATATTGCTTCTGAGCGATCTCGCGAACAAACAGATCGGCCTGAGATTCCGCGAATTTTGCGACATCGCGTGCGACGAGGTGATCGAATGAGGCGGCGACCCGTGATGTCGGCTATGGGTCAAGACCGTGAGTCTCGATCTGAGCGAATGTCTTCCGGTTTGCCCCCCAAACCGCACTCTGCACATTCACAATGATGAGTACACGCACTAACATCGAGCGATGAACGTGATGTTTTGCGCCGCGGTTGCGGCGCTCGTGGCATTCACTGGCTGCGCGGCGGCGCAAACTCCGGGGAACGACGTGCAGAAGATCCGCATCGTGCTCGGGACCGCGACGCCCGGCGGCGGCTTCCCGCTCTACGGCGGCGCGGTCGCGGACGTCGTCAATGCGACCGACCGTTCGCTTCTGATCGAGCCGCGCAATACGAAGGGCAGCATGGAGAACATTCCGTTGCTCGAGAAGGGAAGCCTCGACATCGCGCTGGTCGCGGGAGAGCCGGCCTATGAGGCGCTGATGGGCTTCGGCCGGCAGCGCGTGCCGCTCAAGATCATCGCCGCGATGTATTCGACCCCCGGAATGTTCGCGGTCCGCGGCGAGAGCTCCGCCCGTTCGATCCACGATCTCGTCGGCAAGCCGGTCGCGTTCGGCGCGCGCGGCTCCGGACTGGTGATTCTCTCGCGCTACGTGCTCGACGGATTGGGCCTCGATCAGGAGAAAGATTTTCAGGCGATCTATCTCGACCGTGCGGGGGATGGCCCGGCGATGGTGCTTGAGGGCCGCGCTGCGGCGCTCTGGGGCGGCGGCACCGGCTGGCCGGGTTTCACCAAGATCGCCGAGGCCGGCGGACGCTTTCTCGCGCCGCAGCCCGAGGAGATCGCGCGCATCCGCGCCAAGCATCCGTTCCTGAAAGCCTTGACGGTGCCGGCCGGCAGCTATCCGGGACAGGACGCGGCGATTGATTCCGTCGGGTCGTGGAGCTTCATCCTGGCACGGCCCGATCTGCCGGACGATATCGCGTACGCTCTAGCTGGCGCGCTGCACCGCGCGGAGGACGCGCTCGGCAGAAAGCTGCTGCAGGCGCGCGAGACGACCGCGGCGAACACCGTTGCGGCCGCGCCAAGCCTCGATCTCGTCCATCCCGGGACTTTGCGCTACCTGCGCGAGATCGGGCTCGCCAGATAACAGCGGGTTTGGCCAGGTGAGCGGCCGGCGGCGCGGCTCCGATCACGTGGGTGCCCGTTCTTCGGCATGGCTTCGTTCCACGATCCCGGCGCGCGCTTCACGGTCGGCGAGGTCGCGCAGTTCCGCGAGGATCGACGAATTCAGCACCTCTTCGAGGCGGCACAGCACGCGGGCTGCGAAGGCACCGTCGATGATGCGATGATCGAGGTTCAGGCGCACCTCGACATTGCCGTCCGCATCGGCCGGGCCGTAGCTGAGCAGGTAAGGCACGGGCGCCCGCGTGGTGCCGAGCTCGGTGCGCCAGCGGGCGACCGAAGAGACGCCGTAGGTTCCGAACGCATACCTGCGCGCCTTCGGATAATTGAGGCTGAAGCCCCAGACCAGACGGCGGAGCGGAAACGGCAGCCGCGCGATGCGGATCACGGTGCGGTAAAAGCGGATCGTTTCAACCGGTGCAGCGACCGCGTCGCGTATCAGCTGGCTGATCACGTCGAGCGCAAAGGCTTCGGGACTGCGAATCCGGATCGGCAGCAAGCCGATGTCACCGAGGATCTCGCGCTCCTGCGCGATGGTGACTGTGCTTTCGGCGTACTCGTAGAAGTAGGGCCAGGGATATTTGATGTAGGCGCGGCGCAATTCGGGGAATTCGATCGCGACGATCGCGAATGCCTTGGCAAAGATCGCAGTCCAGGAAGGCGGATTGCGAAACCGGCTGCGGACCGCGATCAAATCACGAAACGTCAAATTCCGCGTGACGTCGGCCCGCGCGATGCCGGACGCGGCCCACATATAATCGACCATGATCCGCCGGGCGACGGTAAGCCGAACCCAGCGGCCCCTTGCCGGGTTTGCCATATGGCTGCTCCGCAGGCCGGGCCTCAGGTGGATTCATTGTTTCAAATTCTCTTCTCCGGTCAACGCGCGGACCGGCCGATCGGCTGATGCTTCGCCGCGGTACCTTGGGGCCGCTCAATCCCTCGCATCGATCGGCGTGTCGAGACCGCAACGCTTCTCGATCGCCTCGGCGGCATCGAGGCAGAGATCCTCGCGGAACCGCGGACCCGTCACGAGTACGCCGACCGGCAGGCCGATGTCCGCATCGAGGCCGGCCGGCACGCACGCGGACGGCAGGCCGAGCAGATTGGCCGGCACCACCGGTCGCATCAGCTCCATGGTCGCCGCCGTTCCTTCGGGCGTTGCGACATCGAACCCGTGCTCGAAGGGGAGCTGCGTCCACGTCGGGGTGAGCACCAGCGGGTATTGCGCCAAAAACTCCGACCAGGCGCGAGCGACGCCATGCCGCTTGACGAACAGCTGCGACATCGTCTTGGCGTTGGGGGGTGGCACCGTCGCGTTCACTCGTTTCAGAAAAATGGCGCCGTCGCGGCCCATCAAGGGCAGCAAGTCGTCGATCAGCGGCGCAAAATCGCCCAGGAGAAACTGACCCCAAACGGCAGTGGCCTCCTCGTATCGAGGCGGACAGGCAGCGACGACCTCATAGCCGGCGTCGGATAGTGCGTCGGCGACGCGGCCAACCATCTTGCTCACCGCCGGATCGGTCGTGCCTCCGGGCGGCTCGGGCACCACCGCCACCCGAATGGGCTTCGACATCGGGGGGCCCGCCAAGGGTGCCGTGATCGACCACGGATCGCGCGGATGGGCGCCCATGAGCACTTGCAGGGCAAGGCGAACGTCTGCCACGCGACGAGCCATCGGCCCCTGCACGTTCATCAATTGAACGGCGAGCGGCCAGTCCTGGTCCGGTACGACCTCCGCATCCGGCACCCGGCCGGCCGATGGCCGGATCGATGCGATGCCGCACGCGGCCGCCGGATTGCGCAAGGAGCCGCCGATATCGTTGCCGAGCCCGATGGCGCTCATGCCGGTCGCGAGCGCGGCTGCCTCCCCTCCGCTCGATCCACCTGCCGTTCTACCCGGATTCCAAGGGTTGCGGGTCAGGCCATAGAGGCTGCTGTCGGTATGCACCCGTAGCGCCATGTCGGGCAGATTGGTGCGACCGATCGGGATGGCGCCCGCCGCGCGCATGCGCTCGACCACCGGGGCATCCATGGGCACCACGGTCTCGGCGAGCGCCTTGACGCCCCAAGTCGTGGGGAGCCCGGCCATGTCGATGTTCTCTTTCACGGTGCAGGGCACGCCGTGCAACGGGCCGATGGGCCCGCCGGAGCGCAGCTTGCGGTCGGCTTCGGCCGCGGCCGCGCGCGCCTCCTCGGCGAGCAACCGCACATCGCATTCACCTTCGGATTGACCCGCTCGATCCGCGAGAGATGCGCATCGACGACTTCGCGTGCAGAGACCTGCTTGCTCGCGATGAGGCTCGCCAAACCCCGGGCCGACTGCTGCCAAAGCTCTGCCACGACCTACCTCCGCATCCAAAGGCTGCAGTTTTCATCGTTACATCGGGCGGTTCTGTGACGCCTCGTGACGCAGCCCCAGCGGCGCGGTACACTCGATCATCCTTGCGGGGTCGGGGGTCATGCGACCGGCGGCAGCATCGGCGTCGGCCGGAGGCTGCTTTCGGGAGCGGCCCATCGCGGAGGCAGGATCATGCCGAACCTCCATGTGATCGCCGGTACCGGCGAAACCCCCTCCTCTCCCGCAGTCCGGAAAATCGGACTGGCCGAAATCAGGCAAGCGCTCGCCAAGGGCATCGACGATTTCTCGGCCATGCCGACCCACGTGCTGTTTCTCGGCGTGCTTTACCCCCTCATCGGCCTGTTCTTGGCCTGCTTGAGCTTCGGCTACGACATCGTGCCGCTGTTGTTTCCGCTCGCCTCGGGCTTCGCGCTCATCGGCCCGTTCGCGGCCTTGGGGCTCTACGAGCTGAGCCGGCGGCGGGAGCAGGGGCTGGAATCCTCTTGGACCAATGCGTTCGACGTGCTGCGCTCGCCCTCGCGCGACGCGATCCTCGCGCTTGGCTTCCTGCTGATGGCGGTCTTCCTGATCTGGCTCGCGACCGCGGAATTGCTGTACCAGTCGGTGTTCGGCTACGCGACGCCCAATTCCATCACCGAATTCATCCGCGACATTCTCACGACTCGCCAGGGCTGGACACTGATCATCGTAGGCAACCTCGTCGGGTTCCTGTTCGCGGTGCTGGTCCTGGTGATCAGCGTGGTGTCGTTTCCGCTGCTGCTCGATCGCGAAGTCGGCGCGGCGGTCGCCATCCTGACCTCGATCCGGGCCGTGGTGGCCAATCCGGTCACGATCGCAGTGTGGGGCCTGATCGTCGCGGTCGCGCTTCTGCTCGGCTCGATTCCACTGTTCCTGGGTTTGGCCGTGGTCATGCCGGTGCTCGCCCACGCGACCTGGCATCTCTATCGCAGCGTGGTCGAGCCGAACCTCGGCCCCCGGCCGGAATATCAGCCGCGACCCCGAGAGCCGCGCTATGCCGCGGACTTCCCGGCCTCGCTGTTTCCTTCGCGCCCGATCGACGTTGCGGCATCAGGCGAAGCCGGCGCGGCACCCGAGCAGCCGGCGGAGAACACTCCGCCCACGACCTCACCGCGCTGACGGCCTGCTCGGGTCGCGTCGTCCCCGCGCGGGGTCCCCGTCGCGCGAGCGCGACGGGGTGCCCCGTTGCGGGGACCCATGACCACCGTGGTGCAGAATTCCGAGATCGGTGGTCATTGGCCCCGGATATCCGCTTCGCGGATTCCGGGACGACGCGCGTTCGCATGGCGTCCAAACCGCAAGCTATTTCTCCAACCACACCTCGTCGAAGCGCCAGTTGTTGTAGATGCCGTTGTGCTGCAGCACGAAACCTTTGACATAGGGTTGCCAGCATAGGCCGGCGACCCCCTGCATGATGATCGGGCGCGCGACGTCCTCGGCGAGGTTCTTCTCGATCGTCCAGACCAGCGCCTTGCGCTTGGCGACGTCGCTTTCGCGCGACTGCTGCTCGATCAGCTTGTCGACGGCAGGATTGCAATAGTTCGTGTAATTGCGCTCCGAGCCGCATACATAGTTCTCATAGAGATTCACGTCCGGATCGTCGAGCGCGAGCGCCGTCAGATTGAGGCCGACGGAATAGTCGCCGCGCGCCACCTTGGCGAACCATTGGTTCGTCTCGATCGGATCGAGCTCGCCCTCGATATGGATCTTTTTCAGCTGGTCGATGAGGATGACCGCCGGATCGCGGTAGAGCGGGATGTTGCGGGTCGCGACCTTGAGCTTCAGCGGATTGCCCGGGCCGCGGCCGAGACCCTCCATGATCTTCCGCGCTTGCGCGCGGTTGGCCTCGATGTCGGCGCCGTAACCCGGCAGCGCCGCGACCATCTCGGCCGGCATGCCCCAGCTGCCCTCGGGCGCCGGCAGCATGACGCCGCCGATCTTCGCCTGGCCTTCGGTCAATATGTCGATGAATGCCTTGCGGTCGAGCGCCAGCGCCAGCGCCGATCGGATCTTCGGGTCATTGAAGGGCGCGGCGTTGCGATTCACGATCAAGTTGGTGGTGTTGTTAGTCGGCTGCAGCTCGCAGATCGCATTCGGCCGCTCCGACTTGATGTCCTTGACCAGCGGCACGGTCAGATCGAGCGAGAATGTCATATCGAACTCGCCGGCGATGAACGCCAGCATCCGGGTCGAGCGGTTGGCGATGACGCGCCACTCGATGGCGTCGAGGTACGGATGGCCCTTGCGCCAGTAATCGGGGTTGCGCGTCAGCTTGACGATCTCATTGCCCTTGAACTCCACGAACTTGAACGGCCCGGTGCCGATCGGCTTGGTGCGCATCTCCTGAGCCGAGACGTGACAGGGATAAATCGGTGTGTAGCCGGTGGCGAAGAACGCCAGGAACGAAGGCTGCGGGCGCGCGAGCGCGAAGCTCACGGCATAGTCGCCCTCCGCCTTGACCTCCTTCAGATTTTGCCACCAGAGTTTGCGTGGGTTCTTGCGAAAAGCGTCTTCGGCCCGGCCCTGCAGGCGTTCCATCGTACACACCACGTCCTTGGCCGTGAACGGCTTGCCGTCGTGCCATTTCACCTCCCGACGCAGCTCGAATCTGAGCTCTGTCCCGTCCTCGTTCCAGGCCCAGCTCGTGGCGAGTTCCGGCAAGATTCCGTCCGCCGAATTGAGCTTCTTTGCCTGGTCGTACAGGACGAGATTGCTGAACAACGCCATGAACGGCATCACCGTCGAGATGGTCGCCTCCTCGTGGATCGACGCGCTCGGCGGGTTGTCCCAAAGGTACATGCGCAACGCGCCGCCCTGCTTCTGGGCCGAGGCCGGATCGGCCGCGAGCAGCAATGCAGTGACCATTGCCGCAACCGTCGAGAGTCGATGCATCGTCTCCTCCCAATCAGGAGCCGCTCAAGCCTGCGCCTGTTCGGCGCGCCCGGCAAGGCGCGTCAAACCGCGCCCGGCGCATCGCCACAGCTTATGTCAGCTCGACCGACTCACGACGAGTCGCGGTGCGATTTGCCTCGCGTACCCAGCTCGGACACACTTGCCATCACGGCGCGACGTCGGCTGCCTGCATCTTTTGCCGGACGGAGGGGACGCTCATGCGCTGGCCGTTTCGCAGCAAGCCGGCGCCGCCCGCAAGCTTTGCGGTCGGCCCTTACCGGCTCGACGGCGCGATCGAGGGACTCGGCGGGTTGCTGGAGTTCTCGCCGTCCGAATACGCGGCGATGGGGCGCCAGTTCGTGGGCGAGAAGGATTACAACGCGTTGCCGGTCGACTTTCTCGGGCGTTCCTGGGACGTGATGGTGCAGGCGGTGCACGGACGCATCTGTGCGATCGCGCCTTATGTATCGCTCACCGATAGCCGGGAAGCCGAACGGGTCGCCAAACAGGTGTTTCTCCATTGTGGCGAGCAGCTCGGAGAGCCGGCGGAGCGGCGCGAGAATTCCGTGCTGTGGCGCACGCGCGACGGCAGCGTCCTGTTGCGCACCGAAGCCGGCGCGGGCAGCTTTCGCATCGGCCTGTTTCTCACCTCCGACGCGATCGGGCATTTGCAGCGGCTGTGAGGGAGCGCGGCCGCGTCAGCCTACGAAGCCCGCGCTTCGCGTCCGCGACCGGAGCGGCGTGAGCCGGCCCGGGTGGAAAGCGGATAGATCGGTCGCGCGCGCGGCACCCTCGACGATCAGCTCGGCGACGGCCTCGCCGGTCGCCGGCGCATTGAGGATGCCCCAGACGCTGTGGCCGGTCGCCACATAGACGTTGTCGAGGCCGGGCACGGGGCCGATCAGCGGCAAGCCGTCCCGAGTCACGGGACGGTAGCAGGCCTGCCGGGCGAGGATCGGGCCGTTTGCGAGCGCGGGCGAGAGCCGCGCGCAGAGGGCTTCCAGGCGCTCGAGCGCGCCCGGATCGGGGGCGACATCGGCGGGATCGTCCGGCAGCGGGCTTTCACTCGAAATCGCGCACACATAGATCGTGCCGTCCGGCCGCGGAAATATTTCGGGCGAAACCACGGCTCCGCTTGCCTCTTCATATTCGAGAAACAAGGCTTCGGGCGGCACCTGCCCCCCCGTCTCGAACGCGACACTATGGCCCTTGAGTCCGAACACGGCCGGGAGCGGCAGCCAGCCGGCGGCTTCGATCGACCACGGCCCCATGGCGATGACGACGGCATCGGCCTCGATCGCTTCGCCGTCGACGAGCGCGCCGCGGGCAGCGCCGTCCTTCAACAGCAATCCGGTCACAATCCCACGGCGCAGCACGGCGCCGCGGGATTGTGCCGCCCGCATCATCGCTTGCGTGAACCGCCCGGGATGCACTTGGGCCGTCGTTTCCGGAGAGCCCAAGCGCTGCCGGAGCCCGACCGCATCGGACAGCCATGCGAGCCCGGATCCGGCGCTCCGCAAGCTTTCCCGGGCGGCGGCGACGCCCCCATAGGTCGTGAGCGGCCGGTAGCCCCAGCTCCCGCCGAGCTCTTGGGCGAGCTGGGCATGCAGGGCGAAGCTGCGGCGCGCAAGCGGCTGCAACGGCGTTCCGTCGCACCAGTCGAGCGCCAGAAAGCCGCCGGATTTGCCCGAGGCGGCACAAGCCAATCCGGTGCGCTCGATGACGCTCGCGCGCCCGCCACGCCGGCTGAGGAAATACGCAATCGAGGCGCCGATCACCCCGCCGCCGCAGATCACGACATGCATGGCATGGCCTCCCCGCCGTCATTGTATAGGACGCGAAACTTGCTCCGGTTGCCTCCCCCCTGGGGGAGGCAACGGAGGGGGGTCCAATCACCGTAGAGTAAAACAGATACCCCCTCCCCATCCCTCCCCCTCAAGGGGGGAGGGAGCCGATTGCGGCGCGCTCCGAGCCAGCGCAATCATCAACCGCACCAACTCAGCTTGCGCTCCAGGCAAACGCCGCAGCGAATACGAGGAAACCCATGGCCGAGATCGGATTGTTCGAGGCGATCTATTCCGCGCGCTCGCTGCGGCGGCTCAAGCCCGATCCGGTGCCGGACGAGATCATCACCAAGATCCTCGACGCCGCGATCCGCGCTCCCTCGGCCGGCAATGCCCAGCACTGGGCTTTCGTCGTCGTGCGGGACGCGGAGCAGCGCCAGAAACTCGGCGCGATCTATCGGAAAGCGTCGGACATCGCCAGCGCGATCTATCGTGCCCGTGGCCGCCCCGCGCACATGAACGAAGAGCAATACCGCAAATTCCTCTCCTCGGGTTCATATCTGTGGGACCATATGGGCGATGCCCCGGTGCTGCTCGTGCCGTGTCTGCGCGAGCGGCTCGTGCCGCCGCGCGCGGCGCTGCCTGATTGGGTGCAGGCGCGATACGAGCAGGAGCTCGATTACGAGCGCCGCATCCGCGGCGCGAGCATCTACCCGGCGGTGCAGAACATCATCTTGGCGTGCCGCGCCCACGGGCTCGGCACCGTGATCACCACGAACCACATCCGCCTGGAGGACGAGGTCAGGGCGATGCTTGATCTTCCCGCCGATGTGTCGACCTACGCGCTCATGCCGATCGGGTATCCGGAGGGGAAATTCGGCCCGCTGTCGCGCCGCCCGGTCGCCGAGGTGGCCCATGCGGACCGATGGGGCACGGCGTGGCCTGACTGAGTCGAGACGCACCGGCGGGTTTCAGAATGGCGCGTCGCCCGCGATCGTGATCCGGTGCATGCGCCGGCGCTTGCCGGGATAATCGTTGAGCGCACGGTGCTGGGTGCAGCGGTTGTCCCAGATCGCCATCGACCCGACTTCCCAGCGGAACCGGCATGTAAATTCCGGCTGCACCGCGTGCGCCCTGAGAAAATCGAGGATCGGCCGCGCCTCGGCTTGGTGAAACCCGTCGAGCGTCTGGGTGTGGTTGCTCAGATAGAGCGCCTTGCGACCGGTTTTGGGATGCGTGCGGATGAGCGGATGCGCGCACTCGGTCTCAAGATCTCCTGGATCGCGGACTTTCGCGGCCATCTTCTCGTTGCCGGTGTAACGGCCTGCGCGCGGCGGGCCGATCGCGCCGTCCTGGGTTCTTGCGGTCGCCGACGTTCCAGGTTTTTACCCCCGCAAGCAGCGCCTTCATTGCGTCGGACAGCGTGTCGTAGGCGAGATACATGTTGGCGAACATCGTGTCGCCGCCGGCGTCGGGCGTCTCCTTAGCGTAGAGGATCGTGGCTTTGGCGGGCTTCGGATTGAACATCTGGTCGGTGTGCCAGACTTCGCCGAACGCCCGAGTGTCGCTCTCTTCTTTGATGATTTCGAGAATCTCGGGGTACTCGTCCATGCCTTGCATGAACGGGTGATGGTGGATTTCGCCGAAACATTTGGCGAAGGCGATCTGCTGCTCGGGCGTGATGTTTTGGCCGCGGAAGAACACGACGAGGTGTTCGAGCCAGGCGGCGTGGATTTCCTGGAACGCCGCATCGTCCAATACGCCTAGGTCGACGCCGGCGATTTCGGCGCCGAGCGCTCCGGCGATAGGCTTGACCTCGATCCGCCGATAGGATGCCACGGCCTGCGCCTTTCACCGAAAATCCTGCAAGAAGCGAGCCGACCGGTCAACGCAATCGGCATACGCGCTTCCCCTCTCCCCTTGTGGGAGAGGGTGGCTCGTTGCGAGCGTCAGCGAGTAAACGAGCCGGGTGAGGGGTACGATCGATCGGAGTGCTGTTACCCCTCACCCGGCTCGGCGGCTTGCGCCGCCTCGCCACCCTCTCCCACAGGGGGAGAGGGAAGAGGAGCAAGCCTCGCGTCACAGCAATAAGGTCTTAGCTCACGGTTCCTGCGCGCGGCGCAGGCAGGAGAATGCGGATGGGAAGCAGGATCGCGATCGTCGGCGCCGGGGCGGTCGGCGGCTATGTTGGCGCCTACATGGCACAGGCCGGCGAGGACGTGACCTTCGTCGACTTCTGGCCCGAAAACGTCGAGGCGATGCGGACGAAGGGCTTGTGCATCAGCCACCTACGCGACGTGCCCGAGTTCACGATTCCGACGCGGGCGCTGCACGTGACCGAGCTGCAGGGGCTGTCCAAGCGAAGGCCGATCGACATCGCGTTCGTCGCCACCAAATCCTACGACACCGCCTGGGCGACCACGATGATCGCCCAGTACCTCGCGCCGGGCGGTTTCGTCGTCTCGCTGCAGAACTGCATCAACGAGGAAACCTTGGCCGGCGTCGTCGGCTGGGGCAGGACGCTCGGCGCGATCGCGAGCTCGATCACGGTCGAGCTGACCGAGCCCGGCCGCGTGCGGCGCGCCGGCGGCAAACACGGCGACGCCCACACCGTGTTTCGCGTCGGCGAGGTGCACGGCATCGTCACCGAGCGCGCCAAGGAAGTGTGCCGCCTGCTGGCGCTCTCGGATTCCGCCAAGGTCACGCAAAACCTCTGGGGCGAACGCTGGACGAAGCTGGTCGTCAACGCGATGGGCAACGGTGTGTCGGCATCGACCGGCCTCATCACCCGCGACATCCTTCTCGACGCTGGACTGCGCCATTTCACCGCGAGGCTCGGCAGCGAGGCGATCCGGGTCGGCCAGGCGCTCGGCTACCGGCTCGAGGAGATTCACCACATCGATCCGGAAATCATTACCCGCGCCGGCGAAGGCGACGTGAAGGCGAAAGCCGAATACGACGCGCACCGCCTTGCCGATGTGAAAAAGCCCGGCGGCGGCGCACACCGGCCCTCGATGGGCCAGGATATGGTCAAGGGCCGCCGCACCGAGATCGAGTTCCTCAACGGTTTCGTCGTGGCGAAAGGGAGGGAAGTCGGCGTTCCGACGCCGGCAAATGCAGCGCTTACCGATATCGTAAAGCGGGTGGAGAGAGGCGAGAGTGCGCCGGACAAGCGCCACATCCTCGATCTGCGCTTGAACTGACGCGGCTCCGCGCCGGCCGCGGATGCGTCCGGCCCGGGCCCAAGAGTCAATCAGGAACTTGCACAAACAATCTCCCGCTGCGTGGAAAGGCCGTTCGCTCGGATCGATTACGATGCGTTCAGATCGAGCGACATGAACACGCTGTTGAGATCGGGCAGATATTCGCCGAACGGCGGACAATCCATGAAGCCGTGACGCCGGTAAAAGGCTCGCGCCGGCCGGAAATAATCCCAGGAACCCGTCTCCAAGCTGAGGCGGGACATGCCGCTCGCGCGGGCCGCCGCAATGATATGCCGCAGCATCGCGGTTCCCGCTCCCGTCCTACGCATAGACGCGAGCGTGTGCATTGATTTGACTTCGCCATGATCGGCGGACAGGCGCTTCAGCGCACCCATGCCGATGAGCGTGGCGCCGTCCCATATCGTCCACAAGCTGATTTCGGGCGCTTTGAGTCCCGCGAGGTCGAGCGCGTGCGCGCTGCCCGGCGCGGTTTCGGCCCGAGCAGTGGTCGAATGCAGGCGCACAAGATCGAGCACGCGCGGGTCGCTGAAATCGCCCGGAATGATGCGCATCATGATCCGCATTCCCGAGACGGGCTCGGTTCGGGTCTACGCAGAGCAGCGAAGGCGACCGCCCGGTCCCGCAGTGCGTCGCCGCCCCTGCCCGCCTGACGCTGGCGTCCTATATTAGCCGCGAGCCCCTTGTTACCGACCACGTCGGAGCGAAACCGAGGCCGATTGACCCCGCAAGGCCGATCTGGCACTCCGCTGCCCATGGAGAACGGAATGGAAACCCTCGCCGGCCCCATGGAAACCCCGGCAACCCCCGCCCCCTCCGCGGCGCCGGGGCCCCGCCATACCTCCGTGGCAGTCAATGTCGGCCACGTGGCGGTCGGCGGCGGCGCGCCGATCGTGGTCCAGTCGATGACCAATACCGACACCGCGGACGCGGCCGCGACCGCCGCCCAGGTCGCGGCGCTGGCGCGGGCCGGCTCGGAGATCGTGCGCATCACGGTCGACCGCGACGAGGCGGCCGCCGCCGTGCCGCACATCAAGGAGCGGCTCGTCCGAATGGGCGTCGACGTGCCGATCGTCGGCGATTTCCACTATATCGGCCACAAACTCTTGGCCGAGCACCCGGCCGCCGCCGAGGCGCTCGACAAATACCGCATCAATCCCGGCAATGTCGGCTTCAAGGACAAGAAAGACCGGCAGTTCTCGGCGATCGTCGAGACCGCGATCCGCCACGGCAAGCCGGTGCGCATCGGGGCGAATTGGGGCTCGCTCGACCAGGAACTGCTGACTCGCCTGATGGACGCGAACGCGCGCTCGCCAAAGCCCGTCGACGCGCGGGCGGTCACCCGCGAGGCCATGGTGCAATCCGCGCTGCTTTCGGCCGCCCGCGCGGAAGAACTCGGGCTGCCGAAATCGCGGATCATCCTCTCGGCAAAAGTCTCGGCCGTGCAGGATCTGATCGCGGTCTACACCGAGCTCGCGCGGCGCTCCGATTACGCGCTGCATCTCGGCTTGACCGAGGCCGGGATGGGCTCGAAGGGCATCATCGCGTCCTCGGCCGCGCTCGGCATCCTGCTGCAGCGGGGCATCGGCGACACCATCCGCATCTCGCTCACGCCCGAGCCCAACGGTGACCGCACGCTCGAGGTGAAAGTCGCGCAGGAGCTGCTGCAGACCATGGGGTTCCGCACCTTCGTGCCGCTCGTTGCCGCCTGTCCGGGTTGCGGCCGCACCACCTCGACGACGTTCCAGGAGCTCGCCAAGGACATCCAGGACTTCATCCGGGAATCGATGCCGGAATGGAAGACGCGTTATCCCGGCGTCGAGGCGCTCAACGTCGCGGTGATGGGCTGCATCGTGAACGGGCCCGGCGAGTCGAAGCACGCCGACATCGGCATTTCGCTGCCCGGCACCGGCGAACAGCCGACCGCGCCGGTCTTCATCGACGGAAAGAAGGCCGCCACGTTGCGCGGGCCGACCCTTGCGGCGGATTTCAAGAATCTCGTGATCGATTACATCGAGCGCCGCTTCGGCACCGCTAGCGCCGGCCGCAGCGCCGCGGAATAATTTCGTAATCGGCTTGGCGTTCCCCGGACCGCGCGGCGCGAAGCGCCGTCGCGTGATCCGGGGCACGAACGCTGGGCCCGCCGCGTATGCGGATTTTGCCGGCCAGGCAAAGAGTACGCTTGAAGGCCGACGGAATACGAATC
>JBKPDF010000053.1:0-33671 GCA_046727735.1 Pseudomonadota bacterium | reverse complement strand
GGCTGCGCCCGCGCCGGGCCGCGTGTCGCAACCCTCGCCCGCCGCGATCGCGAGCTGGCAGCGCCTGCTGGTCGCACAGCTCGAGCGCAACAAGCGCTATCCGCCGGGAGCCGGCGGCGTCGAAGGCACGGCGCGGCTCGCGTTCCGGCTCGACCGCCACGGCCGCGTCATGACGAGCCGGCTCGCGCAGAGCTCGGGCTCCGCCGCGCTCGACCAGGAAACGCTGGCGCTCGTCCATCGCGCCCAGCCGTTTCCCGCGCCGCCCGCCGATATTCCCGACAACCAGCTCTCGTTCGTGGTGCCGATCCGCTATGCCGCCGCCAGGCACTGAGCGGAAATTTTTCCTGCGCCGTGTCGACCGCGGGCCGGCTCGCGCGACATAGCATCGGCAGGAGCATTCCGCTCGGCCAGATCCATCGGGGAGAACCCACATGAAGTACATGCTGCTGATCTATGCCAACGAAGCCGCCCTGCAGGCCGCCAGCAAGGCCGAGAACGAGCGCAGGTTTGCCGCCTATGGGGCTTACACCGAGGCACTCGACAAGGCGGGCGTCCGCGTCGACGGCAATCGACTGCAGCGGACTTCCGCGGCGAGCACGGTGCGGGTCGCCAACGGCAAGACCCAGGTGCTCGACGGACCTTATGCCGAAGCCAAGGAGCAGCTCGGCGGCTATTATCTGATCGACGTGCCGGATCTCGATGCGGCGCTGTCCTGGGCAGCGCGCTGCCCGGGCGCGAGTCTCGGCACGATCGAGGTCCGCCCCGTCTGGACGTTGTAGCCGGCCTCGCAGGCGCTCCGAGCGGCATCGCATGGCACTCCGCGCGGCCCCGCGTGCTGCTCCCTCTCCCCGCAGGGGAGAGGGATGGGGTGAGGGGGTTCGGGCCTTTGTCAGATATTTTAGGTCGTGACCCCGCACCCGATCCTCGCCCCGGCGAGGATCGGCCTCTCCCCAATGGGGAAGAGGTGATCGGAGCGAGCCGGCAGCCAGATGCAAATGAAATCCGCATCCATGATGCAGCAAGCGCAAACCGAGGCGGCACACGAGACCGCCGAAACTGTGGCGCGCCGCAGTTACGGCAAGCTCGTGGCGTTCCTATCGGCGCGCATGCGCGACGTCGCGGCGGCCGAGGATGCGCTGTCCGACGCGTTCGCGGCGGCACTCGCGGATTGGCCCAAGCGCGGGGTTCCCGACAATCCCGAGGCGTGGCTGATCGCCGTGGCACGGCGCCGCGCGATCGACGCGGCGCGCCGGCGGCGCAGCCGCGCGGCCGGCGTCGACCACTTGCGACTGATCGCCGATGAGCTCGCGGCGGCATCCGCAGGCGCGACGCAGATACCCGACGAGCGCCTTGCGATGATGTTCGCCTGCGCGCATCCGGCGATCGACCCGGCGCTGCGCGCGCCGTTGATCTTGCAGACCGTGCTCGGCTTCGATGCTGCCGGCATCGCCTCGGCATTTCTGGTCTCTCCCGCGGCAATGAGCCAACGGCTGGTGCGCGCCAAAGCCAAGATCAAGGAGGCCGGGATCCCCTTTCGCGTGCCCGAGGAACGCACCGAGCTTCCCGAGCGGCTCGACGCGGTGCTCGCGGCGATCTACGCGGTGTTCGCCGACGGTTGGTCGGATCCGGCCGGCACGGATACCCGCCGCCGCAATCTGGCGATGGAAGGCATCTGGCTCGGTCGCCTCGTCGCCGCGATGCTGCCGCAAGAGCCCGAAGCGCTCGGGCTCTTGGCCCTGATGCTGCACGCGGAGGCGCGTCGCGGCGCGCGCCGCAACGCACGCGGCGAATATGTGCCGCTCGACGAGCAAGCCCCGGCGGACTGGGACGGCGGCATGATCGAGGAGGCGGAGGCGCTGCTGCTGCGCGCGAGCGCGATGGGCGCGCCCGGTCGCTATCAGCTCGAAGCGGCGGTGCAATCGGCGCATGCCGCGCGCCGGCACGGCGGACCCACCGACTGGCCGGCGATCGAGCGGCTCTATGCCGAGCTTTACGCGATGACCGGCTCGCCGGTCGTGGCAATCAACCGTGCGGTCGCGCTCGCGCAGGCGAGCGACGCCGCAGGGGGACTCGCGGCGCTCGATCAGCTGTGCGGGGACGCGCGGCTGGCGCAATATCAGCCGTATTGGGCGGCACGCGCAGGCCTGCTGGCGCGAGCCGGAGCGCTCGATGCGGCCGAGGCCGCATATGAGCGCGCGATCGGACTCGAGCCTGATCCCGCCGTCCGTGCTTTCCTGCAGCAGCGCCGCGCGGAACTGCGGACAGCAGAGAACGGACGACACAGGACAGACGGCAGGCAACGGACGAGGGACGACGGACAACAGGACAGGCATCATGGTCGAGGCAGGACGGCGACGCCCTGATCCGTCTTCCGGCATCCGTTTCCTGTCGTCCGCTTTCGCGCTTGACAACGCCGTAAGCTCCTGCTTACCGTAAGCAATGGCTTACGCAAATGCGCTGGCCGCATTGGCCGACCCGACCCGGCGGCGGGTGTTCGAGCGGCTCCGGTCCGGCGGCAAGCCGGTCGGCGCCATCGCGCGCGGCCTGCCGGTCAGCCGTCCGGCCGTGTCGCAGCACCTCAAGGTGCTGAAACAGGCGGGTCTCGTGATCGATCGACCGGAGGGCACGCGCCGCGTCTACTACATCGACCCGCAGGGGCTCGGCGCGTTGCGCGCGTGGCTCGACCGGTTCTGGGACGAGGCGCTCGGGGAATTCAAGGCGCAGGCGGAGATCGAAGTACGGGAACGGAAGGACAAACGATGAGCACGCAGACGATCGCCATCGCACCGGTGAAGAAGAGCATTCGCGTCGCGACCGGCCAGGCGCACGCGTTCGAAGTCTTCACCGCCGGGCTCGACCGCTGGTGGCCGCGCAATGCCTCGATCGGCAGCGCGCCGACCAAGCAGAACGTGTTCGAGCCGCGGCTGCACGGACGCTGGTATCAGCTCGGCGAGGACGGCTCGCGCGCCGACGTCGGCAAGATCCTGATCTGGGAACCGCCGCACCGTTTCGTGATGAGCTGGGACATCAACAGCAATTGGAAGCCGGACGCGAATGTGAGCTCCGAGGTCGAGGTGCGCTTCATCGCCGAGGGACCGAACGCGACCCGCGTCGAGCTCGAGCACCGCAAGTTCGAGCAGATGGGCGCCGAGCCCGGCGAGAAGATGCGCAAGGACGTCGAGGGCGGCTGGCCCAGCAAGCTGGAGCATTTCAAGCGGGCTGTCGAGGCGTGACCGCGCCATCTCTCCGCCACGAGCACGTGAGAGGGAGCGCCAGTCGCGCCTGCAAGTTCCCTCTCCCCGGCGGGGAGAGGACGGGTGAGGGGGCAAGGACTTTCATCGTGCAAACAGGGAGCATCCGATGACGATCGAGCTTTACGTATTTCCACCGAGCCCGCGCTCGTTCAAGGTGATGGCCGTCGCCAACCATCTCGGCGTCGATTGGAACTTGCGCTTCATCGACCTGCGCAAGGGCGAGCAGAAGGCGCCGGACTATGCCGCGCTCAATCCCAATATGCGCGCGCCGACGCTGAAGGACGGCGATTTCGTGCTGTGGGAGTCGAACGCCATCAATCAATATCTGGCGCTCCGGCGCCCGGAGAGCGGGCTGTTCCCGGCCGACGAGCGCGCACGGCTCGATGTCACGCGCTGGCAATGCTGGGAGCTCGCGCACTGGGATCCGGCCTGCGCGGTGTTCGCCTTCGAATATGTGGAGAAGCCGCTCGTGCTCGGGATCAAGGAGCCCGACAAGGCGGCGCTCGAAAAAGGCACCGAGGTGTTCCACCGCGTTGCCAAAGTGCTGGACGCGCACCTAAAGGGTCGCAAGTTCGTCAGCGGCGAGGCGCTCACGCTTGCGGATTTCTCGCTCGGCGCCGCCATGAACATCGCCGAGCTGGCGCATTATCCGATCGAGCCCTACGCCGAGATCAAGCGCTGGCACGCCGGAATTGCCGCCCTGCCGGCGTGGCAAAAGACGCTCGCGCAATGCGCGCCGCCCAGCGCCGCCGCCGCCGCGGCTTGAGATGCGGAGCCGGTAGGGTGGGCTGACCAGGCCCGCGTCGTCTACGGCAACGGGGCTGGTCCCCGCAAAGCCACTGCGAATCGCGTTGACGAGGTGGGCCACGCTTCGCTTGGCCCACCTTACGGCACGCTTCCGCAACAGGCGGGAAGAGCGAGCAGCCTGAGAGCCATCCGTGCCCTCCTGACGCGCCCTGCCGTGACTTTCCGCCATTGCGCGGTCTCAGCCCCGCGCGCATAATCTCGGTCTCACCCAGGCTGCGGCGCTGGCCGCCGCTGGCAAGAAACTTGCCCCGCCTGTGCCTGCGCGGCGCAAAGCCTCGTGCGAAGGCGGCAGCGGTCGTTGCGGCAAAAGACGCGAGGTGCGCGCCGTCACGGAAGATTTCAATTCACCTCGGAGGAGATGACCCATGCGATCGGGAGGGAATGGCTCGAGCTCGACCATCACACGACGAAGCTTCCTGAAGCGGGCGGGCGCCGCCGCCGGAGCCGCTGGTCTCGCGCCGGCGATTTCCGCCCCGTTCGTGGTCGATGCGCTCGCGCAGAGCAAGACACTGCGTGTCCTACAGTGGAGCCACTTCGTTCCCCAGTACGACACCTGGTTCGATGCCTTCGCCAAGGACTGGGGCAAGAAGAACGGCCTCGCCGTCACGGTCGATCACATCCCGCATCTCGAGCTGCCGGCGCGCGCCGCCGCCGAGATCGCTGCGGAGGCCGGACACGACGTTTTCGCCTTCAATGGCTCGGGCGGCCCGCATCAGTACGAGAAGCACGTGATCGACGTCACCGCGCTCGTCACCGACTGCGAGAAGAAATACGGCAACGTCCAGGCCATCGGCCGCCAAATCGCCTATAACGAGGGCAGCAAGACCTGGAGCGCGTTTCCGGCCTACTACATCCGCTTCCCCGGCCTCTACCGCAAGGATCTGTGGGACGAGATCGGGATGAAGCCCGACACCTGGGAGGACATCCGCATCGGCGGAGCCAAGCTGAAAGCCAAGGGCAATCCGGTCGGCATCTCGCTCGGGCACTCGGTCGACCCGAATCTGTCCTATCGCAGCATGTTGTGGAGCTATGGCGCTTCCGAATGCGACGAGACCGGCAGGCGCGTCACACTCAATACCAAAGAGACGCTCGAGGTCGTGAAATACGTCCGCGCCCTCTACAAGGAGGCCATGGAGCCCGACGTGCTGTCCTGGGACGACGCCAGCAACAACAAGTATCTGGCGTCGGGCCGCGGTTCCTGGATCCACAATCCGATCTCGGCGTATCGGACCATCCAGAAGGCCACCCCCGAGCTCGCAGACAAGATCTACGTGTGGAAGACCCCGGCCGGGCCGGTGCGGCGGATCGCCGCCGGTTCGCCGAATTCCTACGTGATCTGGCGCTTCGCGCGCAACAAGGAAGCGGCGATCGAGTTCCTGCGCTTCTGGGCCGATCACGGCACCGAATCGTTCGAGGCGAGCACCGGCTACAACCACCCGCTGTTCGAAAACATCGTGCCGAAGCCGATGCCGATCCTGTCGAACGATCCGACCTCGCACCCGCCCGACAAGCTCAGCGTGCTCCAGACCGCCAACGAATGGCACGCCACCTACGGCTATCCGGGACCGGCCGGGCCGGCCTCCGACGAGGTCGCCAACAATTTCATCATGTGCGACATGATGGCTAAGGCCGCGACCGACAAGGCGACGCCGGAGGAAGCGGTCGCCTGGGCCACCAAAGAGGTCGAGCTGGTCTACAAGAAGTGGGTCGCGTGAGGTCGGACGCGAACCAGAGCGGGCGCCCCGATCGGGACGCCCCGCGTCCCACTGCGCCGAAACTCGCCACCATCTCCCACCAGAGGAGAGGGAAGCGGCGCATGCCTTACGTCGGCTCGCCTTCATCGCAATAGGTTTTAGATGGCCGCGGTTGGCGCCAACGAGATCCGCAAAGAGTTCGGCGACGTTGTCGCCGTCGACGGCATCAGCCTCGACGTACGCGACGGCGAGTTCCTGGTTCTGCTCGGTCCGTCAGGCTGCGGCAAGACTACGTTCCTGCGCATCATCGCCGGGTTGGAGAAGCCGACCTCGGGCGAAATCCTGATCGGCGGCGAGGTCGTCAACGACGTGCCGCCGCGCGCGCGCGGCATCGCCATGGTGTTCCAGAGCTACGGCCTTTATCCGCACCTGACCGTTTTCAACAACATCGCCTTCCCGCTGCGAACCCAGGGCACGGCGCGGCCGGAGATCGCGCGCAAGGTCGCCTGGGCCGCCGGCCTGCTCGGAATCGATCGCCTGCTGCATCGCCGTCCCCGCGAGCTCTCCGGCGGCGAGCGCCAGCGGGTGGCGCTGGCGCGCGCGCTGGTGCGCGATCCAACGGTTTTCCTGCTCGACGAGCCGTTGTCGAACCTGGACGCCAAGCTTCGCGCGAGCGCCCGCAGCGAGCTCAAACAGTTCCAGCAAAAAGTGCGCACCACCACGATCTACGTCACGCACGACCAGGTCGAGGCCATGGGCATGGGCGACCGCATCGCGGTGATCGACCACGGCAAGCTGCGGCAGATCGGTACGCCGGCCGAGATTTACGACGACCCGGCCGACGAGTTCGTTGCCGGCTTTTTGGGCACGCCGCCGATGAATCTCGTCGAGCGCCACGGCGGCTCGCTCGGCTTCCGGCCCGAGCATTTTCTGCCGAAGGAGCTGCTCGACGGCGCGGCGCTCGCCGAGCTCGCGTTCCGTATCGACCGCATGGAATATCTCGGCTCGGAGCGCATCCTCTACGGCGCGATCGAGGGGCATAAAGCCAAGCGAGAGGTCACCGCCAAGCTGCCGGCGCACGTGCCGCTGACCGGCATTCGGGCCGGGGAATGGCATCCGTTCGCGGTGCGCAGGAAGGAGCTGCGGTTCTTCGACCGCGAGGGCCGGCGCACCGGCGAGCACGGACACACGGGATGACTACGCTCGCCGCAACGGCGCGCCCGGTCCGGCGCTTCTTGCTCGATCGCTCCGAGATCGTGGGGCCGCTGTTCATCGCGCCGGCGGTCCTTTACGTCGTGCTGCTCGTCGGCCTGCCGTTCCTGCTCGCGCTCTATTACAGCGTGAGCGCCTACAACATCTTCAACCCGAGCTTCGCATTCGTCGGACTGAAGAACTTCCGCGACGTGCTGGAGAGCGAGATTTTCCGGCGCACGCTGGTCAACACGCTGGTGTTTACCGTCAGCGCGCAGATCATCGGCCTCCTGCTCGGCAAGATCGGCGCCATGCTGCTGATGCAGGAATTCCCCGGCCGCGGCCTCGCCCGCGCGCTCGTAGTGCTGCCGTGGGCGGTGCCGGTGTCGCTGGCGACCGTCGCCTGGCTGTGGATGTTCGATTCGCTCTACAGCGTCATCAACTGGACGCTGATCGCGCTCGGCCTCGTCGACGCCGCCAACCGCCCGCAATGGCTCGGCCAGGAGGACTTGGCGATGATCGCGGTCGTGGTCGTGCACGCCTGGAGGCTGTTCCCGTTCGGGGTCGTGATCTTCCTAGCCGGCTTCACTTCGGTCCCCAAGGACGTGCTCGACGCCGCTACCGTCGACGGCGCCGGCTTCTGGCGACGCAACTACCAGATCATCCTGCCGATCATCGCGCCGATCGTGCTGATCGCGCTGATCTTCGGTACGGTGTTCACCTTCACGGATCTCAGCGTCGTCTATCTGTTGACCAAGGGCGGGCCGATCAACAGTACGCAGGTGCTGGGCACACTCGCGTTCCAGGTCGGGATTCTTTCGGGCGACGTCGCCCACGGCGCGGCGATCTGCCTGTTCCTGTTCCCGTTCCTGCTGATCGCGGTGATCCTGTTGCTCCGCGCGCTGCGCCGGCGGGAGATCTGAGATGCTGGGGCGCGCGAAGAAACTCGGCGCCGAAGGGGCGTTCTATGCGGCGGTGGTCACGCTCGTGATATTCGCCGCGTTTCCGTTCTACTGGATGCTGATCACGACCTTCAAGGCCGACGGCGATCTTTACGATCTGAAATCGATTCCGTACTGGTTCAACACGTCGCCGACATTGGAGCACCTCAAATATCTGTTCCAGGACACGCTGTTCGTGCAATGGGTGACGAACTCGGCGCTGATCGGGCTGTGCGTCGTCGCCATCACGCTTTTCGTAGCGCTGCCGGCCGGCTACAGCCTGGCGCGCATGCCGGTGCGCGGCGCCGAGACGCTCGGCATCGGCATCTTCCTGACCTACCTGGTGCCGCCGACGCTGTTGTTCCTGCCGCTGTCCAGGGTGGTCACGCGGCTGGGGCTGCAGGACTCGCTGTGGTCCCTGGTCGTGATCTACCCGACCTTCACCATCCCGTTCTGCACCTGGCTGTTGATGGGATTCTTCAAGTCCGTGCCGCGCGAGATCGAGGAGGCGGCGATTGTCGACGGTTGCACGGTGATCGGCGCGTTCGTGAAGACCGTGCTGCCGCTCTCGCTGCCGGCGATCCTCACCGTGGTCATCTTCGCGTTCACGCTCACCATGCAGGAATTCGTCTACGCGCTGACCTTCATTTCCTCTTCCGAGGAGAAGCCGGTGACGCTCGGGGTCGCGACCGACCTGATCCGCGGCGACATTTTTTACTGGGGCGAGCTGATGGGCGCAGCGTTGATCGCAAGCGTTCCGGTGGCTATCGCCTACAACCTGTTCCTCGACCGCTTCATCAGCGGCATCACCGGCGGGGCGGTGAAGTAAGCGCAAGGCGCGGCTGGATGAGATGCGGCGTTGCGGCACAGCGCCCGGAGCGAGCGTCGCGCCTGCGCGCACCAGGCCGATCACCTGCGCCTTGATCAGGTGCGCGGTCGGGACGACTTCGAGTCGATCGGCGCGCCCGGCAAAATACCGCGCATTGAGCGCCGCGCTGTCCCAGTCCTCGACGTGCGCGAATCCCGATCGGCGCAACGCTGCGTCGAGCTCGTGCGGCTCGAAATAGCTCCGCCACGGCTCGCCGAGTGCAGCCACGCGTTCTGCCAGCGCCTCGTAACGGGCACGGGTCGCTGCATCGCGCACCGATGTTGGCGGCACGATGAAATCGAATACGACGGCTGTGCCCGGCGCCGCGCCGGATCCGATCGACGAGAGCGTGTCGAGCACCGCAAGCCGGTCGAGATACATGGTCACTCCGAGCCACGAGAACAGCGCCGGGTTCTCGCGCGCGAAGCCCGCGGCTTCGAGCGCACCGCCGAGTGACTGGCCCTCGAAATCGAGAGGCACGAACGTCAGCGAAGCCGGAAGTTCGATGCCGGCCTTTTCCAGCTGCATGTGTTTGAACGCCTGTGTCGCGGGATGATCGACCTCGAACACGGTTAGGCCCGCATACGGATTGCGATACGCGAAGGTGTCGAACCCGGCGCCGAGGATGACGAACTGGCAAATCCCTTCACGCACAAGCTCGGCCAAAACGTCCTCGGTGAATCGGCTGCGCCCCGCCATGAAGGCGCGCATGCGCCGCCACGCCTGCGCTTCATTCGGCTCGATCCGCCGCTGCAGCGCCTCGGCGCCTTCGCCACCCAGGATGCGGATCGCGAGCGGATCGGCGAACACCACCGGCTTGTCGAGGATCTGATGCGCCGCCCGATGCGCGGCGGCCCCGAACGCGGTGCGGGACGCGGCGAGGTCCTGCAATCCCTAAGCCCGCATCCCACTCCGCCGGTACTCGGCCATCACCAGATGGTCGTCGGAGCCCGGGTTCGGGTCGAAGCTCTTCGAGGTGGCGAGCGGCCAGTAATATTCGTAGACCGCGTGCGCCTTGGGGTTGGTGAGGAGCTCGCCCGGTTTCAGGAACTTGTACAGATTGGCGACGAGCCGGATCTCGTTGCCGGAAATGCGCCGCACGATATGGCGCGGCTCGATCTCGCCCGGATGTTTCAGCCCGGCGGCGCCGGTGAGCTCGGCGAGCGCGTGGAGCGTGTTGCGGTGGAAATTGCAAACGCGCGTCGCCTTGTCCTCGGGGACGAGCGCGCGCTGGCGCAGCTTGTCCTGCGTCGTCACCCCGGTCGGGCAATGGCCGGTGTGGCACGCCTGGGACTGGATGCAGCCGAGCGCGAACATGAAGCCGCGCGCCGCATTGCACCAGTCGGCGCCGAGCGCCATGGTGCGGGCGAGGTCGAAGGCGGAAATGATTTTGCCGCTCGCCCCGAGCCGGATGCGGTCGCGCAGATTGAGCTCGACCAGCGTGTTGTGCACGAGCAGCAGCGCCTCCTGCAGCGGCGTGCCGATGTGGTCGGTGAACTCCATCGGCGCGGCGCCGGCGCCGCCCTCGCCGCCGTCGACCACGATGAAGTCCGGCAGGATGCCCGTCTCCAGCATCGCCTTGCAGATGCCGAAGAACTCCCACGGATGGCCGAGCGAGAACTTGAAGCCGATCGGCTTGCCGCCGGAGAGCTCGCGCAGCTGCAGGATGAAGCTCAACAGCTCGAGCGGCGTGTCGAAGGCGGAATGCCGCGCCGGCGAGATGCAATCGATGCCGACCGGAATGCCGCGCGCTTCCGCGATCTCCGGCGTCACTTTCGCGCCCGGCAGCACGCCGCCGTGGCCGGGCTTCGCCCCCTGCGAGATCTTGATCTCGATCATCTTCACCTGCGGCTCGCGCGCCTGCACGGCGAATTTGTCCGGATCGAACTTGCCGTCCGGCGTGCGGCAGCCGAAATAGCCGCTGCCGACCTCCCAAATGAGATCGCCGCCATGCTCGCGGTGATAGCGGCTGATCGAGCCCTCGCCGGTGTCGTGCGCGAAGCCGCCCAGCTTGGCGCCCTTGTTGAGCGCGCGCACGGCGTTGGCCGAGAGGGCGCCGAAACTCATCGCCGAGATGTTGAACACCGAGCAGGAATACGGCTGCCTGCAGTCCTTGCCGCCGACCATCACCCGGAAATCGGGGTTCTCGACGTGGACCGGGCGCAGCGAATGATTGATCCACTCGTAGCCGGCAAGATAGACGTCCTTGCCGGTGCCGAACGGCTGCCGGTCCTCGACGTTCTTGGCACGCTGGTAGACGAGCGAGCGCTGCGCGCGCGAAAACGGCACCGCCTCGTTGTCGCCCTCGAGCAGATATTGGCGAATCTCCGGCCGGATGGTCTCGAAGAAGAACCGGATGGCGCGAGCAGCGGATAGTTGCGCAGGATCGCGTGCCGCGTCTGCAGCGCATCGTGGACGCCGACCGCGCTCACGAGTCCCGCCGCGCCCGCGAGCACCAGCCAGCGCGAGTCGAGCAGCGCCAGAAGGAGGCCGAGCAGGGTGACGGCGAGCGCCCCGACGAGCGTGTAGTAACGCGACGGCACGAGTTCGACGACGGACATTGGCGTTTCCTTGCGCACGCGCCGGTTTTTTAGGCACCGACTCGGCGCTTTCTTACCAGCATCTATCCGACAGCGCTCGCGGAACCTTTCGGTGCGGTGCAGCAAATGGCCGCATCAATATCTCGCAGCTCTTTACCTCCCCTTAGGGGAGGTCGGCGAGCGTCATCGGACGCAGCCGGGTGGGGGACAATAAGATTCCCCACCCGGCTCCTCGCTTTTGCGAGGAGCCCCCCTCCCCTTCGGGGAGGGAGAGGGAAAGCGCGCTTGCCGCTCGGGTTTCGCAAGCGGAGAGGGTACCAGAGCCCGCAATTTGACACTCGGCGCCGAAGCGGGAAGTTTTTGGCATGCCCGAGATGATGCTGCGCGCCGCCTCGCTCACGGCGCTCCCCAATGTCCGCCACGGCTTCTTCACCCGCCACGGCGGCGTGTCGGGCGGGCTCTATGCCAGCCTCAACGGCGGGATCGGCTCGCGTGATGCGGCCCAAAACGTCCGGGAGAACCGGGCCCGCATGGCGCGCGCGCTCGCCACGAAGCATCTCGTCACCGCCTATCAGGTGCATTCGCCGAACGTCGTCGTCGCCGAGCGGCCATGGACGCGCGAGGACGCGCCGCGGGCCGACGCGGTCGTGACCCGAGTGCGCGCTCTCGCGGTCGGCATCAGCACCGCCGATTGCGGTCCGGTGCTGCTGGCGGATCCCGGCGCACAGGTCGTCGGCGCCGCCCATGTCGGCTGGAAGGGTGCGCTTTCCGGAATCCTCGAGGCGACGCTTGCGGCGATGGAAGGCCTCGGCGCGGATCGCTCCCGTATCCATGCCGCGCTCGGACCCGCGATCCGGCGGCAGAGCTACGAGGTCGGCCCGGAATTCGTCGCGCGGTTCGCCGCGGCGGACGCACAGAACGCGCGGTTCTTCGGGCGTGCACAAGCCGACGGGCACGCGATGTTCGACCTGCCGGGGTACATCCGGCACCGGCTCGAACGGGCGAAGGTCGGCAAATTCGAGGATCTCAGGCGCTGCACTTACGCGGAAGCGGAAGATTTCTTCAGCTATCGCCGTGCCACCCACCGCGCCGAGGCCGATTACGGCCGCCACATCAGCGCGATCGCACTGGTGGAGTGAGGCCGAGCCGCAAGCTCCTCCCTCCTCCGCTTGCGGGGGAGGGATGGGGAGGGGTATGCCGCACTATCTCGTCAATGTGCCCCCTCCCGACCGCCTCGGGGTCGACCTCCCCCGCAGGCGGGGGGAGGTGACTGGAGGCTACGGCTCGCGCTCCGGCCCCGCCTGGACCGCGCCGCAATTTACCGTTACCAAATCGTTAACCGGCCTCAAGGCCGGCCCGAACGAGCCGCCGTCAGAGCGGCCGGGGGTGTCATGCGCAAAGCGAGGGCGCGTACGGGGGCGGAGGCCCACGCGGTTCGATTCGGCTCCGTTCCGACTCGATTCGGATCCGTAATGGTGCTGGCGCTCGCGCTCACGGGCTGCGTCAACGACGGAACCCCGACACTAGTGCAGGCACAGCTGAGCGGTCCCACCATCGCGTTCGAATCGATCGACGGTCCGCCGCTGCCGATCTTCCAAAAACTAGTCGCGAAACTTTCGGCGGAGGCCGAGCAGCGGCGGATCCTCGTCGTGTCCCGCGCCGGCCAGCCTGCCTATCGGGTCCGCGGCTATCTCGCCGCCCTGCTGGCCCACGGCAGGACTCACATCGGCTGGGTGTGGGACGTCTACGACGCACAGAGGCATCGGGCATTCCGCATCGCCGGCGAGGAAGTTTTTCCGGGTAAACGGACGGATGCCTGGGCGCTGCTCGACGATGCAATGCTCGCCCGCATCGCGGCGACCAGCATGGACGCCCTGACCGGTTTCCTCACCGGGCCGGAGACCGCAATTGCCGCGGCGGAGCCCACGATCCCGGCGGCTTTTGCGGGCATGCCACTGCCGACGATTCAGGCCGCGTTCGCGCAGGAATAGGCTTTCTGGTCATCCTACTTGCGGACGCCAGGCGGCGCACGCCGCGGCCGCAATCCGCGTAAGCTGTTGAACTGTCTTTGATATCTTTGAGCTCGCGTCGGGGCTTCCGCAGGAATTCACACTGTGCGGAAGCGCGTAAGTGCCGATATTGCCGGCTTGGCCTGCGCTTGTTATGACCCCCGCGCAAACGAGGTCCGGCGCGATGCAACGGTCGGCGGCGACCAATAACGGGGCGATCCGGCTGGTTGCCGGCAATTCCAATCGCGCCCTCTCCGAAGCCATCGCCGCCTATCTCGAACGCCCGCTCGCCAAGGCGGTGGTGCGGCGCTTCGCCGACATGGAGATCTTCGTCGAGATCCAGGAGAACGTACGCGGCGCCGACGTCTTCGTCCTGCAGTCGACCTCCTATCCGGCCAACGATCACTTGATGGAGCTGCTGATCATCATCGACGCGCTGCGGCGCTCCTCGGCGCGGCGCGTCACGGCGGTGATCCCGTATTTCGGCTATGCCCGGCAGGACCGCAAAGTGGGGCCGCGCACCCCGATCTCGGCGAAGCTCGTTGCAAACCTGATCACGCGCGCGGGCGCCGACCGCATCATGACCCTCGATCTGCACGCCGGGCAGATCCAGGGCTTCTTCGACATCCCGGCCGATAATCTCTTCGCCTCGCCGGTGATGGTGCGCGACATCCGCGAGCGGTTCGATCTCTCCAAGCTGATCATCGTCTCGCCCGACGTCGGAGGCGTGGTGCGCGCGCGCGGCCTCGCCAAGCGCATCAATGCGCCGCTCGCCATCATCGACAAGCGCCGCGAGCGCGCCGGCGAATCCGAAGTCATGAACGTGATCGGCGAAGTCGAGGCGCGCACTTGCATCCTGGTCGACGACATCATCGATTCCGGCGGCACGCTGATCAACGCCGCCGACGCGCTGTTGGGCCAGGGCGCGAGCGAGGTCTACGCCTATATCAGCCACGGGGTTCTGTCCGGCGGCGCGGTCGGCCGCATCAGCGCTTCCGGGCTCAAGGAGCTGGTCATCACCGACTCGATCCAGCCGACCGAGGCCGTGCGCGTCGCCCGCAATATTCGCGTGCTGTCGATCGCGTCGCTGATCGGCGAAGCCATCGGACGCACCGCGACCGAAGAATCGGTCTCCAGCCTGTTCGATTGAGGTGCGCGCTTCGTAGCCCGGATGAAGCGCCGCGTGGCGGCGCGCAATCCGGGAACAGCGGCCCCGGATTTCGCGCCCGCGGAACGGGCGCTCCATCCGGGCTACATCCTCCGGCCCGAGTCAAAATGCCGCAGACGGGCGCTGTGGACGGTTTCGCCCGGCGCATTGCCGGGATTCTGCGAATCCTCGATCAAATCGACGAACGTCTATAACGACGTGACTCGACCGGCTATATTCGGCCGGCGAGTGATTCGTTTGGTTCGTGGCGTGTTTGGTCGCGTTCGGTCGCGTGCGCGTTCCTGAAAGCCCGTCGGCGTATTCTGCCGGTCGAGGTCCCTCGCGAACGCGGGGATGGCGGCCTTCGGCCACCGCGGGGGGACGACATGTCGCTGATCGACCTCTCCGGCGAGCGTCAGGTCAATCCGGTCGACGTGGTCGAGCGCCTCGCCGCAGTCCACGACTGGTCGTTCGATCGCGCCGCCGACGACGAGATCACCATCTCGATCGCGGGCCGCTGGAGCGATTATCACGTCTCGTTCACCTGGATGGACGAGATCGAGGCGCTGCATCTCGCCTGTGCGTTCGATCTCAAGGTCCCGGAGCGGCGCAAGATCGAGGTTCGCCAGCTCTTGTCCCACATCAATGAGCAATTGTGGGTCGGCCATTTCGACCTGTGGCCGGGCGAGAGTCTCGTGATGTTCCGGCATTCGCTGGTGCTGTCGGGCGGCGTCGAGGCTTCCGGCAAGCAGTGCGAGGCGCTGCTCGAGGCCGCGCTCGAGGCCTGCGAGCGCTATTTCCAGGCGTTCCAGTTCGTGGTGTGGGCCGGCAAGCCCGCACGCGAGGCGATGGACTCGGCGATGTTCGACACCTCCGGCGAGGCCTGATACCTCCGGCCTCCGCAGCCCCGTTGCGCGAAGCGGAATCCGGGAATGGCCGTCCCGCGCTCGCGCGGCGCGATCCGCCTACGGAGGCAACCATGCCTGCACCGATGCCGCCCGACCGCTCACGCGAGCTCGCGGACTTTGCCGGAACGCTGCTCCTCGTTGGCGCCGGCAAAATGGGCGGCGCGATGCTCGAGGGCTGGATCGCGCTCGGGATCAATCCTGCGCGCGTGATCGTGCTCGAGCCGCAGCCGTCGCGCGAGCTGGCAAAGCTGAGATCGGCAGGACTGCGGCTGAACCCGGAGAGGCGGGAGGAAGCCGACATCGTCGTCATCGCGGTCAAGCCGCAGTCCGCCGACGAGGTGGTTCCGGCGCTCTCGCCATGGGCCGGGCCGAACAGCGTCGTTATCTCGATCATGGCCGGTCGTGCGATCGAGAGCCTGGCGAGCGCGCTCCCGAAGCGGGCATTGATCCGCGCCATGCCGAATCTGCCGGCCTCGATCGGCCGAGGAATCACGGTCGCGGTGCCGAACGCGGCGGTGTCCCGGCGCCAGCGCCAGATGGCCGAGGCGTTGCTCGGCGCCGTCGGCGCGGTCGAATGGGTCGAGGACGAAAGCTTGCTCGACGCCGTGACGGCGGTGTCGGGATCGGGGCCGGCTTACGTGTTCTTGTTGGCCGAGACGCTCGCTCGGGCCGGCGCGGCTGCGGGCCTGCCCGAGGATCTCGCCGCGCGTCTTTCGCGCGCGACGATCGCCGGTGCGGGCGCGCTGCTCGCGACATCGCCCGTCGATGCTGCGACGTTGCGCAAGAACGTCACGTCCCCGGGCGGCACGACGGCCGCGGCGCTCGAAGTGCTCATGGGACGCGAGGGATTGGCGCCGCTCGTGCACCGCGCGGTCCTCGCCGCGACCCGCCGCTCGCAAGAGCTGGCTTCTCAGTAGCGTCAAGGCGTGGGTTGAGCCAAAGGCGATACCCGCGAGATTGGCCATCGAGCTCCCGGTTTCCGCGTGGACGATGGCCCTCGGTCATCGGTTTTCGCTGCCCCTCGACCTACCCAACGGGCCGGCCCTACCAAACTTGCGCCGGACTCCCTAGAATCCGGCGGGGGCGGGTCGGGCCAGGGAGAGAGCGCGATGGCTCGCAAGCCGCAGCCGGAAACTTCCGCGGACACGAACCGCGCCAAGATCATCCGCGCCTTCATGGCATTGTTGGCCGAACGGCCGTTCGAAGAAATCTCGTTCAGCGAGGTTGCCGCGCGCGCCGGATTGTCGCTCGCCGAATGCCGTGCCGAGTTCGGGTCGCCGATGGGTGTGCTGGCCGCGCAGGTGAAGGAGATCGACCGGCAAGTACTCGCCGGCGGTGATCCCGAGCTCGCCGGCGAGCCGCCGCGCGAGCGGCTGTTCGATGTGCTGATGCGCCGGCTCGAAACGCTCGCGCCGCATAGGGCCGCGATCCGCTCGCTGATGCGCTCGACCCGCCGCAACCCCGCTCTCGCGCTGGCGCTCAATCAAATGGCGGTGCGCTCGCAGCAATGGATGCTCACCGCCGCCGATATGGATGCGGCCGGGCCGCAGGGCTTGGTGCGGGCGCAGGGCTTGGCGCTGCTTTATGCCTCGGTGTTGCGCACCTGGGTCGAGGACGAGGACCCCGGCCAAGCCAGCACCATGGCGGCGCTCGACCGCGAGCTTGCCCGCGGCGCCCGCTATGGCGCGTTCCTCGACGACGTTTGCGGGATCGCGTCGGTCCTCGCGCGCCTGGTTCCAAGCCGAAGGCGCCGGCGCAGAGACCCCGAGCCCCCGCCCCCCTCCGGAGAAGAACCGATCGCGGTGTGAATCCCGCGCGCGCAGCCCGACAAGAGGGCACCTAGACCGGCACCCGGACCGTGGCCCGCAAGCCGCCAAGCGGGCTGTCGCCGAGCACGATGTCGCCGCCGTGGGAGCGCGCGATGTCGCGGGCAATGGCGAGCCCGAGGCCGGTGCCGCCCTCGTCCTGATTGCGCGCATCGTCGAGCCTCAGGAACGGCTTGAACACTTCCTCGCGCATGCCGGCCGGAATGCCCGGACCGTCGTCATCGACCGTCACGGTGAGCCAGCGGTGATCGCGATGACCGGTGATCGCGATCGAGTGCGCGAATCGCGCCGCGTTGGATACGAGGTTGGCGAGACAGCGGCGGAACGCGGCAGGACGCACGCTGACCAGCGGCGGGCCGTGGAACGCGGCGCTGGCGCGGTGGCCGCGGCGCTCGGCGTCGGCCTTGAGGTCCTCCAGGAACACCGCCATGTCGGTCGGCGCCGACTGCTCTCCGGCGTCGCCGCGCGCAAAAGCCAGATAGGCCTCGAGCATGCGACCCATTTCGTCGACGTCGCGGCGCAGAGCCTCGACTTCGGGGCTGTCCTCGATCAGCGCCAATTCGAGCTTGAAGCGGGTCAGAATCGTGCGCAGGTCGTGGGAGACTCCCGCCAGCATCGTGGTGCGCTGTTCGATCGTGCGCTCGACGCGGCGCTTCATCTCCAAAAACGCATTGGCGGCGCGGCGTACTTCGCTAGCGCCCCGCGGCCGGAAGCCCGGCACGTCGCGGCCTTTACCGAATGCCTCCGCGGCGTCCGCCAGCATCAGGATCGGTCGAATCTGATTGCGCAGGAACAGAATGGCGACGCCGAGCAGCACCAGCGAAGTGCCGACCATCCACAGCAGGAAGATGTGCGAATTGGACGCGTAGGCGGCATTGCGCTGCGCGAAAACCCGCATCACCGAATCGTCGAGCTGGATGCGGATTTCCACGATCGAGGAGCGTCCGACCGTGTCGATCCAGAACGGTCGGCCGATCTGCTGGCGGATTTGGCGGGAGAGCGCCTGGTCGAGCAAGGAAAAGAACGGTTTCGCTCCCGGCGGCGGCAGATCCGTGCCGGGCAGGAAGTCGATGACCAATCCGAGCCGCTGCTGCGCTATGCGGCGAATGACGGTGCGGTCGGCATCCTGCGGGTAGCTTTTGTAAACGTCGATCGCCGCTGCGATGTCTTGGGTCACCGCTGCCGAGAGTCGCCGCGTCACCGTGTTCCAGTGACGCTCCATGAACACGAACGCCACCACCGACTGCAGGATCACCATCGGGGTGACGATGATGAGCAGCGAACGGCCGTAGAGGCCTTTCGGCAGCAATCCCTTGAGCCACTGACCGATGCGGTCGTAGAGCTCGGATGCGCGCACGGCCGCCGAGCGCAGGGTCGCAAGACTCGTATCGAGCGTGGTCACGGGGCTACCATCAGCCGATACCCGATGCCGCGCACGGTTTGCACGAGCAGCGGATTGGCGGGGTCGCGCTCGATCTTGCGGCGCAGGCGATTGACCTGCACGTCGACCGCGCGCTCGTTGGCGCCGTGGCCGTTGCCGGCGAGGGCGAGCCGGGGCACGGTTTGGCCGGGTTTTGAGGCCAGCACCCCCAGCATTTCGCGCTCGCGGTCGGTCAAATGCACGATCTCGTCACCGCGCCGCAGCTCGCCGCGTGTGATGTGGAACACGAATTCGCCAAAGCGCACCGATTGGATGGCCGGTGCCGCCGGCTGTTGCCGTTTGAGGATATTGGCGATCCGCAGCAAAAGCTCGCGTGGCTCGAACGGCTTGGCGAGATAATCGTCGGCGCCGAGCTCGAGACCCTTGATGCGGTTTTCCGCCTCGTCCCGGGCGGTCAGCATCAGGATCGGCACGCCCGAGGCGGAGCGAATGCCGCGCACGAGATCGAAGCCGGTCTCGCCCGGCATCATGACGTCGAGGATCAGCAGATCGAAGCTCAGCCCGCCGAGCTTGGCGCTGGCTTCCGCCGCGGTTTCCGCGGTCGTGACGCGATATCCTTCGGCCAGCAGGAAGCGAAGCAAGAGATCGCGAATGCGCCGATCGTCATCGACGACCAAGAGGTGCGGAGCCGTGTCGGACAGGGCGGAAAGCGCACGCACCATGGTTTCCAACGATCTTTCACCGGCGCAAGCGGCGGTCGCGATCGGCCCGCGCGATCAAATCAAGCACCGCTTCGCGATGCCTGCGATCGATCATCGCTGCGAGAAACCGTCGCCCCGCGTCATGGCCGCCGGGGGTTTCCGACAGCGCGCCGAGGATGCGCTCCGTCTGCAGCCTCGCCAGCCGCATCGCGAGGGCCTCGCCCTTCGGCGTGACGAAGAGCAAACGTTGGCGCCGATCGTTCTCGCCCGCCTTCTGAACCACATAACCTTGCTGGATCAGCTCGCGAAGCACGCGGCCGAGCGATTGTTTGGTAATGCGCAACAGCTCGAGCAGCTCGGCAACCTTCATGCCAGGATTGCGGTTGACGAAATGCATAACTCGGTGATGCGCGCGGCCGAAGCCGAATTTGGCCAGGACCTCGTCGGGATCGCCGACGAAGTCGCGATACGCGAAAAAAAGGAGTTCAATGATATCCCAGATGGGTTCACTGGATTGCCCCGCTTCGCTGGATTCCGCCTCGGCGGCTCGGCTCGCGGGGAGCGCATTTACGTCAGCCATATTGACATATTTCGGTTTGATTGTTACCAATGGCAGTGTTTTCGCGAAAGGATCGTGCGGGTTCCGGCTCGCCGTCCGCGAACGCCTGCCCAGAGCCTGGCTCGAACATATCGAGAGTTCCGGGCCGACGCAAAACGGCCCGGGCGGCCGTAAGGAATGGACGCGCCGGGGTCATGATCCTGCCGGACCGGTGTGATCGAATACCCGGCGAACCGGCGATACCGAGCAGTTTTCGGAGGATGACGTCATGGAACAGCCCTTCGACCGACGCGACGGCTTCATCTGGTACGACGGCAAGCTCGTGCCGTGGGCGAACGCGACGCTGCACGTGCTTTCCCATGGGCTGCATTACGCAAGCTGCGTGTTCGAGGGCGAGCGGGCGTACGGCGGGGTGATCTTCCGTTCGACCGCGCATTCGGAGCGGCTGAAAACGTCGGCCGAGCTGCTTGATTTCGAAATTCCGTATTCGGTCGCCGAGATCGATGCGGCGAAACGCCTGGTGCTCGAGCGCAATCGACAAAGAGACGCCTATGTGCGCCCGATCGCTTGGCGCGGGTCGGAGATGATGGGCGTTTCGGCCCAGAACAATAGGATCCATCTTGCGATCGCGACTTGGGAATGGCCGAGCTATTTCGATCCCGCGCAACGGCTCAAAGGCCTGCGGCTCGATCTCGCCCAATATCGCCGGCCCGATCCGGCCACGATACCCGCCAAAGCCAAAGCGGCGGGGCTTTACATGATCTGCACCATCTCCAAGCACCAGGCGGAGCGCAAAGGTTACGCCGACGCGATGATGCTCGATTGGCGGGGCTTCGTGGCCGAATGCACCGGCGCCAACATTTTCTTCATCCAGGACGGCCGCATCCATACGCCGACACCGGATTGTTTCCTGGACGGCATCACGCGGCAGACCGTGATCGAACTTGCCAAGCGGCGCGGGATCGAGGTCGTCGAGCGAAGAATCTTGCCGGACGAGCTGACGCGATTCTCCGAGTGCTTCATCACCGGAACCGCCGCCGAAGTCACGCCGGTGGCGGAGATCGCCGATTGGCGGTTCAAGCCGGGCAGCATCACCAAGCAATTGATGGAGGACTATACGGCCGAGGTGCAGCCGAAGGCCGCCGCGGCCTGACTACCTCCCCGGACGGGAGATCGCCGCGCAGCGGCGGGTGGGGCGAACGGCACCCCACCCGGCTCGACGGTTGCGCGTCTCGCCGACCCTCCCCTTCGGGGAGGGAAAAGAAGGTGCGTCAATATCTCACGACGACCAGCCGGCGGGTGCCCGATTGCGCGCCCCAGAGCTCGCCGGGCCGCCCGGCGATTTGTCTGACATTGGCGGCGGCCTTGTCGCTCGGGAAGCTGTCGATGTGCCCGGTCGCGGGATCGAGCCGCACGATGGCATTGGCCGGCCAGTCCGTCGCCCAGACCTTGTCGCTTTCGTCGACATAGACCGCGTAACAGCCCGCCTTGCTCTTGGGCAACGGAAACGTCCTCCAGCTTTTGCTCGCAGAATCGTAGCCGCCGATCTGCCCGGAATTCCAAAAGCTCGCCCAGATGACCCCTTTGGAATCGGACCAAACGCGGCGCGGTCCCGCGCCCGGACGCGGCGGCTCGACCATGCTGGCCTCGCCTGTCGCGGTATCGATCCGGCCGATGTAGTCGCCGGCGAGCGAGGCGTACCAGATCTCACCTGACGGGGTCGCCGTCATTCCGTAGGGTCCGACGCCTTTCGGCGCGTGCCACGCTTCGACCTTTCCCGAGACCGGGTCGACCTTGCCGTAGACGCCGCTCTGGCCGGTGAACCACACCACGCCGTGCGCGTCGATTGCCGGCGTGTTGAGGTTTGCGGCGGGGAAATCTTTCGGGAGCGGGAAAACGCGCACCTGTCTGGTCCCCGGATCGACGCGGACGATCGCATTCTGGCCGCCGTCGGTCACCCAGGCGCCGCCGTCGGGCGCAACCACGACACCGTGCGGTGCAGAACCGGCGCCGAGCGGCACCTCGTCCACCTTGCCGGTCTTCGGATCGAGCTTGCCGAGCCGGCCCTGATGCTGATCCGTGTACCACACCGAACCATCGGCAGCCGGAGCGACGTCGTGCGGAAAGGCGCCGCCGGGCAGATCGTAATAGACAACTTCCGCCGCCGTTGCCGGGACGCTCGCCAGCAATACTGCGATCGCAAACGTGAGCTGACGCAGCATGGCAATTCCTCCTGCCGTCCCGGGCCGCGGAACCAGGGTCGATGACCACATCCGAACGCTTTCTCCGGATCGGTGGTCATGGATTCCGGGTGCGCCGCTTCGCGGCGTCCGGGAATGACGCCATGGTTATTCGGCTGCTTCGGGTTTGTGCGGCGTCCATCGCGCGGCCGCGCGATCGTCGGTCTCCTTGGCGTCGACCCAAGTGCCGCCGCTCGGCCGCTCTTCGCGCTTCCAGAACGGCGCTCGGGTCTTGAGATAATCCATCAGGAACTCGGCAGCAGCAAATGCATCATGCCGGTGCGCCGCTGCGGTCACGACCAGCACGATGTTCTCTCCGGGCACGAGCCGACCATGGCGATGGATGACGGTGACATCCAGCAGCGGCCAGCGGCGCTGCGCTTCCGCGACATGGCGGGAAATTTCGTCCTCCGCCATTCCCGGATAATATTCGAGCGTGATCGCCGCGACGGGGTCGCCCGCCTCGGTGCCGCGGCACACACCGGTGAACGTGACGAGCGCGCCGATGTCGGTGCGGCCGCGCCGCAATGCCGCTGCTTCCTCAGCAGCGTCGAAATCTTCCGTCTGCAAACGGATCTTCATGACGTCCAGCTTCAGGCCGCCAGCGGCTCACGGTGCGATGGCGCGACCAAGCCTCGGCAGCAATCGCTCATCCGCCGGTCATCGGCGGAAAGAACGCGATCTCGTGCGCCCGCCCGATTCTAGTTTCCGGCGGAACGTGCGTGCGATCGAGGGCCGCGCGGATTGCCCGCGGATTGCCGAACGCACTCGCGTATTCCTCGCCGCGCCCAGCAAGCCAGTGCATCAGCTCGCCCACGGTCGCGATCCCGGCGGGCGGATCGATCTCCTCCTGCGCCTTGCCGATCCGCTCCCGTACCCAGGCGAAATACAGGACCTTCACGCTATTCCTCGATCATGTGCTGGACCCCGGCGCGCAAGTAATCCCAGCCGGTGTAGAGCGTGACCAGCGCCGAGATCCACAGCAGGCTCAAGCCGGTCAACGTCGTGATCGGCACGATGTGGTCGCCCGCCTTGCCGGCAATGAGGAAACCGATCGCAACAAGCTGCACCGTGGTCTTCCATTTCGCCAGCCGCGTGACCGGGACGCTGGCGCGCAGCCCGGCCAGATATTCGCGCAAGCCCGAGACCAGAATCTCGCGGCAGAGGATGACCAAGGCGGCCCACAGCGACAGCCCGCGGATCGTGCCGTTGGCGGCGAGCATGAGCAGGCAGGAGGAGACCAACAGCTTGTCCGCGATCGGGTCGAGCATGCGGCCGAACGTGGTCTGCTGGCCCCAGACGCGGGCGAAATAGCCGTCGAAGAAATCGGTGACGCCGGCCGCAATGAAAAGCGCGAGGGCAACCCAGTGCAGCCAAAGGCCGCCGCCGAGAAAATCCGACCAGTATATGCAACCGATTACCGCCGGCACCGCGGCCATGCGCGCATAGGTCAGAAGGTTCGGGACGGAAACCCGCCGTGCACGGGAGGGTGGATGCGTCGCGATCGTCATGGCTGGACAGAACACCGGGGTCGGCTAGGCGTCAACATGCGGCTGCGGAATGCCTGGGGAATGCAGCCCGCGGACCACAGAGGACCAAGACGGCCGCAATGCGCGAGCAAAGCGGGGGTTCCGGATGGGAATCGGCGGTTTCTCGTACAAACAGCGCCTCTGCCTGTGACAGGTCGTCTCCTGCCTCAATGGAGAAAATCGTAGACCTTGCGCGCGGTTTCCGCGTTGATGCCCGGCACCTTCTCGAGGTCGGCCACCGAGGCGCGTTCGATCGCTTTCAGCGTCCCGAAATGCCGCAACAGCGCTCGCTTGCGGGCGGGGCCGATGCCGGGAATCTCCTGCAGCCCGGCTTCGCGGATGTCCCGTTTTCGCCGTTGCCGATGCGAGCCCACGGCAAAACGGTGAGCTTCATCACGCAGCCGTTCGACGAAATACAGCACTGGGTCGCGTGGCCGGAGCCGCAAGGGGTCGCGGCCAGGCAGATAGAAGGTCTCGCGACCCGCGTCCCGCTCCGGCCCCTTGGCGATGGCGATGAGCGGCACCTCGACGCCGAGCTCCGCCAGCACCTCGCGTGCGGCATGAAGCTGTCCAAGCCCACCATCGATCAGCACGACATCCGGCCAGGGAGACTCGCCGCTCTCGTCGCTTTCCACATACTCCGCCGATGTTGTCTGATCCTCCGCAGCCGCAACCGGTTCCCTCCCCCCTTGTGGGGGAGGGATGGGGAGGGGGGTAGCTCCTGAGTCGGGAGCAATACCCCCCTCCCGAACCGGCTGTGCCGGTTCGACCTCCCCCTCAAGGGCGGAGGTGATCGGAGTATGCGGATCGGCATCCGCCTTCAGGGCGGAAGTGACGGAAGCGTGCGGCGCAGACTTCGGGGCTTCGGCCAGCAGGCGGTGGAAACGCCGGCGCAGCACCTCGCGCATCATGCCGTAGTCGTCGCCCGGGGCGAGATCGGCAGCGCGGATGTTGAACTTGCGGTACTGGTTCTTCCGGAATCCTTCGGGGCCGGCCACGATCATCGCTCCGACGGCGTTCGTTCCTTGGATATGGCTGTTGTCGAAAACCTCGATCCGCCGCGGCGCGCGCGGCAAGCCGAACGTTTCCGCCATCCCGGCGAGCAGCCGCTGCTGCGAGGAGGTCTCCGCGAGCTTGCGGCCCAGCGCTTCGCGAGCATTGGCTGTCGCGTGCGCGACGAGCTCCTTCTTCTCGCCGCGGTGCGGGACCGTGATTTCCACCTTGTGCCCGCTCTTGATGGTCAGAGCTTCGGCGATGAGCGCGCAATCCTCGACCTCGTGCGAGATCAGGATCAGCCGGGGACACGGCTTGTCGTCATAGAATTGTGCCAGAAAGGCGCCGAGCACATGCTCGGGAGACAGCGAGCGGTCGGCGCGGGGAAAATAGGCGCGGTTGCCCCAGTTCTGACCGGTGCGGAAGAAGAACACTTCGAGGCAGGAAAACCCGCCTTCCTGATGCACGGCGAACACGTCGGCCTCCTCGAGGCCGCGCGGGTTGATGCCCTGATGCGCCTGCACGGCGGAGAGCGCGGCGAGGCGGTCGCGGTAGATCGCGGCGCTCTCGAAGTCGAGCGCCGAGGCGGCTTTCTCCATCTCGCCGGCGAGCTCCTCCTTCACCGTCCGGCTCTTGCCCGAGAGGAACGCCTTGGCCTCGCGCACGAGCTCGGCATAGTCGGCGGGCTTGACTTCTCCGGTACACGGACCCGAGCAGCGCTTGATCTGATAAAGCAGGCAGGGCCGGGTGCGGCTCTCGAACACCGCGTCGGAGCAGGAGCGAATCAGGAACGCGCGCTCGAGCGCCGTGATTGTGCGGTTCACCGCCCACACCGAAGCGAACGGTCCGAAATAATCGCCCGGGCGGCTGCGCGCGCCGCGGTGCTTGCAGATTTGCGGCGCCGGATGATCGCCGGTGATCAGGATGTAGGGAAACGATTTGTCGTCGCGGAGCAGGACGTTAAAACGCGGACGCAGCCGCTTGATCAGGTTGGCCTCGAGTAGCAGCGCTTCGGTCTCGGTCGCGGTCGATACGAATTCGATCGATGCCGTCGCGGCGATCATCCGGGCGATCCGCGCGACGTGACCGGTCGGGCGCTGGTAGGCGAGGATGCGTTTGCGGAGGTTCTTGGCTTTGCCGACGTAGAGCACGTCGCCACGAGTGTCGATCATGCGATAGACGCCGGGAGCGCCCGGCGCGAGCTTGGCGTAACGCATGATGACGTCGGCGCCCGCCGCGGCGGCGCGCTGCGCGTCGTCGAGCGCCGGGTCGGACTCCTCGACGAGCACGGGCAGGTTCGGCTCTTCCTCTTCCTCATCGAGCTCGATCTGCGGCTCGAGATTGATTTTTTGCGGTCCGGACATGCGGCAAAACTAGGCGGCTCGTGGCCCGGGTTCCACCCCGGCAGCACGCGCCCGCGAGGGCGAAATCGCCCGGGGTAAGGCTTCTTTAGCCATAACGGACCGTATTCGAACGATCATTCAGCGCCGCTTAACCCAAGGCGCTCGACAAAAGCCACCAAGAACTCGGAGTCGAGCCGCATTTGCGTGCCATCCCGCGCCCGGCGGGCGGGGTCGCGGGTTCCACGGTGGCCGCTGGACCACTGCGATACCACAGGCTTGGTGGTCGAGCTGAAGACGGCATGAAGAAAATCCTCGCAGTCGTGGTCGTGATGCTGGCCGCTGTTCCCCCAGCGCTTGCCGCCGATATGCGCATCGTCCCGACGCCGGGACCCTATGTGGTCCCGCCTCCGCCCGGCTGGACCGGCCCCTATGTCGGGATCAACGGCGGGTACCAGTTCGGGAAGGTCGAGAACCTGCCGCTCAAGCCCAGCGGCGTGCTGGGCGGCATCCAGGGCGGATACAATTGGCAGAGCGGGCAGTTCGTGCTCGGCGCGGAGGCCGATCTGCAATTGTCGACCGCGGACGATACTTTCGCGCCCTATCAGTTCTCCAATCCTTGGTTCGGTACCGTGCGCGGCCGGGTCGGATGGGCCTTCAACAACATTCTCGTCTACGGGACGGGCGGCCTTGCCTACGACAGGACCAGGCTCAACTTCGCTGGTCTGACGGAGAGCCACACCGATGCCGGCTGGGCCGCAGGCGGCGGCGTCGAGGTCGGCCTGACGCCGCACTGGTCGGCCAAGGCCGAATATCTCTATTTCGATCTCGGCAATCAGAGCTACGTGCTGACCGGAACCAGCAATGGGCTGACGTCGAATCTGCTGCGCTTCGGCATCAACTACCGCTTCTGATCGCGAAGGAGTCCACGATCCCGCGCGGCCGGTCCGCCCGCAGCAGCGCTTACCGGATTTTGCTCGATCCGGAATTACGACGACGGACGATCAGCCGCTGACGACGAGATTCACCGCTTTCGGACCCTTGCCCTTCTTGTCGGGCTCGACGTCGAAGCTGATGCGCTGCCCCTCATTGAGCGACTTGAGACCCGCACGCTCGACTGCGGTGATGTGCACGAACACGTCGCGACCGCCGTCATCGGGCTTGATGAAGCCGTAGCCGCGTTCGCTGTTGAAGAATTTGACCGTGCCGCTTATGGCCATCGGGAAACTCCTTTCCCCAATCTTGCTCCGCCGCCGGCCCCCACGGCGCGGCGGCTCGGCCGGACATTCGCAAACGGGGAAAGGCATCGGCCGCGAGAGCCTCAGTCACCTCCGCCGGCCCCCAAAGGAGGCGGAACGTCGAAGCCAGCACCTAGGAAGTAAACCAATGCCGCCCCGGTGGAAAGAGGCGAACGCAGCGTCATTTTCATTTTTCCGTCGTGAGCCAATCGAGGCGCGCACCGCCAGCAGGGTCGCGGCGCAGCACGATCGCGAGCGCGGGAAGCAGCGTTTGCAGTTCGCTTTCGAGCTTCCATGGCGGGTTCACGAGCAAAAGTCCGGTGCCGGTCAAAGATTTATCCGTTCGCGTCCCGATCGTGACCTCGGCACGCAGAATTTTCGGGATCCCGAGTCGCGCGACGCGCCGAGCAAAGCGATCGGTTTCGGTCGGGTCCTTGATGGGATACCACAGCAGATAAATTCCCGTCGCCCATTTGCGATGTGCACGTGCGAGGTGCTCCGGGATGCGGTCGAGCTCGCCTCTGGCTTCGAACGGCGGATCGATGAGCACGAGCCCGCGGCGTTCCCTCGGCGGCACATAGGCGGCGAGCGCCTTCCACCCGTCGATCGCGATCGCTTTGGCGCGCCGGTTCTTGGCGAGCGAGCGGGCCAGCGCCGCGGCGGCCGCGGGCTCGAGCTCGCAGGCGATCAGGCGGTCCTGGGGCCGCAGCCAGGCAAGTGCGAGCAGGGGCGATCCGGGATAGAGGCGCAAGCCGCCGCCGCCGTTGTGCGCCCCGATCGCGTCGACGTAAGGGGCGAGCAGGCGACGGACTTCCGGCTCGAGTTTTGCGCCGAGCAGCCGGCCGATGCCCTGGCGCCATTCCCCGGCCCTGCTCGCTTGTGGACCTGTCAATCGCGTCGATCCCGGGCCCGCATGCGTGTCGATGATGCGGAACGGATTCTCCTTCTCGCGCAAATGCGCGACGACGCGCGCGAGCACCGCGTGCTTGACGCCCTCGGCGAAATTGCCGGCGTGAAAGCCGTGGCGGTAATTCATGAGGGGACGGCGGACGGCAGGCCGCAGAGAACGGACTCAACAAATCAAACCAGCGATCGGCTGGCAACAGAGCGTACGAGCGCATCGGACTTCGGTTTTCGGACATCGAAGATGATTTGCCGCGATCGTGTGTCCTCGGTCCCCGTCCTCCGTCAGGCGAAAAAGCAGATGGCCTGCGTCCGAGGCGTCGGGGAGGTCGGAACGCAGGCCATCCGGCCGGTACGCGCAACGCAACGCTGACAACGTCCGGCCGAAATCTCAGCCGTCGCGCGGGGCTTTGGCGGCGCGCAATGGCGGCATCACGATCTTCTCGCGCTTGCAGGTGCGCTGCGCCGCCGTGCCGCAATCGCGGAATGCAAGGTCCTTGCTCAGGCAGAGCCGAATTTCGCGCAGCCGCTCCCGGTCGCAGCCGACCGCGATCGCGCTGGCGGAAAGACCGGGGTTGGCGCTGACGAAGGCCTGTTCGACCTCCGTCGGCGAGACCGTGAGCGGCGCTTTGAGGTCGATATATTCGGCCGGGATCTTCACGACGGCGCGCGCCTTGCGCACGGTCTCGAAATAGGCGCGCGGCGACAGCCCGGAGCAGGTGCCGTGACGGTCCCATTCGTGGAAGATCAGCCGCGGCGCCGGCATGACATCGAGCATCGAGGAGACGATGTTGCGGTCGAGTCGCGGCGCGGGGACCTGACAATATTCGGGGAAACCCTTGTCGTATTGCGGCCATAGGCCGTGCACCACGAATGCGTAGGGCCGCGCGCCGCATTGTGGCTGGCGCTCGGCGCGGTCTCCCGCGGCCTCGCAGAACGAGGGCGACCAGGAGAGCGCGAGGACGTAGAAGTCGAACTTGCCGGGCTCGTTTTGCCGGACGTCCTGGGCCGCAGCGGCCGAAACGAGGATCGCGGACGCCAAAGCGCCGAGGAAGAGCGAACGTACAAACCGGACCATGGAAGCCCCCTACCAGGTTGCACCGGGAAAGGAGCTTAGCCCTCGCTTGGGGAACATTGCAAGAACAAAGAAGAACAGAATGGGGACAACGGCTCGGCTCAAGGCCTCGCCATCTTGCAGGCAGGGTTGAAGGCCCAATTCCGGTCGAGACCGACGACGCACCATTCGACCCCCCAGGTCGCGCCGATCAGCCCCATATCCTCCTCGATCGAATAATAGAGCGGCCGCTCGATGCCATCGGAGATCAACGCGATGCCGGCACAATATCGCCGCGGAATGGTGTCGGGCGCCCACGGGCGGAACGCAATCTCGCGCACCTGGTCGAACCCGGCAATCGACAGCGCGGAGTTCCAGAACCGGTGTTCCTTGACGCCGAACAGATGTTTGATCTTGGACAACGCCATCGGATGGTCGCACGGCGGCAGCTTGCCGCTGTAGCGCGGGCCGGACATCCAGAAGTTTTCTTCCAGCCAGCTCGCGGCATGCGCGGGCGGCGCAAGCGCCGCGAACGCCGCCGCCGCCAGCAACGCGGCAACAATCCGGATCCTTGGCATGCCCCGCTCCCGATGCTTGCGACCGTGCCGCGCGGCTTTTCCGGGGTCAAGGGGCGAGGGGACAGACCGGCGGAATCTCGCCGGCCGTGACCGCGGGGCCACGGCAGCGTGTCCCTAGAGGCGTACATCCGCTGTCGCCGAGAAATCCCTAGCGGCCGCAAAGGATTGCCGGCCCGCAACCAATCCTGGGCTCATCCGTTGCCCTCGCGAGCCTCGTTCGAAGGAGGACGCGATGGGAATTTTCGCGCGGATCGCGATCGTGGCGCTGGCGCTCTGCGCAGGTGCCGGAATCGCGGCGGCCCAGCAGCCCGGTCCGATGACCGGGACGAGCTCGACGGCCACGACCAGCACCGAGCTGCAGCTCACGCCGCAGCAGCGTGCCTCGATTTACGACAGCGTGACCAAGCAGAAGATGACCCGGACGCCGCCCCCGGCCAATCTCCATGTCGCGGTCGGCGGCGACCTGCCGGCCTCGATGGAGCTCTACGACCTGCCGCCCAACATCGCGGCCGACATTCCGGCCACCAAGCTCTACAAATACACGATGGTGCAGAACCAGGTGGTGATCGTCGATCCGACCAAGATGAAGGTGATCGACATCATCCGGCAGTGAGCCTTTTCCCTCCCCGTCAGGGGAGGGTCGGCAGCGAGCATCGCGAGCTGTCGGGGTGGGGTTCAAACAAGTAACGTAAAACCCCACCCGCGCGTCCGCGCGGCCGACCTCCCCTGACGGGGAGGTAAAGAAGCCCTCCGATCGCGCTGGCGCGCGATCGGACTCTCCTGACGGGGAGGTAGTTTCAGTCCGTCGTGTCGTGGACGAGCTTGTTCACGGTCGCCGGCAGCACGTCGAGGTAGGGGCCCATGAAGAAGGCCTCGCCCGAGCCCTCGCCGAACAGCCGGTCGTGCGCATCGATCATCGCCCGCATGGCGGCGATGCAGGTCTCCATCGAGGCGACGATGAGCTCGTTCACCTCGGCCGGATCGTCCTCCCTGTGAAACCGCGGGTCGGCGGCGACCGCGTGGGCGACGCAATCGTTGGCGGAGCGGATCAGCGGCCGCAGGACCGCGGCCTTCTGGCGCTCGCTCATTTGCGTGCCGGAACGGGCCGCGGGCGCTGCCGGCGTCGTGAGCTCCGGATCGAACGCCGCGCTCGACACGAGCGACAAACCCAGCAGGGCTGCGAGGATCATGCTCCCCCCTCCCAAGGATTCCGAGAATCAGTCCCACCCGGCTGAAATTTGGAATACCAAGCCCCGCACCTGTGGAAAACAGCAGAATCGTAGGGTTTTGCCGATTTACGTGCGGCTGTGGGTCGCGGGACACAGGCGCGGCCGCCGATCGAGGCCTGCGGCGCGCCCCGCAAGCCAACCGAGCGCAGTGGGGCGGCGAGCCGATCTGTCTGCTACGGACGGTCGTAGCCGCACTGGTACCATAACCAACGGTCGCGTAAGGTCGGGCGAGCCGCGCGCCTGCGGCGAATCCGTTTCGGAGGCATCATTGGTCATCTTCCTGCTGCGCCATGCCGACCGGCAGCCCGACGCCGACGATCTCTCCGAGCTCGGCCCCGCGCGGGCGGAGCAGCTCGCGCGAATGCTGGCGGAAACCGGGATCGGCATCGGCTATTGCAGCGATGCGCAACGCACGCGCCGCACCCTCGATCCCCTCGTGCAAAAGCGCGGCAGCGCGTTCAAGGTCGTCGCAGTGCCGGCGGACGGGCCGGGCGGGATCGCCGCGCACGTCGATAAGGTCGCGGCCGAGCTGCGCGCGCTTCCCGCCGAGGCGGTTGCGGCGGTCGTCGGCCACACCAACACGGTCCCGCAGATCATCGCGAAGCTCGGCGCGGGCTCGGACGGCACCGCGATCGGCGAGAACGAATTCGACCGCCTGTTCGTGCTGTTTCTCACGCCCGGCCGGTCCGCGACCCTGCTCAGGCTGCGCTACGGCGCCGCGACCAGAGTCGCAGGGATCGCCGCCGCGCGCCGTCGATCCTGGGTCTCTTCCGGCCCGATGGAACGAAGCGGATCCGCGAAAGCTAGATCAGCCGTTCGCGCTCGAGAATAGTCGCGCAGGCTGCGGATGTTGCGGCGATTGGCGCGGAACAGCACGTCGAAGGCATCGCCCAGCAACGGCACCGCGCCGACCGTGCCCTCCAGGACGACCTTGCCGATCATCCGAAGGTAGACGTGCATCGGCACGCCGAGCCGCCGCGCCTCGACCAGGATGATGCAGGAGAGCGCGGAGGCGACGAGGTCGCCGATACCCGGCACGAGGCGGATGATCGCCTCGATGCCGAAGCGCACGTCGGTGCCGGGAAGGAATGAAGGCGATGTCGAGGAGCCGCGCCAGCGCATCGAGCCGCTCGACCGCTTGCCGGCGCGAATACGGCGTGCCGATCTCGATCTGGTTGCCGAAATGCAGGGTATCATAATAGCGGCTCACGATGCGGCCTCCTCGACATCAGCGCCTGAGATAGGCACTCCGAATAGTGCCGCAAGCGAGTTCCACCCCTGACCGCTCTCGTGAACCACACAAATGCGTCGACTCAGGATCTCGTGAGCAGCGGTCCGACAATTTTTCATCGGCATGCCGCCCGAAAGTGTCGCCGAGCATCCAGAGTATGCATCCCGGAAGGGAAGTGCATCCATCGCTCGCGTATCGTGGAACGAGTAACGAAGCGATGTTGTCAGTAAACCGTTCAAAGCACCTTCAAAGCCGAGTCAGTATTCAAGCAGCGGATCGGGATGCGTTTGTGATCAACGAATCGAGCTCCAGTAGAGCATCGTCACTCGACAAAAAATATCGCTGCGGCGATCACTCCGCAACAGATCGAGTCAACGCGCCGGAATCGCGCAACTGCATGTATAGATTGATCGGATCGAGATCGAACCCGTTTGGCCAAGTCGGGGTACCCATTTCCACGAATACGCGTGCGAAATAATCCGGATCTCGCAGGGGCTCGACCATCGGCCCGCCGCTCGCGAGCAGATCCGATAAGTCGCGCACACCCTCGTTGCCATCGGTGAAGCGCAACCACAGACGATGATCATCGAGCGCCCGAACTCGCAGCACGTCCACCATTGGAATTTCATTCGTCTGCATCGGGTCCGGCTATCCGTTCTAAGGGTTGGTGCGCCCGCGCACGTCGCCAATTTTCCTCCAATTCCGCGCGGCGCGCTATCGTCCAGTCACGAACCAATCGCGTTGCAGTCGGAGGGAGCTCTCCCGAGATAACGCTTCCATCGGAGAGCCGCACCAATGCTCTTGCCCGACCATACCGCGCATGCAGATGCGGCGGATTATGATCATCGTAAAACATTTGGATCGCGATGCCATAGAACCAAGCAATCGTCGGCATCGCGGCCGATCAATTATCCAAAAAGCTCCGCAGCTTGCGGCTCCGCGACGGGTGCTTGAGCTTGCGCAGCGCCTTGGCCTCGATCTGGCGGATGCGCTCGCGCGTCACCGAGAACTGCTGGCCGACTTCTTCGAGCGTGTGATCGGTGTTCATGCCGATGCCGAAGCGCATGCGCAGCACCCGCTCCTCGCGCGGGGTGAGCGAGGCGAGCACGCGGGTCGTGGTCTCGCGCAGATTCGACTGGATCGCGGCGTCGATCGGCAGGATCGCGTTCTTGTCCTCGATGAAGTCGCCGAGGTGGGAATCCTCCTCGTCGCCGATCGGCGTCTCGAGCGAGATCGGCTCCTTGGCGATCTTGAGCACCTTGCGGACTTTCTCGAGCGGCATGCCGAGCTTTTCGGCGAGCTCCTCCGGCGTCGGCTCGCGGCCGATCTCATGCAGCATCTGGCGGCTCGTGCGCACGATCTTGTTGATGGTCTCGATCATGTGCACCGGGATGCGGATGGTGCGCGCCTGGTCGGCGATCGAGCGGGTGATCGCCTGCCGGATCCACCACGTCGCATAGGTCGAGAACTTGTAGCCGCGGCGGTACTCGAACTTGTCGACCGCCTTCAT
>JBKPDF010000052.1:0-104426 GCA_046727735.1 Pseudomonadota bacterium | reverse complement strand
GGTGCCTACGTTGCGCGCCGTCGCAATGCTCTGGAACGAAAGCGATCCGGGGATGACGCTACGATACCAGGCAGCCGCAGCCGCCGCGCGGACAATTGGGGCTCGGGTGCAACCCCTCGGCGTGCGCGAGCCGAAAGATTTTGACGGACTGCCAGAGACGAAAAGGCGCCAAAATCGACTCTGGGCGGGGTTCGCTCTCGCTAGAGACCACACGCCGGTATTTAATCCTAGAAATGCCCGCAAAATGTGGGCCATTCGTCAGAGACCAGGAAACGTCGGTTTGCGACGGATGCGTGGTGGGGCCGGGAGGACTCGAACCGGCAACCAGACCGTTATCAGCCCCAGCCAGCGCTGAAGGCGCCCCGAAGCGTCGACACAGCGTGAACGCGTCCGAGACCAGAAACGGCACATGGAAGGCGATGCTGGAGGCCGCGGTATCGTCTGTTGTGTAGCTAGTGTTTCCAGAAAAATTTAATTTTTCGCGCCGAGGCGATTTTCTGATGGCCGATTTTTCTATCGGCAAAATTGCCGATGCGGAAATTGGAAAATTGATGTGCAGATGGGACCCATGCCAAGTGGGTCCTTCTTTCATGCAGATGTTTTTTTCGAGAGAGCCTGACTTTTGCTCTGTGAATAGACAGGCGTAAAGGCGATGGAACGATGCATCCGATTTTGACGGTGCGGGTAGGGCGTGCCGTTTTAGGAGGAGCACCCATTCGGTCCCATCCAGGAGGATGTACGCGGGTTGCTTGAGCTTCGAGAGCGCATTGCGATTTTGGAGACGCTGGTGGGTCACCGATAGAGTGCCTGTCCGAGCCAGATAACACCAACAAAAAATAGATTTCAGCATGCTTGAATTACATTCCAGTCCTCACATCTTGTTTGGTGGAGTGATTGCAAGGAACTGGCGAGCGAGAGCTACGTGGACGAGCGGGCCGGGCAGACCTAGGGATGATTCGTTTCGATCTGCCGTGGGGTCATGGGCAAACCAGGTGTGGGAACAAGGGTCCTCGAATTACAGCCGAAAAAGGTGAGGATTTACGCAACTTCCCGCGACAAGGCAACGACGTGGAATAAGGGGACGATTGTTCCCGCAAATTGTGGAGAGGCAGATGCGCGTAGCGATCTACGCTCGCGTCAGTACAGACGACAAGGGACAAGATCCTGAGAACCAGCTATCCCAATTGCGCGCCTGGTGCGCCAGCGCCGGCCACGTGATCGTGCGTGAATACGTGGACCACGAAAGCGGCCGCAAGGGCGCCGAAAAGCGCAAGCAATTCGCCGCGCTATTCGAGGATGCGAGCCGCCGGCAATTCGATTGCGTCCTGTTCTGGGCGCTCGATCGTTTCAGCCGGGAAGGCATGGTGCCCACGATCATGCATCTCCAGCGCCTCCATTCTTACGGCATCAGCTTTCACAGCTATACCGAAGCGCACTTGGCCACCGACAACGAGCTGGTTCGGAACGTGTTGCTGGCGGTGCTGACGTCATTGGCCAAGGTTGAGGCGGCGAGGCTCAGTGAAAGGACCAAGGCCGGGATGGCCAGAGCGCGTGCGAAGGGAAAGCGAATCGGCCGCCCAGCACTCTCCCCGGAACTCCGGCGCCAGATCGCTGAGCGCGTGGCCGAGGGAGCGAGCGCGTATGCTGTGGCCAAAGAGTTGGGCATCGATCGGCATACGGTCATGAAATACGCAGGAAAGATCCGGTTAGCCCAAGGGCTCCAGGACAGGAGCGGATGTCTGAGGGCCAGCGAGTCCATCTCCTGGCCCTGACGGCCTCGCCAGAGCTCCCCGAGCCTCTTCTGCGCTGTTGGCAAACGTGTGCAGGTGGCGAATCTCGGCCTTGCGCCTGCGGGCGAGCCTATCCGCGCCGACCGAGCAGGTGACTGGCGCGCCCGGACCATGGGGAATCGAGGTTGCGCCGAGCGGGGTGGTTCGGCGGCGGGCATTCAGTCCCGAGGTGGCACGGTTCGGGGACTGCTCTCCTAGTGCGCCGTACCATCCGCCAGCATTGTGGTTCCCCACCGTCTATAGGTGGCCCTCAGTAGTGGGCGACATACGCTGGCAGGACCTGCTGCATCAGGAACCGACGGGAGCCTGGAGAATCGGTCGCCACGAGCGCTTTTTGCTACGGAGGCGGCGGGGCATGTTGGGCGGGTAGATGGGGGGTAGTAGGGCGTCCGTTCCGACGTCGTTTCCGACGTTGATACCAACCCAGCGTTCCACACAACCAGTCGCAAGGCGTGCGGGGACTAAGCTGCCCGCGCGCGGTTCACTGCGTGCGTATCAAAATGGCACCTAACCACATTATGGCGCTCCTACCGGAGACGTGCAGCCCACGTAAGCATTGGAAGGTTCGTTGCTTCCATCTGCCATGCCCCACCCGTTTATGTTCGCATGGCGCAAGGGCGAGGAACGGGACTCCCGATTTTGGCAGCTGGGGCACGGAGCACGATTTAGGAGGGGCACGTATTTGGTCCCATTGGATACAGGTGCATGCACAAAACAAACAATTTTAGAGAACACCGGATTGACATCCCAGCCAACGAGCCCAAATTCAAAGCGGGCCTGTGCGACGGTGTACTGAGTCACAGCTGGATCAGACCTGTCAAGCGACTAGTCGGGAATACCCGGGTTTTGCTCAGGCTTAAGCTCACCGGCCGCAAGGGATCGCTACGTCCTTTGATGATCTGCGCGTAGGTTGAACCATTTACCTCGTATGAGTACACCGAATCGGAACAAGAGGATGAGACACGAAGGACCGCTTTAATAGGATCGCAAACGAGTATGCGAGACAGTCAGACTACAGAGTCGACCCAAACGATACAGGGGACAGCAATGCGAGTGGGATATGCGCGGGTAAGTTCCTCGGATCAGGATTACTCAACGCAGGAGGCGCGGCTGAAGACTGCAGGCTGTGGAGTCGTGCGAGCAGAGAAGGCAAGCGGCAGGAGCCTCGAGGGGCGGGACGAACTCGCCGCGATAATTGAGTTCTTACGGCCCGGAGACGAGCTTGTAGTGGTTAAGCTTGATCGGCATCCACCCGAGATGTCCTGAACCTCGTCCACGAGGTTGAGAAGCGTGGCGCGGGCCTACGGGTGCTCGAGCCTGAATTCTCGACCTCGAACGATGCGGGCCGGATGCTTGTGACTGTACTGGGCATCGTCGCTGAACTCGAGCGACGGTTCATTCTCGAACGGCAGGCCGCAGGTATCGCCAAGGCAAAAGCGAAGGGCGTTTACCGGGGCCGTAAACCCAGCATTGATCGCGCTGCGGTGAGAGAGTTGCGCGCTCAGGGGCTTGGGCCATCGGAAATCGCGGCAAAGCTCGGTATCGGCCGGGCCAGCGTATACCGCATCGCTGCATCCTCGTGAGCGGCTGAACTCCTGGCGAGGCTGCCCTCCGCACCGTGCTCCCCGGCGCAGACCGCGCTTTCACCACCATCCGAGCCTCCGCAGGAAGGTCGTACGCCGCAGGTTAGCGTGCCCCTTCCCCAGTGACCCCCTTGGGGCCCAGAGCCTACCAGCGTCAATCTCCCGGGCGTAGCGGGCTAGTTCGGCACTCGTCTGCCGGCATTCAGACTAGGGGACGAGCCTCGCGGGACTGGTGCCTCGCATCGTGCTCAACATTGGCGCGTTGGTTTCATCTTCCGTGATGGCGCACCGACGCTCCTTCCGACGCTGCTTCTGACGCTGCTTTTGGCGCTGGAATGTGCGGCATGAAACCGACGCTAGGTCTTCAGGCAAGATCCTCGCTGTAATCGGCAATCCTCGATCAACAGCACCGTCGTCCTCACATTTCTTCCGACGTCAGCTCTGCCGTCGGCTCCGGCCACTAATAGCGGCTCAATGACCTGCATGGCGGCGACTAACTTGGGAGGAGGCCAGTCTCGAGAGAATCTGGACCTTCCGCATGCGCCCCGTCCAGAGTGGTGGACTTAAAGCTGGCAGCGTCCTGCAGAGAGACTCAACCTGCCTCCCCCGGATCTTGAAGAATCATACGTGCTGTCCCCTTTGCAGGTTCGTGGCTCATCCTGCCAAGTCCGGGCCGTTTGGATCCGAGCTTTGCGCACCTCTTCTACTATGCCGTTAGGCCTTCGCAGGTAATTTTGCTCTCAAACATCTAGTTCCGAGCGCCAATGCCAGTATTCTAATTGCTAAGTCTGGCAGGAATCTTCCAAGGCAGCCTGGCTTCAGTGCTACCAAGGACTGGTTGCGCAAGTGCCACTCGGCTCATATCCAACATTCGCAACTAGGCTACCGTCGTATCTATGGACGCTTTGCCCCTCGGCGCCAGCTCCCATTCACTAGTGCGCGAACCCTTAGAGGACGGACCGGAGAGCCGACAGCTAACGTCTTCACGGGTACTTCGTTACGGCGTGCCGGTTCGGCAGGGTGGGGATTGTGATCCGGGCCGAGCGCCCCTTCGAACGCTGGACCCGAATGAGTCCCGAGTTCTCGAGCTGGCGAAGACCCCGCGACTTTGCGTCCTTCCCAATCCCGAAATCGGTGAGAAGAGTTTTTGGTAGGGTTACGACTGGTTTCCCCGTCAACGCCATCTGGTGGTGGATAACCAGAAACAGTGCCAGAGCCTGCCCAGGTAAAGAAGCCGCCGTCGTGATCTGCACCAGCGGTATCGGTCCTTTGAGAAATGGACCCCTTTTCTGATCTTGTGCTCGAAGCAACGCTCCTGTTTCGATCTCAACCTCTCGGAGGCTAGAGGTATCAGCCATAGGAGTTCTATTATCATATTTCATAGTAGATTCCATAATAGATGAGACGGTATCGCTCTAATGCGAAGGTGGTATCGCAACGATGCGAAGGGTGTCGTTGTTGACGTGGTGCAACAATCAACCTAATGCTTCTTTTTCATGCGCTGCCTCTTCGACCCGGGTGAGTATGGCTAACACTCGCTCCCACATCACTTTTCCCCGCTCGTCCATGTAGCGGTCAGGGTACCGCACGACTTCGGCGTCCGTGCGGATGCTTAGTCCGCCTGTTACGTGGCGTCCTGCCTCCGACATCATTTCTCGCATCAATGCTAATCGAGAGTCGAGCTGCTCCAGCGGCGCGGCGATGAGGAAGGCATCGTGCACCGGTGCGCAAACCTCTATGCCCGCTTCCGTTCCTGCGATCGCAGCTATCCTCATCATTTCAGCGCCATTCGCTTGCATTGGCAAATTCATCAGTGAGCGAGGGTTAGGGTCACTGTTCATGCGCCGCCGCCAGCCGAACACGGTACGGATCTCATTCGTAATCATAGCCTTCGATACTGTGTCCTCGCTCCAGCGCCAAAAATGCCCGTACGTGTCACGATGCAATCGCAACAGTTCCCTAGCCTCTGCGGGGGTGATGCCCGCGGCGGTGGCCATAGACTCCGCCCCCATCCCATAATTGATCCCCAGCACGATGGCCTTACAACGATCCCGGATGGCCTTGTGCGACGACTTCGTAGCGTCTAAAGGAGCCAAGCGGGCAGCTTTCGCAAACGCGAGGTATGGATCGCCGCTCTCGTAGCCCTCTATCATCTGCTCGTCGCCCGAAAGCCCTGCCGCGATGCCAATTTCTTGTGCAGAAAAATCGACATAGGCCAGTCCATAACCCTCTGGCGGCTTGATCAGCCCGCGTAGCCAACGAGCAGGACCAAACACAAACTTGTTGTTCGAAGGTTGATTACGCCCCGTCTCGGAACGGAATGGTGAAAGCAGGCACCTATTACGACCATCCGCGCCGACCTCCATTCCAGTGAGCCGCAGCCCGCTTAGGGTTACTCGTAATTCACGTAGCGTTTGCAGTTCCGGATAGCGCAGCGCCTGCTCACGAAACACATCGTCATTAATGATCAATGCGCCGGATTTTGATGTTGGCCAAGGAATGTGGCGGGCCAAAAGCATCTTCCGGAAACGCTCGCGGACGAATGTGTTAGCTTCATATACACCGTAATCGGCATCTACCTCGGTCACTAAACGCTGTTTTATTGCCTCCCAGTTCTTTACGAGACTTCGTTGGACAGCGGTATCAATCGGTACACCAGACCGCTCCATCCGAGCGACCGCTGCCATATATCGTCCACGAAGCAGCGCCCGTGGCCAGTCAATCGTCGGAGCCATTCGCGGCAACAGCGCTACGAGTCCAGTAACATCTGAGGCGCAGTACTGGAGAATGGATACCTGTTCATCTGCGGACCACGCGTCTTGCTCACAAATAAGCTTCCGCATTCCCTCCTTTTCACCGGCATCAATATGGGCCAGTCCGCGGATGGCCAGGGCACCGATAAGGCCATCGCCACACAGAGTGTCAATGCCATTCGTGGCAACGCGGTGCTCTACAAAAAGATCAAGGATCTTCTCCGGTAAGGGCCAACCCAGTTCCAGGAAGCAACCAAGCTCGGCGCTGGCGTAATAGGCTACGAATAAACAATCTGCACCGGTATCGAAGGGGGCTCGCTTTAACCCGAGTAGTTCATTGCGCCAGAGTCGAACTTCGCGACCAGTGTTGAACTCTCGCGCTACCAAGCACACCACGTGGGGGCGCTCGCCGGCGTTGGTTTGGTACTCGAAATCCACGCACCATATCTGGCGAAATGGCGCGAGGAACGGAACGGCGACTTTGATGTCGCCGTCCTCAATGCCAAGAATAGTTTCCATCACGTAAGCCCGCGCAATCGTCGCAGCACCGGGTGATCCAGTTGATCGATTACTCGGCCCCGGAATGCGATCTCAAGGAGCTCGCTGAAGGACTGCTCCGGCCATTTGGGATCTGAAAGTTCCCCTTCCGCCTTGAAGACCCGGTAGGCTCGTAGAGACCTGTCAGACGCCATTCTGACCCAATGGGTTTTCGCCAATTCTGCTGCTTCTCGAGCGACCTCATGCCAGGGGTTTGATCGCCCATCAATATCGATAGACAGAGGCCAGATCAGAACCACGTTTTGTCTGGTTATGGCTGTAACGAGGTGCACCGGTTTACTCTCACCCACGAGCGCCGCCCGCATTTCCGGAGCCACTAGGAAGGTCTCCCCTTCCTCTTGGTCCGTAAACACTGCGGTCGTTAACGACATGTCGTGATCCGGATGTACGCGAAAATATTCATGCCTACTGGGCTTTCGCACGGGGACGTGAGAGAGCACCTCGCGAGCGCCAACCACTGCTGCGGTATCGCTATCGGACAGCCGGAGGGCCGCTAGATCAGCAAAGATGTTCATCGGCGCGCTCATGATTCGTCTCCCGTCAAGTTCTCGCCCAAGGTACGGGCTTCGAGCCATTGGCGAACATGACGAATGCGGACACCACGCCGTCGTTGCGATAGTTGAGTGACCCTCGGACCCTCCTCTGCCGCAATCAGCCTCCTTAACGTGGGCACCGAAATCCCCACTTGCTTCGCCGCTTCTTGCAGACCTAGAACGCAGTCATCGCCCAGGCCACCATTTCCACTTTGATCAGCCATTTGGATCTCCCTTAAATGAGCATGTCTGCTCTCCAGCAGACCCGGGGAGAGTAGGGGGCGGATATTTAGTTTGGTTGAATGAAAATGGGGATGAAGTGCAGCCCATTTTCCCAAAACGACAATTGGGAAAAAGCTGGGACCTATTTCCCGAAATTCTCACAGCGTCGCTTAATCCCCCGGGTAGAGCCAACAATAGGCAAAAGGCGCACCGAAACTCCGCGACGCCTCTTAAATTGCGTCCCACCGATCCCATCTGATTGGAATGCGCTCTAGCGCTTCGGGGGAAATGAAACAAAACCAGGAAAATGGGTGATGCTTCTTCCAGACCAAATTGGGAAGAAGGCCATGGGTTATTTCCGAACGTTATTCTACTGGCCGGGAGGTGAGATCACGGCAACAGGGGCGCATTAAGAGCGCGTGCAACCGCATTAAGCTTGTCCTTTGACGCCCCGATCGGTCTGTAAAATGATGCCATCACTCTTAAAAGCTCGCCGAGTAAGTATTTTCGAATCTCAAGGCGTGTCACCAGTTCTGCCCTTTTGAGATCAAAGCGCTGTTCCGTGCCGGCGAGCATCTGTTGACACAAGAACTTTCTGTCCCTTCTGGAACTTCTCCGCATTTCATGCCGCCACTCTTCCACAGTCCTCCAAGTTGCATAGCTATTCTTATAGAGCTTGAAGTCACACTTCTTGAGTAACTCAGCTACGTACTCAGCGGCTTTGTGCGCACTGCAATTAAGTTCTTTCGCGAGCATCGTCGCGGTTACCGCCACGGCGTACTTCACCATTCGGCGGCCGAGGTTGTCCGGCCTGCGATGGCCCGCCTTCTTTGGCTTGAGTATTGGGTTGACTTTGCCTCTATCGAGATCCTCGAGCGCATCTATTAGCGGCCTGAGCGGGCTCGCCCTTCGCCAATCCGGCCGCAGTCTCTCGACGAACGCTTCGACAGCCCAGAGCGCCCGAATCGCCTCCCATCTGCCACCGTCAACATTGGATGTTTCGGTATGCGCTCGGCGCGCTTCGGTCAGGCCGCTGTCCAGCTGCCGCCACGCAGTCGTGATGCTCTCTTTTTCTGGCATTGAATCTACGCCTCGCTTGCATCTTCCCATGGTCTTCCCAGTCGCGGTTTCCTGGGAAGATTAGTCCAACTGGACTCTTGCCAAGCAGTTGATAAGATTGGCGCGCCGGAAGGGATTCGAACCCCTGACCCCCAGATTCGAAGTCTGGTGCTCTATCCAGCTGAGCTACCGGCGCCGCGCGTCGGGGTAGCGCAATCCTCAATCCACGCCAAGCGCGCTGCGGCATCATGGTAGTCCTTGGCCTCATCGCGTGCGCGGGCCGGGCCAGCCTTCACCTCTCCCCAGACAGGAGAGAGCCTGCCCCGGACCTGATCCGGGGTCGATCCTCGCCGAAGGCGAGGATCGGGTGAGGGGCTACGATCCATAAGTTCACCACGCCCGTCCCCCCTCACCCCGGGGCCCCCGTCGCGCATACGCGACGGGGTAGCCCCGCTCCCTCTCCCCCTCCGGGGAGAGGGAGTCGAATGCAGCTTGCTCCGAGCAACGTTCAATACCTTTCTACCGTTCTGCGCAGATACGCACGTGAACCGGAGGGCGAGGGCCTACCCCCGCGCGCCCCGGCGCGGCGCGCGCGGCGCGCGGGCAAAACTCCGGCAGGCTTCGGGCGGCATTGCACCCGATCGTGACACGATTCCGCCCCTAATTTGCGCTCAAGTGACGGCCGGGGCCGCGCGGTTCGCATCGAAGCTTTGTACGGTGTACGATGAAAACGCCCTATGACGTCCTCGGCGTCGCGCCAGATGCCGACGAGAAGGCGATCGCGAGCGCGTTCCGCGAGGCCGCCAAGGCCTGTCATCCCGACGTCAATCCCGAGAACCGCGCGGCGGAAGCGCAATTCAAGGCGATCGTCGCCGCGCGCAACGCACTCAACGATCCGGAACGGCGCGCGCTCTACCGCTTCGTCGAGCTCAGCCGAAGAGCCGAGCGGCGGCATTGGATCATCACGATCGCAAGCTGCGCGGTCTCGGCACTGGTGAGCGCCGGCCTCGTCGGCATGTTCCCGCAGGAACCGGCATCGGAGCCGGCGGCGGAAGCGCCCGCGCCGGCGCTGATCGCGAATTCGACCGGCCCCAGCGGCGATGAGCCGCGTTTCGCGCTCGCGGCGCGCTCGAGTGACGCGTCGATCATCGACAGGAGTGCGGCGGCACGCACCGAACCCCCGTATACGCAAGCCGCCCAACCTCAGCCGGACGGCTCCCGCGAACAGCTTGCGGCGTTCGGCATGGCGCGTGCGCCGGACGCGCCGGCGCTCGCGCCGCTTCCGCCGGAAAGCTCGCGCGAAACCACTGCTGCGCCGCCTCGCGACAACGCGCAAACGCGTCGCGGAGCGAAGGCGCCGCCGCACCGCGAGGTCGGGCGTGGTGCGCGCATCAAAGATCCGGGCAAAGCCTTTCTGTCGCTGCTCGGGCGCGCGGTGCGCCCGCGGGCGGCCGAGGCGCGGCCGCGGCGGACCGTGAGCCGCATGGCGCGTACGCAAAACGCGGGCTCGGGAGCGGCCGGATCGACCGGATGCTGGAGCAATCAAGACGGAATGCGTGCGACGCCTTGCATGGGCGGAGAGTGAGCAGGCGCGCCGCGCCGCGGGCTCAAGCGGTTTCGACGAGCGGCGGTATGGCGCGCGCGTAATTGTCGATCCAGCCTTGGGAGACCTTGAAGCTGTGGGTCTCCTGGCAGTGCGGACAATCGAGATAAATGGTGCGCCGACGCGTGCGCGCGATGCTGCCGCGATCGGTGTTGATGCCGGTCTCTATCTCGCGCGCGGTCTTCGGGCACAAAAATACCAACTCACCCATGGGGCTTCTCCGTGGCGGGCCCGCCCATTCTAGCTTCGGGCCCCACGGGAAGAATGCGGCCGCAGACGAGGGCTGTGGAAACCTGTGGATAACTACGGCAACCCCTTGCGGCGCTGCGAGCGTCGTGCGCGGCGTCGCGAATCAATGCAGATACAGGTACGCGGCAACATCGCGCGCTTCTTGCTCGGAAATTCCGGTCTGCGGCATCCGCGTCTTCGGATCGAGCCCGCGTGGGTCGAGGATCAGGCGCACTAGATTGTCCGGCGTGCCGATGCAACGCGGCGGCTCCGGTAGCGAAACCCCACGGCGGCAACGTGCGGCAAAATGCTAAGTTCCTGCGCGCGCTGTGCACGCGCACCGGAGATCGCCATGGACGCGCCCGAGCACCACACCATCGAAGCGAACGGCATCCGCCTGCATGTGGCCGAGATGGGCCAAGGTCCCGCGGTCGTGTTCTGTCACGGCTGGCCCGAGACCTGGTATTCCTGGCGCCATCAATTGTCGGCGCTGGCGCGCGCGGGGTTCCGGGCGCTCGCGCCCGACATGCGCGGCTATGGCCGCAGCGACGCGCCGGCGCCGATCGAGGCCTACACTCAGCTGCACATCGTGGGCGACATGGTCGGCCTGCTCGATGCGCTGGCAATTCCCGAGGCGGTCATCGTCGGTCACGACTGGGGGGCGCCGGTCGCCTGGCACGCGGCGCTGATGCGGCCCGACCGCTTCCGCGCGGTGGTCGGCATGAGCGTGCCCTATTCGCCGCGCGGCAAGGTCAGCCTGATCGACGTGCTCAAGAAAGGCGGGCTTACCGATTTCTACATGATGTATTTCCAGGAGCCGGGGGTCGCCGAGCGCGAGTTCGAGCGCGACGTGACCACATCGCTGCGGCGCATGCTCTATTCGGCGTCCGGCAGCCTTCCCGAGGGAAAATACTGGAAGGCGTTCCGGGCACCGGGGGGCGGCCTCATCGACAATATGTTCGACACCGAAATGCCGTTGCCCTGGTTGAGCGAGCAGGATCTCGAGGCATATGCCGAAAGCTTCCGCCGCAGCGGCTTTCGCGGCGGCTTCAATTGGTACCGCAACATTCACCGCAATTGGGAGCTGATGGCGCCGTTCATCCACGCACCGATCCGCCAGCCATCGCTGTTCGTCGCCGGCGAGCGCGACGGCGTGCTGCGCATGCCGGGAATGAAGTCGGCGGTCGAAAATATCAAACAGCTGCTGCCCGGCGTGCGGAAAACCGAGATCATTCCGGGCGCGGGGCACTGGGTGCAGCAGGAGGCGCCCGACCGCGTCAACGCGGCGCTGATCGAGTTCTTGCGGGGATTGTGAAGCGTCGTCGTTCCGGCCGAGCACCCCGGATCGAGCCCGGGGCAGGCTCCGCGCGAGACTTGTCCCCGCGGAAGCGGGGGGCCGGAACCAATGAACACCGATTGGCGATAGCTCGGTGTTCATGGGTCCCGGATCGCGGCGCTTACGCGCCTCGTCCGGGACGACGGAATCGTCGGCTTACATCACGCCTTCAGCCAGAAGCCGAGCAGGACGCCGAGCGCGCCGTAGGCCCAATGCCGCGACGTGGGGCCGTAGCGCTCGGAGCGGATCACGAGCAGGCTCACCACGGCCAACACAATGCTGAGCACGACCTGCACGAGCACGCGCGGCGGAAACGGACTTTCGTCGATCAGCTTCGTGCCCTTGGGCGTAGCCCACAGGCCGAACCAATCGCCGGTGAGATCGCGCAGATGATAGAACCAATAGTACGCCGTCTCGGATCGTGCGGCCCAGCCCAAGCCCAGCAAGACGACGACGCCCAAGATCAGCAAGATCGCAATCAGCTTCGCCATGTCCCCCTCCCCTCGCGCGGACGATCCACGGGCCCGGACCAATCCGGTTCCTGCCATATGTGAGCATATTCTCGCCGCGCTCCGGCGGTTCGGCAACATCGCCGGTCGGCGAGCAATACCTAGCGTGCGGTCGGCCCGATTGCTCCGCGCAGCAGCGCCAACGCGAGCAGCGCCGCGGCGGTGAAGCCTGCGCCCGCCAGAAACGTGCCGCGCGGGCCGAACAGATCCCATAAGCCGCCGGCCACAATGCTGGCGGCCAGCATGGCGAGCCCGGTGAGGAGATTGAACATGCCGAACGCGGTGCCGCGCAGCGCGGCGGGCGCGGTATCGGCGACGAGCGCCGAGAGCAGGCCTTGGGTCAGGCCCATGTGCAGGCCCCAGAGCGCGACACCGATGCCGACCCAGGCGATATTTTGCGCGTACGCCAGCGCCAGATCGGAGAGGACGAGCATCGCGAAGCCCACGCTGAGCACACCGAATCGGCCGACGGCGTCGGACAGCGCGCCGGCCGGCCAGGCCGCCGCCGCGTAGACGACGTTCATCACCACCATCACGATGGGGACGAGGGCCACATCGAGACCGACCGATTGTGCGCGGAGCAGCAGGAACGCCTCGGAAAACCGCGCCAGCGTGAACAACGTCGCGACCGCGACGATGATCCAATAGATCACCGGAAGCCGGGCAAGCTCGGCGCGTCGCAACGGATTGCGCACGGGCCCTGCGGCCGGCCGATCCGGCTCGCTCACGCCGAAAATCATGACGGCGACCGACAGGAAAGCCGGCACGACCGCGATCCAGAACACCAGCGTGAAACGATCGGCGGTGAGCAGCATGAACAGCATCGCGAGCAGCGGGCCGACGAAGGCGCCGACGGTGTCGAGCGACTGGCGCAGCCCGAAGCTCGCGCCGCGCAGTTGCGGCGGACTGAGATCGGCCAGCAGTGCGTCCCGCGGCGCATCCCGGATGCCCTTTCCCAGGCGGTCGACGAAGCGCGCGGCGGTGAGCCAGCCGACGCTCGGGGCAAGCGGGAAGGCCGGCTTCGACAGCGCGGCGAGGCCGTAGCCGAACGCGGCCAAGAACTTGCGTCTCCCCAAGAAATCGCTCAGCGCGCCGGAGAAGATTTTCGTGATCGAAGCGGTCGCCTCCGCGATGCCTTCGATGACGCCGACCGTCAGGGTCGAGGCGCCGAGCACGGTGACCAGATACAACGGCAAGAGCGCATGGATCATCTCCGAGGAGACGTCCATCAGCAGCGAGACCAGCCCGAGCGCCCAGATGCTCGCCGGAATCTCGCGCCAGCGCAGAAACGATGGGGATTGCTCGATCATCATCGGTCTCGTCGTTCCGGCCGAGCGCGAAGCGCGAGAGCCGGGACCTATGAACACGAATTGTTCCGTAATTCGCAGCGAGGTGTGCATGGGTCCCGGCTCGCGCTCCCCCGGATGAAGTCCGGGGTCGCTTGGCCGGGACGACGAGTTTCAGCGATGTCGCTACGCGCCGTGACGGCCGACGATCGCGATCGAGCAGACGTTCTGGTGCGGGAAGCCGCCGAGGTTGTGCACGAGGCCGCGCGCCGCCTCCCTCTGCCGCTGCCGCGGCCCGGCGCGCCCCTGCATCTGCAGATAGATCTCGTAGATCATCCGCAGGCCCGAGGCGCCGATCGGATGTCCGAAGCATTTCAGACCGCCGTCGATCTGACAGGGGATTTTTCCGTCGGCATCGAAGAAGCCGTCCATCACGTCGCGCGGCGCGCCGCCCTCGGGCGAGATCGCCAGATCCTCCATGGTGACGAGCTCGGTCACCGAGAAACAGTCGTGGGCCTCGACGAGATCGATCTCGTTGCGCGGGTCGTCGATCCCGGCCTCGTGATAGGCGCGCTTCGCGGCGATGCGGGTCGTGGCGAAATAGCTGCCGTCCCAGGAATTGTGCTGCGCCTCGACCCCGTTCGAGACCGCGAGCTGCAGCGCCTTGACCGAGATCAGGTCGCGTTTGCCGAGAGTTTTGGCGATCTCCGGCGTGGTGACGATCGCACAGGCCGCGCCGTCGCTCACCCCGCAGCAATCGAAGAGTCCGAGCGGCTCGGCCACCATCGCGGCGTTGAGCACCTGCTCCATGCTGATCTTGTTCTTGAGATGCGCCTTCGGATTGCGGCTGCCGTTGTCGTGGCTCTTGACCGAAATATGCGCCATCGCGCGCTTGAGATCGGCGCCCTGCATGCCGTGCTTGGCCCGATAGGCGGCGGCGAGCTGGGCGAAGCTGCCGGGAGCGGAGACGTTCGCCCAGTACATCGAATTGAGCGCGCCGCGGCTCCGCTGCGGCAGGCCGCCGTAGCCGGTGTCTTTGAGCTTCTCGCAGCCGAGCGCGAGCGCGATGTCGCAGGCGCCCGATGCGACCGCGTAAGTCGCGCCGCGAAACGCGTCGGAACCGGACGCGCAATAATTCTCCACCCGCGTCACCGGGATGTAGGGGAGCCGCAGCGCCACCGCGAGCGGCACGCCGGATTTGCCGACGTGCTGTTCCTCGATCGCGGTCGCGAACCACGCCGCCTCGATCTGCTTGGTCTCGATGCCGGCGTCGGCGAGCGCCTCCTCGTAGGCCTCGACGATGAGGTCCTCGGCGTCGGCGTCCCAGCGCTCGCCGAATTTCGAGCACCCCATGCCCAGAATGGCGACCTTGTCGCGAATGCCGCTGGCCATGATCAAGCCTCCGATCTTTCTTGCGCCGGCGCGTCGGCCGGCGCCGCCTTCCAGAAATAACGCACGAAGCCGCGCTGCCCATCGCGCTCCTTGACGCGGAACACCATGCGCATGTTCATGCCGACCTCGACCGCGCCGCGGTCGACATCGGTGAAATCCGCCATCAGCCGGCCGCCGGGATCGAACTGCACCATGCCGTAATAGGCGGGCGGGTCCGGCGAATAGGTCAGATAATCGGCCGACCACGACAGCACGCGCGCCGGGAAATCGGCGAACGACTCGTTGTCCTGGCTGTGGAAGGCGTTGCAGTTCGGATTGACGCAGATGCGCGACTTCGGGAACTGCAGCGTGCCGCAAATCCGGCAGCGGCCGCCGACGAGCCCGAGCAGCATGCCGCGCTTGCGGTAAAGCGTGCTGAGCGGAGTGAGGCGGTCGACCTCGGCGCGCATCCCCTTTTCGATCTTCACGAGGTCGTTGAACGCCAGGTATTTCTGGTAATTGCTCTCGATCTTGCCGCGGGCGAGCGATCGGCCGATGCCGGCGGGCCGCACGCTTGCGGCAAGCGCATCGGTCGTCTCGAACAGCAGCACGTCGCAGCCCTGGCCGAAGCCGACCACCAGGATGCGCTCTCCGGGCGCCGCCTGTTCGAGCGCATGCACCAGCATCACGAGCGCATGGCTCGCGCCGGTGTCGCCGCAACCCGCCGCGAGCTGGTCGCGCAAGCTCGAAGCGGGAAGACCCAGGCGCTGCGCGATCGTCTCCGGCACGCGCGGCAGCGTGCACGGCAGGCAGAAATGCCGGATCCCGTCCGGCGCGACCCCGGCCTTGTCCATCAGCGCTTTGACCGCGGCCGGCACGATCTTCAGATAGCCTTCGTCGCGGATCCAGCGCTCCTCCCAAACGTAATCGAACTCGCGGCCATGGCCGCGATAATGGTCGACGAAATCGACCGCAGCCGAATGCTGCGCGACGAGCTTGGCGACGCCGTCGGTCGGCCCGAGCAGCACCGCCGCGCTGCCGTCGCCGCTCGAAAGCTCGAGCGGGCTTGCGGCGGCGGTGCGGCGCTGCTCAGCGGCGACGACGAGCGCCGGTTTGCGATCGAGCGCGGCCGCGCCGGCGGCAGCGATCAACGCCGAAGTGCCGGCGCGCTGCGAACCGGATATGTCGATGGCCGCGGCCTTGCCGCCGACATTGAGCGCCTCGGCGACGATCCCGGCGTTCTGCCGGTCGTCGAACGGCGCCGACGTCGAGGCAAAATACAGCGCCGCGACGTCGGCGCGGCTGTTCTGCCCGAGGCAGTCGCGTGCCGCCTCGACCGCCATCGTCACCGCATCCTCGTCCCAATTGCAGATCGCGCGTTCGGATTTCGCTTGGGGCTTGAGCGCCGGATTGGCCCAGGAATGCGCGTCGACGATGGCCTTGCGGCTCAATCGCAGCCGCGGGATGTAGCCGCCGAATTTCTGGATGCCGACCAAGTCTTACTCCCTCATTGGCGATATTCGGCATAGCCGTTGTTGAGCACGACCGCGTCGCGTTCGAGCACGCGGCAGCGGAACGCCGCCTGCCCGGGTGCGGTCCGCCAGATCTCGGTGCGGATGGTCTCGCCGGGAAAAACCACAGCGGAGAAACGCACGTCCATGCGCTCGAGCCGGCTCGGATCATAGCCGCACAGCGATTTCAGCAGCGCGTGTCCGGCAACCCCGTAGGTCCCAAGCCCGTGCAAGATCGGCCTGGGAAATCCGGCGACCCGCGCCACGGCGGGATCGATGTGCAACGGGTTGTAATCGCCCGACAGCCGGTAGATCAACGCGGCGCGCGGCGAAGTCGGGAGATCGCACGCAAGATCATGCGGCGTCTGCGGGATCGGGTGCGGAATCTTGGTCGGACCCGCCGGCCCGCCGAAGCCGCCGTCGCCGCGGCAGAACGTGGTCGACTTGAGCGTGCACAACAGCTCGCCGGTCGTCGTGTCGCTGACCTCCCGGGTCGAATAGATCAGCGCGCCCTTGCCGGGACCCTTGTCGGTGATCTCCTCGATGTGGGTGCGACCGACCACCTCGGCTTCGGGCGGCAGCGGCCGATGCAGCAGAAGCTCCTGTTCGCCGTGCAGCACCTGCTTCCAATCGACGCCGGTCCTGGGATCGCGCAGCCAGCCGCCCGGATAGCCGAGCACGACCGCGAAGGTCGGCAGCACCGCAAGGCCGTCCTCGTACAGGAACCGCAGTTCGTCGGCATCGACCGGATCGCGGCCGAGCCCGACCCCCAATGCGTAGAGGATCGCGTCTTTAGCGCTGTAGCGTTGCTTCACGTCGGGAAACGGCCAGGCTTTCAGCCGCGCGTAATCGATTCCCATCCGGGTCACATTCCATATTTGCAAGGGGTGCCGTTTCGTTCGCCGGCGAGGTCGCGGGCGGGTACCTCAGCAGGCACCGAACGCTCCGGACCGGAATCCGGCTGCGCGGGGATTCCGGTCCGGCTTGCAGCGGCGCCGGCCGCAGCGGCGCGAACGCTAGCCGCCGCCCTCGTATTTGAACGAGACGTTGACCTTGGCCCGATAGGCTTCGACCTTGCCGTTGTCGAGCTGCATGTCGAGCTCGACGACTTCCGCGACACGCAGGTCGCGCAGCGATTTCGCTGCCCGTTCGACAGCGTTCTTGGCCGCATCCTCCCATGATTTGGTGCTGGTGCCGACCAATTCGATGACTTTGTAGACACTGTCCGGCATGTACTCCTCCCACGCGCGTTCGCGTTTTGCAGGATCGACGAAATATGCCGCGATCGGATGATCGCCGCTCGACTTTACCACCGCGCTTGCGCGCCGTCTCGCCTCACGCCACCCGCGCCGGGGCACGCCCTTCATAGAGATCGCGGCCCGCGACCAGGGCGCGGATCTTTGCATCGACGACCGAGCGCCTGAGCATCCAGAACCCGCAATCGGGGTGCACGTAACGCACCCGGCCGGGCCCGAGGACGCTCGCCGCGCGCTCGATCGCGCGCGCAATCTCGTCGGCCGTCTCGATCTCGGTACGTTTGATATCGACCACGCCGAGCCCCATGCCGATCTCGGGCTTGAGCTCGCGGAATGCGGCAAGCTCCTCGGCAGGACGATGCGCGTTCTCCATCACCACGTGATCGACATGGAGCGCGTTGAGATAATTCGATGAGCTTCGCCCAGGCGCCCTTCTGCACCGACTGGCCGCCGTAATTGCCGAAGCACAGATGCACGGCTGGTTTGGTCTTGACCGCCCGGAGCACGACGTTGATCGCTTCGGCGGCCCACGGCCATTCGTCGGGCGAACCCGGCAGATTGGCCTCGTCGAGCTGCACGACGTCGGCCTCGCAATGCTCAACCTGCTCGGCGAGGACGCGCGCCAGCGCCCAAGCGAGCTCGGCGCGGTCGGCGTAATGGCGGTTGATCAGGGTCTTGGCCAGCATGTGCGGGCCCGTAATGGTGAATTTCAGCGGTCTTGTCGCGAGGCGTTTTGCGCGCGCACAGGCGTCCGGCAAATCGAGCGTGCCGCTGCCGAGCTCGTCGACGACGATGCCGGGCGGCCGGCGGCGAAAGCCCATGCCGGGCGCGCTGCGGTATTCGACGAGTTCCTCGAACGTGATCGCGGTCCGCACGCCCGCCATCGGGCGCACGAAATATTCGATCATGCCGTTAGTCTCGGGATGATCGGGATCGAAGCGATAGAGTTCGCCGTCGCAGACGAGATCGATCCCGGCGTGCTCCTGGGTATGGAGCACGACGCGGGTCGCATCGACCAGCGCCTGCTCGCTCGGATTCGCAACCAGCCAATCGGGCAGCGGATACGAGCCGACCAGTGTCGTGAGGATGCGGGGACTCATGGGTTGCTCCCTCTTGCGCGCGCCTGCGCTTGGTCCCCCTCTCCCCGGGGGATTGTTGCGAAACCGAGCGGCAAACGCGCCTCTCCTCTTCCCTTGTGGGAGAGGGTGGTCCGGAGCGGAGCGAGGGACCGGGTGAGGGGTTTGAAATCTGAACCACCCCTCACCCGGCTCGTTGCGCGCTTGCGCTCGCAACGAGCCACCCTCTCCCACAAGGGGAGAGGGGAAGCGCGCGCTGGTTCACTTTCGCATCCGTCGGGAAAAAGGCAGACCACACGCTTGCGCGCAGCGTCACACGGTCAGTCCCATCAGATGCTCTTCGATCGCGCCCGGCAACCAGGCCGGCTGCAAGCCGAGATCGGCGGCCACGATCTGCGCGGCATTATAGCCCGGCAACCCGGTGATGTTGCCGCCCGGATGGCAGCACGATCCGCACAGATACAGTCCCTCGATCGGGCCGCGGTAATGTCCCGCGCCCGGGAACGGCCGATCGTAACCGATCTAGCCGCCTTCGAACGTGCCGATCAACAGATCGCCTTCGCGCATGTTGGGGAATCGCCGCTCGATGTCGAGCGGCGTGCCGATGAAGGAATCGATCACCGCGTCGGTCAAGTTGGGCGCGTAGCGCCGCCACGCCTCGAGCATGCGGCTGCCGTGCTCGGGCCCGTAGCGGTCCCAGTTGCGCGCATCGCCGTGCAGTCGATACGGCAGCTTCTCCCATAGGAACGCCGTGTGTTGCCCGGGCGGCGCTTGCGAGGAATCGAACAAAGTCGGACAGGCGCCCCACATCACCCGCTGCGGCGGAATGCTGCCGGCCTCGTTGTGCCGGACCATGTCGCCGAATTGCGCGACATGATCGAGGCCGAGAATGACCATGAAGGCGTGCTCGAGCGCGGGGTCGTTCTCGGACGCCCGATAGCGCGGCGCCTCGCGAAGATCGAGGCTGAGCGCGAACAGCGGCGCAACCCGGTTGTAGCGAAAGTTTTCGGCACGCTCCCGCCAGATTTCCGGCAGCTGCCGTGTGTCGATTAGATCGAGAAAGGTCTGCTGCGGATTGAGCGAGGATGCCACGAATTGCTTCGCCTCGATGATCTCGCCGGCGGCGGTCTCGATGCCGGCCGCGGCGCCCCGCTCGATCAAGATTTTCCGCGGCTCGATTCCGGTGCGGAGCTCGCCCCCGGCTTCGCGCAGCGCGGCGATCAGTGCCTGCGCGAGCCGCATCGACCCACCGCGGCAGAGCTGGGCTTTCGCCGACGAAGCCAGCAGCGCCGGGATGTGATAGCCGAGGCCCTTGGCGCGCAGGTCGACCTCGCGCAGCCCGTTGAAGAACAGGAGCCCGGCCTGGATCGACGGATGCTCGAAATGCTTCGTCACGAACTCGTAGGGCGAAAGCTCGCTGGTCTCGAGCAGCAGCCGGCCTTCCGGCGTCCGTTGCAGCAATTCCAGCCGACGTGCGTTCGGCACGGGCGGGGATCGCGATTCCGGGATCAGAATCTCGCTGACGATCGGCACGAAATCGTCGCGCCATTTTCGCAAGTTCGCTGCGTCCTTCCGGCTGATCTGCGCGAACGAATCCGCCGTACGTTCGAAATCGGTCCACCATTGCAGGCTGCGCCCGTCGTCGAGCAGCAGCGCGACATTGAGCGCGGGCTCGATATAGTCGGCGCCAAGCCGGCGCAGATCGAGATCGTGGTACCACGGCATCTCGGTCACGCCGCGGTGGAACACGGAATGCGGATTGTGCCGGAAGCCGGCCGCATCCTCGATCGTCATCAGCCCGCCGCCCGCCGTTGCGAGGCGATCGACCGCCAAGACGCGCAGGCCCGCCTTGGCGAGATACGCGGCGAGGATCAGGCCGTTGTGGCCGGCGCCGATCACGATGCCTTCATAGCTGCTCAGCTGTCCCACTCCTTGCATAGATGCGTCGTTCCGGGACGCGGCGAAGCCGCGGACCCGGAACCCATGAACACGATGGTAAAAACATCAAACTCGGCGGTCATGGATCCCGGGTCCTCGCTGCGCTCGGCCCGGGATGACGGTCGGAGTTTTATCACTCCAGCCAGCGTTCGAGGTTCTCCCGCACAAAATCGTCATCGGCGAGGTCGGCGTGCTCGCGGTAGACGCGATCGATCTCTTCGCGCTGACCGGGGCTCAAGCCTTCTTGCGGGTCGAGGCACGCAATGTTTTGCAGCAGGCCCTGCCGGCGCAGCACCTCGTGACAGCCGGCGATGCAGCCGCGGAAATGATTGGCGACGTCGAAGAACGCCGCATTGCAATCGGTGACCCGGCTGTCGAGCGCGAGCAGCTCCCGGTCGACGCAATTCCCAGATTGCGCCTCGCGGCAGCGCGCGAACAGATCAACCGCGGTGCGCACCCACACCGACCAGTGGCCGAGCAGGCCGCCGCGGAACCGCACCTCAACGCGCTCGTTGCCGCGCGCGACCTCGAACGGGGTGACCAGATCGAGCACGATGTGATCGTCGTTGCCGGTGTAGAGCGCGATGCGCTGCTCGGCGCCGGCCGCGACGACCCCGCGCACGACGTCGAGCGTGCGATAGCGATTGAACGGCGCGACCTTGATGGCGATGACGTTGTCGATGCCTGCAAAGCGTGTCCAGAAGGCGCGGCCGAGCACGATGCCGCCGACGCTCGGCTGCAGATAGAAGCCGACCAGGGGAAATTCCCGGGCGACGGCTTCGCAATGCTCGATCAGCTCGTCGTCCGCGGCGCCCTGCATCTCGGCGAGACTCAACAGACCGGCGTGATAACCGAGGCCGCGCGCGATCGCTGCTTCGCGCAACGCCTGCGCGGTGCGGCCGGCGAGGCCGGCGATCATCACCAGCGGCCGATCGGTCCACTCGCGCGCGGTCTCAATGGCAAGACGGAGCACCGGTTCGTAGAGCCCGGCGGCGCGGATCGCGAACTGCGTCGTGTGCACGCCGACCGCGAGTCCGCCGGCGCCGGCATCGACATAGTAACGGCTGAGCGCGCGCTGGCGGCGAACGTCGAGCTCGCGCTCGGAATTGAGCGCGAGCGGATGCGCAGGGATGACCGTGCCGCCTTGCAGCACGTCGATCACTGCGCGTGGAAGAGCGTCGCGGTGCAAAGCCATTCGCTTGCTCAGCCGAATTCCGGGCCGGCGGCGGCGAAGAGCCGCCCGGGGTCGCCCACTGGCATCGAGGTGCCGAGCGCCATGCGCGTGAACGGCCGCTGCACTTCGAATCCGCGCTCCGAAAGCATGCGCGCCAACGCCTCACGCCGATCGAGCAGATCGACAAACACCGGACCTTCCGCGGCATCGAGCACCGTCGCAAGCAGGTCCGCCGCCGCGCTTTCGTCCGGCGCGACGAGCGGACCGATCTGGTCGGCACGCAACCCGCTGCGCCGCACGGCGAAGCCTCCTCGTCCGACGAACGCTCGCGTGCCGAGCCGTGCCAGAAAATTCTTCAGAAGAAACGGCCGCGGCGACCCGAATGCTTCGGCGTCGTGCGCGACGAACATCTGCGCATCGGCAGCGTTCGCTTGCCGGACACCGGGTAGGAGGCGGCCGCCGCCGCGGACCCGTCCTTGCCAACGCCGCATCGAGAACATCTCGCGGAATCCAAGCGGGCGATAGACCGCGGCACCCGCCGGCGTCGCATCGAGCATCGGCGTGCGGCCTTGCGCTTGCAGCGACGCGATCGCCTCGCGCAGCAGACGGGTGGCGATGCCGCGGTGGCGGAACGCCGACGTGACGAGAACCATGGCAATGTAGCCGAAGCCCGCATAGGGCAGGGTCGCGGCGGTCGCGACCAGGCGGCGGCCTGCGGCGAATACGCCGGTGACGCGGCCGTGGGTGAGAAAAATCTCCCAATCCTCGGCAGTCTGGTTCCAGCCGGCCTCGGTCGAGAGATTCAGGGCCGCCGCGACCTGTGTCGGGCCGAGCGTTTCGGCAATGAGCACGTCCTCAATAGAGGCCATCGCGCACCTCGAATTTGGTCGGCTTGCCGAGGCTCGGCATGTCGCGCGCAACCCAATCGGCGACCCAATCCATCATCGTCTCTACCGGCACGGGGGGCGGCCCGAACAAGCGATCGGCCTCCGTCGTGTTGGTGAGCCAGGCGGTCGGCTCCTCGCTGCCGCAGACGATCGGCCGCTTGCCGAGCCGCTCGCCGAAACCTTGCGCGAGCGCGCGCACCGAGAGCGTTTGCGGTCCGCTGACATTGATCGGGCTCGTCGGCACGGTGCAATGGCGCAGCACCCGCAATGCCCGCTCGTTGGCGTCGCCCTGCCAGATCACGTTGACGTAGCCCATCGTGACGTCGACGGGCTCCTCGGCCAACACTTTGCGGGCGATGTCGTGCAGCACGCCGTAGCGCAGATCGATCGCGTAGTTGAGCCGGAACAGCCGGCCCGGAGTGCGGAGCCGCGCCGAGTGATAGGCGAACACCCGCTCGCGGCCGACGCACGAATTGGCGTATTCGCCGGGCGGGGTGAGCGGCGAATCTTCGCGCGAACCTCCGGAACCGATCGCGACGAACGGATAGACGCAGCCGGTCGAGAACGCAACGATGCGGGATTGCGGAAAGGCTTCGGCGACGATCGCCGGAACGAGCACGTTCATCGCCCAGGTGAGCGGCTCGTCCTCGGCCGCGCCGAATTTGCGGCCCGCCATGAAGATCACGTTGAGGAGCTTCGGCAACCTCGCCGCGACGGCATCACGGTCGATGAGATCGCACGCGATCGTCTCGACGCCGTGGCCCTCCAGCGCCTGCCGCAGGCCCGCCTCGCCAAAGCGCGCGACCGCGACGACGCGTCTGCCCGCATTGCGGGCAAGCCGGGCGAGCGTCGGGCCCATCTTGCCGCCGGCGCCGAGCACGAGCACGTCGCCCGGAACCGCGGCGAGGTCCTCGATGAGGGCTTGGCTCGGCGCCGCCATGAACGCTTCGAGCTGCTCCACATCCTCGAATCGCCGCGGAAGCTTTTCGCGGTTTGCCGGCATCGCAACTGCTCGGGGCGGGTCCGTGACTTGTTCGGGACTTTCCGCGGATCCAGCTATCGAATTCGGCACGAGCTGATCTGCGTGCTCCTCCCTCTCCCCGGCGGGGAGAGGGATGGGGTGAGGGGGATCGGACTCTCGTTAGACATTGTCGATCGTGACCCCTCACCCGGCGCGCTGCGCGCGCCGACCCCGGATCGGGTCCGGGGCAGGCTCTCTCCCCAATGGGGAGAGGGGGAGTTTGCTTCACCGCCACGGCACACCGCGTTGCTTTTCATACCGGTTCCCCGGTCTGCGGGAAGCGGAGCCGCGGGTCCGCGCATGACACCCTGCTAATCGAAGGTCGGCGGGGTCACCTTCGTCATCTTCAGGTTCTTGTCGAGAAACTCGCCGGTATACGCCGCCTTCACGTCGTAAGGCTTCTCGATGCCGATATATTCCGCGACCAGCTTGTAGTCGTTCGCCATCCGCGCGTCGTCGAGCCAGCCCAGCGCCACCGTCTGCGAGGTCGCGTCGCTCATCAGCACTTCGACCATCCTCCAGTGCACCGTCTCGCTGTCGAACGTGAGGCCGCTGTTGACGTCGACGAGCGCCCGGATGCACGGCGCGGCGTCCTTGACGCAGGCGAAGAACGCCTTCTGCGTGACCCTGACGAACGCCGCTGCCTGATCGCGGTGCGCTTTCAGCCACGCGCCGTTGGCGACGACCACGTTGCCGTACGGATTGAGGCCTGCGTCGCGCCAGGCGAGAAAGCCCATGTCTTTTCCCAGCGCCGGCGCGAAAATGTAGTGCAGATCATAGAACGACGTCGTCGCATCGACGGTGTGCGCCTTCAGCGCCGCGAGCTTGGCATTGGCGTCGATGTTGACCCAGGTCACCGAATTGGGGTCGACGTCGTTCGCCTTGGCGAGCGCCGGCCACAGCACCCGCGCGGCGTCGCCGGGCGGATTGCCGATGCGCTTGCCGGCCAGATCCTTGACGCCGGCGATTCCGGAGCTCTTGAGCCAATAGAAGCCCTGGGCGGAATTGGCATAGATGTCCATCACGGCAACGAGATCGGCGCCCTTGCCGCGCGCCGAGAGCACGACCGGCAGATCGGCGACGCCGAGCTGGCTGGTGCCCGCGCCGACCTTCTGGGCGGACGCCGCCGAGCCGCGGCCGGCTTCGATGCTCACGTCCAAATTCTCGGCCGCGTACCAGCCCATTTTCTTGGCGTAGTAGTACGGCGCGTGATCGGCGCCGGGCACCCAGTTGAGCGCCAGCGTGACGGTTTCGGCCGCCCTTGCCGCCGGAGCCGGCGCCCCAAGCGCCGCGCACAACGCGCCGGCAAACAGCATCCGGCTGCAGTTCATGAGACTTGCTCCCGCGCGCGGTGGCACGGCGCGCCTGCTTGTGGTACCGGCCTGGAATGCCAGCAATGTAACCGGCCGGCCAATTCCGTGTCGAATCCCGCCGAACCCGCGATCACCCCGAGGGGATGGGCCAGCACCATGGCCGGCTACGAACCGGCGCAGCGCTACGCGTTAGCCGTGCTGGTGCATCTGCTGCTGATCGTGGTGTGGCATTACGCCGTCACGATCGGCAACGTTCCGTCCTTCGTGATGCCGACGCCCGAGGCCACCGCCAAGACGCTGTTCGTGGCGAGCTATCGCTGGATCGAGAACAGCGCGGTCACCGCGCTCGAAATCTTCGCCGGCTATTTTCTCGCGGTCGTGGTCGGCATCACGCTCGCGATGCTGTTCTCCTGGTCGCGGCTCCTGGAAATGACGGTGATGCCGCTGCTGGTCACGCTCAACATGGTACCCAAGGTCGCGCTCGGACCGCTGATCATCGTCTGGTTCAAATACGGCATCGGGCCGAACACGCTGATGGCGTTCTCGATCTGCTTCTTCCCGGTGGTGCTGACCACGGCGCGCGGCCTGCGCGAGGCCGATCCCGACCTGCTCGACCTCGTGCGCACGCTGCGCGGCTCGCAATGGCAGATTTTCACGAAGATCCGGCTGCCCGGCGCGCTGCCCTACATCTTCTCCGGAATGCGGGTTGCGGCAATTCTCGCGGTCGCGGGCGCGATCGTCGGCGAGTTCCTCGGATCGGAGCGCGGGCTCGGTTATCTGATGCTGCAGGTTCAGGTCAATCTCGACACCGCCGCGATGTTCATGGCGGTGATCCTCATCAGCCTGATCGGCATGGCGCTCTACGGGCTCGTGCTCGGGCTCGAACGCCTGGTGGTGCCGCGCGATGCCCGCATCGAATAGCCCGTTCGTGCGGCTGCAAGGCGTGCGCAAGGTCTACCGGCGTCGCGATGCGGAATTCCTCGCGGTCTCCGAGGTGAGCTTCGACGTCGCGTTCGGCGAGCTCGTATCCTTGGTCGGTCCGTCCGGTTGCGGCAAGACCACGATCCTGAAAATTCTGGCCGGCCTTTCCTCGCACGACGCCGGGCGGATCGAGATCGGCAATGCCGAGCACGAGTTCGATCCGGCCCGCGACATCGGCATGGTGTTCCAGCAGCCGCTGCTGCTGAAATGGCGCCGCATTCTGTCCAATGTATTGCTGCCGGCCGAAATCCTCGGCCTGCCCATGGGCGAGAGCCGGGAGCGCGCGCGCGAGCTCCTGGCGCTCACCGGGCTTCGCGGCTTCGAGGACAAATACCCGTACGAGCTTTCCGGCGGCATGCAGCAGCGCGCCTCGATCGCCCGCGCGCTCGTGCACGACCCGAAGCTCGTGCTGATGGACGAGCCGTTCGGCGCGCTCGACGCCATGACGCGGGAGAAGATGAACCTCGAGCTGCTGACGATCTGGCGCGAGAGCCGCAAGACCATTCTGTTCGTCACCCACGGCATCGCCGAGGCGGTGTTTCTCGGCACCCGCGTCGTGGTGCTCACCGCGGGGCCGGCGCGGATGGCGGCAGACATTGCCATCGATCTGCCGCGCCCGCGCACGCTGGATCTCAAGACCGACGCGCGGTTCGGCGAATACACGCGCCGCATCTATCATCTGCTCGGCATGGAGTGATCGATGGTGCGACAATTCTCGAACGAGAATGACCGGCAGGGCGGAGCAGCAAACTCCCCCTCTCCCCGTTGGGGAGAGGTCGGCGCGCTGGGCGCGCCGGGTGAGGGGGTCACGATCGTCCGAATCAAGTCAGATCCCAACCCCCTCACCCCGACCCTCTCCCCTCCGGGGAGAGGGAGCCTGCACTCTCGGCTCGCGTGAACCACACCCGCCGAGCTCGTCAGCTGGACGTGCGCACAGAGCAAGTGGAGTCGCAGATGGACATCCGTACCAGCCCATCGGAGTCGCAGAAATCGCGGCGCGTCGGCATCGTCATGTTCGGCGTCACCGGCCGGATGGGAACCAACCAGCACCTGGAGCGCTCGATCGCGGAGATCCGCCAGGAAGGCGGCCTCGATCTCGGCGACGGACGGCTGATGCCGGACCCGATCCTGGTCGGCAGGAACGCGGCGAAGCTCGAAGAGCTTGCGCACAAATACGGCATCGAGCGCTGGAGCACCGACCTCGACTCCGCCCTCTCCGACCCGCGTTACGAGATTTTCTTCGATGCTTCGGCGACGAACGTGCGGGTCGGCGTCGTCAAGCGGGCGATCGCCGCCGGCAAGCACGTCTACTGCGAGAAGCCGACGGCGACCAATCTTGCGGAGGCGCTCGAGCTCTATTCGCTCGCGCGCGCCCGCGGCATCAAGCACGGCGTGGTGCAGGACAAGTTGTGGCTGCCCGGCTTGCGCAAGCTCAAGCGGCTGATCGACTCCGGGTTCTTCGGACGGATCTTCGCGGTCAGGGGCGAGTTCGGTTACTGGGTGTTCGAGGGCGACTGGCAGCCGGCGCAGCGGCCCTCGTGGAACTACCGCAAGGAGGACGGCGGCGGCTACATCCTCGATATGTTCGCGCACTGGCGTTACGTGCTCGAAGGCTTGTTCGGCGCGATCAAAGCCGTGAGCTGCCGCGGCGCAACGCACATTCCGGCGCGCTTCGACGAGCAGGGAAAGCGCTACGCCGCAACGGCCGACGACGCCGCTTACGCGACGTTCGAACTCGACGGCGGCATCCTCGCGCACGTCAACGGCTCGTGGTGCACGCGCGTGCGGCGCGACGATCTGCTGACGTTCCAGGTCGACGGCACGCTCGGCTCCGCGGTCGCCGGCCTGCGCCGCTGCTTCATCCAGCCGCGCGCCGCGACGCCGAAGCCGGTGTGGAATCCCGACATTCCCCAGACCATCGATTTCTTCGCAGGCTGGCAGGAGGTCCCGGACAACGAGACGTACGAGAACGCCTTCCGGGCGCAATGGGAGCTGTTCCTGCGGCACGTCGCCCAAGACCGACCGTTCCCGTGGGACCTGCTCGCCGGCGCCAAAGGCGTGCAGCTCGCGGAGCTCGGGCACAAAAGCTGGGCAGAGCGGCGCTGGGTCGACGTCCCCGAGCTGAAATCATGACGAGCCTGAAGCTGCCGAGTGCGGCGGGCCGGCTCGAGCCCTACCGGACCGCAGATCCGAGCCCATTTCCCGAAACCGCCGCCGGGCCGTTCGATCGCCGGGCCTTCGCGGCCGTGCACGTCGTTGCCGATCCGTGGTCCGGCCGGGAGCCCTGGCTCGAGCCGGCGATCGATTGGGACAGCACGATCGCATACCGCGAGCATCTGTGGCGGCTCGGCTTCGCGGTCGCGGAAGCGATGGACACCGCGCAGCGCGGGATGGGGCTCGATTGGCCGACGTCGCTCGAGCTGATCCGGCGCAGCGTCGCGGCGGCCGCCGCAACGCCGGGTGCGGTCGTGTTCAGCGGCGCGGGTACCGACCAGTTGGCGCCCGAGGCGACGCTCGGCATCGAGGACGTGATCCGCGCCTACGAGGAGCAATGCGAACCGATCGAACGCCTCGGCGGCCGTATCGTGCTGATGGCGAGCCGGGCGCTCGCCGTCGCGGCGCGCAGCCCCGACGATTACGCGCAAGTCTACGGCCGCGTGCTCTCCCAGCTCCGCGCGCCGGTGATCATCCATTGGCTCGGCGACATGTTCGACCCGGCGCTCGCCGGCTATTGGGGCCATGCGGACCTCGAGCCCGCGATGGAAGTTTGCCTGCGAGTGCTCGAGGACAACGCCGAGAAGATCGACGGCGTGAAGATCTCGCTGCTCAGCCGCGAGCACGAGATCGCAATGCGCCGCCGCCTGCCTGCCGGCATGCGCATGTACACGGGCGACGATTTCTATTTCGCCGAGCTCATCGCCGGCGACGAGTACGGCCATTCCGACGCGCTGCTCGGCATTTTCGACGCGATCGCGCCCGCGGCTTCCGCGGCGCTGAGCGCATTGGCGCAGGGAGCGCGCGCGCGATACGACGAAATCCTGGCGCCGTGCGTGCCGCTGTCACGCCACATCTTTGCGGCACCGACGCGGTTCTACAAGACCGGGGTGGTGTTCATGGCGTGGCTCAACGGCCATCAGCAGCATTTCGTCATGGTCGGCGGCCAGCAGAGCGCGCGGCACATCCTGCATCTCTCCGAGCTGTTCCGGCTTGCCGACAAGGCCAGGCTGTTGCGCGACCCGGACCTCGCGGCGCGGCGCATGCGCGCGCTGCTCGCGACGCACGGCATCGAAGCGTGACGCCGCCCGATCCCGCGCGGCTTGCGCTCAACACCGCGACGGTGCGCGCGCAATGGCGGCTCGACGCGATCATCGCCGGCTGCGAGCGGCACGGCATCCGCGGCATCGCGCCGTGGCGCGATCAGGTGGCGGACATCGGCCTTGCCGAGACGAAGCGGCGCATTCGCGACGCCGGGCTGACCGTGACCGGGCTGTGCCGCGGCGGATTTTTCACCGCGCGGGGCCGCGCCGGGCTCGCCGCCGCGCTCGAGGACAATCGCCGCGCGATCGAGCAGGCGGCCGAGCTGGCGGCGCAATGCCTGGTGCTGGTCGTGGGCGGCTTGCCGGAGAAGAGCCGCGACCTCGCCGGGGCGCGGGCGCTGGTCGAGGACGGCATCGGCGCGATGCTCGAGCACGCGCGCAAGGCGGCCGTGCCGCTCGCGATCGAGCCGCTGCACCCGATGTATGCGGCGGACCGCGCCTGCATCAACACGCTGGCGCAGGCCAACGCGCTGTGCGACCGACTCGGCGCCGGCGTCGGCGTCGCGGTCGATGTTTATCACGTGTGGTGGGATCCGCAGCTCTCCCAGGATATCGCCGCGACCCCCACCGGCCGGCTGCTCGGATTCCACATCTGCGATTGGCTCTCGCCGACCGCGGACCTGTTGAACGACCGCGGCATGATGGGCGACGGCGTGATCGACATCCGCGGCATCCGCACGCACCTCGAGCGGGCCGGCTACCGCGGCTTTCACGAGGTCGAGATCTTCTCGGCGAGCAATTGGTGGAAGCGCGACCCCGACGAAGTGCTGCGGATCTGCAAGGCGCGCCACGCCGCGGTGTGCTGACCAGCCTTGAGACCGGCCTTGCGCCGCTTCGTCATGCGCGGGCGCGACCCGCGCATCCATGCGGCCAGAACAGCCTGGATTGCCGGGTCGAGCCCGGCAATGACGTGTCCAGGTTCAGCCGACTTTGCCGATCGGATTGGCGCTGCGGATGCAGAGCACCTTCACCTGCTCGCTGTCGTGCATTTCCTGACCGATCGAGCTTCCGGCCAGATAAGCCTGCCCGTGCAGCATGCAGGCGACCGGGTTGCCGAACTCTTCCGGTACCTGCAGCACCTGCACGGCGTTGTTGCGATCGCAGTTGCGCAGCTCCGGCGTGATCGCCAGCGAACACACGAGGATCAGAGCGGTGAGCATCGTTCGCCCCTGTTTCTGACGCTCGCACCGTTGCAAATCCGGTGCCAGAACGAGAAACCAGGTGACGCCACCTACAACCTCCCAGACGATGCTGATTCGAGCTCTTGGTCAAAGCCGGGCGGAATCGCCGCCGCATCGGGAGGACGATTTCCCCGGATCGTGATAAAAATGCAACACGCCCGGAATGCCAGCGTGTTGCCGAGACGCTTTGCTGTGCAGGCATTGAGCAAATTCGAGGCGCCGGACCGGAGAGTCCCACCATGACGATCAAGCTCCACTACCATCCGCTCTCGACCTATTCGCGCCGGGTGCTGATCGCGGTGATCGAGAAGCAAATTGCTCACGAGCTCGTCGCGATCGATATGGCGGCGCGCAAGCACAAGGAACCCGCGTATCTTGTGCTCAATCCCTACGGCCGGGTGCCGACGCTCGAGGAGAACGGGTTCGTGCTCTACGAGTCGACCGCCATTCTCGATTATCTCGAAGCGAGGCATCCGACCCCTGCGCTGGTTCCCGCCGATCCGCGCGGCAGAGCGCTCGTCGGGATGCACATGAAGCTGTGCGATCTGCAGATGACGCGCCCGTGGGCCGCGATCGTGTTCCCCAAACGATTTCTGCCGAAGGAGCGCTGGAACGAAGCCGCCATGACGCAGGCGAGGACCGAGGTCGAAAAACACCTGGCGATCGTGGAACGCCAGCTCGGCGGCAGCCAATTCCTGATCGGCGATCGCTTCACGCTGGCCGATGTGTGCTACCTGCCGTTCCTGCAGTTCCTGCCGCTGGCCGAAATCGAGCCGCCGCCCGCGGTCGCGGCATGGACCGAGCGCTTGCTGAGCCGGCCCAGCGCGCTGAAAACGAAGCCCGAGCGGTGAACTTGCGTTCCATCTGCTTGTCCGCATCAGCCCCGCTCCCATGATTTGTTAGAAAGCAGACCGACGGACGCGCTCCCCTCTCCCCGCGGGGAGAGAGCCTGCCCCGGACCTGATCCGGGGTCGATCCTCGCCGAAGGCGAGGATCGGAGTGAGGGGGCGACGGTCTATAAAGTTGAACAAAAGCCCTATCCCCCTCACCCCATCCCTCTCCCCGCCGGGGAGAGGGAGGAGAACGCTGCTCGCTCCGAGCACTGGGGATCGGCAAAGCTTCCTCTCCAGCGAAAGGCGCGAATCAGATAAGAGCAGTAGCAGACCGCAAGGCTCGCCATGGGCTGCTGCAATCTATCCGCCGACCTGTTGGATCTGGCGCGCAGCGTCGTCGCGGAAGCGACCCGGACGGTGGAGACCGGGGGCTCCGCCGTGCATGCGGCGTTGCTGGCCTCCCAGCTCTACGAGGCCCTGAAAGTCGAGCTCGAGACGAGCCGCCGCCACGATGCGGCGAAGATCGGCCGGCTCGCGGCCGCGATCGATCAGTGCCGCCGTGCAGCCTCCCCGAGCACCCAGCCCGCGGTCATTGCCGCCGAGCTGACCGCGACCCTGCAGCTGCTCGAATCCGGGCCGAACCTGCGCTTGGTTGCAAGCGGCGATCCGGTCCGCTCCGCACCGGCAAAGCCGCAGCTGCGAGTGATCGCCGGCGGGCTATCGCGCTCGGCCTGACCGCACGGCCGGACCTCGCGGCCGTCCGCTGCCGGTCCGCACGCCGGGAACCTCGAACAACATACCCGGTTTACCCGAGTGCTCCCACCGGCGCTTCCCATGCCGCCAAGTTCTGCCGAATCCCCGCCGAGCCCGATCTGGCAACTCCAGCCCCGGCCGGTTTCCACCGTGCGGTCGCGGGAGCGCGACCGCGCCGATCCGAAGCTCCCGCAGGCGGCGAACACCGAGATGATCGGCTTGCGCGCCACGGTTCTGGTCGCCGGCGCGGCCTACCTCATCGCGCTCGGCGGCAGCGCGCTGCTCCACGTGCGCGCCAGCGTGCTCGACGCCGTCCCGCTTTGTCTCGGCCCCGCGGCATTTCTGTGCTTCTACAGCCGGCTCGTGTTCCCGCGTGCGGTTCGAGTCGCGCAAGGCATGGAGGCCGCCTTCATCATCATCGTGCTCGGGCTCAGCCTCGCGTGCCTGAGCTATCTCGGCGCCATGGCCGACCTGCCGCTGCGCGACGGGGAAATGATCTCGTTCGAGCGGCAGCTCGGCTTCGACTGGCTCCAAGCGATGGCCGCGCTCGACCGCTGGCCCGCGATCCTGAAGCTGCTCGATGCCGCCTATGCCACGTTTACTTCGCAGCTGATCGCGACCGTGCTGGTGCTCGTGATCGCGCGGCGGCGCAGCGAGCTCGATCGCTTCTTCATCACCTTCGTGTGTGCCACGGCGATCGCGGTGACGGCCAGCGTGGTCGTTCCGACCGTCGGGCCGATGTCGACGCTCGCCGGCAATGTCGAGTTCACGCACCTCGCGACGCTCGGGCGCGCGACCGGAGAGACCGTCCTTGCGCTGCGGCACGGCACGCTCAAAATCATCGATCTCGACGCGATCAACGGCATCATCAGCTTTCCCTCGCTGCATGCCGCCGTGGCAGTGATCGTGCCGTTCACGTTGCGCTGGAACAAGCCGCTGTTCTGGCCGATCGCCGTGTTCGACGGCGTCATGCTGATCTCCGCGGTGCCGAGCGGCAATCACTATGTCGCCGACGTGCTCGGCGGGATTTTGGTTGCGGTGCTCGCGATCCTGTGCGGGCGACAACTGCAGCAAGCGCTCGACCGGCGCACCGAGCGCATATGGGTGCATGCACGCAGCATGCAGTCTCCGCAATCCGGGATCGCCCCGGCGGAATGAATCCCCCTGGTCAGCCGGCCGCCTCCTCGGCTACATCGCTCTTCGCCATCGCGGCGTAGGAGTAGCGGAGGAGCGCGAAATGTACGTCAAGAATTTGCTGCTCGCGGCGGCAATGTTGCTGATTGCGCCGGCCGCCGCGTCCGCGCAGGACATCGCCGGAATCGAGGATTGCACCAAGACCGGCGGCCTCGATAAACGCACGGGCTGTTTCCAGAGCAACGTCGAGTTTTTGCACCGATCGATCGCCAAACAGACGGGCGATGCGCAGCAGAAGTTGAGCGCCGCTTATGCGGAGATCGGCGAGCTCAGGCGCGCGGTCGCCGCGCTGCAAACAAACATCGCGACTCTTCAGACCGCTCTCGTCAAGATGCAGGCTGCCGTCGACCAGCTGCAGCCGCCGGCCAAGAAGCCGGACGCCAAGGAAACCAAGTAACTCGACCGCGACGGGTTCACGAGGACACGCCCGATGGAGATGCGAACATTCGGCCGCACCGGGATGCGAGTCTCGATCCTGGGGTTCGGCTGCGGGGCCGTCGGCGGACTGATGGTGCGCGGAGATCCGGCGGACCAAGAGCGGGCGATCGCCCGCGCACTCGAAGCGGGCGTCAATTATTTCGACACCGCGGTCCAATACGGCAACGGCCGGTCGGAGGAGAACCTCGGCCGCGCGCTGCGCAGCCTGAAGCCGAAGAGCGCGATCGTCGGCACCAAGGTGCGGCTGCCTTCGGCCGATTTCGGCCGCATCGAGGATGCGGTGACGAAATCGCTCGAGGGCAGCCTGCGGCGGCTCGGGATGGAGCGCGTCGACATCTTGCATTTGCACAATGCCGTGACGCACGCGGGCGGCGGCGAGGCGCTGAGCGCCGAGCAGGTGCTGGCAGAAGTGATGCCCGCGTTCGATCGCCTGCGCCGCAAAGGCATGATGCGATTTGCCGGCATCACCGCCGTCGGCGAGACGACGGCGCTGCGGCGGCTGCTCGATGCCGGCGTCGTCGACAGCGCGCAGATCGTCTACAACCTGCTCAACCCGTCCGCCGCCGCCGGTTTGCCGGCGCACTATCCGGCGCAGGATTACGGGCGCCTGTTCGACCATGCGCAGGCGGCGGGAGTCGGCGTGATCGGGATCCGGGTGCTCGCCGGCGGGGCGCTGTCGGGATCGGCCGAGCGCCACCCGATCGCGAGCCCGCCGCCGGAGCCGATCGGATCTGCCAAGAGCTACGAAAGCGATCTCGAACGCGCGCGGCGGCTGCGGCCGCTCGTGGCTGAAGGTTTTGCGCAAAGCCTGGCCGAAGCGGCAACGCGCTTTGCCATCTCGCATCCGGCGATGGGCACGATCCTGGTGGGCATGGCGACGCCGGAGCAGTTCGAGGCGGCGCTCGCCGCCGTCCGGGCGGGGCCGCTGCCGCAGGCCGCGCTCGACCGCATCGCTGAATTGCAGCAGAGCTTTGCCGGCGAGGCACGCTGATCGCGGCGCGGTCGGCGGCTCGTCCCGCGCGATCCATCGGAGAAACGGCTTGCTCTTGCTGCCGTCGCGTCAGGGCCGCACGACTTCAACCGGGACGACGCCGCCGAGCTGGCGTTGCGGCGCGATGTCGAGCGGAGGTGCCGGCAATGCGGCGCGCCGCAGCAGCGGATCGAGATTCTCGCCGCCGGCCATCTGCGGGTTCGAGGCCGCAAAGCCGTCCCGCCGTTCGCGCTTGCGCACGAGCGCACGCGCCAGCGCGAACGCCTCTCGCAAGTCCGCGGTACGGCGCAGGGCATTGTTGAAAAACGCGTCGCCGAAATAGGTCCATTGCGCGCCGTCCCGGCAACCGAACGAGGGATGTTCGGCGTCGGCCGCGGTGATCACCAGCGTATCGGCATTGGCGAGCGCGGGGATGAAGACGCCCGAATAGCACGCCGAAATGATCACGACGCGGCGGCGCACGCCCGCCGCATCGAGCATCGCCGCGAGCGTGGCGGGCGACAGCATTTCGACGCGGCTGCCGGCCTGGACGGCCAAGCCGTCGGGCGAGCCGTGCGAGGTGAGAATCACGAACAGGACCTCGCGACCCGCGTCCATCGTCCTGCCGGCCGATTTGAGCGTGGCTGCGAGGGTCTGGAGCGTCGCGTCCGCACGGGTCTTGGTGTTGGCGCGCACGATCGCCCGGGTCACGCCGATTCGATCGGCGACGATGCGGGCCGCGCCCTTTGCCTCGCTTTCGAACACGCTCTGGTCGCCGAACAATCCGAACGCGACGATCGTCCCCTTGCCGGCGGACTGGGCCGGTTGCGCGGCCGAAGGCGAAAAAGCCAGCAGAACGGCGAACAAGATCGCCGCCGCGCGGAGCAGGTGCCAAACGATCATGCGGGTCTCGACCGGTCGGGGGCCATGGCCGAGTATTGGCCCACGGCGAGGATTTTGTCAGCCGGAGAGGCGCGCGATCCGCAGCCCCTCGCAACGCGGACTCCCCGACACATGCCGCGCCGAAATTGCCGCCGCGCGATCTAGCCGCCGCCTGCCGCCTGAATTTCCATCATGCCGATGCGCCGGTGATTCTCGGCGAGAAAGCGCCAATTCTCGGCGAGACGGCGATAGGCTGCGCGCGATGCCTCGTCGATCGCTTGTTCGGCGCGGCGATCGCATTCCGCCGCCTTGTCCAAACAGCGCACTACGTCGGGACTGGTCATGGCATCCCCCCGCGTGTGGGTCGTGGGGAACCCATCGGCTAAATCGGGAGAAAATGTGGCGTTCGTAGAACGCCGCCTTGCTTTCCACACGACCACCGGCCGAAAGGAGCGGCCGACCTGCGGCGGCGATCAACTGCCACTTGCCGAGCAAAGTGGACCCATATCGGAGCGCAGTCGGCTTCGCGGTCCGCACATGTCCAAAACATGAAGGTCTACACGAATAGCCCGGGCCCTACGCGCTGGTTTGCAAAACGCGACGGCTCGGGAGTGCACGTCGCAGCACGAGGCGAGCGACGGAGTTTTTTGCAGATGTCATCTGGTTGTGATTTGTGCCGGGCGAGCGCGGCTGCCGGACGCATGAACTTCCTCGCCGCATGCGCGGCACAACAAGTTCGCTACCGGCCCAGTCGCCGTTCCAAGATCTCGCGGATCGCGGTGGCGACGACGTCCGGCGGCACGTCGTTCGTCCGCAGCCACTTGATCAGCGCCCGCTCGGTATGGGTGAGCTCTTCGCCTTCGACATCGGCACCGGTGGGTACGTCATCGGTAGGCGTATCGGTTTCGGGCTCGGGCTCGGGCTCGCGACGACCGAATACCCGCCGGTGCCAATCCAGTCCGCCGGCAACGACCAGCAACGCGGTCCCGAGCACCACGAAGGCGAGGCCCGAATAAGTCACGATCCTCTTGTTCTGGGCCGTATCTCCACCGGCTGCGAGCAACATCGTCCCGACGCCGGCAAGCATCAGCGCAAAATAGCCGAGCCGTTTCGGCAGCGTCGCGGGCGGTTTCGTCGGTGCGGTCATCGGGCTCAATGCCGAAGCGTCCCTGGGTTGATCGGAGCGACGCGGCCTCAGCCGCTGCCGGCCCCTGCGTCCCGACGGCCAGAATACGAACCCGAGCCTCGGCTGTTCGGAACGCTGCAAGCCGGCTCGGCAATTCCGCGGGCGACAAGATTCGGCAAAAACTACGTGCGAATATTGGCGCCGGAAGAGTTTCGAACTTTCGACCCCAGATTGGTAGAGCGGTAGTCGCACAGAATCCCAACGATTGCATCGCTTCCGGCACCTCCGCATCCAGAACGTGCGCGCATCTCGTGATCTGTTTCAAGTCGGCTCTTAACGGCGCCCCGGGACCGTGTGGCGCCTCGCTCCTTAGCGGTGCGTGAGAACGTTTACGATTTTGCCAAAAGGATCACGGACGTAAAAGCGCCGAACGCCCCAGGGCTCATCGGCGATTCCGTAGAGGATCTCGAATCCGGCCGCGCTCGCGCGCCGATACACCTCATCGACGTCGTCGACTTCAACCGAGAGATCAGGAACGGAAGTGCCCGATCCGCCTTCGACCGCGACACTGATCTGGGGGTTCGCAACGGCGTCGGAAGCGAATGTCACGATCCATCCGAGATCCATCACCACGTCGAGGCCGAGCAGTTCACCATAGAACTCACGGGCCCGGGCCGGATCGGAGGACAAGAGATTGGGTACGATGCGCAGAACGGTCATCAGCATGGTCTGCGAGGCTGCCAGGAAGCCGTCGAGAACAAGGCTGTGCGCCTCCCGCCTCCCGCGCATGCCATTACACCCAAAGTGGGTACGTGAGACGCCGAAGCCATGCAAGTATTCGATTCTGCAAGGGCGAATTTTCCAGCGCCTGGATATGTCGCGATTGTTGGACGTGGTGGCGCGCCGCGGTCGATGAAGGTGGGCACTACTCGTTCGCCGTGGCGCTATGACATGGGCGCCTACAGCACGCTGCCGTAGCTGAAAATGCGACCGCCTGCGATCCCGCGCTACGCTTTCGGCTGCCTTGCCCAGGTTGTCACACCGCAGAACACGCTTTAGAATCTGCCTGATCGCGGCCAACCGAACCGGCTCCCATGCACTTAAGTCTGCGCGTTCTTGCGGCGACGATCGCTTGTGGAGCAGCGGTTGGATGTCAGGAGCCTGAGGCGGGCACAAACCAGGTCACGTTTCAGTCTTCCACATACAGTGACTTTCGCCAGCTTTTGGCGCAGGAGGCTGCAACCGCGACGGTCACGGTTCGAGCGAGCCTGCGCTTTCCGGAGGAGGCAAGGGATCGGTACCCCGCGGTCATCGTCGTTCACGCGATGCGCGGTTATAGTGAAACGAATGAAGGTTATGTCGCAAACGAATTGCGCAAATCAGGCTTCGTCACACTGACCTACGATAGCTTTGCCGCGCGCGGAACGACCGGGTCGGCGACACAGGGATCCCCCGGCTATTTGCTTCCTGGCGTGGCGGACGCCTACGCCGCGCTGCGCAAGCTTTCGAGCGAGCCCAGGATCGATGCCGATAGAATTGCCATTTTGGGTTTCTCGTATGGCGGTGAAGTCGCTCATCTCACGGCATTTGAGGCGCTTCGATTGGCGCTAAAGCCCGGACAAGGCCGCTTTGCCGCGCACGTCGCCTTCTATCCGGGTGGAAACTTTGGCGTGATTGCTGCGCGCGGCGCCTATACCGGCTCTCCGGTGCTGATGCTCCTCGGTGAAAAGGACGAAAATCTGCCTGTGGCAAAGATCGGGGGTTATCTGGCCTACGCGCGCGCCGCGGGGGCTCCGGCCCCGATCGAAACCGTGATCTACCCGGGCGCCTACCATGCATGGACGGTCCCCGAAGTCGCCACGGCGCGCTTCTATCCGGAATTCGTCAGCACAAAAAAATGCCCGCTAATTTTGTTCGGGCCCAACGGGCCGGCGTTCCTCATCGACGGTCAAGCAACGCCGTTTGATGCAAGCTCCTTCGCGGCATGCCTGCGTGAGGCTCCCGGATATTCGATGGGATATGATACAATGGTTCGCGCGCAATCGATCACTGAAACGGTGCGGTTTCTTCAGCGAAACCTCCGACCTTAGTGCGCGCTCGTCGCGGGAAGAAGTGGCGCGCCGGTCGGAATAAAACTGCGAACACGTATGTCATTGACATAGCTCTATAATCTGAGCAATTGCAAGCGACTTCAACACTATTGAATCACTATTGAGGCCCTGCGTGGGCGTCGTAAACGCCCGCCCCCAATATGTCATCCAGTCCCCACACAGAGCCATCAAGCGTTGCGGCCGGGCTTTGCCATCCACGGCAATCCCGCGGTGGCGAGTGCTCGGCGCCATCCGGTTCTTGGTCATCGAACGGCAGTTTGCCAAGGCTTCGGCCTGCCGCGGCCAGAATACCCCTCGCCAGAACCGCCCCATTTGCCCGTCCCGTTCGCCCAGCTGCCCGAAAACTCGTCTGGGGCCCTTGTGGAGGCACTGCGAGGGCATCAACGGCTAGGCGGATCGCGTACTGCCGACGATGACGAGGGTGGCCCGACCTTTATCATCTCCAACGCACTCTGAGAAAACCAGCTGCCCAGTCTTTCCATGCTGGTCCTCGCCACTTGACCAGCCGACCGGGGAGATGGGGGTGTGCGGGCCTTCCCGATGCCCAGGCGACCGGCTCGACGGCTCCGTGGCGGTCCCGGCGAAGGGGCTTTGCGGGGTTCCTCGATGGCCCGGACCCCAAATCCAAGAGCCCGGACCCTTTGCTGGGGCTCGGGCTCGGGCTCTGGTCCCCGGGTGACACGTCCGGGGAGAGGCGGAAAACGCTATATCGGCGGGGCAGTTCCAAGAGCCTCGGAATCGCCATACACCCGTTTGCCCGCCGAAGCGACCTAACCCAGAGCTTCTTCTTGTAACGCCAGAGCAAGCCAGGGTCTCGTGCCATTAGTCCCGCTCTTTACCGGCTTGGGTCATCGCAACCTCGCACCTACCGCAGCGAAAGATCAGCTGTTCCGAAACATACGGTCCCCGAGGCAGAATGCGGATTATTTCCATTCGGGAACCGCAAGCGGGACACAGGGGCTGCTGCCCATCAGAGGAATGAAGCTGAACGTCGACCATCAAGGGTCATTGAACGATCCTCGATGAACCGGCAGTGAATGGCCATCGGTCGCCGCGCGGCGTTGAACCTCGCCGATATCAGGCGGCTGCTGGGCAGCTCATCTCGCAATAGCGACTTGGCAACATTCGCGCCATGCAGTACCAAGGCGTACTTGCGAATCGCACATCGCTGATCACGATGGCGGTCACGCCGTCCGCACGGGGGAAATCATGCGAATGTTTGTGATTTTTTGTTTTCTCGCAACAACGTTCGTCGGCGCACATGCCGATCAGAGGTATCGAGTGGCACAAGCTTTGCCTGGACAGCAAAACCAATTCCAACAGACGATACAGACTAGCTGCGTAAACCACTGTAACGTACAATCGACAACATGTAACAATACCTGCAATACCTCAGGAAATCCAACTACGTGTCTCCAAATTTGCTCCTCTCGGCTGTCGCTTTGCATGGGTTACTGTCCGACAAGATAATTTCCCGTCCGATAGCCGGCCACACCCCGTGCGATAGCGCCATCGCCTAGCATCGCGGACTAGCTGATCTCGTAAACCAACCCCGAACGCAGGGTGTTCGCCAGCCCCCTTCAATGGCGCTGCTCACGATATTCGTGAAGCGATGCATTCGGTATCTGAATAGGAGCCCTGCGGCAAAGCCGGCCTGTCTGTCACACTACTCAAGCGATCATCCTATAAGATTACAAAGGGGGTGAGGGGACCCGGTGGAGGGGGAGCCCCGTGTTCATCGAAACCACGACTGCCACGCTGCGGGTGGATGACATTCAAGCGGCTTACAACAAGGCTGTATTGTCAGGCCGGATGTCGCTTGCTCGAGAAATCGAACAGCTCTGGATTGGCGTTTTGGTCAGCCAGCGCGCGCTGCGCGCCAACAAATCACCGAGCAATCATTACATCCGAAGGCGTGCATCAAGCTTTTTGGCCGTCGCTGCGACGCACATCGCTCGATAAAAAGCCAATTCGCGCAGCCCCGATCGCCGCCCTGACAGCCCAGCGCTCGGCTGTGGTTCGGTCGATCAGGCACCGCCGGCCGGAAAATTTTGTGATCTCCAGCGCAGAAGGGAGGGGCGGTGAGCAGGAAAGCGGCCCGTGACCTATTCGTCCCCCTGCGCGTTGAGCATCCTGTCCAGCTTCTCGGTGAACTCAGCGTCTCCGGCAAGGCGGCGCCAAGCGAGGGCGAGTTGCTCGTATCGCTTTTTTGAAACAACGTCCCCGGTCTGCGCTGCGAGGTGCTCGGCTTCAGCGGCGCGGTTGAGGCAATGATCTACGGCGGGTGTACGTCGCCGCAGCATGACCTGTCCCCTTCCGTTCGGAGGGACATCTGATCTCGCCGTTCAAACGGGCGCAGAGTCAAGCGCTCAGGTCGGGGCCGGGTTGGCTCAGCGCAGCGGCGTCAGGTGGGAGCCGCCTCCGAAGCGACCTAACGCAGAGCGCCCAAGCGCGGGGGCTAAGGCTCGTAGACCAAGTCGGCCTTTGCGTTCTTCTCAGCCTGCTCCGCCAGCTTGAGCCAGCTCTGCGCCATATCGAGCAGAACGTAGCTCTGAGGGGCAAAGCGGACGATGCTTATGCTCTCCGCGACGACCGCTGATGACCCAAAGCAGACATCGGATCATCGGATGAGCCGACCCGATCCGGCGACCAGCCGCCTATGCTTGGACGGGGCAACATGATCAAAGCTCAGAACTCCTTCGAGAGCTGCCTAAGTGGGACAACCCCGAATTTCTTCGGATAGTCGAAGACCTGACAAAAGCCGGTCTCCCGACGTGATTACCGCCGCGGTCGCGTGCGGAAGGCATCAGCATGGTGCCCGGAATGGACACCCTGGTGCCGCGGACGGCGCGACCCCGGCGGCACTAAGGGATGCCCCCCGGGCGACCAACCCGCCGGGGTTTCCCTCCTTCGTCAAGCGGCTACGACGATCCGCATCAGAGGCGTGAAGATGTCGGTCATTTCTATTAGCGCATCCACCAGGTTGGGGGCCGGTGGTTCGAGCTCCCGCTCCAACAGGTACCGGCTGATGGATCCGGCGGCCAAACTCGCGCCGAGAGGCGACTGCAGGAACGTGAGCCAGGCGTCGAGTGAAGGAAAGTCCTGAACACGGGGGCGCAATCGTGCCGCTTGCGAAAATACCAGTCGCCAGCGCCGAGGCGGCCTTGCAGCTCGTTTGCCACCGTTGAGCCCGGAGTCGGCAAGGCGGCCGAGGCGAGAATGTCCGAATCTGACCCTTCTGCGACCTCGGACGATGTCCGCTTCTCCGCCGCTGTTGGGGGCTGAGCGGACATTTGATCGGCCGATCGATTTTACGAGTACACGCCATAATTTTCGTTCAATGACGTGCCGCCATTGCGCCATAATTCGGCGAGCAGCTAAGCACGTGCCGACAAAATTTCCGGAGCTGGGATGGTTTTGAACGGAGATGGGAGAACTATAAGTTACCGTTCCAGGCAAGGTCCTTCCATGGCATCCTGCCCCCAGTCCTATCTGGCATTGTTGCGAATGCTACGGACTCAAATAGCCGGAGGCGACGATGGAGCAGTTGATCACTTCCGGTCCAGAAGTCAAAACTTCATTTTGGAGATCAACGCTTACGTTCGGGTCAGCATATATGCGCGCCTGCTGACTTACTACATAGTAGCGATCCTGGCTGGTGGAAAACAGCAAAGTCGGCACTAAGCTGTGAGTAGCCAACACGCCCGCTGCGCTAGTTCGGAACCCGATCTTTAGGATCCTAGTGGCTGCGTTTGTCTGGCAGGTTCCCGAGACAAACTCAATAACGAGAATGTTTGCTGGATGGCTAAATGACTTAGTTGTGATGCCGTTTGCTGTTGTCGTGATAGTCGCCTCAGCTTGAAAACGATTTTTGGCAGCGGTGTCAACGGCAGTCACCGGCAACGGGGTCTTAGTAACCTCGACTGGCAGCGGGGTGTTCGTGACCTCGACCTGCTGAGCAGCATTAACAAGATCGGGTGCGGCAAGGCCCAGAAAAGCACCGAACGCGGCGATCCTCAGTAACGGGGCTTCAAGGCACGTCATGGTGTGTCTCCTTCTAGCGGCGGATAAAGCCGCCATGAATTCCCACCTCCCTCCCCGAATTACACGATACTACAGTCCGGGCCAGTTGGCTTCGCCTCTCGCGGTGATCTGAATTTTCCACCAGGAAGAACATTGGCTAGAAGACCTCTCCACCCGATCCTCACCTCTGCATTCCCCACAGCGTGACGGTGCGCGCCTCGATCGCGCGGAAGATCACGGCCTCGATCAGGAGCCCGATCAGGATCACGGCGAACAGCCCCGCGAACACGCGTGCAGTCTCGAGCTCGGCGCGCGCCTCGAAAATGTACCAGCCGAGCCCGCCCGAGCGCGAGGAAACGCCGAATACGAGCTCGGCGGCGACCAGCGTGCGCCACGCGAACGCCCAGCCGATCTTGAGCCCCGCGAGAATCGAGGGGAACGCCGCCGGGATCAGGATCAGGCCGACGTAGCGCGCGCCACGAAGGCCGAAATTGCGGCCGCTCATGCGCAGCGTCTCCGGCACGCTGCGGAACCCGCTCAGCGTGTTGAGCGCCACCGCCCACAGCACCGAGTGCACGATCACGAACACCAGCGAAGGAATGCCGAGGCCGAACCAGATCAGCGCGAGCGGCAGGAGCGCGATCGCGGGCAGCGGGTTGAACATCGCCGTCAACGTCGAGAGCAGGCGGGTGCCGATCGCGCTCGCCACCGCGATCGTGGTGAAGACCGCGGCGAGCACCACGCCCGCCGCATAGCCGATCGCGAGCGACTTCAGCGAAGTGAAGATGCGGTCCGGCAGAACGCCGTTTGCGAGATCGCGGCCGAACACCCGCATGGTCGCCGTGAACGTCGGGAACAGCAACGGATTGTCGAGCCAGCGCGCGTAAAGCTCCCAGCACAACACGAGCGCCAGCAGGATCGCGGCGCGTTGCACGGTGTCGTTGTGGAGGACGCGCTCGAAAAGAGGCAGCGGCCGCTCGATTTCCCCGACCCCCGCGGCGTCGAGCGGCTCGCGCTCGAACTCCGGCCGCCCGCCGGCGCCAGCTCTCGTGGCTGGCTCCGAGCGCTCGGTAAACGGTTCCCTCTCCCCGCTTGCGGGGAGAGGGATCGGGTGAGGGGCGTCGGTTTGCATGGTCAAGCCCCTCACCCGACCTCGCTTCGCTCGGTCGACCCCGGATCAGGTCCGGGGCAGGCTCTCTCCCCGCGGGCGGGGAGAGGTGTAGCCAGCGATGCGGGCTCGAACAGCAGGCCGTGGATGCGTTTCGACATCGCGCCGAACTCCACCCGATCCAGGGTGTCGAAGCCGAAGCCGTCGGCGTCGAGCTCGGCGCGAACCCGGCCAGGATGCGGCGTGAGCACCAGGATGCGCGAGCCGACCAGCATCGCCTCCTCGATCGAGTGCGTGACGAACAGCACGGTCAGACGCAATTGCCGACACAGCGCCAGCAGTTCCTGCTGCATGGCGCGCCGGGTGAGCGCGTCGAGCGCGGCGAACGGCTCGTCCATCAGCAGGATGTCGGGCTCGAGCACCATGGCGCGGGCGATCGCGACCCGCATCTTCATGCCGCCGGAGAGCATGTGCGGATAGATGTCGCGGAATTTCGTGAGCCGCACCTTTTCGATCACCGCCCCGGCACGATCGAGCGCCTCCGCGCGCGGGAATTTTCCGGTCACGCGCATCGGGAACAGCACATTGTCGAGCACGGTCTTCCACGGCATCAGCTGCTCGAATTCCTGGAACACCATCATGCGATCCGGGCCGGGCTCGGTGACTTCGCTGCCGCGGATGCGGATCGCGCCCTCGACCGGCCGCATGAACCCGCCGACCGCCTTGAGCAGCGTGGATTTCCCGCAGCCCGACGGCCCGAGGATGACGTAGCGGTCGCGCTCCTCGACCGTGAAGTCGACCTTGTAGGTCGCGGTCACGAGATGCCGCGGCGTTTTGTACTGCAGCGTGACCCCTTCGACTTCGAGCAGGCGCATGGTCGTGAAATTCAGCTGCCCGGAAGCTTGTGAGCCTCCTCGAAGAACGGGTCCTGCCAGGATTTGGGCTTGGCGGGAATCATGCCGGCGCGGCCCATGTAATCCGCATAGGGCATGATCTTCTTGGGGACCAGCGTCCATTCGTTCTCGGGCAGCCGGATCATCTTCTCGATCTCGGCGGCCGCGAGCTTGGAGTTCTCGGCCTTGACCCACAGCGCCGCGCAACCCGCGGGATCCGCCGCGATCTGCTTCATCGCTTCGTCGAGCGCCGCGACGAGAGCCGCGATCACCTTGCGGTTCTGGTCGTGAAACCGGGTCGTCGTCCACATCAGGTTGAAGGTGTGCGGGCCGCCCAGCACCTCATAGCTGTCGAGCACCTTGTGCACGCGCCCGTCCTCGAGCTCCTGGTACATGAACGGCGCCGAGCCGAAATGCGCGGTGATCTCCGACCTGCCGCTCATCATCTGCGCCATCGCGTCCGGATGGCCGAGCGAGACGGTCAGGTGGTCCAATTTGCCGCCCTGTCCCGGGCCGAACGCCTGCTCGGCCGCCATCTGCAAGGTGATGGCCTGGATCGACACCCGCACCGCCGGCAGTCCGATGCGGTCCTTCTCGGCGAAATCCTTGATGGTCTTCACCGCCGGATTGATGCTGTTGAGATAGAGCGGCATCGAGTTGAGCGCGGCGACGGCTTTCACGCCGAGGTTCTCGCGGGTCTTGCCCCAGATGGTGAGCAGCGGGCCGACCCCGCCGGACGCGAAATCCAGGTTCCCGGAGACGAGCGCCTCGTTCATAGGCGTGCCGCTGGTGAACTGCACCCATTCGGTCTTGATCTCCAGGCCGAGTGCCTTCCCCTGGGCTTCGAGCAGATGCTTCTGCTCCATGATCGTCAGCGGCATATAGGAAATACCAAATTGCTTGGCGAGCCGCACGGTCACGCTCTGGGCATTGGCGGCAGATCCGGCCGCGAGCAACCCAACGGCCAGCAACGCCGGGCGCCAACACGCGCGCACACGGAATGGGTTCAAGGCTTCCTCCCGGGCGGTTCTTGCTTGGGCTCGTCCGGCAATGCGACGGAACCGGAATGTTTGCCAGCATCATCTTCGATCCGGGCCGCCTAGCACAAGTCGCAGCCGCACGGGATGGCCGTGCGGCATTGCGACCCGGATGACGCGATGCGCCCCGGCCGGGTCTGCCGGATTGCATTTGCTCCGCTCCGCCGGGATGCTGGGCCATGGCTTCATCCGCGCTGCCCGATCGCGAGCATCTCACGATCTGTTTCGCCCATGTCGCATACCGGCTCGGCGAGCGCTTCGCGCGGCGCCGGACCGGCATCCGCTGTTTCGAGCTGCGCAGCTACGAGGAGCTGCAGGCGCGAATCGGCGATGCCGACGTGCTCGTCATCTCGGGCCTGTGGCGCAACGAGCTCATCGAGAACGCCGCGAAGCTGCGCTTTATCCAATCGATCAGCGCCGGCACCGACCAGTATGCCCGCGACGCATTGCGCGAGCGCGGGATTCGCCTCGCGAGCGCCCAGGGCGCGAACGAGCGCGCGGTGGCGGAGCACGCGATCGCGCTGATGCTGGCGCTGGCGCGGCAATTGCCGCAGTCCCGCGACAACCAGGCTCGCCGCCGTTGGCGCGGCATGATCTCCGATCCGGCGCAGCGGGAAGACGAGCTTTCCGGCAAGACCCTGCTGATCGTCGGGCTCGGCCGCATCGGCTCGCGGCTCGCGGCGCTCGCCCGCGGTTTCGGCATCCGCGTCGTCGCGACGAAGCGTAATGCCGCCGTAGCAGCGGAGGCGGCCGACCTCGTCCTCGCGCAGGATCGCCTGCTCGAGCTCGTGCCGCACGCGGATTTCGTGGCGCTCACCTGCCCGCTGACGCCGAATACCGAACTTCTGTTCGGAGCTGCCGCATTTCAGGCGATGAAGCCCACGGCGTTCCTTATCAATGTCGCGCGCGGCCGGGTGATCAACGAGCCGGCGCTGATCGATGCGCTGCAGCACGGGCGCATTGCCGGCGCGGCGCTCGATTGCTTTTGGGAGGAGCCACTGCCGGAAAGCTCGCCGTTGTGGGCCTTGCCCAACGTCCTGATCACGCCGCACACCGCCGGAGAGACGCGCCGTTACGAGGACAATGTCATCGATCTGCTGCTGGAGAATCTCGGGCGCCTCTGGCGCGGGGAGCGCGAGCTGAAGAATCAGGCTGTCTGAGCTATCTGTCGCGGCCGCCAGATTGCCGTGTGCTCGACGCGCGCAATCGGCTGCGTGTCGGCGAAGACCAGGACATCGAGATCGACGAAGCGATGGCCTTTGTGTTCGTAATTGGCCCTTACGGTGGCGCTCGTCCGGAGTTCCGCGCCGACCCGGGCCGCTGCGAAATTCTGCACCTTGCTGCCGGCGTGGATCCAGGGTCCGAGCACGACGTTCTGCGTCAGCGCCCAATTGCACAGACGCAACAGAATGCCCGGATGGCAAAGCCCCTCGGTCGCATACATGCTGTGGGTCTCGCCCACGTCGGCGAGATAACGCGCGGAAAATTCCGCGCTGAGTAGGAACGGAGCGGTGCCGAACTGCGTGCCGGGCGCGAGCGTCTGTTCGTCCGCTGCCGGGCGGGTCGTGGGCGGGGAGCTCCATGGCCAATTATCGGTGTTCGGCTGCACGGGAGCGGCATCGGGCAAACCGGCGCGCCCGGTTGCGCAGAGTCCGCCTTTGCTTTCGACCGCGATGTCGAGCCGGCCGTCCTCGATCTTGCCGGTCACGGTGGCGTGCTCGCCGTCGTAGACCGGCGTGAGGAGCCGGCATTCCGCGCTGCCGCGCTCGAGCCAGGCAAGTCCCCAGCGCGCGACCGGCAGGTGCGTCATATAGGCGTAGATTTCGATCCCGGGGACGAGACCGCCCGCAAAGCCGAACCGCCGCGCCACCGCATCGTCGTGGATCTTGTTTTCCGAGGCGACCGCGATGTTGCGGGCGATCACGCGATGGGGCGCAATGCCGGTTTCGGCCAAGGGACCTGTTCCGTTCTAGATGGCGGCGATCGTCTGCACCTCGATGAGAAACGCCTCCCGCACCAGCCGGTCGACGATCAACAGCGTGTTCGGCGGATAGGCGCCGTTCTTGAACATGGCCGGATATTCGCGGCGGCGGAATTCCATGAATTTGGCGATGTCCTGGGAATGCACCAGGTAGGTGGTGAACTCGACCACATTGCTCCAATCGGCGGCGGCGGAGCGCAGCGCGGCATGGATGTTGTCGAAGGTCTGCTTGGCTTGCGCGAAAAAATCCCCATCGCCGACGAGCTTCCCGCTCGCGTCGATGCCGACCATCCCGGCGATGAACAGAAACTCGCCGGCCTTGACGCGGGTCACCTGGGAATATTGCCCGAGCGGCGTCCCGAGCTTTTCCGGGAGATTGTAAATCCGGATGTCGGCGGTCATGTGCGGTTGCCTTTCCCAATGATCATCGGACCGCCACAGCTTGCGGGCTTCGCCAGACGATGTCGAGGGACGGCGAGCGTCCATGGCCCGCGCGCCGGACCCGGTTGGCCGCGTCTGCTTGTGGCCGCCGATCCGGTATGCAAGGTTCATCGTGCTTGCGCTGCTTCGAACAGAGAGCCGGTCATGGACGTCACCAAATCGGGATCGGTTGCCACGCGCCGCGGCGCGGCCGATTCGTTCACCGGAACCGTCTGGCAGGACCCGATCGTCGACGCGCCGGCTCCGGCGCGGATCCGGGCGACGCGCGTGAGCTTCGAGCCGCGCGCGCGGACCGCGTGGCACACCCATCCGCTCGGCCAGACGCTGCACGTCGTCTCCGGAGTGGGGCGCGTTCAGGCCTGGGGTGGTCCGGTGCGCGAGATTCGCGGCGGCGACACCGTGTGGATCCCGCCGGGCGAGAAGCATTGGCACGGCGCCGCCCCATCGACCGGCATGGTGCACATCGCTTTCCAGGAGCACCGCGACGGCGTGCACGTCACCTGGCTCGAGCCGGTAACGGACGAGCAATATTCCGCGGCGGTTTCCGCCTGAGCTCAAACGCTCGCGGGTTTGTACGCGAGCTTGTGCAACCAGCCGCTGGTGCGCACCGGCTCTGCGAGACGATCCTTATCCCACAATTTCGAGCGCACGATGCATTTCCCGCAATGGAAGAACGCGCGCTCGATGGCGATTCTGTCCGCGTGCCGCCGCCGCGCAATCGAACGCCGATGCGGATCGATTGCGCCGAAGTTGCGCCGGCGCTTTGCCCTAAGTCAAACAATTCGCGGACGCCGAGCCGAGGCGGCGGGCGGCCCTATTTGTCGCGGACTTTCCGGCCGGCGCCGAGGCTGGCGCGTGCCAGCGCGAGTGCTTCGCGCAGCACCGGCAGGCTGCCGACGTGATTGGCGAGCAGCAGCACGAGGCGGGCATTGAGTGCTGCGCTTTCCTGGTCGTCGAGACCCTCGTGGGCGGCAAGCAGCGCCTCGTAAAAATCGTCGGCTGTTCCGGCAAGACCGTCCTGGCGGCGCAGTTCTTCGGAGGAGGTCATGCGCCGTTTCCGCATGCGCGGGCGAGCGCCCGGCCGATTTCCGGCGCGTCGAAGGCGCGAAAGCGTGCCGCGACGTGCTGGTCGGGACGGATGAGATAGACGGCGCCGGGCCCGCCGTAACGAGCGTGCACGAGCCCGTCGCGATCGTGCAGCGCTCCGCTTCGCGAGCCGCCGGTGCCGTTGCGGCTCACGATGCACAGTTTCGGCGTAGGCGCGAATCGATCGAGCGTGCCGCGGTCGGGAACGTCGGCAGGCCCCTCAGCCAGCGCCAGCAGGGTGAATTCGCCGCCGAGATGTTCCAGCAGCCATCCGGTCCGGCCGCTCGGGTCGAGGATCGGCGCGTCCGCGCACGGCGCACCGGGCACCATGGCTCCGCCGGGCTCGCCCGCGTCCTCGCTCTGCAGGCTGAGGCCTTGGAGGCCGCACGGCTTCGACAGCCGGCCGGCATTGACGAGACCGCGCGCGAACGGGAACTCGCGCGCGAGCGCCAGGATGCTGTCCCGGAACAGCCGCTCGGCCGGGGATTTCGGCGTCATGAAATTGGTCGTGCGCCGGGAGTTGAGGATGTTCTCGTCCGCGCCGCGTCCGCGCTCCTCGTCGTAGGACTCGAGGAGGGCGGCGGGCGCGGTCCGTCTCACCACGGCGGCGAGCTTCCAGCAGAGATTGTCCGCGTCCTGGATGCCGCCGTTACCGCCGCGCGCGCCGAACGGGCTGACGAGATGTGCGCTGTCGCCCATGAAGATCACGCGGCCGTGCACGAAGCGTTCTAGCCGCGCGCAGCGGAATGCATAGACCGAGCTCCATTCGAGCTCGAAAGGAGTGTCGCCGACCGCAGCGCGGATTCTCGGCAGCACCCGCTCCGGCTGCCGCTCGAGGTCCGGGTCCGCGTTCGGCCCGAGCTGGAAATCCATGCGGAAAATATTGTCAGGCTGACGGTGCAGCAGCGCGCTTTCGCCCCGATGGAACGCAGGCTCGAACCAAAACCAGCGCTCATTGGGGAAATCCGCCTGCATCTTCACGTCGGCGATCAGGAAGCGCTCCTCGAAGGCCTCGCCCTCGAACGGCAGGCCGAGCATGCCGCGGACCGAGCTGCGTCCGCCGTCCGCGGCAATCAGCCAATCGGCCTCGAGCCGGTAGGCGCCGCCCGGGGTCTCGATCTCGAGCTCGATGCCATTGTCGAGCGCCGAGATTCCCGTGACCCGGTGTTTCCACCGCAGCTCGATGGAGTCCGCGAGCTCGCTCGCCCGCCCGACCAGAAACTCCTCGACGTAATATTGCTGCAGGTTGATGAAGGCCGGCATCTTGTGGCCGCCCTCGGGAGCCAGATTGAAGCTGTAAAGCTCCTGGTCGCGGTGGTAGACCCGGCCGAGGTTCCAGGTGACGCCTTTAGCGAGCATCCGCGCCGCCACCCCGAGCCGGTCCCAGATTTCCAGCGTGCGCTTGGCCCAACAGATCGCGCGGCTGCCGACCGAGACCACGTCGCTCTCGTCGAGCAGCAGCACCGGAACGTCGTGCAGCGCGAGATCGATCGCGGCGGTGAGCCCGACCGGCCCCGCTCCCACGACGATCACGGGCCGGCGCTTCGCCGCTGCGCCTCGAAGCTCCGGCGGCTCCACGTATGGAAAGTGCTGATACTGGTAACTGGCCATTGTTCGGCGGCGGATCGGTTCAAGCGCGGGCTAGTCTACGGGTGCGGCGCCGGAATTGCAGCGCTCTGGAGCCCGGTGACTGGGCGAGTATGATAGCACCCAGCTCTTGAACCCGCCGTATTCGCCCGTGCGCCCGGGCCGGTAAGGCACTTGGTGCAACTCGTTCATGGCACTAGGTTGAGCGCAGCAGGCGGGCGGGGATGCCCAGGAGGCCCCATGACGCCGCAATACATGTCCGGCTTCGGCAATAGTTTCGAGACCGAGGCGCTTCCGGGCGCGCTGCCGATCGGCCGCAACTCGCCCCAGAAGGTCAAATACGGGCTCTATGCCGAGCAGCTCAGCGGGTCGCCGTTCACGGCGCCGCGCGAGCAGAACCAGCGCTCGTGGCTCTATCGCATCTGGCCGAGCGTCAAGCACTCCGGCCGCTATAGCCGGACCGACAAGCGCCTGATCCGCACCGCGCCGACCCGCGAGGAGACGACGCTCCCGATCGGGCAGCAGCGCTGGAATCCCCTTCCGATCCCGGAGGAGGAACTCACCTTCGTCACCGGCCTCCACACCGTGACGACGGCGGGCGATTGCGACACCCAAGTCGGCATGGCGAGCCACATGCTGCTGGTGACACGCGCAATGACGAACGAGTTTTTCTTCGATGCCGACGGCGAGCTTTTGATCGTCGCCCAGCACAACAACCTGCGCTTCCGCACCGAATTCGGCATCATCGACATCGAGCCGGGCGAGATCTGCGTCATTCCACGCGGCATGATCTTCAAGGTCGAGTTGATCAACGGACCGGCCCGCGCCTATGTGTGCGAGAACTACGGCGGCGCCTTCACGTTGCCCAACCGCGGGCCGATCGGCGCGAACTGCCTCGCCAATCCGCGGGACTTTCTCACTCCCATCGCCGCCTATGAGGACAAGGAGCAGACCTCGGCGCTGTTCGTGAAATGGGGCGGCGAGCTCTACCGCACCGAGCTCTCGCGCTCTCCCCTCGACGTCGTCGCCTGGCACGGCAATTACGCGCCTTACAAATACGATCTGAGGCGGTTCTCTCCGGTCGGCGCCATCCTGTTCGACCATCCCGATCCGTCGATCTTCACCGTGATGACCTCGCCGTCGGAGACGCCCGGCACCGCCAATGTCGATTTCGTGATTTTCCCCGAGCGCTGGTCGGTCGCCGAAAACACTTTCCGGCCGCCGTGGTATCACCGCAACATCATGTCGGAGTTCATGGGTCTCGTGTACGGGGTCTACGACGCGCGCCCCGAAGGCTTTCTGCCGGGCGGCATCAGCCTGCACAATTGCATGCTGCCGCACGGCCCCGACGCCACCGCGTTCCACCACGCGAGCACCGCGGAGCTCGCGCCCGTGAAGCTCGAAGGCACGCTCGCGTTCATGTTCGAAACCCGCTTCCCGCAACGGATCACCCGTTTTGCGGCGGAACACCCGGCCCGACAGGACGATTACGTCGAGGTCTGGCGCGGCTTGCGCAAGCACTTCAATCCGGAACGCCGGGGTGCCAAGCAGCTGGTCGGCTGACGCGCCTTCGCTCTGGCGAGCAGCGCACGACTCCCTTCCTCGCTTGCAGGGGAGGGATGGGGAGGGGGCAAAGATTTCGCGCTTTCCTGTCGTACCAGCGAGGATCATTGACATGCGTTATGCCATCCCGATCGCGATCGTCGTCGCCACGCTGTTGCTTCCCGCTCGGGGGTGGGCCGACAAGGAATCCGATTGCCAGAAGGGCATCACGATGCTCAAGGCCGAGGTGAAGAAGAAGCATCCGAAGCAGGTCCGCGATCAGCTACGGAAGGCGCTCAAGAACGCGCAAAAAGAGGACGACGAGGGCGATTGGGACGAGTGCGTCGATGCCGTGAGCGCCGGCACCCGCGCGCTGGGCCGTTGAAGGCTGTCGGCTCGCCATGCCCGCCCTCGTGCCGGAAATCCATGATCCTGGCCTGGACGAGCCGGTACCGTGGATGGTCGGGACAAGCTCGGCCGTGACGAGTCAGGAGTTGTCCCGCGTCAGCGCGAACAGCTCGATCCCGCTCTCCTTGCCGCGCAGCGGCACGGGTCCGAGGCTCTCGGCGTTGACGCCCGCGGGCAGCGAGCAAATCGCCAGCGCGGGAGCCGAAGCGACATAGTCCTTGTGCATCGCGCGGCACACGCCCTCGATGCGCGCCGCGGTGTTCATGGTGTCGCCCAGCATCACGATCTCGCGCTTCACGTCGCCCATTTCGCCGACGATGAGCGGTCCCGCGTGGAGCGCGCTGCGCAGCCGCGGCTCGATCCCGAACTCGGCGCGATACCGTGCGCGGCGCCGCGCCAGCGCAGCCTCGATTTCGAACACGCAGGCGATGCACGCGGCATCCCGGAGGGCGCCGTCGGCCGGCCAGGTGACGATGATCTCGTCGCCGACATAGCGATAGATCTCACCGCCGGCTTCCAGCACCGGATCGGTCACGTCCCAGAACACCTGGTTGAGGTAGCGATGGAATTGCTCATCGCCGAGCGCTTCGGCCGCTTGCGTCGATCCGAGTAGATCCATGAACAGCAAGACACGGCGCTCTTGCCGCGGCCGGTGGTAGCGGCCGGTCAGCAGCGAGACGAGAACGCGCGGGCCGAGCAGCCGCGCGAGCATGATCGCGAGATTGACCGCGAACGCGAAGCCGAACGAGACCAGCACCGTGGTGTTGCTCAGGAGCCGCGTCGGATGCACGAGCGGGTCCCACGACCCGAGCGTCAACGCCGCCGCGAGGTGAACCATGATGAAGAACGCGGCGCCGTACACGGCCGTGCGCAACAGGAAGGGCAGCGCGACCGGCCAGCGTCGAACCGCGTCGGCGGCCGGGCCTCGCAGCACGATCTCCAATGCCGAGATCGACAGTGCGATCAGAATTCCGGCAAGGGTGCCGGCGAGGATGTCCCCTCGGTTTACGAATGAGAGGGCCAATCCGAAAACGGCTGATACCGCGGTGACGATCGCCACCAGCCGGACGATGCGGTGGGTCTTTGCCTGCAATCCGTGCTCCCGATCGTTACGCGCGCCGAGCCGACGATCGTTTCGCAAAGCACGGCGGAAAGCAAAGTCGCAGGGTTGCGAGAAGCGGGGCATGAAATGCGAAACGCGATCCCGATCACACCGGCGCCGACCGGGTTGCGCCGCTCGGTTCACCGCCGCTGTTCGTCGTCGTAGTGGATGTCGTGGGCTTCGCCCGCCTGCTCGTCCATGCCGCTGCGCGCGCTGTAGAACGTCGCGGCCATCAACGCCACCCCGATTCCGATCACGCCGATGAGGCCGAGGACCGCCGCGATCCCGATCGGATCGGTGTAGCTCAGCACGTCGAGGCCGAGCACGTGCCGGAAAACAATAATGATGAGCACGATCGACGCGATGCTGGCGCCCGCGTATTTCACGACCCACGTGAGCCGGCCGTCGCGAACGGCCCACGGGAATTTCTGCTCGATGAATGGCAATCCCCGCATCTGCGCCTCGCGGGTTCGTGTGCGCGCCGGCACGCCTACGGCTCGCGCACCTCTTGTTAGCAAATCGTGGCTATCGCCCAACTGTTCCCGGCGCAAGTCACTGTTTTGATACCGCGGCGCCCACTGAACAGGGACGAGGCACGGCTCCGGGCCGCGGCCCTCATTCTCCAAGCTGCACCGGCTCCGGCAGATTCTCTGCATCGAGCAGCGCGCCCTGCGCGGCGAGCGCCTTGCGGACCTCCGGCGCCGATACGCTCCCGTTTGCCGCGAGCTGCGCCGCCGCGACTCCGGCGGCGTGGCCGGTCGCAAACGCGGTGCCCATGACGCGCATCGAAGCGCCCGCGATCCGGTCGCCATCCGCGGTGCGGCCCGCCGCGAACAGGTTTGCCACGTCGCGGCTCATCAGCGCGCGCAACGGGATGTCGTAGGTCTCGCGCGGCGGTTTTTCGAAACTGCTGTCGGGCGTCGCCGCGTTGTGGAACTCGCTCGCCCAGGCGCCGAGGGCGACGCAGTCCGCAAATCGCGCGCCAGTGCGCAGATCCTCGGCGGTGACCTGATAGACCGCATCGATGTGGCGCGATTCGCGCGTGCCGAATTCGGGACCGGTCGAAACTAGGTACGCGTTCTCGTGGCCGGCGATGCCGCGGATGACTTCGAGATAGGTCCAAGCTTGGCGGCGCCCGCGCATTTCCGCGGCGCCGATGCTGGCGGCGTCGCGGGCGTCGTATTCCTCGCCGATCAGATAGGCGACGACGTCGGCCGAGATCGGCAGCCGCACCACGAGGCCGGTCTCCTTCGAGAGAGGGGCAACACCGCGGGCCTTTGCGGCACGGATCGCCTCGGCCCAACGCGCGGCTGAGACGGGCACCTCGCGCGGAATGCCGCCGAACCGTGCGCCGAGTGTGCCCATGTTCACAAAGCCGTCGTTGCCGTAGCGGGTCGAGGCGCCGGCGAAACACGCGAGATCGCCGTCGCCCGTCGCATCGACGAACGCCCGCGCCTCGACCGCGTGCGGTCCGTTTCGGTCCTGGACCGTGACGCTGCGGATCGCATCGCCGTCGCGTTCCGCGCCGATCGCGAGCGCGTGCAACAGCACATCGACGCCGGCTTCTGTCACGACGCCATCGAGCACGCGCTTGACCGCCTCCGGATCGAACACGACGAACACGCCGCGAAACCGCTTCGGGCCGGTCACCGCGCCGATTGCGGTGAGCCGCGCGACGACTTCCCGCGCGACGCCGCCGACCGCAGACCGGGGTTTGGGGCCGAGCGTATAGAGGCCGCAATAGGTGAGCACGTTGCGCAGCGTGGCGGCGCCGCCGAGAAACCCCGCGGCTTCGACCAGCAGGGTGCGCGCGCCGATCCGCGCCGCCGCGACGGCCGCCGCGGTGCCCGCGCTGCCGCCCCCCACCACGACGACGTCGTATTTCTGCGCGCGGCTCAGAGGCATCCGGTCCGTCACGGATTGGCCCTGGAGTCTGCGGGGCGAATGGGTTGAAATGCAAGGCAATGCCCGGCGAGCTCAACGGAGAAACAATGCAGCTTGCGACGCGCCGCGACTTGCTCGCCGGGTTCGGCACGGCCGCCGTGGTCGCCGCAGCCGCGAGCCTCGGCGCGAGATCCGCGCGCGCGCAGGAGAAGCTGCGGGTCGGCGTGCTGCGGCTCGCCTCCTCGGGTCCGGTGTTCATCGCTTTCGAGCGCGGCTATTTCCGCGACCAAGGGCTCGAAGTCGAGATGAAATTCTTCGATGCCGCCCAGCCGATCGCGGTCGCCACTGCATCGGGCGACGTCGAGTTCGGCGTCACCGCGTTCACCGGCGGCTTGTTCAATCTGGCCGGCAAGGGCGCGCTGCGGATCGTCGCGGGACAGAGCCGCGAGGCGCCGGGGTACCCGCTCGTCGCGTATCTGTCCGGAAAATCGGCATTTCAGGCGGGATTGAAGTCGCCGAAGAATCTCGTCGGCCACAGCATCGGGATCACGCAAGTCGGCTCGAGCTTCCACTACTGTCTCGGCCTGCTCGCGCGCAAATACGGGCTCGATTTTTCGAAGATGAAGCTCGTCCCGCTGCAGTCGCTCACCAATTTGGCCTCCGCGCTCAAGGGCGGCCGGATCGAGGCGGCGCTGCTGCCGGCGACGAGCGCGCAACCGCTGCTCGATGCCGGCGACGCCGAGCTCCTCGGCTGGGTCGGCGACGAGACGCCGTGGCAGCTCGGCGCGGTGTTCGCGGGCACCGGCACCAACGCCAAGCACGAGCTCGTCGCACGGTTTCTCGCCGGCTATCGCGGCGGCACCCGCGATTTCCATGATCATCTGCTGGCTGCCCGGCGCGACGGCAAGGTGGTGCTCGACGATCGCACGCGGCCTTTCCTCGAGATCGTGAGCAAATACACCAATTTGCCGGCCGAGAAGCTGACGGCGACACTGCCCTATGTCGAGCCCGACGCGGTGCTCGAGCTCGCGAGCGTCGCCGACCAGCTCGCCTGGATGCAGCAGGAAAAATTCGTCGATGCGGGCTTTGGGGTATCCGATATCGTCGACGCGAGCTACGGCTACGCGAAGTGATGCTTGAGCCCAACACCTCGCGCCAGTTACCTCCCCACTTGTGGGGGAGGTCGGCTTGCGCGCACAGCGCGCGAGCCGGGAGGGGGGTACAAACTCGGCCGAGTCAAACAAACACCCCCCTCCCCATCCCACCCCCACAAGGGGGGAGGGAGCAGAATGCGACTTGCTCCGAGTGAGATCTGTATGGAGCTGATCGTCGAGCACGTCGGCCACGCTTTCGGGTCCCTGCAGGTGCTCGACGACATCTCGTTCACGGTGTCGTCCGGTGAAGTGCTCGCGATCGTCGGGCCGTCCGGCTGCGGCAAGAGCACGCTGCTGTCGATCGTCGGCGGATTGATCGAGCCCGGGCGCGGCCGCGTCGCGCTGAGCGGCGATCTCCCGGCCGAAAGCCTCAACCCGGTGACTTTCGTGTTCCAGGACTTTGCGCTGTTGCCCTGGCGCAGCGCGGCCGGCAACGTCGCGCTGCCGCTCGAGCACCGCGGGCTTGCGGCCCCCGAGCGCCGCGCGCTCGTCGCCAACGCTTTGCAGCGCACCGGCCTCACGGAATTCACCGATGCGTTCCCCAAGCAGCTTTCCGGTGGCATGCGCCAGCGCGTCGGCATTGCCCGCGCGCTGGCGGTCCGCCCGGCGCTGCTGCTGATGGACGAGCCGCTCTCGGCGCTCGATTCCCAGACGCGCGAAATCCTCATCGAGGATCTGATGCGGCTCCTCGACGGCACCGCGCTCGCCGTCGTCTATGTCAGCCACAATCTCGACGAGGCGCTGCGGCTCGCCGACCGCATCCTCGTGCTCTCGCCGCGTCCGGGACGGATCGAGGACGTCGTTGCGGTCGAAATCCCGCGCCGCGCGCGCGGCGAGCCGGAGTTCGAGCCGCGTTTCCGCGCGGCTCATGCCAAGCTATGGTCGCGGGTGCGCGCGGGAGCGCTCGCGGCCGAACGGGAACTTGCCGATGCGTGAGCCGCCGCATCCGGCCGTCACCGCTGCGGCCGCGGGAGCGCCGGAAACCGTGCGGTTCCGCGCGACCGGCTTTGCGCCGGCCCCGCGGGGGCTGACTTCGTGGATCGTGTTCGCCGTCGTGCTCGCGGCCTGGCAGGCGGCCGGATCGCTCGGTCTCGTCAGCGCTCTGTTTCTTCCGACCCCCATCGCGGTTCTGCGCGCGCTGTGGCGGCTCGCGATCTCGGGCGAATTGCCCGCGCACGTCCTGATCTCGCTGCTGCGCATCGGCTCGGGTTGGATCATCGGCACTGCCGCCGGCATTTCGGTCGGGCTCGCGGTCGGACTGTTCTCGTTCGCGCGCGCCGCCGGGTTGCCGATCGTCTCGGCGCTGTTCCCGATTCCGAAGATCGCGCTCTTGCCGCTGCTCATTCTGTGGCTCGGCATCGGCGAAGGCGCGAAGATCGCCACGATCGCGCTCGGGGTGTTCTTCCCGACCGTCATCGCGGTCTACAGCGGGGTCGATCAGGTCCCGCGCAACCTGATCCGGATGGCGCAGAGCTTCGAGCTGCCGTTCCTCGACATCGTGCGCAAGGTGGTGCTGCCCGGCGCGCTGCCCACCATCGTCGCCGGGTTCCGCATCTCCGCATCGATCGCGCTGCTGCTCGTGGTTTCCGCCGAGATGATCGGCGCGGAAACCGGCATCGGCGCCTTCGTGCTGCAGGCCGGAAACCTGATGCAGACCGATCAGCTGATCGCCGGCGTCGTCGTGCTGTCGCTGCTCGGGCTGGTCGTTGCGCGGGCGATCGGAGCGCTGGAAACGAAGGTCACGCGCTGGCGGTGACGGCGTATCGGCTCAGCGGGCGGCGAACCCGGATGATTGCCCGCGCGTTCTTATCGCAGACCCAACAGCGAGGCGCATGTCCATGCAAGTCCCCGTCGAGATCGCCTTCCACAACATGCCGAGCCTGCCGTGGGCGGAGGAGGAAATTCGCAAGCGGATCAAGAAGCTCGAGAAGATCTACGATCGGCTTGTCAGTTGCCGCGTCCGGGTCGACCAGCGCACCAAGACCGGCGGCGGCACGATCCCGCCGGTGGTGCGCATCGAGCTGGGCATCCCGGGCCGCAAGGACCTCGTCGTCGCCCACGAGCCCGACCACCTGCAGCGCAAATTTCAGACGCCCGATCTGCGCAACGCCATCCACGAAGCCTTCCGCATCGCCGAGGACCAGCTTGCGGAGCTCAAGCGCCAGCGCGCGGGGCGCAGCCGCATGAGCGATGCCCAGCACGATCACGAGAACCAGTTCTTGGGCCAGGTCGCGGAGCGCAATCCCGGCCAGGATTTCGCCTTCCTGCTGACCAAGGAGGGCGGGCTTCTGTATTTCCATCGCAACAGCTTGCTGTCCGGCGATTTCGACAAGCTCGAGCAGGGCGACGAGGTCTATTACGTCGAGGACGTGGGCGACACCGGCCCGACCGCCGTCAAGGTGCGGGTCAAGGAAAGAGATTAGGGCTCGTCATTTCAAGCCTGCCGCCTTGCGGATGGCGTCCGTGTCGGCGAGCCAGACAGCGTCGTCTGTCTTGAGACGCGAGAGAACACGGCGCATGGCGGCGGCCCCGTCAGGCGTCCCGACGACGAAGGGGTGGATTCCGAGGAACACCGTCGTCGCCTCGCGGGCGGAATCGGCGCGGGCTTCAGCGGCCAGCTCCAGTATGTAATCCAGCCAGAGAGTCTCGATTTCCGGGATCGTCTTCATCCGGGCCAGTTGTTGGCCCATGTCGACCGTGACAACCGGATAGGGTAGCAGGACCAGAGAGCCATCCGGCGTCTTCAGGCGCGAAATGATGTCGGAATCCATCTGGTCGAGGGAATACGCGATACCCTCGGCGGCCACCGCCTGCATCGTGTCGCGGTTAAAATAAACACTCGGACTAGACCAGCCGTCGGGCTTGACGCCGGTCGTATCGGCGATCAGGTCCAACGTCCGGCGGATGTAGGTCCTCTGCTCGACCACCCCTCGGTCGAGGGGCAGCATGTGGCTGGTGTTGTTCATGCCGTGGGCGACGATCGGGGCGTGCGGTTGCGAGGCGCGGAACTCCTTCCACACCGACCCATGCTTGCCGGGGAACTCGGCATTGAGCACGATCGTCATTGGAACATCGAGTTCCCTGAACAGTCGGCCGACGCGCGCGATGCCCCAGTCGATGGCGTACTGGCGGAAAGCCTCGTTCACGAGGTCCGGGTTGCGGGTCACCATGTCCGGGCGGAACACCGGGCCCTGGCCGAAGCCGAACTCCTCCACAAACAGCGCGAAACCGACCGCGACCTTTTTGCCGGCAGGCCAGGCGGCCACGTGAACCGGCTCGCGCGCGAAGCCGGTGACCGGGTCGATCGCTCCCTGCCCCAAGGTCGGCGAGGGAATGCAAGCGGAGGCCGCCAGCATGACCACGACCCCGGACAGATGCGCCTTCCAAGTCATCGCCGCGACGACGGCATTCTCAATCACGGAAGATCCGCCAAAGTCTTGGCGCCGGCTCCCGGCGTGATCAGAGTCGGCCATTGGTGCGAGCCGAACGGCACCTGCGGCGGCAGCGTCGGAGTGATGTTGCGCTTTGCGTCCTCGTCGTTGATCGCCTGGCGCGCATCGCCCCCCATCAGCTCGAAGTCCATCAGGTAGTAATTGCCGAAGAACGCGGCCCCGACCGACCGGTCGGCGATGATACGGGTCAGCGAGTCGAGCATGTCCTCCGGCGTGGTGGTGAACGAGATCGTCTCGATCAGCATTAGCCGGTCATTGATCGCCTCCGCGCCGAAAAACTGGGCCAGCACGCTGAACAAGATATTGTTTTGACGGGCGACGTAGATCGTATTGCTGGCCGCATAGGTCTTGTCCCAGTCGGCGCCGAGCATCTGCTTCCAGCCGCCGATCACGTTCATCCAGTGTCCGACCTGGGTCTGCGCCGCCCAGGCAATGTTCTTCTTTAGCAGCGGGCCCTGCTTCTTGGCGAATTCGGCCACCGCTTCCGGTGAGATCGCATTTTTCCTCAGACACTCGTCCATGAATGCGATGTTGTTCTGAAGGATCGCGCGGCTGTTCGGCTTCCAATCGTCTCGCAGGGCGGTGGCGTCGAGGCCGTCGAGCGCGGCCTGCATGCGGGCGCGATACGACGCCATCGACCCGCGCCAGCTCGCGTCGTTGGGGCTGTCCAGATAGGGAACGACCACCTCGCCCAAGGCCATGGTGCTGTGGCCGACGGATTTGAGCAGCTGATAGTCGATCGGCACCTGCGGCGCCTCGAGCGGCGGCATACCCGGCCGATAGAGTATGAAGCGTCCGCCCGCTCCGGAGAACAGCCCGAGAATGACCGGGTGCCGGGCGAGGATGTTCTTCTTGAAGATCTGCGCTGCATCGCCATAGAGCTCGAACATCGTGGTGTTGAGCTGCAGGACGTTCTTGGTTCCGATCTCGGCCGCGCTCGATGTCTCGGTGCCGACGATCGGCTTGAAATAGGCCGGCAGCTCGGCCGCATGCGCGGCCGAGCCGCTCTCGACAATTGCGGACGGCGAGAGCAGCAAGCAAATGCCGCAGACGACGATCGCAACGAGTTTCATGAGTTCCTCCCCACCTAGAATCAGCGCGGCTCACGGCGAAGCCGCTGCCGCTGGGTCCAACAATCCGTGTGATCACGCTTTCCATCCCCGGCGCCGACCGTCTCGATCTTGCTCACCGTAGCTTTCCACTTTGGAAACCGCAACCGCGTAGCGGCTCGATCCCAAATCGCAACAAACACCCTCAACTTCCGGAAACCACCAGTGTGCAAGAACTCCTGCCCAAGACCAATCAATTGTGCCCTGGGTACGGTTCGTCTAGGCTAAGTGACCAGCTCGTCTGATGCGTTCAGACCGACGTTGGTCAGGGGTGCGGGGATGCGGGCTTCACGACGCGAGTTCGTCACGTGGGTCACGGCGAGCGGCATTTCGCTCGGACTGTCGCGCTTGGGAGTTGCCGAGGAAGGCGGTTTTACGGCGAGCCAGACGCTGCCTGGACGACAACGATGGAATCCGGCCGCCACCGGAGCCGGGCGCATCGACGGAGTCGCCAAGGTCACCGGATCGAAACTCTATGCCGCCGATTTTCGCGCCGCCGATCTGCCCGGCTGGCCGGCGAAAACCGCGCACGCCATGATCATCCGCGCGACCGACGCAACCCACCTCTATGAGGGACTCGATCTGTCGCGGCTGACGGGCGCCGCCAAACCTGCCGCGGTCGTTACCGCCGATGATGTGGCGCGCATCGGCGCGCGGGTTCCCGAATTCTACGCCGGCGACTTGTTCTGCCCGTTGCGCAAGACGCCGCTCTATCTCGGTCAGCCGATCGCACTTCTGATCTTCGAGGACTTCGATGCCCTCGATCAGGCGCGGCTCGCGTTGCGCGACGCGACTGTCGTGAAATACGGCGAGGAGACTGGCCCGGTCACGCGGCGGCCCTACGCGGCCTTTCGTTTCACCAGGGTGGCCGGACCGACCCCCGACGCGCCCGATGCCTATTCCGCGTTCAAGAACGGCTGGGTCAGCCCGGGGGTATTCCACGACACTGGACATCCGGTCTGGGCGCGGCTGCCGATTCCCAGCGGGCAGGAATACGCGGAGGCCGCAGATCATGGCGAACGAATTCGCGCCGAGCTTGCGGCGGACGATCCGACGCGTCTGGTGCTGGAACGCCAATTCGAGACGCATTCCGCGGATCCGATGTTTCTCGAGCCGGAGAGCGGGCTTGCCTGGTACGATCCGGGCCGCAAGACCCTCGAATTCGTCGTCGGCGTGCAGTCGCCTTACGATACCGCGAAGGCGGTAGCCTATCTGCTCGGGGAAGCCGACGCCGCGCACAAACCGGCGCGCATCAATACACGGTTCGCCTACATGGGCGGCAGTTTCGGCGGACGCGATCATACGCCGTTTCCGCTTTATGTCGCGCTGGCGGCGATGTTCTTCCCCGGCCAGCCGGTCCGGCTCGCGAACAATCGCTACGAGCAATTCCAATCGGGGATCAAGCGGCACGGCTTCTCGATGCGCACGTGGATGGGCGTCGATCGGGCCACCGGCAAGATCTTCGCTTTTGCCGCCGACCACGTGCTGCATGCCGGCGGGTTGATGAACTTTTCGCACCATGTCGCGGCTGTCGGAGCCAATGCGGCGCTCGGCATCTACTATGCTCCCAAAACCGACATCACGACCGTTTCGCTGCCCTCGCGTGCGGTCACCGCGGGCTCGATGCGGGGATATGGCACGCTGCAAACGATGACGGCGCTGGAGGTACTGGTCGATGAAATGTGCGCCGCGCTGCCGCTCGATCCGATCGAGTTCCGCCGGCGCAACGCGCGTAAGCAAAACGAGCGGTCGCCGACGGGAAATACCTACAGCGTCTCGATTCGCACGCCGGAGATTTTGGACAAGCTCGAGCAGCACGCGATCTGGCGCGAGCGCGCCGCTGAGAAGGCTCGTGGCAAAGAGGCCGGAATTCTTGTGGGCACCGGCGTCGCCTGCGCCACCAAAAACTATGGCACCGGGGGCGATTGTTCCTTGGGGGCGGTTGAAATCGACCCGAAAGGACGCATTGCCATCCGCATCGATGCCACGGAGATGGGCACCGCCGTCGGGACGGCGGTCGCCAACCGGGTCGCGAGCTATCTGGGCGGCGTGGCCGACGAAGTTGCGCTTGCGCAAATCGATGCTTTTGGCGCGCTCGCGCTGGTGACCACCGCCGATCCTTTTGAGATCGATCAGAAGACCCAGGACGCCGAAGCGCGTAATCCGCGCTGGGTCCCGGAGATTTCCTCGGCCACCGCTGCCTCGATCGGCGCCCATGTCGGTACGCACGCGGCGGCCGAGGCGGCGCACGTGATCTTCCGCTTTGGCCTATGGCCGGCGGCGCTCGATTTGTGGCGCATCGCGCCAAACGATCCGCGCGCGGCGCAATGGCAGGCGGCGCGATGGAGCGATGGGCAATTGACCGTGCCCGGACTCTCGCCGCTCGCACTCGCCGACGTCGCGGCCCGCGCGCATGCCAAGGACGGGGTCACCGGCGCGATGACCCATGGTTTCAATCGCTGGGCCTGGTCGCAGGCCGATTTCAAGATCGACGGACAAAGCTGGACCGCCGACATCGATGCGCTGGCGCTCCGCCGCGGCGCCGGCAAGTTCGTCTGCCTCGATCGCACCAGCGTCAGGTTCCCGCCGACCGACTTCAACCGGATCGGATTCACCTATACGGCGCAGTGCGGCACGCTGGTCCGCGTCGAGATCAATCGCTCGACCGGCGCGCTGCGGATCGTCAAGGCCTACAGTGTGTTCGAATGCGGCACTGTGCTGGCGCCTCAGGTCGTAATCGGCCAGGCCCAAGGTGCCTTCGCCATGGGAGTGGGCGCCGCCTTCCTCGAATCGCTGCCGCTCTATGAGGACGGCCCCGGCAACGGCAAATGGAATCTCGGACAATATCTCGTTGCGCGCGGCTCCGACTTGCCGCTGCACGATTACGAAATTGAAGGGCTGCCGGCTCTGGACAGTAACGAACGCCCGAAGGGCGTGGCGGAAATCGTCGGGATTCCGGTGATCGCCGCGCTCGTAAATGCCATTTTCGACGCCACCGGCCATCGCTTCCGCTCCTTGCCGGTGACCCAGGAGATGATCAAAGGAGTACTGACGTGACGGCGTTGAGCGTGACGATCAATGGCCGCACACACGGCCCGACGCAAGTCCGCGACGAGCTCACGATGAACGACTATTTGCGCGAATATCTCGGGCTCACCGGCACCAAATTCGGCTGCGGGGCAGCGCAGTGCTTGAGCTGCGCGGTGATCGTCGATAATCCGGACGGCACCAGTTACACCAGCCCGACCTGCATCGTGCCTGCGGTGCGCTTCAACGGTAAATCGATCCGCACCGTCGAAGGCCACGCCAAGAACGGCGAGCTCTCTGCTTTGCAGAAAGCCTTCGTTGATCATTTTGCCTTCCAGTGCGGCTACTGCACCGCCGGTTTCCTGAACGAGGGCCAGGTGCTGCTAGAGCGGCTGGCGAAAAAGCCGGTGGCGCGTGCGGAACTCGAGAAGGTCATTGCCGACGCACTCGACGGCCATCTCTGCCGCTGCACCGGCTATATCAAATATCACGAGGCCGTGCGCGACGTGATTCTGGCCGATCCGAAACGCTATCTTCTCTAGCAACGCGCGGATTGCCGTTGCCAGATCCGCAATTCCCGGGGCCTTGTTGTGAGTGGGGCAATCGACTTGAAAGCCGAAATCCGGTTTCACGTTGTCGTCTCGGTCGCGGCGGGGCTGATGAGCATGCTGACCGGTTACGCCTTGTCCCAGACGACGCCGACCACGCTCGCGGCACCGGAAAGCTTTGCGTCGATCGCCGATCCAGAGGCGCGATCGGTTGCGTTGTTTACCGAACTCGGCAAGGTTCTCACCCATCCACGCTGCATCAACTGCCACCCGGCCGGCGACCGCCCGCACCAGGGTGAGCTGGGCCGGATGCACCAGCCGCCCGTCGAGCGCGGGCCGGACGGTCGTGGGCTCGAGACCATGCGCTGTCCCATCTGCCATCAAGCGGCCAATTTCGAGCCCGGGCGCGTGCCCGGCCACCCGGAATGGCATCTCGCACCGCGTGAGATGGCGTGGGAAGGCAGGACGCTCGGCGAAATCTGCGTTCAGATCAAGGATCCCGCGCGAAACGGCGGTCGCTCGCTCCAAGACCTGGTGCACCACATTGGCACCGACACGCTGGTCGGTTGGGCCTGGGCGCCGGGATTCGGCCGACAACCAGCCCCTGGTACCCAAAGGGATGCAGGCGCGCTCGCTGAGGCGTGGGTGAAAACGGGAGCGGTGTGTCCGACTAGATGATGCGAGGTGAACGGCCCGCCCAGGCAATGGCCGCGCGTTGCACCTTTCGGATCGGAGCTCCGGCTGTGTAGCGCACGAATGATTCTCCTGATGGGCGGGCGCATTATCGCCCCTGAAACGCCGGCTTGCGTTTTTCCACGAAGGCCGTTGCGGCCTCGTGGTGGTCCTCGGTCTGCGTGCAGCGCACGTGATTCATGGCTTCGGTGTCGAGCACGGCCTCGATCGTCGAGCGCTCCGCAGTGTTGAGGTTCTGCTTGATGTAGCCGAACGCGATGCTCGGGCCTTGCGCAAGCGACATCGCGAGCTCCTGGGCGGCCGTCTCGAGCTCCGCGTCCGGCACGACGCGGGTGAGGATGCCGAGCGCCAGCGCCTCGTCGGCCGAAAGGATGGGCGAGGTGAGATACAGCTCGCGCGCCTTCGCGCTGCCGACGAGGCGCGTCAGGAAATAGGTGCCGCCGTAATCGCCCGAGAGGCCGACTTTGGCGAACGCGGTGGTCAGCTTGGCGGATTTGCCGGCGATGCGCAGGTCGCAGGCGAGCGCGATCGACAGGCCGGCGCCGGCCGCCGAGCCGGCGATCATGGCGATCGTCGGCTTGCGCATGTCGTGGAGCAGCCTCGACACTTCGACGCGGTGGCGCAGCAGTTCGAAGCGGCAGTCGAGGCTCTCGTTTTGTCCGGCGCCGGCCGCCATGGCTTTGACGTCGCCGCCGACGCAGAACGTGCCGCCCGCGCCCTTGAGGAGCACGGCGCGGACCGCCGGATCGATCGCGGCGCGGCTCGCCGCCTCGACGAGCCGCAGGCCGAGCTCGGGATTGAGCGCGTTGCGCCGCTCCGGGCGGTTGAGCGTCAGCGTCAACAGCCCGCGGTCGAGCGATTCCAGCAGGACCGGCTCCGATTTCGCATCCATGTCCGCGCTCCTCGTGCTGCGGTTCAGACAACGCGTTCGCGGCGCACGCCGCGGCAATCCATCTCGTATTCGAGCTCGATCACCGGCGGCCGCGCGAAATGCCACGTCAGGCCGGCGCGGGCCGCGCTGCGGCCGACGATCTCGTCGGCGAGCACCGGGTAGAGATCGTGCACCGTATAGACCTGGGTGGCGGTGGTATCTTGCCAGCCGAAGCCGAGGGCCGAAAGCCGCCGCTCCATCTCGCCGAGCACGAACCGGGTCTTGGCGCGCAGGCCCTCAACGCTGACGTCGCCCCGCGCGACGATATGGTCGAAATAATCCTTGTGGCCTTCCGGCACTTCGCCGCTGCCGGCAATCACGAACGATGGCGCGGCATCGGCGGTCTCGACCGTGAACGCGAAGGCATGGAATGCAGGCTGCGGCGGCGGCTCGAGTTCCGGGCACACGTTGCTGCGCGCCACCGGATTGATCTCGTTGTCGAACAGCCCCCATTCGGCGAGCGTGCCGACATAGGCGCGGTTGAAATTGCGGAACCCCGCTTCGGTGAACGGCGCGGGCGAGCGCAGCTCGCAAGAGCACAGCGCCGTGAGCGGCCGGCCAGCCGCCGCCAACAGGCTGCGGATCCGCTCGAAGCCGTCCTGCAGCGGCATGGGCGCTTGGAACCGCACCCGCTCGATCCCATGGCCCGGCAGCGCCGCGACCCCGGCCGAATACGGGAATACGCCCGGGACGAACCGGTAGCCGCCGGGCACGAACGCGCGGGTTTGTTTCATGCGAACCCAAGTGCCGCATCGATCTCGTCGATTTACCTCGCCGCGCTTTCCCGGTCTAATGCCCGCAACAAGCCGACCGCCAAGCCTAGGGAGGAAGCCATGCGCGGGCTGATGATGGACCGGCCGCTGCTGATCTCGTCGTTGATCCGCTACGCCGCCCAATATCACGGCTCGGCCGAGATCGTCTCCCGCTCGCCGGAATTCGGGCTGCACCGCTACACCTACCGCGACGCCGAGCCGCGCGCCAAACGCCTCGGCCGGGCGCTGGGGCGGCTCGGCGTGCGCATCGGCGACCGCATCGCGACGCTCGCCTGGAACGGTTACCGGCATTTCGAGATCTATTACGGCGTCTCCGGCATCGGCGCGGTCTGCCACACCGTCAATCCCCGGCTGTTCCAGGACCAGCTTCGCTACATCGTCAACCACGCGGCCGACCGCGTGCTCTTTCTCGATCCGAGTTTCGTGCCGCTCGTCGAAGAGCTCGCGCCGCATTTCCCGACGGTCGAGCACTACGTGATCATGACCGAAGGCGGGAAAATGCCCCGCACCAAGCTGCCCAACGTGCTCTGCTACGAGGATCTGCTGACGGCCGAGAGCGCGGATTACGAATGGCCGGAATTCGACGAGAATACCGCCTCCTCGCTCTGCTACACCTCGGGTACCACCGGCCGGCCCAAGGGTGTGCTCTACAGCCATCGCTCGACCGTGCTGCACGCCTTGGCGGAATGCATGCGCGATGCGCTCGACTATTCCATGCACGACGTGATCTGCCTGATCGCGCCGATGTTCCACGCCAATGGCTGGGCTTGTCCCTACGTCTCGACGCTGGTCGGGGCGAAGCTCGTGCTGCCGGGCCAGCAGCTCGACGGCGAGAGCCTGCTCGAACTGTTCGAGCGCGAGCAGGTCACCTTCAGCCTTGCGGTGCCGACGGTCTGGCTCGGCCTGCTCGAATATCTGCGCAAGAGCGGCAAGCGTTTCTCGACGCTGAAGCGCACCGCGATCGGCGGCACCGCCGTCCCGCTGGCGATGATGAAGGCGTTCGACGAGTACGGCGTCAACGTGATTCACGCCTGGGGCATGACCGAGACGAGCCCGCTCGGCACCGTCTGCTCGCTGCCGCCGCGCGTCGCCGCGCTGCCGGCGGAGGAGCGCGACCGCTATCGCGTCAAGCAGGGTCACGGCATCTGGGGCGTCGACCTCAAGCTCGCGGGCCCGGACGGGCGCGAGCTGCCGCGCGACGGGCAAGCGAGCGGCGAGCTTTTGGTCCGCGGCCCGTGGGTCGCAGCCGGCTATTACAACGACGAGGAGGCGACCGCGGCCGCGCTCGCGGGCGGCTGGTTCCGCACCGGTGACGTCTCGACGCTCGACCCGGACGGCTTCATGACCATCGTCGATCGCAGCAAGGACGTCATCAAATCCGGCGGCGAGTGGATCAGCTCGATCGATCTGGAGAATGCGGTCATGGGACATCCGGATGTCCAGGAGGCCGCGGTGATCGGCGTGCGCCACGTCAAATGGGACGAACGTCCGCTGCTCATCGTGGTGCCGAAGGAAGGCCGCCGGCCCGAGAAGCAGCAGCTGTTGGAGCTGCTGGCGCGCAAATTCGCGAAATGGCAGCTGCCCGACGACGTGCTGCTGCTTCCCGAGCTCCCGCACACGGCGACCGGCAAGGTCAACAAGCTCGCCTTGCGCGACCGCTATCGCGATCATCTCTTGCGCAGTGCGTAGACGCGCGCGATGGCACAGGGAAGCAATTGTCCGATGACCGGCGACGCACCCCGGTTACCTCCCCCACAAGGCGGGAGGGAGCTGCGGGTGGATCGCCTGGAACCGGACTGAGTGCACGTCGTGCCGGAAAGGCCGGAAGCATGACCGATCGAAACGAACCGGCGGCATCATCCCGCGCCGGCGCCAGCGGCCCGCTCCTCGGCGTGCGCATCGTGGAATTCGCCGGCATAGGGCCCGGTCCGTTCGCCTGCATGCTGCTTGCCGACATGGGGGCCGACGTGGTGCGTATCGATCGTCCGGGCGCGCCGGCGCGCGATATGCGCGACGTGGTCGGCCGCGGCCGGCGCAGCGTCGTGCTGGATCTCAAAGCGCGCGACGGCATTGCCGCGGCACTGCAGCTGCTCGACGCCGCCGACGCGCTGATCGAGGGTTTCCGCCCGGGCGTGATGGAGCGGCTCGGCCTCGGTCCCGAGATCGTGCTCGCCCGCAATCCGCACCTCGTCTACGGCCGCATGACCGGTTGGGGCCAGTCCGGACCGCTCGCCCAGGCGGCCGGCCACGACATCAATTACATCGCGCTCGCGGGCGCGCTCGGCGCGATCGGGACAGCGGAAAAGCCGGTGCCGCCGCTCAACCTCATCGGCGATTACGGCGGCGGGGCGCTCTATCTCGTGGTCGGGCTGCTCGCGGCGCTGATCGAGGCCAAGAATTCCGGCCGCGGCCAGGTGGTCGATTGCGCGATGTGCGACGGTGCCGCGAGCCTCTTGTCGATGTTCTTCACGCTGCTCGCCCGCGGCCAATGGGAGGAGCGTCGCGGCACCAATCTGCTCGACGGCGGCGCGCCGTTCTACGGCACGTACGAGTGTGCCGACGGCGGGTTCGTGGCGGTCGGCGCGCTCGAGCCTCAATTCTACGACGAGCTCTGCCGCCTCGCCGGGCTGGAGGCTCCGGAGTTCCGCGAGCGCGCCGACCGTAAGCGCTGGCCGGAGCTGCGGGCGAAGATGGCGGCCATCTTCAGGACGCGCACGCGCGCCGAATGGTGCGCGATCCTCGAGGGCAGCGATGCGTGCTTCGCGCCGGTCCTGGGATTGCGCGAGGCGAGCACGCATCCGCATCTGGCGGACCGCAACACCTTCCTGGAACGCGACGGCGTGCTGCAGCCTGCGCCGGCGCCGCGGTTTTCGCGCACGCCCTCGACCGTCCAGGCATCGAGTACGAGCGCGCCGGCCGACATCGTGGCGCAATGGCGCGCCGCGCACGGCAACTGATCCGATAAAGGGAGGACGAGGATGGGATGCCTCGACGGCAAGGTCGTGCTGGTGACGGGGGCCGGCCGCGGCATCGGGCGCGACATCGCCCGGCTTGCGGCGAGCGAAGGGGCGGCGATCGTGATCAACGATCTCGGCGGCTCGACCGAAGGCGAGGGCGCCGATGCCGGTCCTGCCGAAGCGGTCGTCGGCGAGATCCGCGGCGCCGGCGGCCGCGCCGCCGCGAATACCGACAGCGTGACGGATCCGGCCGGCGCCGAGCGCATGGTCAGGGCCGCGCTCGAGAACTTCGGCCGCATCGACGGCGTCGTCAACAACGCCGGCATCCTGCGCGACCGCATTTTCCACCGCATGTCCCACGTCGACTGGAAAATGGTGATCGACGTGCACCTGATGGGAAGCTTCAACGTTGCGCGTGCCGCGGCCGAGCATTTCCGGCGGCAGCAGAGCGGCAGCTATGTGCATTTCACCTCGACCTCGGGGCTGGTCGGCAATTTCGGTCAGGCGAATTACGCCGCCGCCAAGCTCGGCATCGTCGGGCTTTCCAAGTCGATCGCGCTCGACATGGCGCGATTCAACGTACGCTCCAACTGTATCTCGCCGTTCGCATGGAGCCGAATGATCGGCACCATTCCGACCGAGACGGCGGAAGAGAAGGCGCGCGTCGAGCGGGTCAAGACCATGAGCACGGAGAAGATCGCGCCGATGGCGGTGTTTCTCTTGAGCGATCTTGCCGCCGGCATCTCGGGCCAGATTTTCGCGGTCCGGCGCAACGAGATTTTCCTGATGAGCCAGCCGCGGCCATTGCGCAGCGTGCAGCGCGGCGAGGGCTGGACCGCGCAGACGATCGCCGAGCACGCGATTCCGGCGCTCAAGGGTTCGTTCTATCCGCTGGAGCGCTCGGGCGACGTGTTCTCGTGGGACCCGATCTAGGTTCTCGGATAGATAAATGGAGCAACGCGGCGCAATGCGGCCGCGGTGCGCTGGAAGCTGGCGAACCGGATCGTGGTCGCCTGGATCCTCCCGATCCCGGCGGCGGAGTTCATGGGGGCGGCGGCGTTCGCTCTCGCCGGGCTGTTCGCGTAACGAACAGCTCCGGCCGGCGCAGGCGGAGCGTCTGCACCAGCACCAGCGTCTTGACGTCGGCAAGCCCGCCGGAATCGGCAAGCCGCGCGAGCTCGTCGAGCGGCATCTCGATCGCGGTGATGTCCTCGTCCTCGTCGATCCCGCCACGTCCCTCGCGCGGGCGGCCGCGATAGGCCGCGAGGTAAAGGTGCATGCGCTCGGTCGAGACGCCCGGCATGGTCCAGCCCTGCGCGACCGGCTCGATCGCGCCGAGCTCGAGCCCGGCTTCCTCGCGCGCCTCGCGCCGCGCGGTTTCGGCCGGGTCGGCCTCGTCCACGATGCCGGCGATCGCCTCGAGCGTGTGCGGCTCGCGCGTCATGTAATAGACCGGGAGACGGAGTTGGCGCACCAGCACGGCGGTGCGCCGCCCGGAATCGTACGGCAGCACGCAGGCGGCGGCGCCGTGGTCTTCGACTTCGCGGCGGAACGTGCGGCCGTCGGCGAGGCGAACGGTCGCGACCAGGAACTTGGCCCAGCCGGAATGCACGGTTTCGATGTTGGTGATTTCCATGGCGGAACCGTCCGGGGAGCGATGATCGGCGGAGAAGCGCAGGCTGCCGCTATACCATCTCGCGCGTCGGCTCGACCAGCAGCGGCAATGTGCGGCTCCGGGTGAATCCCGTCGGACCTGCCGGCATCCCTTATTTCGCGGACGAGTCCGGCTGAAAGATGCCGAACGTGTTGCCTTCGGTATCCAGAAAATATCCCTGCCAGCAGACACCCGGGACGGCGAACTTCGGCAGCGCGACCTTGCCGCCATGATCCGTTATCGTTCCCGCGCTAGCATCGAAATCCCGGACCTCCATCGAGCAGACGAACGCATTGGTGCCCGCCGGCAGCGGCGGAACAGGCGCCGGTCGTTTCAGCAAGCCGCCGCGCGCCCCTCCCGTTTCTATCCTCCAATATTCGACCGGCAGCCCCGGCGCCTGCGCGAATGTCCAGCCGAAGACTCCTCGGTAGAAGCCTATCGCGCGTTGTGTGTCGTCCGCTTGAATTTCGAAATACGCAGGACCATTCATTGGCGTCTCACCTTCGGTCTTCGTGCGAGCCTGTCCCGGATCGGAATGGTCCGCCGGAGGTGAAAGTTCCGCTCTCGGGCGGGTGTCCGGGGAACGCCGAAACGACTACGCCGCGACTCGGTGCATCGCGCCGGCGCTGCGGTAGAGGCCGTGGATCGCCTTCACCGAACGGTCGATCGCCGACCACAGCGCGGAAATCTCGGCCGCGGCTTGCGAGCGGGGGTCGTACTCGGTCACGCCCTGGCCGGCGCCGAGCGCATAGCCGTAATCGGCGCGATTCGTGATCTGGCCGGCCCACACGGGTATCTCCAGGCGCGAGATCACCTCGCGGGATTCGGTGACGAACGGGGATTCCGCATTGTCGCGCCGCGCCGGCGCCGCGTTGATCACGACCGCGTAGGGCACGCGGTTCGTCCGCGCGAGCTCGATCGTCTCCCTGATGGCCGCGAGATCGAACACCGCGAGCCGCGCCGGAATGATGACGAGCGTCGCGGACCGGATCGCATCGGCCACGACGGCCGACATGTTGGGCGGGGTGTCGACGAATGCCCATTCGTATTCGCGCTTTGCGGCTTTCACGATCTCGGCGACGGAACGGGTGCCGTTGCGCAGCGCCGGCTCGCCGCTGCCGCGCAGCTTGTGCCAGAGCGTGAGCGAGCCTTGCGGATCGGCATCGACCAGGAGGCAGCGGGCGCGCGCGGAGGCAAGCGCGGCCACATGGGCGGTCAGCATGCTTTTTCCGCTGCCGCCCTTGCGCGAGGCGAAGACGATCACGTTCATTTCGGGCCAGCCCCGCACAACTTAGCCATGGCGTGCGGCGATTCGTCAAAGCCTGCCGCTGATCCCTGGCCGGAGGGAAGGGCAATCGCATGTGAGGGGCCGGCCGAGGTTTTACCTCTCCCCTCCGGGGAGGCAGAAACGGGGCCGCGGTGTGTTGGCTGCTTTACGGCCCGGCAATTGGTAGAAGCCGAACGCCCAACCGGGAACAGTTATCGAGCCGCCATGGCGCACATCGAAGTCGTCTATCGGGTCCGCTCCGACGCCCGCGCGATCGAGGCGCGCGCCCGCGCCATCGCGGTCGAGCAGAGCGTCGAGATGCCGGTCGAGGCGATCGAGGACGAAACCGTGCGGACGTCGATCGTGGGCCGCGTGGTCCGGATCGAGGAGGCGGAGGGAGGCAGTTTTCGGGTGCGGATCGCGCTTGCGGCCGAGACCGTCGGTGCCGATCCGGGCCAGCTCATCAACATGCTGTTCGGCAATACCTCGATCCACGACGACGTCGTGCTCGACGACGGCGAATTTCCGGCCGAACTCGTGCGCGGTTTCGGTGGGCCGCGCCATGGGCTCGCGGGCCTGCGGGGACGGGTCAAGGCGGGCGGCCGGGCATTGACCTGCTCGGCGCTCAAGCCGCAGGGCCTTCCGGCCGAAAAACTCGCGGATCTGGCGGAAAATTTCGCCCGCGGGGGAATCGATTACGTCAAGGACGACCATGGGCTCGCCGAGCAGGCCTATTCGCCGTTCGCCGCGCGCGTCGCCGCGATCGCGCCGGTGCTGCGCGCGGTCGAGCAGGCGGCCGGCCGGCCCGTGCGCTATGTGCCGAGCCTCTCGGGCGATCTCGACACTATGCGGCGGCAAATCGCTATGGCGCGCCAAGCCGGGATCGATGCCGTCATGATCGCGCCGATGATCGTCGGGCTTGCCAATTTCCACCGGCTGGTGCGCGAGAATGCGGGCCTCGCGTTCTTCGCGCATCCGGCGCTTGCCGGCGCTTCGCGTATCGCCCCGCCGTTCCTCATCGGCAAGCTGTTTCGGCTGCTCGGTGCCGATGCGGTGATCTTTCCCAATCACGGGGGCCGCTTCGGCTATTCGGCCGAGACCTGCCGGGCGCTCGCCCTGGCGGCGCGCGCCGAACGGGAAGGCCTGCGGCCGAGCGTACCGACCCCCGCGGGCGGCATGAGCCTCGACCGCGTTGCGGAAATGCTTGATTTCTACGGGCCCGATACGATGTTGCTGATCGGCGGCGCGCTCCTGGCCGCGCGCGAGCGCCTGGTCGAGGCGACCGCGGAATTCGTGGCGGCGGTCGAGAGGCACGGAGATGGATGAGAGCACCGCGAGCCGCGCGAAAATCCACCGCAAGGCGCAGCCGGGCTATCGCTGGGAAGGCGTCGAGCGCCTCCCCTACAAGGAGGACGAGCGCGCGCTGTTCAAGGCGGTGACCCGGCAGATCCTGTTCTCCGATCCCGATCTCGCCGGGGAGCTGCGCTATTTCGAAGTCGCGCCTGGCGGCTATTCCTCGCTCGAGCGCCACGAGCACATGCACGGGGTGCTGATCCTGCGCGGGCGCGGCCAGTGCCTCGTCGGCACCGAGGTGCGCGCGGTCGGGCCGCACGACCTCGTCACGGTGCCGGCGTGGACCTGGCACCAGTTCCGCGCCGCCTCGGATGAGCCGCTCGGCTTCCTGTGCCTGGTCGATGCCCGCCGCGACAAGCCGCACTTGCCGAGCGAGCACGATCTCGCCGAGCTGAAGGCGAACCCCGCGGTGGCGGAGTTTTTGGGCGGCAGGCACCAACAGTGATCCGCGCCCGCTGCTTTTTGCGGGTCGCCGGAGTGAGAAGCGTCGGGGGTTACAGAATGAGGCGGCGCGAGTTCATCATTGTTGTCGGCGGTACCATGGTCGCATGGCCCGTCGCAGCGCACGCGCAACAGAACCGAAAGCTCCCACGTATTGGATATCTGATGGACCGTTCGGGCCCACCGGGCGTCCTCGATGAGGGATTTCTCGCTGGTCTCCGTGAGCAAGGTTATGTGGTCGGCCAAAACGTCGAAATCGAGTATCGCTGGACCGAAGGCAAAAGCCAACGTCTTCCGGCCCTCGCTCGCGAGCTGGTCGCTAGCAAGATAGATGTCATTGTCGTAGCCGGCGCGGAATCCACTAAGGCCGCAAAAATAGCGACTGCGACGATTCCAATCGTAATGGCGGCCAGCCAAGATGCGGTCGGCGACGGTCTAGTAGCGAGTTTGGCTCACCCCGGAGGCAACGTGACCGGGCGATCGGTGTACGCGCCGGAACTGACGCCAAAGCGCATCGAGATTCTCAAGGAGATGTTTGCAAGTCTCACGAAAATAGGTGTCCTTTGGAATAAGGAAAACGCGGCGGCTGCGGGTCAATTGCGGGAAGCGGAAACGGTGGGCGGCGCACTTGGCATTGCAATCGAAACGCTCCCGGTCCGAATTCCCGACGGTCTCGACGAGGCATTGTCACGAGCCGCACAAGCTGGAGCGGGCGCGATTCTTATAGTCTCGGATAGTTCGACAATAAGCAATCGTGCGAATATTGGCGGCTCTGCCCTGCAATACAAACTTCCGACTATATTTTCCAACAAAGCGTATCTGAGTGGCGGGGGCTTGATGAGCTATGGCCCCGATATCGTCGAAAGTTTTCGATTGTCAGTGCTCCACGTGGATAAAATCCTGCATGGGGCAAAGCCAGCCGACCTGCCAGTAGAACAGCCAACGAGATTCGAATTCGTGATTAACATCAAGACCGCTAAAGCGCTGGGAATCACCGTACCTCCTACGTTGCTCGCGCGTGCGGACAATTTGATCGAGTAGCGGGGCGAGGGTCACGGGAGGTCGGGTTCTGGCACGACTCGGACCTTCCGCGAGGTCCGCTTCCGTGCCGCTGTCGGGGGTTAAGCGGACATCGAGCGCGGCCGATCCGACCGCCCGGTTGATGAGTACACGAACCAGCCGCGATGCGCAGATGCGCGGGCGGTTGCGCTAATGCCTATCCGCGCCGCGGCCGAGCGCTTCGAGCAAGGAGCGCAGCTTGTCGAGCTCGGCGCCGAAGCCGCTCCAATCGCCGTTTCTGAGCTGTTCGATCGCCCGTTTGTAGTGGTCGAGCGCCTCCCGCGCCCGGTCGGGCGCGGCGCCCGCCGGCGCAGCCGCGCCGGACGCCGGCGCGGCGGGCTCCTTGAAAAGGGCGTTCAGCGCCTGTGCCAGCGTCTCCTCCATCACCACGCGCTCGCCGTACGCCACGATCACCCGCTTGAGCTCCGGCAGCTGCCCGCTCTCCGCGCGCAGATAGAGCGGCGAAACGTAGAGAATGGAGTTCTCGATCGGGATCACGATCAAATGCCCCCGGATGACCCGCGAGCCCAGCTGATTCCACAACGTGAGCTGCCGGGAAATTTCGGTGTCCTGGTTGATCCGGGCCTCGATCTGAAACGGGCCGAACACCAGCTTGTCCTTGGGAAACTCGTAGGCGATCAGCCTGCCGTAGTTCGGCGGATCGCAGCGCGCCGCGAGCCACGCGATCATGTTCTGGCGCTGGGTAGGCACCATCGGCAGCATCAGGAAGAACTCGGCCTGCGGCTCGCCCGGCAGTCGCATGATGATGTAATACGGCACCATGGTGGCGTTCTCGCCGCCCGGCTGGCGGGGAAACTGCCAGAGATCCTCGCGATTGTAGAAGACCTCGGGGCTGTCCATGTGATAGGCGCGGTAGAGTTGCGCCTGGATCCGAAACAGATCCTCCGGATAACGGATGTGCTTCTGTAGATCCGCCGACATGGCGTCGAGCGGCTTGAACAGCTCCGGGAAGATGCGCTGGTAGGTCGCGGCGATCGCATCCGACGCATCCGCCAGGTAGAAGTCGACCGTGCCGTTGTATGCGTCGATGACGACTTTGACCGAATTGCGGATGTAATTGAGCCCGCGGTCGGGGAGCGGCTGCGCGTAGGGGAAATAGTCGCTCGTCGTATAGGCGTCCTGAATCCAGAACAGCCGGCCGTCGCTGACTACGACGTAGGGATCGTGGTCGAGCCGCAGGAACGGCGCGATCGCACGCACCCTTTGCTGGATGGTGCGGCGGAACATGATCCGGCTCTCGTCGGTGATGTAGCGGCTGATGACGATGTTGAGGTCCTCGAAATACCACGCGAACAGAATTCTGCGGAAAATTCCGCCGACCGGAACTCCGCCGGTTCCGTCGTAGCTGCGATAGACGTTGTCTTTGCCGTTCGGATAATCGAACTCCGCGGTGCCGCCCTTGACGATGACATAGGCGTCGGTCTCCTCGCCGTAATAGATGCGCGGCTCCCGGATCGCAGGGCCGCCGGTCGCGACCGGGGGAATGTTCTGCAGATAGAAGATCGGCAGCCCTTCGTCGCTCTTGCGGATCACCGGGCTCATGATCACGCCGTTGCCGTGGGTGAACAGCACGTGGCGGTTGACCCAGGTCTGGGCGTTGGCGGGCAATAGCGAGGATTTGAGCTCGCGTGCCGACAGCATCACCGACTGATAGGCGCCGTCGAGCCAGTAGCGATCGACGTCCACGTCGTGGAACTTGTAATAGGTGCGGATCTCCTGCATCTGCGCGTAGGTGTCCATCAGCGGCTGCCAGTCCCACAGCCGGATATTGTCGACCGTCGCCGGGTTGGCTTCGAGCGTCTTGAAGCTCAGGTTCTGTTCCGCCGGGAAGGATTTCACCGCGATCTGATGCAGGTTGTACGCCTGCTGCGTCAGCGCGATGTTGGATTGAATGTAGGGCGTTTCGAGCTGCAGCTCGTTGGGTTTCACGTAGACGCGCTGAAACACCGCGGGTAGCAGCTCGGCCAGCACGAAGGAAGTTCCGAACACGAGAGCCGCCGCCGCCAGCGGCAGCGCGTAGCCGCCCGCCCGCACGTGGGCCCAGCACACCAGAGCCGCGATCGCCGCGAGCGCGATCAGCAACCAGAGCACCGGCAACCCGATAGCCAGATCGGTATAGCCCGCGCCGACCACCACGCCATTGTCGCCGTACAACAGCAGGTAGCGATCGAGCAGGTAAGACCAGACCTTCACCGCGAACAACAGGCCCAACAGCGCCGAACCATGACGGAGCGCGCTCGGTGACGCCGCGGCACGGGGCCCGTCGAAATCGATGTCGCCCTGGATCCAGTAGACCGCCGCGGACAACAGCGCGCCTGCGACGATCGTCAGCAGCAGCCAATTTTTGAGCGCGACATAGGCCGGAAGCGAAAACAGGTAGAAGCCGATGTCCCTCTCGAAGACGGGATCGCTTCTTCCGTACGGCATCTGATAGAAGAACCGCAGCACTACGTCCCAATTGCTCACCTCCGCCGCGGCAATCAAAGCGCCCAGGATGCCGGCGAGGGCCGCGACCAGCAACGGCCACCACAGGTGCCCGGGCAGGAGTTTCAACGCCTCCGCCACGGTGCGGCCCCGCACGGATTGCCAATCGAAACCCGCCGCATGCGCGCGCGGGTGCCGCCCGGACACCCGCGACGCCACCAGTCCATTGAGCCACAGGAAAACGCCGGATAGGCCGAAAGCGGCCAGAAAGACGGCGGCTTTGGCGCCGAGAACGGTCCAAAACACCGGCAGATAGCCGACCGCCGAAAACCACGCCCAATCCACCAGGAAATCGCCGACCAGTCCCAGCACGATCAGGCCGGTGACCAAAACGATGGCGGCGATGATCAGCGCCACCACGATGCCCCGCAACGGCATGTGCGCCTCCGGTCCTGGTGCCGTGTTCCGCCGGTGACCATCGAGCGAACGCGCTCGCCGGCGAGACGTTCACATGGTGTGGCGTTCCGCCAGCGCGCGGTCGTAATTGAGCACGGCCTGCAGCAACACCTGGGCGCCGGCCGCGCATTGCTCCTTCGAACTGAACTCGGCTTCGTTGTGGCTGATGCCGTCGCGGCACGGCACGAAGATCATCGCGGTAGGCGTGACGCGCGCGACATACGCGGCATCGTGCCCGGCGCCCGAGACGATTTCGCGGGCGGGAAAGCCCGATTGCGCCGCGGCGGCGCGCACCGCCGCGATGCATTGCGGATCGAAGGCGACCGGCGGCTGGTCCCAGATTTTCGTCGCCGTGCCGTCGAGCTCGAGCGCGCCGCACACCTGCGCAACCGCGGCGAACAAGGCCTGCTCCATCGCATCGAGCACCGCGGTCTCCGGGTGGCGGAAATCCACGGTGAACCGCACCTCGCCCGGCACGACGTTCGGCGAATTCGGCTTGACCTCGAGCGAGCCCACCGTGCCGACCGCGAGCGGTGGATGCGCGCGGGCGACCGCCTCGACACGGTCGACGAGCCGCGCGGCGCCGAGCAGCGCGTTCTTGCGCAGGTGCATCGGCGTGGCACCGGTGTGGGCGTCCTGGCCGATCACGCTCGCCTCGTACCAGCGCATGCCCTGCACGCCGGTGACGATGCCGATGTCCTTGCCTTCGGCCTCCAGCAGCGGGCCCTGCTCGATGTGCAGCTCGAAGAACGCCGAGAGCGGATGCGCCCCGCATTTCTCCGCGCCGCGATAGCCGATCGCTTCGAGCGCGTCGCCGAACGTCATACCGGCGCGGTCCCGCCGTGACACCGCCCAGGCGCGGTCGAAGGCGCCGGCGAACACGCCCGAGGACGTCATCGCCGGGGAGAACCGCGCGCCCTCCTCGTTCGTCCAGTTCACCACCTCGATCGGCGCGAAGGTCTCGTAACCCGCCTCGACGAGCGTGCGCAGCGCCTCGAGCGCGCCGAGCACGCCCAACACCCCGTCGAATTTCCCGCCGGTCGGCTGCGTGTCGAGATGGCTGCCGAAGGCGATCGGCGGCACCTCGGCCAGCCCCGGCCGTCGCGCGAACATCGCTCCCATGTCGTCGACCCTCACCGTGCAGCCGAGTTTTTCCGCGCGCGCCTTGAACCAGTCGCGCACCTGCCGGTCGAGATCGCTCAAGGTCAGGCGGCAGATGCCGCCCTTCGGGGTGGCGCCGATCGCGGCGGTCTCCATCAGCTCGCCCCACAGCCGCTCGCCGTCGATCTTGAGATTCTGCATGCGCTAACCTCGGAAACCCCTCACCCGCCTCGCAGCCTTCGGCTGCTCGGCACCCTCTCCCGCAAGGGGAGAGGGCAAGCGCGTTTGCCGCTCGTCCAGATAACCATCTTACATTCGAGAGCAATCGGTGTGAGTTCCGGCAGGCGAGGCATACTCCGAAACCCTCTCCCCTTGCGGGAGAGGGTGGCGCCGACCCCGGACTTGATCCGGGGGAGGCGCCGGGCGAGGGGTCAAGCTTCGCTCGCGATCCCGAACACCGAGGCGGCGAAGCGCGGATAGATTTCGGCGAGCTCGGGTGCCGCAACCTCGCGCAGCAGGCGCAAGGTCTCGGGCGAGGGCGGCGGCGTCTGCGGAGGGTTCGCCGGGCGATCGAACGCGAAACCGGTATGGTCGAGCACCTCCTCGAGCGTGTGCCCCGGATGCACGCTTTCGAGCCGGAAGCGTTTGCGCGTGCGATCGAACCCGAACAGGCAAAGCGGCGTGACGAGGGCGACCGGCCCGCCCGGTCGATACACGTGATCCGGGCTTGTTCCGGGTGCGCTGATGAAATCCACCCGTTCGACGAGCGTGCGGCGCGAATGCTCGAGCCGAAACAGGATCACGCGCGGAACGACGAAGTAGAGGTACCCGGAACCGAACGATCCCGGAAACCGCACCTTCGGCTTGCGGTAATCGCCGATGCTGACGAGGTTGATGTTGGCCTCGCCGTCGATCTGGGCGCCGGACAGAAAGAACACGTCGAGCCGGCCCTGGCCGGCGCAATCGAACAATTCGCGTCCGCCGTCGGTGAAGGTTTCAGAGCGGCTTTCGAGGATGGATACCAAGCGCGCGCCGCCGCGCGCGCGAGCCAGCATCGCGGCCGCGGCCGGCACCGGCGATTGCGCGCCGACCGCGACGTGCCGCGCGTCCCCGATCAGCCGGCTCATGACGTCGGCCAGGAGCTCCTCGGTGCGGAAATTTTGGTCAGGCCGCGCGCCGGGCATGGACGTAGAGGTCGAGGTAACGCGCGAAGCCCTCGGCGGTCGCGGCGAGCCGGGTATATTCGGCAAGATGCGCGTCGTCGCGGCCGTAGCGGCCGGGCAGCGCCAGCGGCCAGGCGCCGCGGGGCGCAACCGCGACGTGGTCGACATAGAGGCTCGGCAGTGTGCCGGCAGCAAGCGCGGGGTCGTCCAGCAGATTCTCCTCCCGGATGCTCTCGACCGTGACCACCGTCGCACGCGCGGCGTGCGCCATCGTCACGAGTTCGCGCGTCGTTGCGATCCAGACGTTGCCGGCTCGATCCGCCATCGGCGCATGGAACAGGGCGACATCGGGCTTGATGGCGGGCAGCAGCACGATCGGGTCGTGGTTGCCGAACGGATTGTCGATCACGCGCCAGTCCGGCCGATGCCGCAGGAGATCCGAGCCGATCAGGCCGCGCAGCGGCGCAAACGGCACGCCCTTCTCACTCGCCTGCAAGGCGGCATGGACTGCCGGGCACGTCGTGTCCTTCATGGCGATCCCGCCGGCCTGCACCGCCGCCGCAAAGCGGGGGGCGGGCCCGAACTCGCCGAGGCCTACGGCCGCTGCCTCGATCGACGCGACGCAACCCGCCCCGACGAGGAGGTCGGCCTGCAGGCCCGAGGTCGGGACCGCGACGAGGCTGACACGGCGCACGCCGCGCCGGATCAGCGCGCGGGTCGCCTCCATCGCCACGCCGGCATCGCCGCGCGGCACCAGCAGGGTGGAGCCGTCGGCGACGAGCGCGAGCGCCTCTTCGAGCGAGCCGGCGATCGTTGGCATATCTGCTGCTCTCCTGGCTGCCGGGCCGGCGCGGTCTGCCTGCTTCGCGCCGATCAGGTGCAAGCAACCGCCACTTACTATAGCGGCATTTTCGGCCGCATTCCCATGGGCGGCCAGCTTGCTTGAGCAAGGCCCCCCATTATACTGCCGGCTCTTCCTCGCATCGCATTCAGCTTCGCGCGCTGCTGGTTGCCGAGCGTGGAGACGAGACGGGACGCAAGACCGCTCGTGACAAACCAGAGGGAGGAACCGATTCAATGAAAACAATGGCCATTGCATTCGCCGCACTGCTCGCGCTCGCCGCCGGGCCGGCCGCGGCGCAGAACTCGGTGAAAATCGGCTTCATCAACACCTTCAGCGGCCCGACTGCGGTGATCGGCAACGACATGCGCAATTCCTTCGAGCTCGCGCTCGATCACCTCGGCCGCAAGATGGGCGGATTGCCGGTCGAGGTCGTCTACGAGGACGACCAGCAGAAGCCCGAGGTCGGCAAGCAGAAGACCGAGAAGGTCATCCAGTCCGACCGCGTCAATTTCATCACCGGCTACATCTGGTCGAACGTGCTGCTCGCCTCGCTCAAACCGGCCGTGGACTCCCAGACCTTCATCATCAGCGCCAATGCCGGCCCCTCGCAGATCGCCGGCCATTTGTGCTCGCCATTCTTTTTCTCGACGTCGTGGCAGAACGACCAGACGCCGCACGCCATGGGCATCTACCTCAACCAGAAGGACGTGAAGACACTCTACCTGCTCGGCCCGAATTACGCCGCCGGCAAAGACATGCTGGCCGGCGTCAAGGCCACCTACAGGGGCCAAGTGATCGGCGAGGAATACACCAAATGGCCCGACCAGCTCGACTTCTCCGCGGAGCTGTCGAAGGCTCGCGCGGCCAAACCGGAGGCGATCTACGTATTCTATCCGGGCGCCGCCGGCGTGCAGCTGTTGAACCAATATGCGCAGGCCGGGCTCAAAGGCCAGATTCCGCTCTATACCGTGTTCACCATCGACGAGACCACGCTCCCGCTGCAAAAGGACCTCGCGTTGGGTGTGCCGGGCGCGCAGGAGTGGGTCAACGATCTGCCCTATCCGGCCAATCAGAAGTTCGTCGCGGATTTCCGCGCCAAATACGGGCACGGGCCGTCGTTCTACGGCGCCCAGACCTACGATGCGGCAAACCTGATCAACAGCGCGGTGATCGCGGTCAAGGGCGACCTCACCCAGAAGGACGCGATCCGCGATGAAATGCGCAAGGCGAACTACGCCTCGGTGCGCGGATCCTACAAATACGGCAACAATCACTTCCCGATCGAGAATTTCTATCTGCAGGAAGCAGTCAAAAACCCCGACGGCACCTTTGGGCTCAAGACGGTCACCACCATCCTCAAGGACAGCCAGGATGTGTTCCACTCCACGTGCCCGATGAAATGGTGAGTGCCGTCTCGTCGCCACGCGGACGACAGTGGGCCGCACGGGAGCCGTAAATTCGATCCGGCTGGCTCCCACGGCGCGGATGCTGGCGCAGATGCGGCTGTGGCGCCGAAGCAGCGCGCTAATCGAAATTCAACCGGAGCAATCGGCAAAATGAGCAAGGCAGCGGCGGCATTGGGGCTCCTGGCCGCGCTCGCGGCCGCGCCGGCAATGGCGCAGAGCCCGGTCAAGATCGGGTTCATCGCCACCTTCACCGGCCCGGCGGCCGTGATCGGCACCCATATGCGCAACGCCTTCGAGCTCGCGCTCGATCACCTCGGCCGCAGGATGGGCGGCCTGTCGGTCGAGGTCGTCTACGAGGACGACCAGCAAAAGCCCGAGCTTGGCAAGCAGAAGACCGAGAAGCTCGTGCAGTCCGACCGCGTGCATTTCCTCGCCGGTTACATGTGGTCGAACGTGCTGCTGGCCTCGCTGCGGCCGGCAGCGGATTCCCAGACTTTCCTCATCGGCGCCAATGCCGGACCTTCGCAGATCGCCGGGGAATTGTGCTCGCCGTTCTTCTTCTCGACTTCCTGGCAGAACGATCAGCCGCCGATGGCGCTCGGCGAATATCTCAATCAGAAGCGGGTCAAGACGCTGTTTCTGCTGGGCCCGAATTACGCCGCCGGCAAGGACGTGCTCGCCGGTGTCCGCGCCGTCTTCACAGGCGAGATCGTCGGCGAGGAGTACACCAAATGGCCCGACCAGCTCGATTTCTCCGCCGAGCTGTCCAAAGCCAGAGCCGCGAAGCCCGAGGCGGTGTTCGCGTTCTATCCGGGCGGCGCGGGCGTGCAGTTCCTCACGCAATATGCGCAGGCGGGCCTCAAGGGCCAGATTCCGCTCTACACTGTGTTCACCATCGACGAGACCACGCTGCCGTTGCTCAAGGACCTCGCCCTCGGCGTGCTGGGCGCAGAGCACTGGGTCAACGATCTGCCCAACGCGGCCAACCGGAAATTCGTCGCGGATTTCCGCGCGAAATACGGCTATCCGCCCTCGCACTACGCCGCCCAGGCGTATGACGCCGCGAACCTGATCGACAGCGCGGTCGTGTCCGTCAAGGGCGATGTCGGCGACAAGGACGCGGTCCGCAACGCAATGCGCAAAGCGAAATATGACTCGGTGCGGGGTTCCTACCGGTACGGCAACAACCACTTTCCGGTCCAGAACTTCTATCTGCAGGAAGCGGTCAAGAGCGCCGATGGCGAATATGGCCTGAAGACCCTCGCGACGATCGTGAGCGACAGCCAGGATCGGTTCCACGACAAGTGCCCGATGCGATGGTAGGTTCCTGAAATCGGGAATCGGCCCCGGGCCGGCTGCTCTGATTTCCGAGGCCGAATACCGCAGTCCTCACGCCCCGAGTCCCGGACCATGCTGCTGTTGCTCGAGCAATGCCTCAACGGGCTGCAATTCGGCCTGCTGCTGTTCCTGCTCGCCGCCGGGCTGACGCTCGTGTTCGGCATCATGGACCTCGTCAATCTCGCCCACGGCTCGCTCTACATGATGGGGGCGTATTTCGCGGCGAGCTTCTCCGCCTGGACCGGAAATTTTTTTGTAGGCGCGCTCCTGGCGCTGGCCGCGACGTTGCTGCTCGGCATCGTGCTGGAAATCGTGGCGCTGCGGCCGCTCTACGGCCGCGACCACCTCGATCACGTGCTCGGCACCTTCGGGCTGATCCTGTTCTTCAACGAGCTGGTGCGGCTCGTGTGGGGGCCCGCGGGACTCAGCCTGCCGCTGCCGCCGGCGCTCAACGGCGCCGTCGACCTGTTCGGGATCTACTACCCGGCCTACCGGGCGCTGATCATCGCGGTGTCGCTGCTGGTCGCGCTGCTCCTGTATCTCGTCGTGATGAAGACGCGGCTCGGCATGCGGATCCGCGCCGGCGCGTCCAACCGGGAGATGGTCGGCGCGCTCGGCGTCGACATCAAGCTGCTGTTCACGCTGGTGTTCGGCCTGGGGGCCGCCCTTGCCGGATTGGCCGGCCTGATGCAGGCGCCGATCCTCACCGTGCAGATCGGGATGGGCGAGAACATCCTGATCCTTGCCTTCGTGGTCATCGTCATCGGCGGCATCGGCTCGATCCGCGGGGCGTTCGTGGCTGCGATCTTCGTCGGCATCGCCGATACGCTCGGCCGCGCGTTCCTGCCCGATTTGCTGCGCATGGTGCTCAGCACGACGGCGGCATCGACGCTGTCGCGCGCGCTGTCCTCGATGCTGATCTATCTGTTGATGGCGATCGTGCTGGCGCTGCGCCCGCAAGGGCTGTTTCCGGTCGCCGGCAGATGAGAACAGCGCTCGACGCCCGCGTACCGTTCGTCGTCCTCGTTCTCGCTGCCCTGGCGCTGCTGCCGATCTATGCGAGGGCGAGCGGCGACGTGTTCGTGCTGACCCTGTTCACCCGTATCGTGATCCTGGCGATCGCGGCGACGAGCCTCAATCTCATTCTCGGATACGGCGGCATGGTGAGCTTCGGCCATGCCGCTTATCTCGGCATCGGCGGCTACGCGGTCGGCATTCTCGCGCAGGAGGGCATCGGCTCGGGGTTCCTGCAATGGCCGCTCGCGCTCGCGGTTTCTGCGCTGTTTGCGCTCGTCGTCGGCGCGCTGTCGCTGCGCACCCGCGGCGTGTATTTCATCATGATCACGCTGGCGTTCGCCCAGATGGTCTATTACGTCGCGGCCGGGCTCGATCGCTACGGCGGCGACGACGGACTTACCATCTATTCGCGCAGTCAATTCGCCGGGCTGATCGATCTCGCCAACTCGGTGCAGTTCTATTACCTGTGCCTCGGACTGCTGCTCGCGAGCCTGGTGTTCACCTGGCGCCTCGTCCACTCGCGGTTCGGGATGGTGCTGCGCGGCTCACGCTCGAACGACCGGCGCATGCGGGCGATCGGCTTCCCGACCTTCCGCTACCGGCTCGCCGCGTTCGTGATCGCCGGCACCTGGTGCGGGCTCGCCGGCGCGCTGCTCGCCAATCACACGGATTTCGTCAGTCCGGCGATGATGTACTGGACGCGTTCCGGCGATCTCATCGTCATGGTGGTGTTCGGCGGAATGAGCTCGCTGTTCGGGCCGCTGTTCGGCGCGATCGCGCTGCTGGTACTGGAAGAGGGCCTCTCCCGCGTCACCGAATACTGGCCGATCATTCTCGGCCCGCTGCTGCTGCTGATCGTGCTGTTCGCGCGCGGCGGCATCGACGGGCTGCTCGGGAGCATCCGCCGTGCCTGAGCCGCTGCTGCAGATATCGGGGCTGAGCAAGCGCTTCGGCGGCATCGCGGCCGCCGACGAGATTTCGCTCGAGGTGCCGGAGGGCGAGCTGCACGCCGTCATCGGCCCGAACGGCGCCGGCAAGACCACGCTGATCGCGCAGCTCACCGGCGAAGTCCGCCCCGATGCCGGCGCGATCCGCTTCGCCGGCCGCGATCTCGCGCCGCTGCCGGTCCACAGCCGCAGCGCGCTCGGGCTCGCGCGCTCGTTCCAGATCACCTCGGTGTTTCTCGATTTTTCCGCGCACGACAACGTGGCGCTCGCGGTGCAAGCGCATGCGGGCCACTCGTTTCGGTTCTGGGGCGATGCGCGGCGCGATGCGAGCTTGCGCGAACCGGCGCTCGCCTCGCTGGCGCGGGTCGGGCTTGCCGAACGCGCCGGAGTGTTGGCCGCTCGTCTCAGTCACGGCGAGCAGCGTCAGCTCGAAATCGCCATGGCGCTCGCGACCCGGCCGCGCATGCTGCTGCTGGACGAGCCGATGGCCGGCATGGGGGTACGGGAATCCGCCCGCATGGTCGAGCTGTTGCGCGAGCTCAAGCGCGAGTTGACGATCCTGTTGATCGAGCACGACATGGAGGCGGTGTTCGCGCTCGCCGACCGCATCACGGTCCTGGTCTACGGCCGGGTCATCGCCTCGGGCGCGCCCGAGGCGATCCGCGCCGATCGCGAAGTGCGCCGCGCCTATCTGGGCGAGCAGCAGGCGGCCGGCCATGCCTGACGCGAACCTGCTCGAGCTCGACGACGTCGCGACCTTCTACGGCGTGAGCCAGGCCTTGTTCGGCGTCTCGCTGGCGATCGGCGCCGGCGAACTCGTCACCCTCATGGGGCGCAACGGCATGGGCAAGACCACGACCGTGCGCTCGATCCTGGGACTGACGCGCGCGGACGCCGGCTCGATCCGATTCCAAGGGCGGGAGATTCGCACGCTCCCCGCCTACCGCGTCGCCCAGCTCGGCATCGGTCTCGTTCCGGAGGGCCGGCAGATCTTTCCCAATCTCACCGTGCGCGAGAATCTCGTGGCGACCGCCGTGAACCGCGCCGGCATCGCCGAACCATGGACGCTCGACCGGGTATTTCGGCTGTTTCCGCGGCTCGCCGAACGCGGCGACAGCCTGGGGACCCAGCTTTCCGGCGGCGAGCAGCAGATGCTCTCGATCGGCCGCGCGCTGATGACGAATCCGAAGCTGTTGATCCTCGACGAGGCGACCGAGGGGCTCGCGCCGCTGCTGCGCACGGAAATCTGGCGCTGTCTCGCCGGCCTCAAAGCCGCCGGGCTCGCGATCCTGCTGATCGACAAGAACGTCGAGGCGCTCACCCGGCTCGCCGACCGGCACTATGTGATCGAAAAGGGCAAGATCGTTTGGTCCGGCACCTCGGCCGAGCTCGCCGCCTCGACGGAGGTCCAGCACCGGTATCTCAGCATTTGAGCGGGACTACGACTGGAAAAGAGGATCCGCTGAAATTCGCCATACTTGCGCCGCCATATGCTAGCAACGAGCCCAGCCTGAACCTCTGAGTCGTCATTCCGGGCGCACCGAAACCGGCGAATCCGGGATCGATGAGCTCCGATCCATACGGCGATTGGCAGTGTTCATGGGTCCCGGGCTTCCGCGCTTGCTCGGCCCCGGGAGACGAGCCGTGGATGGCCGGACAAGTCCGGCCATGACGTGGAATGAAGGGCAATGAGCCTTCCTGCGCGGGACGGGGACCCCGCCGAGCCGAAATGCTGATCCTCGCGCTTTCCTGCGTGGCGGCGCTGCTCGCCGTCGCCGTGCTGGCCGTTGCACTCGGGCGCGCAGCAAGCGCGGCGCCGGTGGTCTATGCGTCAAGCCTCGCTGTCTCGCTCATTTTGCTTGCGGGCGCGCTGGCGCGACTCGTCGCGGATCCCGGCCAGATTTCGACGCTTGCGCTTCCGATCGGCCTGCCGGGGCTCGGCACGCATTTTCGCATCGATGCGCTCTCCGCGTTCTTCCTCGTTGTGGCCGACCTGGGAGGCTCCGCCGCGAGTCTCTACGCACTCGGCTATGGCCGGCACGAAACAGCGCCCCGACGCGTGCTGCCGTTCTATGCCGCCTATCTGGCGGGCATGAATCTCGTCGTGCTCGCTGATGATGCCTTCACGTTTCTTTGGAGCTGGGAGCTCATGTCGCTCACGTCATGGGCCCTGGTCGTCGCCCATCATGACGAGCCCGGCAATGCCCGCGCCGGCTACATCTACCTCGTGATGGCGAGCTTCGGCACGTTCGCGCTGCTGCTGGCGTTCGGTCTCCTCGCCGGCCCCGTCGGCGCCTATGCGTTCGATGCGGTCCGGGCCTCGCATCCGGGGCCCGCAGTCGCGGCGATCGCCTTGCTGCTGGTGCTCGTGGGCGCCGGTTCGAAGGCGGGAGTCGTGCCCCTGCACGTCTGGCTGCCGCTCGCGCATCCCGCCGCGCCCAGTCACGTCTCGGCGCTGATGAGCGGCGTGATGACCAAGATCGCGGTCTACGGCTTCGTGCGCATCGTGTTCGACCTCATCGGATCGCCGCCGTGGTGGAGCAGCATTCTCGTGCTGGCGTTCGCCGGGCTCACCACCGTGCTCGGCGTGCTCTACGCGCTGATGCAGCACGATCTCAAGCGCCTGCTCGCCTATCACACGGTGGAGAACATCGGCATCATCTACATCGGGCTCGGCCTCGCCATCGCGTTCCAGCAGAACGGCATCGCCTGGGCGGCGGCGCTGGCGCTTACCGCCGCCCTGTTCCACGTGTTCAACCATTCGCTGTTCAAGAGCCTGCTGTTCTTCGGCGCCGGCGCGGTGCTGAGCGCGACGAACGAGCGCGATATGGAGCGCCTCGGCGGCCTCATTCACCGTATGCCGCAGACCGCGGTCGCTTTCCTGATCGGCTGCGCGGCGATCTCCGCGCTGCCGCCGCTCAACGGTTTCGTTTCGGAATGGCTCACGTTCCAGGCGATCCTGGTGAGCCCGCAGCTGCCGCAATGGGGCCTCAAGCTGATGGTGCCCGCTATCGGCGCGCTGCTTGCTTTATCCGCCGCGCTCGCCGCCACCTGCTTCGTCAAGGCATTCGGCATCACGTTTCTGGGCCGGCCACGCACCCGGGCGGCGGAGGCCGCGCAGGAGGTCGACCGCCTCTCGGTCGCGGTCATGTTCGCGTTGGCGCTGCTGTGCTTCCTGGCCGGCATCCTTCCCGGCTTCATCATCGACCGACTCGGTCCGGTGGTGCATGCTCTCGTCGGCGAGATGCTGCCGCCGCAATCCGGCCTCGCGTGGCTGTCGATCGTACCGATCGCGGCGAGCCGCAGCTCTTATAACGGAATGATCATCCTGATCTTCCTGGTAAGCTCGGCGACGTTGACGGCGCTCTTCATCCATCGCTTCGCGACTCGCGCCACGCGCCGGAGCGCGATCTGGGATTGCGGCTATCCGCAGCTGAGCCCCGCGACCGAATACACCAGCTCGAGCTTCGCCATGCCGATCCGACGCGTGTTCGGAACCACCGTATTCGCGGTGAGCGAAAAGCTCGACATGCCGCCGCCGGGAGCGACCCGCGCGGCGCATTTCCACGTCAAGGTGTTCGATCCCGCCTGGCGCTACGCCTATGGACCCCTGGCGCGCGCCGCGCAGAAAACCGCCGACCGGCTCAATCCGCTGCAGTTCCTCACGATCCGCCGCTATCTCACGCTGACTTTCTCGGCGCTGATCGTGCTCCTGATCGTGGTGGCGGCATGGCGCTGATTCTCGACCTGATCGGGCAGATCGCGCAAATGCTGCTCGTCATCGCGGTCGCGCCGCTGGTGCTCGGCGTCACCCGCAAGGTGAAGGCACGGCTGCTGCGCCGAAAGGGTCCGCCGCTGCTCCAGCCCTATTCCGACATCTGGAAGCTGCTCCACAAGGAGGCCGTGCTCGCGGTCAATGCGTCGTGGCTTTACCGCACGGCGCCCTACGTGATCTTCGCGGCCACCTGGGTCGCCGCCGCGCTGGTCCCGACCTATGCGACCGGCCTGCTGTTCTCCTGGTCGGCGGATCTCATCGCGATCGTGGCGCTGACCGGCACCGGGCGCTTCGCGCTGGCACTCGCCGGGATGGACGTCGGCACCTCGTTCGGGGGCATCGGCTCCTCGCGCGAGATGCTGATCGCCTCGCTCGCCGAGCCCGTCATGCTGCTCGTCGTGTTCACCGTGGCGCTGCTGGCCGGCACCACGGAGCTTTCCTCGATCGCCGCGCAGATGATCGACACGCCGATCGGTCTGCGCGTGTCGCTGGCGCTCGCGCTGTTCGCCTTCGTGTTCGTCGCCATCGCCGAGAACGGCCGCATCCCGGTCGACAATCCGGCGACGCACCTCGAGCTCACCATGGTGCACGAGGCCATGGTGCTGGAATATTCCGGCCGGCATCTCGCCATGATCGAGGCCGCGGCCGCTGTCCGGCTGGTGCTGTATTTCTCGCTGCTGGCCTGCCTGTTCTTCCCGTTCGGCATGGCGACGGCAGACAAAGGTTTGGTCGCGCTGAGCCTCGGGTTTGCGAGCTATTTCGCAAAGCTCCTGGCGTTCGCCGTGCTGCTGCCGATCGGCGAGACGCTCGTCGCCAAGATGCGCGTGTTCCGCTACCCGGTGTTTCTCGGCGGCGCCTTCGCGGCGGCGGCGCTCGCCGTGTTCCTGCAATTCGTGTCGCGGGGATTTTGATGGCGCTCTTCACCGATGTCGCCCATCTGCTTGCCGCCGGCATGCTGATCTTGAGCTTCCTGCTGCTCTACCAGGATCGCATCACCGCGACGCTCAACGTGTTCGCCGCGCAGGCGATCGTGCTCGGCCTCGCGGTCGCCTGGCAGGCCGAGCTGCAGGACGCGCCGCATCTCTTCGTCACCGCCGCGATCGCGCTCATCGTCAAGGGCGGCGTCATCCCGATGGCGTTGCACCGGATCGTGCGCCGGCTCGAGATTCACCGCGAGATCGAGCAGGTGATCGGCGGCGGGCCGGTGATGTTGGTGGGCCTCGGTCTGGTCGCGCTGTCGATCATGCTGGTGTTTCCGGTCACCGGCTCCGTCGATCCGCTGGCGCGCGAGGATCTTGCATTCGCCCTTGCCGTCATCCTGCTCGGCCTTCTCATGATGATCACGCGCCGCAATGCGGTCACGCAGATCATCGGCTTCATGTCGCTCGAGAACGGGCTGGTGCTGGCCGCAACCGGTGCCAAGGGCATGCCTCTGGTCGTCGAGTTCTCGGTGGCGTTCTCGATCCTGATCGCCTTCATCGTGTTCGGCGTGTTCGTGTTCCGCATCCGCGAGCGCTTCGACACCGTCGATGTCGGCGCGCTCGACCGATTCCGTGGTGACCGCGGAGACGAATCGTGATCGCGCCGGTCTACGCCATCCTGCTGGTTCCGTTCGTGGCCGCGCTGCTGCTGGCGCTGGTCGCGGATTATCGCTGGGGCGCCGCGATCAACATCGTCGCCTGCGCGCTGACGTTCGCCGCCGGCGCGTCGCTGCTGTTCGTCGACCGCGTGCGCACCGACGTGCTGCTCATCGATGATTTCAACATCTATCTGGTCACGCTGACGACCTTCATCGGCTTCACCACCAGCATCTTCAGCGCGAGCTACATCGGGCACGAGCTCGAGACCGGCCATCTCACTGCGAATTTCCTGCGGTTCTATCATGCGCTGTATCAGGCGATGATGGGCGCCATGAACCTCGCACTGGTCGCCAACAACATCGGCGTGCTCTGGGTCGGCGTCGAGGTCGCCACGCTTTCGACCGTGATGATGGTCGGCATCTACCGGACCACGGCGGCGGTCGAGGCGGCGTGGAAATATTTCATCCTCGGCAGCGTCGGCATTGCGCTCGCCTTCTTCGGCACCATCCTGGTCTATCTCGTGGCCCAGGAGGCGCTCGGCCAAGGGCTCCCCGCGATGGCGTGGGACCGCGTGCTGCGCGATGCGGGGCGCTTCGATCCGCGGTTGCTCTCCCTTGCGTTCGTGTTCCTGCTCGTCGGCTACGGCACCAAGGTGGGGCTCGCGCCGTTCCATGCGTGGCTGCCGGACGCGCATGCCGAGGGTCCGACTCCGATCTCGGCGGTGCTCTCGGGCCTGCTGCTCAATGTCGCGCTGTACGCGCTGCTGCGCTTCAAGATCCTCCTCGCCGCCAATCCGGAGACGCTCGATGTCGGCCGCATCATGATCGCGCTCGGGTTGATCAGCCTGGTCTTCGCGGCGTTCATGCTCTACCGCCGGCGCGACATCAAACGGTTGTTCGCCTACTCCTCCATCGAGCACATGGGTGTCATCACCTTCGCGTTCGGCATCGGCGGTCCGCTGGCTAATTTCGCCGGGCTTCTGCACATGACCATGCATTCGCTGACCAAATCGGCAATCTTCTTCGCGGTCGGTCATGTGGCGCAGGTCAAGGGCACGCAGCGCATGGCCGACATCCGCGGCCTCTCGGTGAGCCATCCGGCGCTCGCGGTCGGCCTGGCGCTCGGTGTCATCGCCATCGCCGGCCTGCCGCCGTTCGGCGTGTTCACCAGCGAGTTCCTGTTGATCTCCTCGACCTTCTCCCGGCAGCCGCTGCTCGCGCTCGTTTTGGTGTTCGGCCTGATGGTCGCGTTCGGCGCACTTCTGTTGCGGCTCCAGCAGCTGATCTTCGGCGAGCCGATCGGCCCCGCGGGCCGCGTGAAGGCATCCTACGTGCCGCTGTTCCTCCACATCGCTTTCGTGTTCGTTGCCGGCCTGTGGCTGCCCGAGCCGATGGTGCGCTGGTTCAAGATTGTCGCCGCACAATTGGGATAAGCCGATGACGGCGATCCTCTACGAGCTTGCGGGAGGCGCGCCGGTCGCCGGGCATCGGCCGTGGCCGCGTCATCTCGTCGACGAGGCGGCCTGGACTGCGGTCGGCCGCGCACTGGGCGAAGGCGCTGCCGACCTACTCGGGTTGTGGGCGGACGACGATCAGGTCCATCTCGCGCTGCGCTCCGCCGCGATCGCGACGCCGCTCGTTGCCTCGATTGGCGTGAAGAACGGCACCTATCCGTCCGTGGGCCTGCATCATCCGCCGGCAGTGCGGCTCGAACGGGCGATCCGTGATCTTCACGGCATCGAGCCCGCCGAATTGCCCGATGCGCGGCCCTGGCTTGATCATGGCGCCTGGGGATTACGAGCGCCGCTCGGCGCACGTGCCTCCTCCGAGCCGCGCGATCCGGCGGACTACACCTTCTTGCCCGTGCACGGCGAAGGTCTGCACGAGATCCCGGTCGGTCCGGTGCACGCCGGCATCATCGAGCCCGGTCATTTCCGCTTCACCGCCAACGGCGAGATCGTCGTTCGCCTCGAGGAGCGGCTCGGCTATGTGCACAAGGGCGTCGATGGGCTGCTTGCCGGGGCGGATCTCGAACGCGCGGGCCGCATCCTCGCGCGGGTCTCAGGCGATTCTACCGTGGCCTACAGCTTCGCTTTCGCCCGCGCGGTCGAGGCCGCGCTCGAGGTCGCGGTCGCGCCGCGCGCCGCGGTGCTGCGCGGGATCATGGCCGAGCTCGAGCGCATCGCCAATCATCTCGGCGACATCGGCGCGGTCTGCAACGACGCGGCCTTCGCGCTCAACCACACCCATTGCGGTATTCTGCGCGAGCGCGTGCTTGCGGTCTGCGGCCGCGCGTTCGGGCATCGGCTGATGATGGATCGCGTGGTCCCGGGCGGCGTCGCCGCGGATGTGACGAAGGAGAACGCGCGCGCGATCCTCGATACCCTCGACGAGATCGTGCCGTGGTTCGCCGATGTGGTCCGCGTCTACGACGGCACGCCCTCGCTGCAGGACCGCACCTGCGGCACCGGGATTCTGCAGCGCGCAATCGCCGCGCGCTGGGCCGCGGGAGGCTTCGTCGGCCGCGCCTCGGGCCGCGCGTTCGATGCGCGGCGCGAGTTGGCTTACTCGCCCTACGACGATACCGCGTTCCACGTGCCGCTCTATGAAACCGGCGATGTCGACGCGCGCGTGTGGGTGCGCATCCGCGAGGTCGAGGCGAGCGTCGGCTTGCTGCGGCGCTGGCTCGCGGCGCTTCCCGAGGGTCCGATCCGCACTGCGCTGCCGGCGAGCGGGGCTGGCGAGGGCATCGCCGTCGCGGAAGGATTCCGCGGCGACGTGTTGGTCTGGGTGCGTCTCGCCCCGGACGGTCGGGTCGCGCGATGCCACGCGCGCGATCCGTCGTGGTTCCAATGGCCGCTGCTGGAGGCGGCGATCGACGGCAACATCGTCGCCGATTTCCCGCTCTGCAACAAATCCTTCAACTGCTCCTATTCGGGGCACGACCTTTAGATGCGTACGCTGCTGCTTCGCTCGCTGCTGTCGCCCTTGGCGACCACCGCTGCGCCTGCTCCGGGCGGTGCCGCGCTCGAGGAACTCGGCCGTTCGCTTGGCGCACGCGCGCGGCGACTGTTGGGCCGCTCGCTTGCGATCCGCGAGGTCGATGCCGGCTCATGCAACGGCTGCGAGCTCGAGATTCACGCTCTCAACAACCCGGTCTACGATGTCGAGCGCTTCGGCATTCGCTTCGTCGCTTCGCCGCGCCATGCCGACGTGCTCATGGTGACGGGGCCGGTCACCCACAATATGAAAGTCGCGCTCGAGCGCACCTATGTGGCGACGCCCGATCCCAAATGGGTGGTCGCGGTCGGCGATTGCGGTTGCGGCTGCGGCGTGTTCGAAGGCAGCTATGCGGTGATCGGGGCGGTCGACAAAGTCGTTCCCGTCGACCTGCACATCCGCGGATGTCCGCCGACGCCGACCGCGCTGCTCGAAGGCCTGATCGCGCTGCTGGACAAAGCGTCTGCGAGACCGCGAGGTTAGGCCCTGCTTGTTGCAAACCGCCCCGGTTTGCATTCGCCCCGATGTGGCATTAGCGTCTTTGTTCCGCTTTGACTGACAACACAAACCCCAACATGCAGCGCTGTGATTTCGATGTCGTGATCGTGGGCGCCGGCTTTGCCGGGCTCTACAGCGGCAGTGGTTGGGCGCGGTGGACAACGTGGTCCTAATCGATCTGCACTCTCCCACGGTCAGGAAGCGGGCGTCTCGGGCACTTGCGCAATGCGCTCAATGGCCCCGACGATGAAACGTTCGCTGAAGCCAGCCGCAAAGGCGATCGCGAGTACAACCGCTGGGTGGGTGTTTTCCACATTGCCGATGAGATGCAGTGACTCGTTCGCATGCAAAACTACCAGAGCCACGAGGGCTGCCACCGCGCCGATTCCGGGTCGCATCCAGATCACGAAAGCACCGATCTGCTGAGCGGGTATTTTGGCAGATATATCAGGGCTTAGAAGACTCTGCCCGACGCTTACCGCCGCGCCGAGCACGCCGAAAAGCATTACGGCAGCCGTCCAATTGGGGTCTTTGCTAAGGAAGGGAGGAAGTATGCGGAGATACGAGAAGAGCAAGAAAAGCGCGATGCTGATCCATAGATAAGGAATAAATGGAATAAGTGACGTCGCCGCAGCAGTATCTTGAACGCAGTATTGTGAGACTGGTCATCCCGAATGGCGACTGCGTCGACTACGCGCATACGCAGCGTTTCGTCGGATAGGTTGTCTAATATCTTGCCGTCTTTTCCGCATATGAGGTCGTCGATTGCCTTGGCTCGCCATCCGGTGAACTTATTCGCCTCACGTCGCAGCGCGATTGCGACTCGCTCGATTTTGTCGCGCTCTCGAAAACTGGTCAGCATCAACCGTCTAGCAGATAGTAGGGCCATCCACCCTTGATGAAATTTTCCAGTCCTTAGGCAATTCTCTGCCTGAAGCAGTAGGCTGTAAGCGGCGCGGGCCCAGGGAGGAGTCACTTCGACGTCACCGGAGGCATGGAGTTCATAATCGAGATCCGTCCAGGCCTGCGCGATTTCGCTTGCCAACCGATCGCGATCCGGCGAGCCGAAGGTACGGTAAACCAGTTCGCGTACGCGTGCGCTCAGGCTCATGGCCGATCAGCATTCCTAATGCCGAAAACCGCAGCTACCAAGTGCCGATCCTCACGATGGGTCAAAATGCCAAGGCTTTGTTCCGGGGTTGTCCATTCGACAGCAGCGATTTCAGCCGCGTCGATATTGTTTGTGCCGCCGTCTTCTTCCATCACGTAGTAAAATACTATTTTTGGGATTGCACCGACGAAATACCGGGTAGTGCCGGCGAATTGCCACAGCTTCACCTCATAGCCGGTCTCTTCTCGCACTTCTCGTCGCGCCGCTGCGACCGGTTCTTCGCCGGCGCGGAGTTTGCCTTTTGGCAGTGCGACCTCCCCGCCATAGCGACTGCGCCGGACGAGCGCAATCTTGCCCTAATTGGAGCCTCTGCCGATTAGGATGCCACCTGCGGCGACAATTGAGTGCGGGAAATCGTTGATGGCCATCTATCTGTCTCGGATCGATTGAGGCCGCTAGTTGACTCTCCGATTGCCAGTAAGAACTCTTGGATTTTCTCCCAGTGTTGCGCATGCTACGTGAGATTGCAAGTCGGCGGGAAATCAGCCATTCGATTGGACTTCCGCATCGCGTGGTTTGCAATCGGACTGCGGTGGCTTTAGCGTGTTGCGCCATCCTCGCAAAACCAGCAGCAGCGTCAACGTGCGGCAATCCGAACATTTCGACGTGGCGATCGTGGGCGCCGGCTTTGCCGGGCTCTACATGCTGCATCGGCTGCGCACGATGGGTTTGTCCGCGCAGGTCTGCGAAGCCGGCAGCGGCGTCGGCGGCACCTGGTTCTGGAACCGCTACCCTGGCGCGCGCTGCGACGTCGAGAGCATGGAATATTCCTATCAGTTCTCCGACGAGCTGCAGCAGCAATGGAATTGGAGCGAGCGCTACGCCGCGCAGCCGGAGATCTTGCGCTACGCCGACCACGTCGCGGACCGGTTCGATCTGCGGCGAGACATCCGCTGCAACACGCGGGTGACGGCGGCGCGCTTCGACGAGGCGGCGGCGTGCTGGCGGATCTTTGCCGGCGACGGCGACGCGCTCACGGCGCGCTATTGCGTCATGGCGACCGGCTGCTTGTCTTCCGCCAATATTCCCGATCTCGCCGGGCTCGAGACGTTCCGAGGCCGCTGGTATCACACCGGGCATTGGCCGCACGAAAGCGTGGACTTCGCCGGCCTGCGGGTTGCGGTGATCGGCACCGGCTCCTCGGCGATCCAGTCGATCCCCATCATCGCCGAGCAGGCGGAGCAGCTCTACGTGTTTCAGCGCACCCCCAATTACGCAGTACCGGCGCGCAACGGCCCGCTCGATCCGCGCGTGCAGCAGGCGATCAAGGCCGATTACGCCGGCCTTCGGCAGCGCGCGAAGCAGATGCGCAACGGCATCCAATATCCGGTCAACGAGGCTTCAGCGATCGAAGTGACCGAACAGGAGCGGCGGCGCGAATACGAGTTCCGCTGGCGGCGCGGTGGCCTGTCGTTCCTGGGCTCGTTTTCCGATTTGCTGGTCGACAAGCAGGCGAACGAGACCGCGGCCGAGTTCATCCGCGAAAAAATCCGCGAAGCGGTGCGCGCGCCAGCCGTCGCGGCCGCGCTCTCGCCGCGCAACACCTTCGGGTGCAAGCGGCTGTGCATCGACACCGGTTATTATGAGACCTTCAACCGGGCGAACGTCGAATTGATCGATGTGAAGGAGACGCCGATCGAGCGCGCGACGCCGGACGGTCTCGTCGCCGGCGGCAGGAGCTATGAGCTCGACGCGATCGTCTTCGCAACCGGCTTCGATGCCATGACCGGCGCGCTGCGCCGGATCGACATCCGCGGCAGAAACGGCGTGAGCCTCGATCAAAAATGGGCGGAGGGCCCGCGCACCTATCTGGGCCTGGCGATCGCCGGCTTCCCCAATCTGTTCACCATCACCGGACCGGGCAGCCCCTCGGTGCTCACCAACATGCTGCCCAGCATCGAGCAGCACGTCGAATGGATCGCCGATTGCATCGGTCATGCGCAGGAGCGGCGAGGCTGGATCGAAGCGACGCCGGCGGCCGAGCACGAATGGATGCTGCATGTCCAGGAAGTCGCGGACGGCACGTTGTTCCCGTCCTGCAATTCCTGGTACGTCGGCGCCAACATTGCCGGCAAGCCGCGGGTGTTCATGCCGTACATCGGCGGCTTCCCCAGATACGTCGAGACCTGCGGGCAGATCGCGGCGGACGGCTATACGGGTTTCGCGCTGAGCTGAGCTTCGCGCAGCTGACGGTCGCCGGTGACCCCCTCCTCTTGGGATTGACGCCCAGCAGCTGCCAAGGTAGGCATATGCCTATGGCATATGCTGACGCGGCGCGGGTGGCTCATGGCCGAAAGACACGTCAAGCTGTTCAGAAATGGGCGCAATCAAGCCGTGCGGATTCCGCGCGAATTCGAGCTGCCCGGTGACGAGGCCGTGATGCGCAAGGAGGGCGAACGGCTCATCCTCGAGCCCGCGCCGCCGAAAGGCCTGTTGGACGTGCTCGCCGCGCTGCCGACACTCGACGAGGAATTTGGGCCGATCGAGGATCTTCCGCCCGAATCGGCGGATCTGTAGCGATGCCGTTCCTGCTCGACACGAATATCGTATCGGACATCGTGCGCCATCCGCGCGGCCGGATTGCCGATCGAATCGCCGCAGTCGGTGAGCAGCATGTCTGCACGAGCATTATCGTAGCAGCCGAGCTGCGATATGGCGCCGCCCGCAGAGGTTCGTCACGCCTTTCTCGTCAACTCGACATCGTGCTCGGCGCTGTGAACGTCCTCTCACTCGAGGCTCCCGCTGATGTCGTGTACGGCGATATCAGAGCACGCCTCGAAAGAAGCGGGCGCCCGATCGGTGCCAACGACCTGCTCATTGCAGCTCAGGCGATGGCCTTGCGGCATACTCTCGTCACCGACAACGAGCGGGAATTTTCCCGGATCGATGGTCTTCAAATCGAAAATTGGCTGCGCTGAAGTGAGGGCGTAGCCTGCCACAACCCAGCGAGATCTGGGGCCCTACGCACGCCTGCGTCCCGGCATCAGGAAATCGAAATCGCAGCCTTGGTCGGCCTGCAGCACGCTGTCGTGGAACAACCGCGCGTAGCCGCGCTCGGGCCCGCTCGCGCGCGGGGCGGCTTGCGCCGCCGTGGCGCGCCGGGCGAGCTCCGCATTCTCGACCAGGAGATCGATGCGGCGCGCCGGCACATCGAGGCGGATGCGGTCGCCGGTGCGGACGAGCCCGAGCGGGCCGCCGGCGGCGGATTCCGGCGCGATGTGCAGCACGATCGTGCCGAATGCGGTGCCGCTCATGCGCGCATCGGAAATGCGCACCATGTCTTTGATGCCGGCACGCGCCAATTTCTTCGGGATCGGTAGATAGCCCGCCTCCGGCATGCCCGCGCCTTTCGGGCCAGCGTTGCGCAGCACCAGTACGTCGTCGGCGGTGACGTCGAGCTCCGGATCGTCCAGGCGCTTGCCCATGTCCTCGATCGAATCGAACACGATGGCCCGGCCGGTGTGCTGCATCAGACGCGCCGATGCGGCGGACTGCTTGATCACGGCCCCGCGCGGCGCGAGGTTGCCGCCGAGCATGCACATCGCGCCCGCTTCGCTCACGGGATCTTGCCGGGTGCGAATCACGCTCTGGCCGGGCACCCGTTCGGCACCGGCGATCGCATCGCCGAGCGTGCCGGCAACGGTCGGCGCGTCGAGCGCCAGCAGATTCTCGATCTCCCGCATCAGCCGCGGCAGCCCGCCGGCTTCGTGGAAATGCTCCATGTAGCGGCCGCCCGACGGTTTGAGATCGACCAGCACCGGCACTTCGCGGCCGAGCAGGTCGAATTCCTGATAATCGATGCTCTGGCCGACGCGTCCGGCGATGGCGGCGAGATGCACGATGCCGTTCGTCGAGCCGCCGATCGCCTGCAGTACCACCATGGCGTTGCGGAACGCCGCCGGGGTCAGCACCTCGCTCGGTCGAGGCCCGCGCTTCTGCGCCATTTCCGCGGCGCGCCGCCCGCTCGCCTCCGCACAGCGCACGCGCTCGGCGTGCGTCGCCGGGATCGTGGCGCTGCCCGGCAAGCTCATGCCCAGCGCTTCCGCCACGCACGCCATGGTGCTCGCCGTGCCCATCACCATGCAGGTGCCGACCGACGGCGCCAGGCGCGCATTCACGCTCTCGATCTCCTGCGCGTCGATCGCGCCGGCCCGGAAGCTCGCCCACAGCCGGCGGCAATCGGTGCAGGCGCCGAGCATCTCGCCCCGGTGATGGCCGACCAGCATCGGCCCGGTCGGCAGCACGATCGCCGGCAGATCGACGCTCGCGGCCGCCATCATCTGCGCCGGCACGGTCTTGTCGCAGCCGCCGATCAGCACCACGGCGTCCATCGGCTGCGCGCGGATCATCTCCTCGGTGTCCATCGCCATCAGGTTGCGCAGGAACATGCTGGTCGGATGCGCGAAGGATTCGTGAATCGAGATGGTGGGGAACTCCATCGGCAGGCCGCCGGCGAGCATCACGCCGCGTTTGACCGCTTCGATGAGCTGCGGCACGTTGCCGTGGCATGGATTGAAATCGCTGAACGTGTTGGTGATGCCGACGATCGGCCGCTCCAGCGCGTCGTCGGAATAGCCCTTCGCCTTGATGAATGCCTTGCGCAGGAACAGCGAGAACGCCTCGTCGCCGTAGCTCGTCAGGCCTTTGCGCAACCCGTTGCTCACCGCTTGCTCCTCGGGCCGGCGCCCGTGCTACCTTGCTCCGGCAATACACGATCGCACAAACGGGAGGAAGCGCATGCCGACGCCGTACGATCTCACCGATCAGGTCGCCATCGTCACCGGATCGAGCCGCGGCATCGGCCGTTCGATCGCCGAAACCATGGCGTCGCTCGGCGCCAAGGTGGTGGTCTCGAGCCGCAAGAAGGAGCCGTGCGAGGAAGTCGCCGCTGCGATTCGCAAGCGCGGCGGCGAAGCGATCGTGATCCCGTGCAACATCTCGCGTCGCGCCGAGGTGGAGGCGCTGGTTTCCGGCACGCAGAAGGCATTCGGCCGCATCGACATCCTGGTCTGCAATGCCGCCGTCAACCCCGTGTTCGGTCCGCTCGCCGAGCTCTCGGACGAAGCGTTCGAAAAGATCATGGGCGCGAACGTCAAAAGCAATCTGTGGCTTTGCAATCTGGTGATCCCCGGTATGGCCGAACGCGGCGGCGGCGCGGTGGTGATCATCTCCTCGATCGGCGGCATGCGCGGCACCGACGTGCTCGGCGCCTATGCGATCTCCAAGTCCGCGGATTTCGCGCTCGCGCGCTGCCTCGCGGTCGAATGGGGGCGGAAGAACGTGCGGGTCAATTGCGTCGCGCCCGGCCTGGTGAAGACCGATTTCGCCCGCGCGCTGTGGGAGGACGAATCCCGCGTCGCGCAGCGCAACGAGCGCACGCCGCTGCGCCGCATCGGCCTGCCCGAGGAGATCGGCCCGGTCGCCGCGTTTCTCGCCTCGCCGGCCGCAAGCTTCATCACCGGGCAGATTCTGGTCGCCGACGGCGGTGTCACGATCGCTTAGCGGGGAGGGGCCCGACCCCCGGGGGACATTCGACGATGGCAAAGCTGAAATTCGGCGCCTGGATCCCGACCTATGCGTGGAACGGCGGCGCGAGCGACCCGCAAAATCTCGCGCGCATCCGCGCCTCGATCGAGAAATGCGAGGAGCACGGCATCGACGTGTGGGTGATCGATCACCTGCTCTCGGCGCCGGGGCTCTACGGCAATGCGTGGCTCGAACCGCTCAGCGTACTCGCCTTCGCGGCCGCGCTGACCCGCAGCGTGAAGATCGCAACCGGCATCCTCGTCCTGCCCGTGCGCCATCCGGTGGTGCTGGCGAAAGAGATCTCCACGCTGTGCCATCTGTCCGACAACCGGTATCTGTTCGGCGTCGGCCCCGGCTGGTACGCGCGCGAGTTCGAGGTGACGGGCTCGCGCATCGAGGAGCGCGGCCGGCGCACCGACGAGATCATCGAGGCGGTGACGCTGCTGCTGACCAAGCCGAATGCCTCCTACCGCGGCAAGTATTATCGGTTCGAGGACGTGACGATCGACCCGCGCCCGCCCGAGATGCCGGCGATCTGGGTTTCGGGCGGCTCTCGCGTGCCCGATGCGGGCGAGCGCGACCTGCCGGTGATCGCCCGCACCGTCATGGACCGCATCGTCAAGGCCGGGAACTGGCTCTCGCGCTGCTCGGGCACGCAGGAATGGGTCAAGCGCGACTGGCTGCAGCTCCAGCAGCACGCGAGGGAGATGGGGCGCGACCCGGGGAAGCTCACCTTCGGCCACTGCAACTTCCTGCATCTCGTCGACACCGCGGACCACGACAAGGCGGTGGCGGAATCCGAGGCGCCGTTCCTACGCGTCATGGGCACGCATCGCAGCTACGCGCACCTGCAGGAGTGCTACCTGATCGGCAGCATCGATCGCATCCATGCGCGGATCGACGACTTGAGGCGGGCGGGCCTCGAGTACCTCGTGCTCGGACCCGTCACCGACGATCCCGGGCAGATCGAACTGATGGCGAAACGGATCGTGCAGCAGTTCCGGTAGCGGCGGGCGAGCCTCACCAGCGTCAGCGTCGAGGGTGTCGGCGTCGAGGTGTCGGACAGACACTGGCGCTGCGGTGCTCGCTGTTCGGCTCACGCTGGGAAGCCCGGTGGACTCTGCTATCTTCGTCCCGCATGACGGAGTCGTTGCCGAGCGCAGCCTCGGCCGAGCACTTGACCGAATTGTTTCGCCGTTCCGGCGCGCTCGGCAGTGGGCGAATTTGCAGCGTCGTGGTGGCAGACTCGCGCCATACGATACTCTCTCGCATCATCAGGCTCACTCTGAGCTATGAGGGCGCCGCCGATGAGGCACCTCGGTCGCTGGTCCTCAAAACCGGGCTTCCCGACCGCGGCGGCAGCGGGTGGAACGCCGGCCGCCAGGAGGTCGCGTTCTACACTCAGGTAGCCGCCGTCAAGGCCACGGACTTGGTTCCGCGATGCTTCGAAGCCCATTGGGATGCTCACCAAAACGGGTGGCATCTATTGCTCGAGGACCTGACCGATTCCCACACGATCGCGACGGTGTGGCCGCTGCCGCCGACCTTCGAGCAATGCAAAGTCATAATGCGTGCGCGAGCACGTTTTCATGCGAAGTGGTGGGATGATCCCGGCCTGGGCACGACGGTGGGAACTTGGCTCGACGCTGGCGCCGTGGACGAGTACCTGCAGCGCTTGGCGAACGAATTGAAACGTTTCAGCGACCGCGTCACCGATCGCCTGCCGCGCGCGCGGCTCGATCTTTATCAACGATTGCTTGCCGCAGCGCCCCATCTCCTCGCTCGCTATCACTCCCACCGGAATATCACGGTCATCCAGGGAGACGCGCACGTCTGGAATTGTTTTCTGCCCAAAGA
>JBKPDF010000051.1:0-22916 GCA_046727735.1 Pseudomonadota bacterium | reverse complement strand
CGCGACGTCTCGGGCGAGGGCGTGCAGCAGGCCCTCTTGAAGATCATGGAGGGCACCATCGCCTCGGTACCGCCGCAGGGCGGCCGCAAGCACCCGCAGCAGGAATTCCTGCAGGTCGACACCACCAATATCCTGTTCGTGTGTGGTGGAGCCTTCTCAGGGTTGGAGAAGGTCATCTCGGCGCGCGGCCGCTCGGCTTCGATCGGCTTCTCCGCCAAAGTGATCGCGCCGGAAGACCGCAAGACCGGCGAGATCTTCCGCGACGTCGAGCCGGAGGACCTGCTCAAATACGGACTGATCCCCGAGTTCGTCGGCCGGCTGCCGGTCGTTGCCACGCTCGAGGATCTCGACGAGGCGGCGCTCAAGCGCATCCTGATCGAGCCGAAGAACGCGCTGCTCAAGCAGTACCAGCGGCTGTTCGAGATGGAGAGCGTGGATCTCACGCTCGCCGACGAGGCACTGGCCGCGATTTCACGCAAGGCCATCGATCGCAAGACCGGCGCGCGGGGCTTGCGCTCGATCATGGAGGGCATCCTGCTCGACACCATGTTCGATTTGCCAAGCCTCGAAGGCGTCGAGGAGGTGGTGATCTCCAAGGAAGTCGTCGAAGGCACGGCGCGGCCGCTCTACATCTACGCCGACCGCGCGAGCGACGCCGGAGCCGCGTCCTAGCGGAGGCCCAGCCGGGCGGCCGCAGCGCCCCCAGGCGGATCGCATTCGCGCCTGCAGGACACTCGAATTTCGACCCCGGTGGGGCTTTTCGGCCACATTTCCGTGTGCATGCGGCCGGCCCCGCCTGCCGTCCTTGACACCCCCCCGGCGCGGGCCCACGTAATGAGTCGAACGGAAAGCGTACGACCGATTCCGGGCAGGGATTCGTACTCGCCAGCAGCCCCGTTGCTGAGCCTCCGTCCCCCTGCCAACCCCTGAGCACTCCGCCCCGATCGCGCCTCGCGGGTCCCGGTGGAGGGGCAAACGCAAGGAAATCCGGGCCATGTCCACAAAGCCACGCCCGCCTCTCAACCCCGGTGAAGTCCGGGCCTACCCGGTGTTGCCGCTGCGCGACATCGTGGTCTTTCCGCACATGATCGTGCCGCTCTTCGTCGGCCGGGAGAAGTCGATCCGCGCGCTCGAAGAGGTGATGCGCAGCGATACCTTCGTGCTCTTGGCGACCCAGAAGAACGCCTCCGACGACGATCCGTCGACCGATTCCATCTACGAGGTCGGCACGCTCGCCAGCGTGCTGCAGCTGCTGAAATTGCCCGACGGCACTGTCAAGGTGCTGGTCGAAGGCGTCGAGCGCGCCAAAATCCTCAAATACACCGATCGCACGGATTATTACGAAGCCGATGCGACGACGTTCCAGGATGCGACCGGCGAACGCGTCGAAGCCGAGGCGCTTGCCCGCTCGGTCGTGACCGAGTTCGAAGGCTACGTGAAGCTCAACAAGAAGGTCTCGCCCGAGGTCGTCGGCGTCGTCCAGCAGATCGACGACTACGGCCGCATCGCCGACACCGTCGCCTCGCACCTCGCCGTGAAGATCTCCGACAAGCAGGGCATCCTGGAGACCGCCTCGGTCAGCGAGCGGCTCGAAAAGGTGCTCGGCCTGATGGAGAGCGAGATCTCGGTGCTGCAGGTCGAGAAGCGCATCCGCACGCGCGTCAAGCGCCAGATGGAGAAGACCCAGCGCGAGTACTACCTCAACGAGCAGATGAAGGCGATCCAGAAGGAGCTCGGCGACGAAGAGGGCCGCGACGAGCTCGCCGAGCTCGAGGACAAGATCAAGAAGATAAAGTTGTCCAAGGAGGCGCGCGAGAAGGCGACGCACGAGCTCAAGAAGCTGCGGCAGATGTCGCCGATGTCGGCGGAAGCCACCGTCGTGCGCAACTACCTCGATTGGCTGCTGTCGATCCCGTGGAACAAACGCACCAAGATCAAGAAGGATCTGATCCACGCCCAGGAGATCCTCGACAACGATCATTTCGGCCTGGAGAAGGTCAAGGAGCGCATCGTCGAATATCTCGCCGTTCAGCAGCGCGCCAACAAGCTGACCGGCCCGATCCTGTGCCTGGTCGGCCCGCCCGGCGTGGGCAAGACGTCGCTCGGCCGCTCGATCGCCCGGGCGACGGGGCGCGACTTCGTGCGCGTCTCGCTCGGCGGCGTGCGCGACGAAGCGGAGATCCGCGGCCACCGGCGGACCTACATCGGCTCGATGCCCGGGAAAATCATCCAGTCGATGCGCAAGGCGAAATCCAGCAATCCGCTGTTCCTGCTCGACGAGGTCGACAAGATGGGCGCCGATTTCCGCGGCGATCCGTCCTCGGCCCTGCTCGAAGTGCTGGATCCGGAACAGAACCACACCTTCAACGACCACTACCTCGAGGTCGACTACGATCTTTCGCACGTGATGTTCATCACGACGGCGAACACGCTCAACATCCCGCCGCCGCTGATGGACCGCATGGAGATCATCCGCATCGCCGGCTACACCGAGGACGAGAAGGTGCACATCGCCCGGCGGCACCTGATTCCGAAGGCGCTCACCAAGCACGGGGTCAACCCGAAGGAATGGGCGCTCGAGGACGAGGCGCTGCTCACCATGATCCGCCGCTACACGCGGGAGGCGGGGGTGCGCAATCTCGAGCGCGAGCTCTCGACCCTGATCCGCAAGGCGGTCAAAGAGCTGATCATCTCCAAGAAGAAGGCGATCAAGGTAACCAACGCCAATCTCGCCGACTATCTCGGGGTGCCGAAGTTCCGCTACGGCGAGATCGAGCTGAGCGATCAGGTCGGCGTCGTCACCGGGCTCGCGTGGACCGACGTCGGCGGCGAGCTGCTGACGATCGAAAGCGTGATGATGCCCGGCAAAGGCAAGATGACGGTGACGGGCAACCTGCGCGACGTGATGAAGGAATCGATCTCGGCGGCCGCCTCCTACGTGCGCTCGCGCGCGGTCGATTTCGGCATCGAGCCGCCGCTGTTCGATCGCCGCGACATCCACGTGCACGTCCCGGAGGGCGCGACCCCCAAGGACGGGCCGTCCGCGGGCGTCGCGATGGTCACGGCAATCGTCTCGGTGATGGCGGGGATTCCGGCGCGCCGCGACGTGGCGATGACCGGCGAGATCACCTTGCGCGGCCGCGTGCTCCCCATCGGGGGCCTGAAGGAGAAGCTGCTCGCGGCGCTGCGCGGCGGCATCAAGACCGTGCTGATCCCCGAGGAGAACGCCAAGGATCTCGTCGAAATCTCCGACAGCGTGAAGAGCGGGCTCGAGATCATTCCGGTCTCGCGCATGGACGAGGTGCTCGCACATTCGCTGATCCGCAAGCCGGAGCCGATCGAGTGGGAGGAGACGCAGGTCAAGGGCCCGCCCGAGGAGGCCGCGCCGGCGCAGCCGGTCGAAGAGGAGCCGCCGGGTCTCACCGCGCATTGACCGGGTATGTCCCGCAGAGCGCCTGACAGCGGGCGCCGCTCGGGACTGAGATGAATGGAGGACGGACGCAAGTCCGTCCTCTTTCGCTGGCGCGCGTAACGAACGCATGTCGCCAGTGGTAGCATGGTGGCGTTGACCGGGGGACGGCCGCGCCGCTACTGCTGTGGGCCGAACGGGGGAATGCCCATGCAGGTCTGCTCCGCGCGCTCGGCGCGCATCTCGTCCCGCATTTTTTCGCAATTCTCAGCGCGCGCGTTCACCGGGCTCGGTGTCCTTGCGGCGCTGCTGTTCGCGATGCTGATGCCGCAACCGGCGGCGGCCGAAAAGGTGATCAAAGATCAGGCCGAGTACAACGCCTACATCGCTGCCCTCAACATCGCCGACCCCGGCAAGAAATCGGCGGCAATGGAGAGCTTCCTCAAAAAATTTCCCAACAGCGTCGTCAAGATGGACGCGCTCGAGCAGACGATGGCCGCCTATCAGGCGGCCGGGAATGCGGCGCAGGTCGAGGCGACGGCGGGGCGCATTCTTGCGCTCGAGCCGAACCATGTCCGCGCGCTGGCGATCGTCACGTTCTTGGAGCGGGCAAGGGCGACCCAAGGCGACAACGCGGCGCTCGCCCATGCGCGCGCCCATTCCGAGCAGGGCATTGCGGCGCTTGCGCAATGGCGCAAGCCGGAGGGAATCGCGGATGCGGAATTCGTCAAGCTTCAGCAGCAGATGACCGCGATTTTCAGCGGCGCGCGCGGTTTCGTGGCCTTGCAGGAGAAGGACTATGCAAAGGCGCGCGACGCTCTGCTTCGCGCGACGGCAGCCGACCCGAGCAGCATGCAGGATCTCTTTCAACTCGGGATCGCCGAGCTCGACACGAGCCCTGCCGACCCTGCAGGGTTCTGGCACCTGGCAAAGGCGATCGACCTGGCGCGCGCCGCGAACAACCAAGCCGCGCTAGAGAGCATCGCCAAGTATGCGAAAGCCAAATACCGCAAATACCATGGGGGCGACGACGGCTGGGACGAAATCGTGGCCAACGCCGCGCGCGAGAAGTCCGTGCCGGCGGAGTTCGCTGCCAAGCTCAAAGCCGCACCCACGCCGGCGGAACTCGCCGTGGCGGCGGTCGCGCAGTACGGGCCAGGGGAGCTCTCGTTCAGCGACTGGGAATTCATCTTGCACCACCGCGATGCATCGCCGGCGAACCGCGATGCGGCCGAGAAAGTCTGGAACGCCATTCAGACGAAGCAGAGGAACGGCGCGGCGAAATTGAAAATTCCGGTGAAGGTGTTTGCGATCACGCCCGATGGGATCGATGCAGCGATCACCGATGAAAACAAAGAGGCCAACAGGCCGGATCTACACATCGTCATAGTGAAGCCGACGGCACAGAACCCGGTTATCGGCGGTGAGACCGCGGTCATCGGAGTGCTCAGCTCTTACCGACCGGATCCCTTCGTTTTCGTCATGAAGGACGGCGAATTCGCTACCCCCGGCGCTGGGGTCGGCGCCGCGCGATGAGGCACCGAAACGCATCGGCAAATCGCGTCGATGCGGCTGCGGATCGGTTGCGACGAAGGCGTGGATCGGCACGCGGGCGGTCTTACCTTCCGGGCTCCGCTAGCGCCGCAACAGCGCGGCAGCCATGAAGCCGAGCGCCGCGGCAATGCCGACGGCCATGAGCGGCTGCGCGACGATTGCGTCCGTCAAGGCATCCCGGACCCTCGCCGACTCTTGAAGGGCCGTCTTTATAGCGCGGGCGCGATCCGGTGCACTGCTCGCGGCCTTGCTCCCGTGATGCGAGCCGCCGCCGATCGCTTCTTCGGGACTATTTGGACTTTCCTGAGCGTCCTCTACGGCCAACGGCGCGGAGCTCGGCTGCCACGGCAAGGAATCCCGGTCGAGATTCTCCGGCGCGTTCGGGTCATCGGGCGATCGAGCCATGGGATTGCCTCCGCAAATGCCTTAACGCGAGAAGCACGGCCCGCGTTCCGGCGCGGTACGCGGACCCGGGCGATCGGTGTGCTTTGCGCAACGGGCGGAAATCGCGAGACACTCCTGCGCGCGAACGTACGGCGCGCGCCGATCAGGTCAGCTCGGCACCTCTGCGCGCCGCGCGGGAAGGGGCGCATGGCCGCTGTTCGACCACTCGGATTTGTCGGGTTGGGCGACGATGTTGGCCGCAGGCGCGACCAGCGTCCATTCGAGACCGGTTTCGCAAAATTCCAGCAGCGCCTTGCCCTGGAGCGTTGCCGGCACGGCCCGCGTGACGACGAGATGTCCGAATCCCTTGCGTGCGGGCGATCGCACCGGCGGACCCCCTTGTTCCCTCCAGAGCAGCCGCAGCGTCTGCGCGGCGGCGGCGTTGCTTTCGAGCTCCCAGCTCACCTGGACGTTCCCAGTCTCGACCGAGAGCGCACCGTGCATGACGGCGTTCGTGCCGAGCTCGTGCAGGGCCAATCCGATCTGCTCCGCGGCCGTCGGCACGAGCGTGATGGCTGGCCCCGCGGCCTGCAGCCTGTTTTCCTGCACGGCTAGGAATGGCGAGAGCTGGTTGCGGATGAGCTCGTGAATCTCGACCCCGCGCCATGCGCCGGCGACCAGCAGATTGTGAATCTCGACGAGCGCGTCGATGCGTGCGCCGAATGCCGACTGGAATTCGGCAAAGCTCGTCGTGCCGAGGGCGATTTGGCGGGCGATGCTCTGGATGACCGCAAGCAGGTTCTTCGATCGATGCGACAGCTCGCGCATGATGAACTGCACGTGCTCCTCGTACCGCTTGCGCTCGGTGATGTCCGTGTTGGTTTCGACGATCGCCAGCGGCGCCCCCTCGGTGTTCCGGTGCAGCTCCCAATGGCTCTGAGCGACGACCTGGGCACCGCTCTTGGTATATTGCACGAGCTCGCCGTCCCAGCTGCCGTCCCGCATCAGGATCGGCTTGATCTCCTCGAGCGGCACAGGGAAGGCGGTGCGCAGCAGCTGGTGCGAGACCTTGCCGATCGCCTCCTCCTTGGTCCAGCCGTAGAGCCGGCGCGCGCCCTCGTTCCACATCGTGATCTCGTCCTCGACGTTGCGCACCAGAACGTTGGCGAGCTCGAGCACGCGGGCGTGTTCGATGAGCTGCCGATTGCTGCGGTCGAGCTCCTCCACGGTTTCGCGCAGCCGCTGTTCTTGGCGCGTGCGTTCGGCGATCTCCTTGATCATCGCGGTCTCGGCGCGGGCGCGCTCGACCGCGGCCCAGGTGCGTTCGGCGAGGTCCTCGCAGAGCGCGACCTCGGCCGCGGTCCAGTGCCGCGGCCGCTCCTGAAACACGTGCAACGCCGCCTGCAGCCGCCCGGCCTTGATCAGCGGCACCGTGATGTGCGCCCGCCCCTGGATCGAACGATAGAGCGGGAAGAACGCGGCGTTGGCGGGATCGGCTTCGGTGTCGCTGGTCACGCGCGTCTCGCCGCGCGTCAGCTGCCCGAGCGCGGCGGCGCCGAATGCCTGGAGCGGAAACCGGCCCGTGACGTCGGACAGATGCGCGGCGTGCCATTGCGCGCGCACAATGATGTGCGCCGTCTCGTCGATCTCCGAATAGCCGGCGCGGGACGCGCCGAGATATCGGCCGATCGCGTCGGCGACCGCGGTCATGATGGCGTCCGGATCGGCGATGGTGCGCAAGCGATCGATCAAGTCGTGAATGAACCGCGCGCGCTCGTCCGAGGCACGGCGCGTCGCCGCTTCCGCGCTCAGGGCGAGACTCGGCACGGTGATTCCGATGAGAAACGCCAGCACCAGGAGGAACGACTCGTTGACGTCAGGACGGGCGAATGGCCCGCCTCTCCACGCCGTGCCCCAGACCGCAAAGCCGGCCAGCAGGAAGGCGACCGTCGCGGTGTCGCGTTGTCCGGATCGCAGCGCCGCCCACAGCAGCGGCAGGATGGCGAGTGAAGCCAACGCGCCGCGGTTGGCGGTCTGCTCGAACAGCGGACTGAACGCGATGATGCCGACCGCAACCGTGGTGGCGACGATTTCCAGGGAGCTCAGCAGCTCCGCTCGATCGAGCCGCGGCCGCGCGCTCCACAACAGGATGAGCGGCGTCACCACAAGGGCGCCCGCGAGATCGCCGAGCCACCACGTCATCCAGATCGGCGCGAAACGCGCGGCGTCGGCATAGCCGGCGAGAATCAGGCTGCCGACCCCGATCGTCGCGCTCGTCATCGTGCTCGGCCCTAGGCTGACCCAGGTGAATTTCGCGACGCCCATCGGGGTGTCGAACGTATGTCGCCCGTCGGACCATCGGTTGATCAGCCAGCCGCCGACCAGGGCTTCCATCGTGTTGCCGAAGCCGATGGCGAAGGCCGTGTAGATCGACCCCGCGGTCAGAACATTGACCAGGAAGGCGCCGGCAAAGATCGCCGGCCAAACCCGGTAGCCGCGCAGCAGGACCGCCGCGAGGGCGAGGCCGGTCGGCGGCCAGATCGGGGTCGCGCTCGGATGGACGGATGCGAGCGTCAGGCTGAGCTTGGCCACCGCAAAATAGACGGCGGCGATAAACCCGAGTTCGATGAGGTAGTTCGATCTGAGAATCCCGGCAAGCATGCTTGGCCGGACCATGGAGCGAGCCTCCACCGTGATCTCCCGAGCAGCGGGCCATTGTACGCGCTCGACAGGATTCGTCGAACAGCCCGGCCGCGGGTGCGGCAATGAGGCCGAGAGAAATCCGGGAGGAGTCATTCCGGCGACATCCCGAGCGATCACAGGGGAGCGCCCGCGCCGGTCGGCGCGCTCTCCGCCGCTGCTCGCGTCGGCGCAGGCGGGAATGACGGCGCGTTCGTCAGTTCACGAATTGCCCGTTCGGTTTGCCGTCGCGCAGCATCTTGCGGCAATAGGCGTAGAGCGCGTCATAGACGATCCATTCGGAGGCGTTGAGCGCGTGGTCGTCCGCAAATCCGAGATGGCGAAAGCCTTCCGCGATCGCTTCGAGACCCGGACCTTCCGGCTGCCGATAGAGCGTGTTGTCGGTATCGGCACCGTTCACGATCTTTCCAAGCAGGACGAGCGCCGGATCGCCGGCGAGCCCGTATTTCTTCAGGATCGCCTCGAACGAGCATTCCTTGCCGTGGTGGCCGAGTTCGACCCCCTTCACGTCGTACGGAATGGCGTCGAGGCGCTTGGCTTCCTGCAAAACCGTGTCGGCCGGCGCAAAGACGAACTCGGCATCGCGGTCGACGAAATTGCGGATGAGCCACGGACAGGCGACCCGGTCGACCTTGACGTGCTCGCGCGTGATCCATTTCATGGGAATCTCCCGTGTCGGACTTCGATGGCACACAGAGAGACGAGGCCGCCGGAAGCGGCCTCGCCCGGCGTCGTGTCACTGCCAGAACGGCTTGCTGGCCTCACGCTCGGCTTGCTTGCGCGTGATGCCGATATCGTCCAGCAGCCGATCATCGAGATCCAGCAAAGCCTGCCGCTGCTGCCAGCGATCGTGCGCGTGTTTGAGGACCCGGATCCACGCGAACGGGGAGGGCACCCGCACGGCCGACAGCCACGCGATGGCGGTGTTGCGGGATGCGGGACGGGAAGAAAGGGTGCTGCCGCAGGACATGGTCTCACCTCCTATGCGGAGCGAGACAACGCTTGGCTGGCGCGCAGCTGACCGGGCGGTTGTCGCTGGCCCGGAACTCGAGAGGTAGACGGCAATCGGCGAGAACGTCCGTCGCTTCCGCCTCTTCACCTGTCGAACGGCCGTTTAGGCGGCCGGTCGGTGGAACTTGACCCATTCGCGGGCGTGCTCGATCGGTGCGCGCGGCGGGAGCGAGGCGTTGAACCGCACCACGCTCGGCAATGCGTCCATCCGCGCGTCCCATCGCTCGACGCCGGGATACCGCGGAATCAGCTTCTTGCCTTCCGGCGTCAGGCCGAACGCGAACAGGGTGGGCAGCAAGAAGAAGTCCGCCATCGTCAGTCGATCGCCGACGAGGAACGGCCGGCCGTCGGCGAGTTCCTGCTCCATCACCTCGAGCGCCCGAATCGCGTGGGGCAATGCCCGCTGCACGATCCGATCGTTGCTCGGAATGCCGAGCTCGGGATAGACCAAACGCTCGTGCCCGATGTGGAAGATCATCTCCGGATAGAAATATGCATTGAGGTTGCTGATCCACTGGTTCATCCGCGCGCGCAGGCGCGGGTCTTCGGGAGTGAGCTTCGGCCCGTCGAATACCTCGTCCACATAGGCCGCGATCGCGCTCGTCTCGTAGAGCAGGAAATCGTCGTGCTGGAGCGCGGGCACCCGGCCGAACGGATGCCGCGCGAGGTGCACCGGGAGATACATCTCGGGTTCGGTGTCGTGGAAGCGATAGTCGACGCGCTTCTCGGTCAAGATCAGGCGCACGACCTTCACGTAGGTGCTGCGTGGAAAGCCGAACACGGTGACCGGCATGGCTTGCTCCAAGCCGCGCGGCCGGGGTCCGGGTCTGCAGGGAGTTACGCATTCCGCCAACAGCCTCGGCCCGGCAAGCGGGCAAAGTGCAGTGCTTGGGCGAAATGCCTTGGGAAGCCGGGCGACTGCGTTCGAGCCCGACGTCGCTCCTTTGACGCAAAGGGCGGCAAAAGTCAATAGGAATCCGGCGCGCGGCCTGTTACCGGGATTTGCAGGATGTTCCGGAACCGGACGCCATTCACTGCGGAAATCGCGCACGATCGCCTTGACAGATGCGGCGCGCGGACCAATGAACTTAAGAGAGGAGCCGGCTTCGCGGGCGGCGGGCAGAGGGGACGCAATGACGAACCTGAACGATCGGGATGCGGCGGCCGATCTCGACCCCGACGACATCATCTACCCTTCGGCATTGCCCTTCGTGCTGGTGCACCTCGCCTGCTTCGCGGCGATTTGGACCGGGATCACCTGGGAGGCGCTCGCGATCGGCTTCGCCCTCTATTGGGTGCGGATTTTCGCGATCGGCGCCGGTTATCACCGCTACTTCTCCCATCGCGCCTATTCCACCAGCCGGGGCTTTCAGCTTGTTCTCGCCGTGCTGTCGCAGACGACGGCGCAGAAGAGCGTGCTGTGGTGGGCGTCGAAGCACCGCCATCATCACCTGCATTCCGACACCCCGGACGACGTGCATTCGCCGCGGCACAAGGGATTCGTCTACAGCCACCTGGGATGGATCTTCAGCCGGGGGCACGACAAGGCCGATCTCGTCAAAGTCGGCGATCTCACTCGTTATCCCGAGCTGATGTGGCTGCACCGTTACGAGCTCGTCCCCGCGATCGCATTGGGTTTTCTGTGTTTCGTCGCGGCCGGATGGCCCGGGCTCGTCGTCGGGTTCTTCTGGAGCACCGTGCTGGTCTATCACGCGACCTTCTGCATCAACTCGCTTGCGCACGTGCGCGGAAGCCAGCGCTATCTCACGGCGGATGATTCCCGCAATAATTGGTTGCTCGCGCTGTTCACGATGGGCGAGGGCTGGCACAACAATCACCACGCCTATCAGAGCAGCGTGCGGCAGGGGTTCCGGCGCTGGGAAATCGATCCGACGTTCTACCTGCTCAAGGCGCTGTCCTGGCTCGGCCTCGTCTGGGACCTGAAGACCCCGCCGCCGTCGGTGCTGCGCAACGAGCACCGGCTCGGATCGCGGGTGATCGAGCGCGCCGCCGCGCAGCTCGCCGCGACCTTCAACTCCGAGCGCATCGCGCTGGCGATTGCCGCGGCGGTCGGCACGTCCGATCTCGCGGCGCTGCAGGAGAAGCTCGCACACGCGCGGCACTCCGCCGTCCAGGTGCTCACCGATATGGGCCTGCCGCAGCTGCCGAGCCGGGAGGAGATCCTCGCGCGCGCCTCGGCCATGTTCGCCAAGACGCCTTCGATCGAGGAGGTCGTCGACCGGGCGTACGGGCTCCTCGTCGAGGCGATCGGCCATCGGCTGCGCCACGGCCTCGCGGCGACCGCCTGATTCGGCCGAAACCGCCGCGCGGCTTGCAATTCGCCGCTTTTCGGCAAACGCTCGTCTCGCAAATCCCCGCTGATTCGGGGCAAAAGCGAGGAAGGGATTTTCCCATGACGAAGAACGAGCTGATCGCGGCGGTGGCCGGCAGGGCCCACATGACCAAGACCGCGGCGGCGTCCGCCGTCGATGCGACCTTCGAAGCCATCATGGCGGCGCTCAAGAAAGGCGCCGAAGTGAAGATCATGGGCTTCGGGCATTTCCGCGTCGTCAAGCGCGCCGCCCGCGAGGGCCGCAATCCGCGCACCGGCCATCCGGTGAAGATCAAGGCGGCGCGGCGCCCGCGCTTCTCGGCCGGCAAGGCGCTCAAGGCGGCCGTGAACCGCTGAACTTTTTCCGTTGCGTGTTTCCGGAGGAGTTTCTGGATTTCTGCGGCCGCTCGCCGCGGGGGCATCGGTGCGCCGCGGCGCAGGTTGCGACCGCCGCGGCCGGGATATCGTTGGCACGCGGCCGCCCTTGCGCTCAGCGGCCGAGCGGCGATATTGCTCGGCCTAGAGGGCGGTTAGCTCAGCTGGTAGAGCATCTCGTTTACACCGAGAGGGTCGGCGGTTCGAGTCCGTCACCGCCCACCACGTCCCCCTGGCATGGAGCGGCGACGGGCATGCCGCTCGTCATGGTCAGCCGAGACAAACGCTTCGATCCCGGTATCATCGAGGAGAAATCGCGCACGCGGCGCGCAGGCTAGACCCCGCGGAACCGCATGCGCCTAGCGCGTGTCGGCAAGAGGTCTGCTCTACTTCAGAGCTGAATGAAAACTATGGGCGCAGAACGCCGGGCGGTTACGCCGACGTCGGCTCCAGAAACCGTTCGGCATAGTGGCACGCAACCCATCGGCCGGCGACCGCCCGGGCGGCAGGGCGTTCCGAGCGGCATCGGTCGGTGACGTACGGGCAGCGCGTCGAAAAAACGCATCCGGGCGGGGGGTCGAACGGTGACGGCGGTTCGCCTTTGACCACGATGCGCCGCCGCTTGATTCCGGTGGTCACCGGGGTGCTGGCGAGCAGTGCCTGCGTGTATGGATGCAGCGGACGATCGAAGATCGCGCGTTTCGCTCCCTGCTCGACCGCCACGCCGAGATAGAGCACCAGCACGTCGTGGGCGATGTGGCCTACCACGGCGAGATCGTGCGAGATGAACAGATACGCGACGCCCATGTCGTGCTGCAGGTCGGCGAGCAGATTGAGCACCTGGGCCTGGATGGATACGTCGAGCGCCGAGACCGGCTCGTCCGCCACCACGAGCTTGGGCTCGAGCATCAGCGCCCGTGCAATGGCGATACGCTGACGTTGGCCGCCGGAGAACATGTGCGGGTATCGCGAATAGTGCTCCGGCCGCAGGCCGACGCGGGCCATCATGGCACGAGCGCGCGCCGTCCGTTCTTTCCCGGACAACCCCGTGTTGATGGCGAGCGGGTCTGTCAGAAGCGCGCCGATCTTCTTGCGCGGGTTGAGCGAGCCGTAGGGGTTCTGGAAGACGAATTGCACGGTGCGGCGCAGTCGCGTCCGGGTGCCGGAAGGCGGCCTCATCGCGTCGAGGCCGTCGAGCTCGATGGTGCCGGACGTCGGCTTCTCGATCAGGCCGATCATGCGACCGAGCGTCGATTTGCCGGATCCGGATTCGCCGACCACGGCCAGCGTCTTGCCGGGCTCGATGTCGAAAGAAACACCGCGCACCGCCTGCAGCTTCGCGGGCGCGCGCAGGAAACCGCGTCGCACGTCATAGATCTGCACGAGGCCGCGCGCGCGCACGACGTACGTCATGGCACCGCCGCCTTGGCAGCGGGTCCGTCGGCGGCCATGTTGGCGGCTCGCTGCGGATCGCCGAGCGGATAATGGCAGCGGATGCGGCCGCCGTGCCACGCGCGCAGCTTGGGCTCCACGCGGCGCGAATATTCGGTCGCAAAGGCGCAGCGAGGACTGAACAGGCATCCCTGCGGCCGATCGTACGCTCCCGGAATCATTCCGGGAATCGTGGCGAGGCGACCGTCGACGCCGCCGCGCTCGGGCAAGGCGGCCAGCAAGGCCGCCGTATACGGATGCTCCGGAGCAGCGAACAGGTCGGCGGCGGCGCGATCCTCCACGATCTGACCGGCATACATGACGATGATCCGCCGGGCCGTCTCCGCCACCACGCCCATGTTGTGGGTGATCAGGATCAAAGCCATGCCGCGTTCCCGCTGCAACGACCGCAAGAGCTCCAGGATCTGCGCCTGGATGGTCACGTCGAGGGCGGTGGTCGGCTCGTCGGCGATCAGCAGGCGTGGATTGCAGGCGATCGCCATGGCGATCATGACGCGCTGGCTCATGCCGCCGGATAGCTGATGCGGGAAGGCTTTGAGACGGGTTTCGGGAGCGGGGATGCCGACCTGCTCCAATAGTTCGATCGCGCGTCGGCGCGCCGCTTTCCGATTCATGCCCTCGTGCAGCTGCAGCGCCTCGCTCAGCTGGAACCCGACGGTGAAGCACGGATTGAGGCTCGTCGTCGGGTCCTGGAAAATCATCGTGATGTCCTTGCCGACCAGCCGGCGGCGCTCGCGGTCGTCGATTGCGAGCAAGTTGCGCCCCGCAAATGCCAGCCGGTCGGCGGACACGCGGCCAGGAAACGGCACCAAGCCCATCGCCGCCAGCATGGTCACGCTCTTGCCGGACCCGGATTCGCCGACGACGCCGAGGATTTCTCCTTCCTCGAGCTCGAACCCGACCTCGTCCACCGCATGGAGCATGCCGCTCGCGGTCGGAAACCGGACGCTCAAATTGCGGATCTCCAGAAGCGCCATGACTTCACTGCTTGAGTTTGGGATCGAGCGCGTCGCGCAGTCCATCGCCGAGCAGATTGCAGGCCAGCACCGTCACCAGGATCATGAACCCGGGCAGCGTGACGACCCACCAGGCGCGCAGCACGAATTCGCGCGCGTCGGCGAGCATGGTTCCCCATTCCGGGGCAGGCGGCTGGGCGCCGAGCCCGAGGAAGCCGAGCGCCGCGGCGTCGAGAATCGCGGTCGAGACACCGAGCGATGCCTGCACGATCAGCGGCGCGGTGCAGTTCGGCAGCACCTCCTTGAACATCAGCCGCAGCGTGCCGGCGCCGCTCACGCGTGACGCCGTCACGTAATCCTTGGCGAGCTCGGCGATCACCGCCGCGCGCGTGATGCGCACGTAGTGCGGCAATACGACTACTGCCACCGCGAGCATCGCGTTCATCAATCCGGGACCCAGGATTGCTACGATGACGATCGCGAGCAGCAGGCTCGGCATGGTGAGCAGGATGTCCATGGTCCGCATGATCGTGATCTCGACGACGCCGCGGGCGAAGCCGGCAAGCAGGCCGAGCAGGACGCCGACGAGAGTCGAGAGTGCCACCACCGAGACGCCGATCGTGAGGGACAGCCGCGCGCCGTAGATGAGGCGGGAGAGCATGTCGCGGCCGATCGCGTCGGTGCCGAGCGGGAACGCCAGCAATCCGCCGCGCTGCCAGAACGGCGGCTTCAGGGCCATCGCGCTGTCAGTCAGGTATGGGGAATGCGGGGCAATGACATCGGCGAGCAGGGCGAGCAGCAGCACCACCATGATCACAGCAACGCCGGCGACCGCGCCCTTGTTGGCGGAGAAATAGTTCCAGAATTCGCGCAACGGATGCGGCGGCGCCGGCTGTGTGCCGGCAGGTGTGGAACGATCCACGGAAATGGACGTCACCGGGTATGCCTGATGCGGGGATTGATCAACCCATAGAGCAGGTCGACCAGCAGGTTGACCGTCATGACGGTCGCGCCGATAAGCAGCGTGCCAGCTTGCAAGACGGGATAGTCGCGACGATTGATGGCCTCGACCAGCCATTTGCCGACGCCGGGCCAGGAGAAGATCGTCTCGGTGAGGATTGCGCCGGTGAAGAGCACGCTGATCTGCAGCCCGATGACCGTCACCACCGGGATCAGCGCATTGCGCAGCGCATGCAAACCGATGACCCGCCACGCCGGCAGGCCCTTGGCGCGAGCCGTGCGGATATAGTCCTCGCCCAGCACTTCGAGCATCGCCGAGCGCGTCATGCGCGCCGTCACGGCGAGCGGCACCGTGCCCAGCACAACGGCCGGCAAGATCAAATGGCTCAGCGCCGAGAGGAACGCGCCGTCCTGATCCGAAAGCAGCGTGTCGATGAGCAGGAACCCCGTCACCGGCTCGATGAAATACATGACCGAGATGCGGCCCGATACCGGCGTGAGGTCGAGCTCGACGGAGAACAGCAAGATCAGCAGCAGGCCCCACCAGAAAATCGGCATCGAATATCCGGTGAGCGAAATCCCCATGACGCCGTGATCGAAGATCGAATTGCGGCGTACCGCCGCGAGCATACCCGCGCAAAGGCCGATCGGCAGCGCAAAGGCGACGGCGCACAGTGCGAGCTCGATGGTTGCGGGAAACAAAGCGCGGAATTCGGCGAGAACCGGCTCATGGGTGATGAGCGACCGGCCGAGGTCGCCTTGCAGCACGCGGCCGATGTAGATCGCGTACTGGACGAGAACCGGACGGTCGAGGCCGTATTCCTTGCGCAGCGCCTCGTGATAGGCCGGATCGAGCCCGCGCTCGCCGGCGAGAGTCTCGATGGGATCGCCCGGAACCAGACGAATGAGCACGAAGGCCAGCAGCGTGATGCCCAGAAAAGTCGGCACGACGAGGCTGACCCGGGTCAGGGCGAAACGGATCATGGATATGATCCAGCGGGCCGCCTACCGAGCAGCGGCCGTCACTTCAGGTCGACCCCGTAGAACGTATGCCGGCCGAAGGGGCTGAGCCGAAAATCCACCACTTCCTTGCGTACCGGCTTGAGCTGCACCGCATGGGCGATGGTGAACCACGGCGCCTGCTCCTTGAAGATGAGCTGCGCCTGCTTGTACAGCTCGGTGCGCTGAGCCTGATCGGTCGTCACTTTCGCCTTCACGACGAGATCGTCGAAGCGCTTGTCGCACCATTTGGCCGCATTGCCGCCGCCCGGCCCCGCCGCCGCACAGCCGAGCAACGTATGGAGGAAATTGTCCGGATCGCCGTTGTCCCCGGTCCAACCGAATTGCGCGGTCTGGTGCTCGCCCGCCTGAATGCGCTTGCGGTATTCGCCCCACTCGAAGCTCTTGATCTCGGCCTTCACGCCGATCTTCGCGAGATCGGCCTGCATCAGCTCGGCGATGCGGCGGGCGTTGGGGTTGTAGGGCCGCTGCACCGGCATGGCCCATAGGTCGGTCTCGAAGCCGTTCGGATACCCGGCCTCGGCGAGCAGCCTCTTGGCGGCTTCCGGATCGTAAGGATCGTCCTTGACCGCCTCGTTGTAGGACCACAGCGAAGGCGGGATCGGGTTCGTGGCGGCAATACCGGTTGAAAGATAGACGGTGTCGATGATCGCTTTCTTGTTGATGGCCAAGTTGAAGGCCTTGCGGACGCGAACGTCGTCGAACGGCTTCTTCTGGGTGTTGTAGGCCAGGTAACCGATGTTTAGGCCGGGCTGTTCGAGCACCTGAACGTTCGGGTCGGTGCGCATGGCATCGAGGTCCGCCGGGTTCGGATAGGGCATGACGTGGCATTCGCCCTTTTGCAGTTTGGCCCAGCGCACGGAGGCATCCGGTGTGATGGCGAACACGAGGTCGTCGATTTTCGCCTTGCCGCGGAAATATTCGGGGAAAGCCCGATAACGAACGATCGCATCCTTCTGATACTGCACGAGATAGAATGGCCCGGTGCCGATCGGCTCCTGATCGAGTTTTTCCGGCGTTCCCGCCTGCAAGAGTGCGTCGGCGTATTCCTTGGACTGAACGCCCGCGAACTCCATGGCGAGATCGGAAAGGAAGGGCGCCTCCGGCCGATTGAGCGTGATCCTCACCGTATAGTCGTCGAGCTTGTCGACCGAGTTCAGCAGTTTGGGCAGCGCCATGTCGTTGAAATAGGTGTGGTTCGAGCTCGTCACCTTGAAATAGGGATTGTCCTCCTTCCACTGCCGCTCGATCGCGAAGACCATGTCGTCGGCGTTGAACTCGCGTTTCGGCTTGAAGTTCTTGTTCGAATGCCACTTCACGCCGCGCCGCAGGTGGAAGGTGTAGACGCTGCCGTCTTCGGAAATGTCCCAGCTCTCGGCGAGGCCCGGCAGGACCCTGGTCGAGCCGCGCTCGAACTCGACGATGCGGCTGTACACCTGCGAGTTCGCGTCGAAGGAGGTCCCCGTGGTGTTGATGGCCGGATAGAAGTTTTCCGGGCTGCCTTCGGAGCAATGGACCAGCGTCTTGGCGAAGGCGGATTGCGTGGCGAAGAGGATCGCTATGCAGGAAGCCGTCGCGAGAACCGAGCGTCGCATGGAAGGACCCCTATCATCGAAATGTACGGCTGCCGCCGCTCAGCGATGGTGCCTCACATCTCGTCCGATAGCCAGAGGGCGCCGAAGCGCGGGCAACGATCGCGACCGCGCCGATAGCGCTGTCATACGTCGCGACCGCCGATTAGACCACCCGAGAAATAGAGGGCAGGGCTACTTGGCCAGCGTTCCTCCGGCTCGAGCGCCGCCAAGGCACCCGAGCAATCGTCAACGGAATCGACCGCCGGGCAGTCGGCCACCGAGCGGCTTGCTTCATAAAAGTTTCATGCCCTCGCGATGGGCAAATTCTGCAGCACTTTCAAGTGGTGAGCCCGCTGGGACTCGAACCCAGGACCCCGTGATTAAAAGTCAATTCCTCCACAATTTTTTTGCTTTCCGTTTCTGTCCGATTTTTGCCGGTAAGCGACCAACTCACTGATTCCGTGCATTCTATTCCTTTCCCCTTGTTTCCGATCGTTTCCGATCGTATCTTTCTGTGGTGCTTACCCGCTGCTTACCGGGCAAGCAGCACCACCAGGGAAGGGGGCCCCGATGCAGGTCAATCTTACGCAGGGCTTTGTCGATAAGGCGACGGCCGAGACTGGGGCTGATCGCTCGATCTTCTGGGACAAAACATTACCGGGCTTTGGCCTGATGGTGACGAACTCCGGGCACAAGAGTTTCGTCTGTCAATACCGTGCGGGACGCCGCAGCCGTAGGCTGACGATCAAGGGCATTCTCAGCCTGGATAAAGCCCGCAAACAAGCCAAAACAGTGCTGTTTGCCGTGGCCGGCGGCAGCGATCCGCTGGAGGAACGTCGGCAGGTCGAAGCGGCGGCAGAGAACAACCTGAAGTCAATTTGCGAAGAATATTTAAGGCGCGAGGGCAAGAAATTGCGCACCGCGGATTGGCGGCGGGCCGTTCTGCATCGGTTGGTCTATCCCAAGCTTGGCGCCCGGCAAATTGACGAGATTCGTCGTTCAGAGATTGTCCGACTGCTGGACAAGATTGAGGACGGGCATGGGCCCGTTATGGCGGATCGTACATTGGCGGTGCTGCGCAAGATAATGAATTGGCACGCTAGGCGATCGGACGATTTTAACTCTCCGATAGTCAAGGGCATGGCCCGGACCAATGCTAAGGAACGGGCCCGCCAGCGTGTGTTGACCGACGACGAACTGCGGGCAGTTTGGAAGGCCGCAGAGGGCACGGAGGGGCCCTTCGGCTATTTGGTCCGGTTCATTCTATTGACTGCTACACGCCGCTCGGAAGCGGCTTCCATGTCGCGCAGCGAGCTAGATGGCCGCGACTGGATCATTCCTGCTGAGCGCTACAAAACTGGCACTGAATTCTTAATCCCCCCTTCCCCCGCCGCGCTGGCGCTGCTTGACAAAGTGCCGAGGATTGGAAAGGGGGATTTTGTCTTTACGACCGATGGCAAGCACCCAATAAGCGGCTTTTCCAAATTCAAACGCGATTTTGACAAAGCTTGCGGCGTGACCGGATGGACGCTGCACGATTTGCGCAGAACTGCCCGAACCATAATGAGCCGAGCGGGCGTCAATAAGGATCATGCCGAGCGCGCCCTGGGCCACACACTTCCGGGCGTTCGAGGTGTGTACGATCGGCATGAATACCGGCAAGAAAAGGCAAGGGCATTTGAGGCGTTGGCGGGGCAAATCGAGCGTATCCTGAATCCGCAAGATAACGTCACACCTCTTCGGGCCGTGTGATGCAACGACGCGAACCAACGGCCGAAGAGGTTCGCACTAGGCTTGCACAATTCGCAGAAGAATTGCGCGCGCTTGTTGAGGGAGAGGAAAGATATCGCAAGCTCCGCGATTTTCCACCATCAATTTCGCCTGAACTCGGCAAGTTTATTGTCAAGGCAATTGATCGGTATTTGGCTGGCCGGGAGCCAAGCATGGATCATGCCTTGGGACTGCGACGCAGAGGCCGCCCAGCAAAACCAGGCAAGCATCGCGATCTTGCAATTGAGGTAGCGCGGCGACGCTTCTGCGGAGAGTCATGGAACAAAATTTGCGACGATCTGCGTTTTGACGATCAATGTGAATTGCAGCGTATTTGCGAGCGCTACAGCGAAGCGGTCAGCAAGTATTTCGGACAGAAGGCTGCAGACCGATTGAACGACGGGGATTAATTCGGCTGGATTAATACCCGTAGGCGCGGCGTTCTAAAACCACCACACTCCGCGAAGGTCCGGGAATTTCCCGGCGACTGACCGCGAAGGTGATGGAATGGAACACGCAGCATCTAAGCCGCTAATGACTCGAAAGGAGCTTGCCGCGTTTCTGCGCGCGCAAGGCTATCCCATTGGGAATTCGACACTAGACAAGCTGTGCATGCCCAGCGCCTACGAGGGGCCGCCAGTCGCGCGATTGTGGGGTAAGCGCAAATTATACGCGCCCGAAGACGGGATCGCCTGGGCCCAAGCGCGAAGCCAACCGGCCTGATTCATGCGCTCGACGAGTCACCACTTCACAAAAAAAGCCGGCCCAAAGCGGAGCCGGCTAAATTTGCGAGATTACGCTGATGGAAATACATGCATTAAGTCTGAAAAGCAAGCCCTGCACTAAACCCCGTGAAGTACTGTTAATTAGAATTGCCCCTGTCTCGGCTTCACCACCGGGATATTTCCGAGCCACGCTAGAAGGCGACGGCGAGTTATTATTATGCGCCGCCAGTCGGCAACCGTTTTTGGATGCCTGCAGAGTTTTAGTCCAAAAAGGATTTCCGCTTACTGCAACAGCGGTTATGCGGCGCTACGGGAGCGACTTTGACTCCCTCCGGGGGCCGTTGTGGCGGGCAGCGAAGATGACAATTGTTGAGCGCTGCGATGAGCCGCCACGCTTTGCGATATGGAAACCTATGCCCGACCGCGCAGGATCGGCATGGAGCCCACCGGGGGGTGCCGCATGAGCGTCGCCACCATCATCCCCCACGCGCCTCACAAAAATACGCAATACCTCAGCTACTGCCTCAAACTTTTTTTGGAGGAATGTGAGAGGCAATTCGTACCGCAGCAACAATGGCCGCTGCGAACTGGCGTTCCTCGATACGTCGGGGACGCAGCCGCTGAATTTCGCGCAGAACGCATCCGCAACGAACGGAACCGCCGGAAATGAGCAGCAAAGTCATTAAACTCGACCCAAAAACGGCAATCGAACAAGGCCGGCAGCTTGAGTATGTCACCGGCGACTTTAATCCCGAGACCGCCACCAACGCGGAGCTCGACGCGCTCGCCGCCGAGCAGGAATCGGTGCCGTCGAGAGAAGATGATCCGTTCGGCTGGCACGTGGAGCCTTGGCGCCAGCCCGTGCTGACCGCCGCGCTCCTCGAGGAAATTCAAGCTCTGTTGCATCGGCACATCGTGGTGGCGCCGCATTACGCGCATGCCATCGCGCTTTGGATCCTGTTCGCGTGGACACATGACACCTGGGAAACGTCGCCCTATCTCGCGTTCACCAGCGCCGAAAAGGAATCGGGCAAAACGTCGGCGCTGTCCGTCGTGTCGAGGCTGGTTCCCAATCCGCTGCCGGCCGCCAACATTTCGGCCGCCAGCGTCTTTCGGGCAATCGAGAAATGGGGGCCGACCCTCCTAATTGACGAATTCGACACCGCCCGCGTTGGCGACGACGACGGGGCCGCGCTCCGAGGCATCTTAAATTCCGGCCATTCCAGAGGGGCGGCCTATGTGCTGCGGTGCGTCGGGAAGCAGCACGAGGTGCAGAACTTTTCGACGTGGTGCCCCAAGGTAGTTGCGGCCATCGGGGCCTTGCCCGACACCCTCGCGAGCCGCACGATAAACATTCGGTTGAAGCGCCGGCTGCCGTCCGAAAAAATCGTGAGGTTCAGGGATAACGACGCGGCGGCCCGGCAGCTGCGCCGGAAGGCCGTCCGTTGGGCAAAGGACCACCGTGCACGGCTGGCTGCCATCGTTCCGGTGATCCCCGACGGGCTTGGCAACAGAGGGGCCGACTCTTGGGAGCCGTTGTGCACCGTCGCCGCCCTGGCCGGCGGGGAGTGGCCCACCAGGGCGAGTAAGGCAGCCCTTTCCATGTCGAAGAATGGGGCGACTGATACGAGCATCCGCGTTCGGCTCCTGGCCGACATCCGCGCGGCGTTTGGGGACAGAGACAAGCTGCCGACCGTGAGCCTGATTAACACGCTAATCGAGGATGCCTCGCGGCCTTGGGCAGAATGGAAAAACGGCAAGCCGATTAGCCCACGCCAGCTGGCGGACATGCTGCGACCGTTCGGAATAATTCCGACCACCCGCCGCGAAGGGGAGGTTACTTTTAAGGGCTACCAGCGCCTTGATTTCGAGGACGCGTGGTCCCGTTACCCCCTGCTAGAACCGTCACACGGTCACAACGCCGATGAATTGGCCTTATCTAATAATGCCGATCCGTAACGGTGCCGTCACGCGGCAACTGTTACGGATGCTGTGACGGCATTGTTACCGATGCCAAGCCCCGACAAACCTAATATTCATCGACTTTGTTACCGTGTTACTGAATGAAGGGGAGGGAAGGGCAGGTTACGGAAGCTTGTGCTGATCTAATCAACTGGCGCTTATTGCGGAAAATCCCGTAATTAGAATCGCGAGCCTAATTAGGTGCAACTAGTCTAACAGCGCCGAGAGTTGAAAGGCTTAGTGTGAGTGTTAGTCCGGATGCCAGTCAGAGGAAGCGGTTCCTTTTCCCCCGGAAGCACGCGCCCCCGGTCCCGTGGCAGGCCGGTAGGCTTGAAATAAAAAGAAATGCCGTTGTGCCGCTTACCGGGCGCTTGCCTGATTGGCATGGCGGCTAATTGCATAATGATTTCAACGCCTAGATTGAATATCACAGGGTCAAGTTGGAGCGCCGTTTAGCTCTCAACTCAAAATCGGCGGGCCCGGCCAGAACATGATAAATCCCAGGCGGGATGATACCCGATGTGGACGCCGCTCATCCCCGCCTCGTTCGATCCCGCGCACGTCGCCAAGCACGGCGCCTCGACCCCGATAGGCCGCAGCGGGCAGCCCAACGAGGTCGCGCCGTGCTACGTTTTTCTGGGCGAGCGAACAAGCTTCCTACATCAGCGGCCAGGTGCTGCATCCGAACGGCGGCACGGTCGCCGCATCCTGACGCCGGCGCGAAAGCCGCAT
>JBKPDF010000050.1:0-26462 GCA_046727735.1 Pseudomonadota bacterium | reverse complement strand
GAGGGGTTTTGGGTTTGGGTTGGGGGCTCGGGCATTCATTCTCAATGACAGATCGTGACCCCCTCACCCGATCCTCGCCTTCGGCGAGGATCGACCTCTCCCCATCGGGGAGAGGTAAGAACCCGCCCGGCCCTCACGCGTCGCCTCACAGGCTCCAGCGCAGGCCGCAATTGGCGCAGCAGGGCGGCGGCGCGTCGCTCAGGAGCGCGCGGCGGAATTCCCGATAGGCTTCGCCGTTCCAGATGTCCCGCAGTGACTGTTGCGTCGCATCGCCCAGCGTGAACGCATCGTAGCCCCGCATCGAGAACGGCGCGATGCAGCACGGCAGCGCGCGGCCGTGCGCGGTGAAATACATCAGCGTCCACGGCCGCGTACAGAGCGACCACGGCCGATCTGCTTCCGTGCGCCGCAGGCTCGTGCCGGGCTCGGTTGCTCCAGACGCATCGAACGCAATGCCGTAGCCCGCGGCGCGCAGCTTCGCTTCGGCGATCAGCGCTTCCTCGCCGGCGTCGAGCTGCTCGAACAAAGCCTGCTCCGCGCGCGCGAGACCCTGGCCATCCGGAAAGTACACCAGCCGCTGCAGATGGACTTCGCGCACGTCGATCGCGTGCGCGAGGTCGACGAAGGCGGGAAGCTGGCCGATGGTCTCCTTCAAGCCGGTCAGCCACAGCGATACGAGCGGCCGCTCCGCGCCGAGCGCGCGCTGCAGCGCGCGAAAAACGCGCACGTTTTCGACGATGCGCTCGAACACGTCGCGCCCGCGCACGGCCGCGAACCCCTCCGGCTCGGCGGCATCCAGGGAGACGCGCAGTTCGTCGAGCCCGCTTGCGATCAGCTCGCGCCCGCGCCGCTCGTTGAGCAGCGTGCCGTTGGTGTTGAACAAAACATACGTTTCGCGCGCCTTCAGATAGCGGATCATGCGCGGCAGGTTCGGCACCATCATCGGCTCGCCGATCCCGTGCAGTACCACCCGGGCGATGTTGGGATACTGGTCGACGATCGACCGGAACAGCTCGAAACTCATGTTCGCGGCCGGCTCGAGTTCCTCGAACGTGCGCGGACACGTCGTGCACGGCAGGTTGCAGCGGTTGGTCGTCTCCAGATAGAGGCAAACCGGATCCGCCGCCGCGCGCTCGTTGCGCTCGCGCCCGATCGCCTCGAAATAGCGGCGTGGATCGACCTTGCGATGCTCCAAGCCTGCGCTCATGCCGGCCTCCGGGCGGTGAGCTGGGGAATGCGCATCAGCCCGTCGCCGAGCGCGAGAATCGCAAAGCCGCCGTAGAGCCACAAGCCCGCTTTGAAGTAATCGGCCCAATCCTTGATTTCGGGCAGATAGAGCAGGAAGCACGCGAGCGTCAGGTAGAGCGCGGGCACGTAGAGCCTGCGGCAGAGCAGCGGCAGTAGCCAGGCAAAATACCAAGCGAAGTGCGGGGACACGAGCACGAGAAATGCGGTAGCGAGCGCGACCGGCGCCCACGGCTCGACCGGCTCCCGCCGGTCCTGCAGCGCGATGAATGCGGCAAGCGCAGCCAGGATCGCGAGGACGATGATGGCGGAAAGCATGCCGGCTGGAATCGGCACGCCGAGGCTGCGCAGCAGCGTCACGAGAAAAAAGCCGTCGCCTTTGAAGTAACCTTCCTCGCCGGCATATTCGCCGAGGAATCCCAGCACGCGCGGACCCACGGCGAGGTAGGGCGCATAACAAACAAGCGCGACGCACGCGAACGCCGCCGGCAGGCGGAAATCCCACTTCTTCCACAGCGCCGGCGCAAGCACGAGCGCGAACGGTTTCACCAGCGCCGCGAACGCGAGCGCGGCGCCCACCGTCATGGCGCGGCCGCGCATGGCTGCGAGCACCGCAAGGCACAGGAACGCGATCGCCGCCGCATCGATGTGGCCGGCGCCGGCGAACTCCCAGATCGGCAGCGGGTGCCAGGCATAGATCAGCACGCGTTCCGGCGGCACGCCGTCGATCCGCAGGAACGCGAGGATCGCCGCGATCGTCACCGCCTCGAAGCCTGCCATGGCGAGCTTGATCGCGAAGGCGGTCTGCTGAATTCGCGTCACCAGGAAAAAAATCATTTGCGCGGCGGGCGGGTACGCGGTCGGCGCATAGTCGGCGCGGTTGATGTGCGGGTAAATCTGCTCATCGCGCAGAAATGCCAATGCCGGGTCGGCCGGAACATGACGATAGGGATTGATCCCCGCGGCCTGCACCCGACCGTCCCAGACGTAGCGATAGATGTCGGTCGACAACGTGTCGGGCGCGAGCAGCGCGATCGCCCGCGCGAACAGGGCGATGCCGAGAACGACTGCCAACGCGACGCCATGCCGTTTGCGGCGTGCGACCAGCCACACCGCCGCGGCATAGAGCGCGCATTGGATGAGCGCGGCGCCGACGAAGCGCTCGTATTGTTTGGCCTCGAGGAGCTGCAACATCACGAGCGAGAGTGCGATCAGCGCCGCGCCGAGAACGACGAGCGCGGCGAGGCCCCGGCGCTCGTCCGGGCTGTCGTCGACCTGCATCATCGGAGCCCCGTTGCGTGCGCCGCATGGCGCGGGAGAATGCGCGTGCTGCACTTCTTTCCCATCCTGCACGGCAAGACCTCTCCGCTCCATCTGTGGACCCCGAGCCTTACGAAGAATTGATGCAGCGTGAAACCGCCCGCCGCTGACAGCCTGGCCGCATCTGCACGACAATGTCGCGTTTTCATTGGGAGGCGGCCCTGAGCCCTGATGACAAGCAGGTGCGACGCTGCGCCTTGGCGATCATGGCCAAGGCGCCGGGCGCGGGACGCATCAAGACGCGCCTGGCGTCGGTCATGAACCCGGAGGAGGCGGCGGAGCTCGGCTGCTGCTTCCTGCGGGACATGACCGCGAACCTCGCGCTCGCCGCTAGCGCCATGCCGGTCGATGCTTACGTGGCATTCGCGCCGGCCGGGAGCGAGGCGGCCTTCGCGAGCGTGGTCGAGCCGGGCACCCGATTCGTGCTCGCCGAGGGCAGCCGGCCCGCGCCTGCCGGCATCATCGGACTCGGATCGGCGTTGCTGCAGGCGACCTCTTCGCTCCTCGCCCTAGGTTATGCGGGTGCAGGCTTGCTCAACGCGGACAGCCCGAATCTGCCCACCGCGCGGCTGATCGAGGCGGCGCGGCTGTTGCTCGCTCCGGGCGAGCGCGTGGTGCTCGGTCCGGCAATCGACGGCGGCTATTATTTCATCGGCATGCAGGCGGCGCATGCCGATCTGTTTCGGTCAATTGACTGGAGCACGCCGCGGGTCGCCGAGCAGACCCGGGCGCGGGCCGCGGCGCTCGGCGTGCCGCTCGCCGAGCTCGAACCGTGGTACGACGTCGATGATCCTGCCTCGCTCGGCGCCCTCATCCGTGATCTGCAGGCTCCCCGCGATGCCGCCGGATTTGCGGCGCCGGCAACGCGGCGCTTTCTCGAAGCACACCGCATCGCCGACCGCCTCGCGATCGACCCGTGCTTTCACCTCTCCCCGGAGGGGAGAGAGCCTGCCCCGGACGTGATCCGGGGTCGATCCTCGCCGAAGGCGAGGATCGGGTGAGGGGGCTACGATCTGTGATATCGGCAACGACCGTTTCCCCCTCACCCCATCCCTCTCCCCTCCGGGGATTGTTGCAAAATCGAGCGGCAAACGCGCTTTCCCTCTCCCCTTGTGGGAGAGGGTGGCTCGTTGCGAGCGTGAGCGAGCGACGAGCCGGGTGAGGGGTTTTGGTTGTTGCAAGCTTCAATAAACCCCTCACCCGGCGCCTCACTTCGTTCGGCGCCACCCTCTCCCGCAAGGGGAGAGGGAAAGAGCGCGAGCGGCGAAGTCCGTACACCAACACAAGCTGGGGCGGGCGAAAGGGGTCGCGGTGGTCACTCCGAGGCGGCGGGGATGCGCAGCAGCCGTCCCGTCGCGAGAAGATCGTCGAGCTTCCAATCGCCGCCCACGCCCTCGATCATCCAGCCGAGAATCGCCCAGAGGTCGCGGTCGACGGCGTCGTCGTCGAGCGGCTCCAGTTCGTCGACCATCGCGTAAATTTCCACTGCCGCCGGAAACGGCTCGCCGCTGCGGCCGATGAAAACCAGCGCATAGGTGAGCCCGGAAGGTGTGCGTAGATAGCCGGGCTCGGCGAGACCGCGGCGGTCGAGCTCGAAAGCGCGGTGGAAAAAATCGCGGAATTCCGGGTAATGCCCGATCCGGTCCTCAGCGAGCACGAGCGCGCGGCGCTTGCCCGCCAATAGCGGTTGTTTGCTGATCTCGACCGTGCTCATGGCCCGCGCTCGTGCCGCTGCAAAAACTCCACGATCGCCGCCGCGATCTCGGGTCCCGAATCTTCCTGCAGGAAATGCCGGCCGGTGACGAGATGCGGGCCCTCGGCATGGGGCAGCAGCTCCTTGAAGCGGCGGCAGAACGTGCTGGGATCGAACATGTCGTCCTCGCGACCCCACACGAGCAGCACCGGCAGCGTGCACGTGCGCAGCTCCTGCTCGAGCCAGCGGAAGCGATCGAACGCGCGGGCGCGCTCGTCGAGCGGAATCCATCGCGGCCAGGTCCAGGTCAGCAATCGGGTCGCGGGATCCGGCAGAACCGCCGCATAGGCGGCTTCCGCACTTTTCCGGAATTTCTCCCGGTCGACGACCGAAAGATAAATGCCGCGGGCAGCCAGCGCGTTGTGGCGTCCCAGCAGATAGGGGCCAACGAGGGGCGCATGCATCATCCGCCACGGGAACATGCGGGTGTGGAATTCAGCCGGCGGCAGCGGCCACGCCCAAGTGCTCATCAGCACCAGCGCATGCACGCGCTCGCGGTTCGACAGCGCGAAGCCGAGCCCGGTCGGGCCGCCCCAGTCGTGGCAGACCAAAGCGATGTGCGTAAGATCGAGGCCGCGCAGCAGCGCCGTGAGATTGGCGATGTGGCCGTCGAGGCTGTGCGCATCCTCGCGGGTCGGCTTCTCGGAGAAGCCGAAGCCGATCATGTCCGGGATGATGACGCGACGTCCCGCTTGCGTCAGCGGCGCGACGAAATCGCGGTAGAGAAAGCCCCAGGTCGGATTGCCGTGCAGCAGCACGACGGGATCGCCCGCGCCCTCGTCGATGTAATGCATGCGCCAGCCGTTCACGCGCATGAAGCGCGGCCGATACGGCCATTGCGCGCGGATCGCGTCGGGCAAATCGGGGAGCGCGCTCATCGGGCGGATACTATCCCGGACAGCCGCGAAGGTGAGCAATCATTACGGCGTTCAAAAAGCGACGCTCACATTTGCTGCTTCCGGTGTTGTTCCTCGTTTGAAACGTGTCGCGCAGGTGGATGCGCGACATTGCCGCTTGCACTCTTTCCCTCTCCCCTTGCGGGAGAGGGTGGCCCGAGCCGAAGGCGAGGACCGGGTGAGGGGTTGTTCGGTTCTTCGGAATTTGCAAGCTACCCCTCACCCGGCTGATCCTCGTGCACTCGGATCGACCACTCTCACCCACAAGGGGAGAGGGGAAGCGCGGGCGCGGTCTGTTTCGTAACAGCACCGCAACGGATGCTGCGATCTCGGCAAGCTGCGGCGCCCGTGCTTCGGCGCAAATGCATTTCCCAGGGAGTTCGAAACCATGCGCATCGCCATCATGGGCTCGGGAGCCGTGGGCGGCTATTTCGGGGCGCGGCTTGCGGCCGGCGGGAGCGAGGTGACGTTCATCGCGCGCGGGGCGCATCTCGAGGCCATGCGCGAGAACGGGCTCAGGGTCGAGAGTCCGCTGGGCGACCTCGAGCTGCCACGGGTCGAGCGACGGATGACCCGCGCACGATCGGAGCCGTCGATCTCGTCATCGTCGCGGTCAAGCTGTGGGACATCGAGCAGGCCGCGCGGCAGATCGAGCCGCTCGTCCGCGCCGGCGCCGCGGCGATCTCGCTGCAGAACGGCGTCGCCAAGGACGAGGTGCTGCGCGGCGTGCTCGGCGCCGCTTCGATCATGGGCGGCACCTGCTATATCGGCGCTTCGATCGTCGGGCCCGCCGCGATTCGTCATATCGGCCAGATGCAACGCATCGTATTCGGCGAATATGACGGCCGCCGCTCGCCGCGCGCCGAGGCGTTCCTTTCAGCGTGTCAGCGCGCCGGCATCGACGTCGAGCTGAGCGCGGACATCGAGCGGGCGATCTGGGAAAAATTCGTGTTCCTGGTGGCGATGTCGGGCGCAACCTCGACCATCCGGCTGCCGATCGGACCGATCCGCCAGCATCCGCTCACCCGCGCTTTCTTTCTCGATCTGATGCGCGAGGTCGTCGCCGTCGGGCGCGCCCGCGGAGTCAAGCTCGGCGAGGATTTCCCGGAGAGCCGGATGCCGGCAGCCGACGCGCTTCCGCCCGAGATGACCTCGTCGATGCACAACGACCTCAAGCAGGGGAACCGGCTCGAAGTGCCGTGGCTCGCCGGCAGCGTGGTCGAGCTCGGCGCAAAGCTCGGGCTCCCAACCCCGCTCAATCGCGCGGTGAGGGACATCTTGACGCTCCACGCCGGCGGCAAAGCGGGGACCGCATGACCCAGTGCCTGACCATCCGCGACGTGCGCAGCGTCGCGGTCGAAGTGCCGATGGCGATTGCGCTCGGCACGAGCGCGCAAAAAATCGACCGCGCCACCCTGCTGCTGATCGATCTCGATACCCACGAGGGCGTGACCGGCCGGTCTTACGTGTTCTGCGTGCTCAAAGCCGCCGCTGCGCCCGTTGCCCACATGCTGCAGGAGGCGCTCCGCATCGTGAAGGGAGAGAAGGTCGCGCCGCACGAGATCCGGATGAAGCTGCTGCGTCATTTCCGCCTGATCGGCGTGCAGGGGATCGTGCGCATGGCGATCGCTGGCCTCGACGTCGCGTGCTGGGACGCGTTGGCGATCGCCGCAGGCCTGCCGCTCGTGCGCATGCTCGGCGGGGTGCCGAAGCCCGTTCCCGCGTACAACAGCAATGGGCTCGGCCTGATGGAGCCCGAAGCGCTGGCAGACGAAGCCGAGAAGCTGCTCGCGGGCGGGTTTCGCGCGATCAAGCTGCGGCTCGGCTATCCAACTCTCGAGGCGGATCTCGCCGCGGTCGACGCGGTGCGGCAACGGATAGCGGACGACGTCGTGCTGATGGTCGACTTCAATCAGGCGCTCTCAGTCGCGGAAGCGATCCGCCGCGGGCACGCGCTCGACCAGGAGGGCATTTACTGGATCGAGGAGCCGATCCGGCACGACGATTACGCCGGCAATGCGGAGATTGCCGCCGCGCTCGCGACGGCCGTGCAGATCGGGGAGAATTTTTCCGGACCGCAGGCGATGGCGGCGGCGCTCGCGGCAAAAGCCTGCGACTACGTCATGCCGGATCTCGAGCGCATCGGCGGCGTGAGCGGCTGGCAACAGGCTTCGGGTATCGCGGCGGGGGCGGGCATCGAAATGTCCTCGCACCTCTATCCCGAAGTCTCCGCGCACCTCCTCGCCGTCACGCCGACCGCCCATTGGCTCGAATACATGGATTGGGCGAACCCGATCCTGCGCGAGCCGATCCGCATCGTCGATGGTGCGGCGATCATCCCCGACCGCGTCGGGTCGGGCGTTGAATGGGACGCGGCCGCGGTCGCGCGTTACCGCATCGAATGAATATGCCAGGCATTTCAATAGCATAGGCACGCGGAACGCAAGTTACGATAGTCTCATCACAACCAGACAATCCAAAAGCGCATTTTGGGAGAATTGAATCGACCTAACGGATTGTTTCAGCACAAAATTTTGAAGATTTTACCTCCAAAATTCGCGCATTTCGGCCGGGAAAATGCGGGTTCCCGTCGGTCCGTTGCTGGCGATCAGCGCATTTCGCGAACGTTCCGATGGGCGTTTGATCCACGCAGTCGCTTCATTGGCAGATGCGGTAACGGTCGCTCGATCCGTGCTGCATGATGTCGACGTGCATGTGGTCCGCATGCGCGGCATCCGACCCGGGGCCGAGCACGGTGGTGAACCAGCCGCATGCGGCGACGCGGATCGCGGCGAAGGTCGCGCGCATGTGCTCGTCGCCGTCGGGCTTGACCGAGAGCGTTCTGCCGTTGGCGAGCTCGAAGCTCGCAACGTCGGCGGCCAGCCCGCTGGCATGGGCGCTGAGCTTGCCGGCCTCGGCGCGGTTGCGATTGCGGCATTCGTAGCCGGGACCGGTGCGCACCGATTTGAGCTCGACCGCAAGCTCGCCGGCGACGAGCGGCGCCACGAGGTCGCGCACCCATTGGGTGAAGCGTTCGCCGAACCGGCAGGACAGCGTCGGCTCCTCCGGCAACCGGATCGAATTTCTCCAGCGCGGCGCCAGTTTGATCGCTTTGAGCCGCACCGGCGTGTCGATCGCGCAGCCGGCCTTGGCCGCCGGCGGCAGCGTTACGGATTCGAATTGGACTCCGGCGGCCGTGAGTCGGTCGAGGCAGGCCTGATCGATCACCGGCTCGGGTTTGGCGGTTTCGGCCGGTTCGTGCGCGGCGCTGCGCGGCGGTGCCGCTGCCGGCCGGGGTCGCGGCAGCGGGACCGCCGCGGATTTCGCGGCGGCGGCCGCCTGCAACGATACGGAAACGACCGCCACGCTCACGAGAAGAGCGCGGACTTTTCTCGGCGCGCTGCGCAATGGTGGCATAAGACCGTGAAAATCCGCCGGGCCGCGTTCGGGTTCCGGCTCAGAGCACCTCGGTAGCCGCCTCCGATCCGCGCTCGACCAGGATCAGCTTGCCGTCGCTGACTTCGAGCATCGTGCGCGAGCAATAATCCGGGCGGAAGCATGTCACCCGCGGATCGTCCAGTGCCGCACCCACTGCGACATTGATCGCGACGAAATGCGAGACCACGACCGTATCCTCGGAGATCGCTGCGAGTGCGAAAATCACGTCGTCGCGCCAGCGCTGGAGCGAGGGGTCGAGCTCCGCCCAGCCGCACGGCATGACGCGGCTCAGCCAGTGCGCGCGCGCGGCAAGATCCTCGACCGGGGAGGGGATCTCGCCGACGCGCGGCTCGATGCGCGCCGCGATCCTCCACTGCCGTTCCAGCGCCGCCGCAGTCTCGCGGGTGCGCCGCATCGGGCTCACGAGGAGCGGCAGCGGCCCGTTGGGTGCGAGCGCCTGCGCCATGGCTTCGGCTTGCGTGCGTCCGACATCATCGAGGCCGGGATCGAGGTGTGAGCCCCAGCCCGCAGCCGCCCTGCCGTGACGAACGAGATGGAGTCTGGTCATGGCGTTCGTGTAGGTGGGTTGAGCGCAGCGAAACCCACGGAGGCGCTGATGGGTTTCGCTCCCCTCAGCCCATCCTACGATTTGCTGTAGGGTCGGTCGAGCGAACCTAGAACGGCTGGCGCGGGCGTTGGCTCTTGACCCCGCACTTCTATTTAAACGCCAATGAGTCGCGCGGGCCTTTCAGCACTCTTCTCAGTTAAAAGATATTCCAATTCTTCCTGCTCATAGTCCGCCAGTGCTTTATCAAGCTTGATCCCACTCTGAGCGAAGAACAACCGGCAGATTTTATTGGCGTCAACCCCTTCTTTCATGCTGGTCGCAAGAAGAGCTTTTAGGAAATTGCGCCAAAATTCGTTTTCCTTGGAGAGGTTCTGGATACGCCGGTATGCAACAATCCGGATTGCACTCATCTGCTTGCGGTACTTTTCGTATTCTGAGCCTACTCTCTCTTTCAGGGAATCTAGCCTTGGCTGTAGTTCCCCAACCATGCGATCAAACCTTCTGCCGTACCGAAAGCTAATCCCGAACATTAAGAGGAACGAAAGAACGAGAGAGAAGAGATTAATTCCATTCTGAATGGTGAAGAGTGGGTTCGATAACTTGTCGGTACGGCTAAATGTTGCGCCCAAGGGTAGTTTGATCGAAGCGAATGATTGCTGATTAATCCTCTCCGTAGACCTAATCAGAATCACCAGCTCTTTGTGAGGTAGTACTTTTGCTACTTCGATTGCGGTGACTCCGCGAGTAATCGATCTTGTTCTTATCTCAGTATTTTGTTGCTCTCAATTGTAAGGGGCGCCGATTCTATAGAAAACTCAGCGTTTTCCATTGCATAGCCTGAATAATTATCGATAATTAAGGCATATTCGAACCCGTCGCGGGAAGCTGACAACTCTGTGAATTGGAGATTGGCCCTGCCCACGAAAAAATAGTCAAAGAGAGTGGTACCCAACCACACAGCCAAGGCTATTGCCGCGGACTGAATAATCCCCTTTACCAAACTGGATGTGTTGGTTTGCTCAGATGATGCCATGATCATTTTCCCGGAACGGAAGGGAAGGGCGCGCGCGGCAGTCGTAAGAGACCGGCAGACGCCTTACAATGCCCGTTTGTGCAGTGCAATCCTCTCCGCTAATGAATTGTGAGCAGATTATCCATGCTGTCCGTGAAAGGGGCGCTTAGCAATGGACCGCCCGCCGAGCCCATTCGACAGGGGGTAAAAGATGCCTAGTCCCAAGAGCACGCTTCGCCGGGCCACGGGTGCTGGAGGTACCCAAGTCATTCCGACCGGCGCGGCGCTCGGCGCCGAGATCCGCGGAGTCGATCTCAGAGACTTGGACGATGCCGCATTTTCCCGCATCCTGCGCGCGTGGGTCGACCATTCGGTGATTCTCGTTCGCAATCAGAAGCTCGGGGACGCCGACTTGGTCGCTTTCAGCCGGCGCTTCGGCGAGCTCGACTGGGCACCGATCCAGGAGACCGGCCGGCGCTTCGTCGAGGGCCTCCCCGAGATTTACATCGTCTCCAACGTGGTGGTGAACGGGCAGCCGATCGGCAGCCTCGGCGCCGGCGAAGCGGTGTGGCACACCGACATGTCGTATTTGGAGCTGCCGCCCAAGGCGAGCGTGCTCTATGCGCTCGAAGTGCCCCCGTCGGGCGGCAACACTTCGTTCTGCAGCATGTATGCGATCTACGAGGCGCTGCCGGCGAGTCTGAAGCGGCGGATCGATACGCTGAAGATCAAGCACGACGGCACCTATAACAGCGGCGGCTATGTCCGGCAGGGCGTGACTCCGACCGACGATCCGCGCCTCTCGCCCGGCGCCGTTCATCCGCTCGTCTGCATCCATCCCGAGACGGGGCGGCGGATGCTTTACCTCGGCCGCCGCCGCAACGCCTATATCGACGGGCTCGAGCTTGAAGAATCCGAGGCGCTGCTCGACGAGTTATGGTCCTACGTCGCGCGGCGGGAATTCTCGTGGGAGCACGTCTGGCAAGTCGGCGATCTCGTGATGTGGGACAATCGCTGCACGATGCATCGGCGCGACCCGTTCGATGCCGCTTCGCGCCGCATCATGCACCGCACCCAGATCAAGGGCGACCGGCGCCCCACGTGAGGATCGGGCGGCAGCCCGGATATGGGTCGAGCAGGCGTCAGCCGCGCGCCGAGGATGTCCCCCAAAGCGACTCGGACTCGGTCGACGCAATCAAGGAATTGGACAAGGAACTCGACCGCAAGCTCTCGACCTGCTGCGGCTGCTAGCCGCGGTTGTTGCGACACCGAGCTTGCAGCTTTTCCCCAGCTGCCGGGTGCTTGTCGCCCGGGATCGAAAGACGGGTATCGCCGCGCGCGCGGGTGTGCTAGCTCCCCACACGGACGCCGCGGGCCGTTCTCGCGGCCGGGGACGGAGCAGGGGAATTGACCGCCAAAACGGTTTTGACGGCCGGCGTTTTCGTCTGCATGGCGCTCGGCCTCGCGCTCGCCGGCTGGCTTTTCGCTGCCAACAATGCCGGGGCGGTGTTGCGCGCATTCGCAGCCGTCGGCTGGGGCCTCGCGGCCGTGGTCTTCGTCCGCGCCTCAATCGTGGTGCTGAACGGTACCGCTTGGGCGTATCTGCTGGGCGGCGCGTTTGTGCTCCCGACCCATGTCTGCGTGCTGCTGCGTTGGGTCCGCGAAGCCGTCAACGTGGTGCTGCCGGTCGCCAATGTGGGCGGCGAGATCGTCGGCGCGCGCCTGCTCACGTTCTGGCGTGTGCCCGGCGGAATCGCGACGGCGAGCGTGCTTGCGGACCTGTTGCTGCAAGCCAGTGCCCAGGCCGTGTTCGCGCTGCTGGGCGGCGCGCTGCTCATGAAGCTGATCGGGATTTGGCCGGCGGGGGTCGAGCTCGCCGGCGGCCTTAGCCTTGCGGCGCTGGCGCTCGGCGGCTTCTACGCGGTGCAGCGCTATGGCGGCGCGCAGCTGCTCGACCGTGCGCTCGCGGCCGTGGCGGCGCGCTGGCCCTCCGCCGGTCCCGCCGCGGACCTGCGGCTGCACGAGGGCCTCGAGGCCATCTGGCGCAGCCCGCGACGCGTCGTGGCGACGACGGCCATGCATATGGCGGGCTGGCTGATCGGCACGCTCGAAGTTCTGATAGCGCTCTCCCTGATGGGCCATCCCGTGAGCATCAAGGAGGCGCTGATCATCGAGAGCCTGACCAATGCCATTCGCGGCGCCGCATTTGCGGTGCCGGGTGGCTTCGGCGTGCAGGAGGGCGGCTTGGTCCTGCTCGGGCACCTGATGGGCATCGCGCCGGAAACCGCGCTGGCCTTGTCGCTGGTCAAGCGGGTACCGGACATCGCGCTGGGATTGCCGGGACTTCTTGCCTGGCATTGGCTCGAAGTGCGCCGCTTCCTGCGGGCCGCACCGCGGGTGCGGCGCTGGCCGGCTGCCGTCCAACCCAGTGCAGCGAGCTCGCCGGTGAGGCCGGCGGGAAATCCGTAAATTCCATCGGCTGTGACATCGCTCACAGCCGTCTGGCGGAACTTGCGGCATGATGCGTCTCCAAAGGGAGAAGCCGCCATGACCGAGCAACGAGGCTATCGCGGGGGGTCGTCGAGATCGCCAGACGCCTCGTCTTGCGCTCGCTGCTCACCTCGACCTTCCTCCTCGCGGCGGCAATTGGGCTGAGTGCCACCAGCCCCTCATGGGCAAACCGGCTCTGGGCCGACGCCGCGGCCGTGAAGGCGAGCGTTTCGCAAGGCTTGTTGCGTGCCCCGTACCGACACGCGGTCGTCCGCGATGTCGATACCGATGACTATGTGCAGGGCTTGATCCGGCTGGGCATCGTACAGCCGCACTCGTAGCCGCGCGCAATCACCCGCGGAACTTGGGCTGGTCTCGCCCGTTGGATTGGCGCCGACCGGCCCGACCCGTACGGTTCCGAGCCTTCCTTGTACGGGCCGGCTGGTGCAGCCCCGGTCTTGTTGGGAGTCTTGGCCGGGGCTGCCGATGCTCGCGCGAACGCTCAGCCCATGAGCAGCTGGCTGGTCACTTCGCGGCCCATCTTCACCACCTCATCTTTGCTCACACCGGCCTTGAGCAGGTCCGTGACGAAGAGCTGCAGTCCGTCCGCGGGACTGGGATTGCCGGTCTGACCGAGATCCGTCGCAAGGACGAAGTTCTGCGCTCCGATCGCTTTAATGGCTGCGGCAGTCTCTTCGATTTTGACTACCCGCCAATGCCGCATCCAGGCGAGATGCGCGGTCGGTCCCATCAGCGTGCCCATGGCGCACAATTCGAGCTTTGCGCCCATCGCGGCGGCCTTCTTCATCTCGTCGAGGCTCATATTGACGACCTCGAATTGCGCATGGGTGACGACCATGCGGTCGACGCCCATTTCGCGGCCGGCTTCGATCACGGCCAGCGCCTCGCTCGGTGACAGATGGCCGGTGTGCACGACGAGCTTCTGCTCGGCGCAGATCTTCAACACGTCGCGCACCGCCGGCAGCACCTTGCCGTCGGCGCCGACCACCTTGATGGCCTCCGGCGCATCTTTGAAGTGCTTGACGTGATGGTCGGCGTCGAATGTCGGGAACCACACGACCCGCCCGTAGCCGCCCTGCATGCGCCACATCCAGTTGACCGCATCGGGATTGATGCCGCCGACGGCGGAATTGAGCACGATCCCGCCGAACACCTTGAGACCCTCGACGTGCTTGCGCGCGAACCAGGCACGGTCCGCCGTGGTCGCGACGTGATTCTTGAGGACGAGGCCGTCGAGCCCGCGTTCCTTGTAGAGGATCGCCATTTCCTCATCGTCGAGCGAGCGGCCGAATACGTCGGGTGCGGCATGGACGTGCGTGTCCATCAGCCCGGCGATCGGGCTGACCGCCGGCGGCGGCGGCGGGAAGACGCGGACTTGCCCGAACACCTCGCGCGGATCGAGAACGGTCGCGAGTCCTGCGGCGCCGACGATTGCAACGCCCGCCTTGAGAAACTGGCGCCGGCTCGCGCCATGGCAGGCATGGTGAGCGCCGTCGGAACACCCGAGGTGGATCGCACCGGGCGCATGGGGACGGCCGCAGCTGTCGGTGAATTTCCATCGAGGCAGATAGGACCAAATCATGGAACCGGCTCCTGGGCTGCAATTCGGGGGCGCCGGCGTTGACCGCCAGAACTGCCCCGCGGGTTTCCTCCTGCTTGCGGGAGCAGTGTAGCACCGCGACACAATCCCGTCAGGCGGCGCGCTCCCGCTGCATCGTCTGCCGGCGCAGCGCGCGGCCGGGACGCGCGCCGGTGTGGCTCCCCTCCTGCCAGACGGGAGTGCCGTTGACGAAAACATGCTCGATGCCCGCGGCCGGCGTCGTCGGCTGCTCGAACGTCGCGCGGTCGATCACGCGCTCCGGGTCGAAAACGCAGAGATCGGCATACGCGCCGGGCGCGATCCGTCCGCGGTTTGCTAGTCCGAACCGCTGCGCCGGCAGCCCGGTCATGCGCCGCACCGCTTCCTCGAGCGCAAACAGCCCGACCTCGCGGCAGTAATGGCCGAGCACCCGCGGAAACGTGCCCCACAATCGTGGATGGGGGTGCAGGTCGTGCGGCAGCCCGTCCGAGCCCACCATCGTGTGCTCGAACGCGAGCACGCGCCGCACGTCGGCTTCGTCCATCGTCCAGTACACGGCGCCCGCCGGCTGCAGGCGCTCGCACGCTTCGGCTTCGCTCACCTCCCACTCGGCGGCGATCTCCGAGACATAGCGTCCCGCCATTTCCGGGTGCGCCTTCGACCACGTCACGAGCACCTTGAGCGCGCGCGGCACCATGAATGGGCGCAGCACGGTCGAGGAGGCGACATACGGATAGGCATCGAGGCCGATCCGTTGTTTCGATACTGCCTCCTTCAGGCGCGGAATTGTCTCGCGGGTGCGGCCGAAATTGGCCTTGCCGATCACCTTGTGATGGGAAATGACCACCGGGACATCGGCCTCGCGCCCCACCGCAAAACTCTCCTCGAGGCTGTCGAGCACGTGCTCCGCCTCATCGCGCATGTGCGTCGTGTAGACGGCGCCAGCCGGGCGCAGCAGCGCGGCGAGCGCGACGATCTCGCTCTTCGGCGCGGCATTGGCGGGTGCGTACCACAGCCCGGTCGAGAGCCCGACCGCACCGGCATCGAGCGCCTCGGCCAGATGCGTGCGCATCGCCTCGATCTCGCTTTCGGTTGCGGGACGCTCGAGCTCGCGCATGCAGCCGACACGCAGGGATGAATGGCCGACCAGACAAGCGGCGTTGAGTGCCGGCGGGTGCGCATCGAGCGCATCGAGATAATCGGCAAACCGCGGGAAAGCATAGTCGCGCTCGTCCCCGATCAGATCGAGCGGCGGCGGCGGTGCGCGATCGAGCGTCAGCGGCGCGAGCGAGACGCCGCAATTCCCCGTCACCACCGTCGTGACGCCCTGGCTGACTTTCGCGCTCATATCGGAGCTGACGAGCGCGCGATCGTCATGGGTATGCACGTCGATGAACCCGGGCGCCACCGCGAGCCCCTGCACGTCGATTTCGCGCCGGGCGCTGCCGTGCGGCAATTTTCCGACTGCGGCGATGCGTTCGCCGGCGATCGCGACATCTGCCGTGAACGCGGCGGCGCCGGTGCCGTCGACTACCCGTCCGCCGCGCAAGACCAAGTCGTGGCTCGCCATGGATCACGCTCCTCGGCGCGGCGCTTTGTTGCGTGGGATCACGCCGCGGCAAGCAGCAGCATGGCACGGAAGCGCGCGACGACAAACGCGACGAGCCCTGATGGCTTGCATCCGGGCTCGTCAGTTCTCGGAGGATCGATCGGCAGATCAGCGAGCGGGCGCGGGCGTCGTCGGAGACGCGGGCGCAGGCGCCGGTGTGGTCGGAGACGCGGGCGCGGTCGGCGGCACCGTGCGTTGTGCCGTCGTCGTGGTCGGCCCGTTGCTGGCAGTGTTCGTGCTGTTGTTGCCGTAGAACGCGAACGCTACCACCAGCAACACGATCACGATGATCGCGCCGATCGCCCAGCCTGCACTCGACGACCGGTCATCCATCGAATCGCCAGGCATGGGATCGCCCGGCCGCTCGTAAGGTCCTCTCGGATCGCTCATGCAATGTCTCCTGTCTTGCGTAGATTGAGACGATAACGTCCTGCGGCAAACGGGGGTTCCACCCGGAACGCGCCTGTATCTGCGGCGAAAGCCATCTATGCGGCCGCTGACGCGCCAAGACGCTCGCCACGTGTCGAGGCAATGATGATCGTGTTCCGAATTGTTGCTGCCGCGATCTGCCGGCTGGTCGTGTCGCGACGGGACGAAACTCAGATCAGCAATTTAGGCATCATGGGATGAAGCATTGCCGTGAGGTAGTTTCGCACCTTCACATAGTGGTCCGACCCTTTTCTAGCGGGTGTTGCAGAATGGACACCTATAGCTTGAATGCTCATGGTAGATCGCGCAATGGTCGATTGCAGGTCTGGCGGGGAGTAATCGGATGAGAGGAAGTTTGTTTGTACGCTCCACTCGTGATCCCGCGCTGGCGTGCCTCGGTGATCGCCGAGTAGCTTGCGCGCGGGTGATGCCGTTATTCCTCGTCCTGTTGATGGTGTTCGGCTGCGCCGCTCCGGCAAGGAACGGCACTTCATTTGTTGCTACGGTGCAAAAACTGGGGCCGCCAAGAACCGGGCATGCGCGTATCGTGGTGTTCCGTGAGAAGGGCTATGCCGGGCTGATCGATCCCGGCTGGCAAATCAAGCTCGATGACGTGCCGATCGGGGACGTCAAAACCGGCACGTTCGTATTTGCCGATCGGCCGGCCGGCTCCCACCAGCTTTCGATGATCGGATCGAACCTGCCGCGCCCGTCCCGCCAGGACGTAAATGCGGCGGCCGGGCGTAGCTATTACTTCAAAGTGGATTTGAACGAGAAGGGCAGGCTGATCATGGCGGGATCGGCTTCCGCGGGCGTCGCGGGCCTTCTTCTTACATCCGTCGCAGCCGCTGCGACCGATGAACGTGGAGCTTACGACTTCACTCTGGTTGATGAGGCGACCGCCAGGCAAGCGCTCGCCGAATATAGTTTGGCCGAGTAGGGAAGCGGGATCGGGCATCTCAATCGGGTGAGGCATGCGCAATAGTGCTGCCAGCAACGCTCAGAGAACCCGTTGCCCGATTGATCCCAAGGTTTCGGTGGCACCGGCGAGCCGTTCGCTACCCTGCGTTCGTCGTCGAGCTCGCCCCTCCGCGATAATATAGCGCGACGGTATGCGTTGCCTCTGCGAAGAACAACCAGCGCTCGATCAGAATCCCGCCGGTTGCCGAAGCTGCGGCCACGAGCGCCAGCACGGCGCTCGCAACACCGCCGCGCAACAGTCCGGCGGCTAAAACAAGGATCAGCGGAACGCCGAACGCCGCGGCAACGGCGATGCGCCGCAGTTTGGCGGCGTGCCGCCGCGCGATGCGGTACCCCATTTCGCGCAGCAGATAATTCTCCTCGGTGTGCGGCGGATCGAGCGGGCGGATCGCCAGATCTCGCGGCAGCCCCGTCGCCGACGCCAGGCTCGAGTCGCTCGAACCGACGTCGATCGAGTACCAGTACGCGATCTTTGCCACGGCGGCCGCAACGACGAGCGCGGAGGCGATCACGACAAAAGCGGGAGAGAGCGCGTCGGCGACCGCAAGCAGTGCGGCGAGCCACAGCGCGCCCGTCATGGCGGCGAGCATGAGATAATTCGGCACGACCCAAGGATTGTGCCATTGCCGGATCGGCTTGAGCGAACGGTAGATCATGGCGGTGCAGATCACGGTCAGGACCGATCCGATCGCCGCTATCGAGCCGCAGATCGCCCAAGCAATTCCGGTCGTTCCGGACAGCCACAAGCCGGCGAACAAGAGCGCGGGCGGATAGGTCGCGACCGCCGCCAACCCCTCCCGCGAAAGCCACGACGAGCGCCACTGCGAGAACGCGCGCCAGGCGCGTTCGGGGCGGCCGAGATGGACCGTCGAGGACACGAGTCCCGCCGTGATGAACGCGAGCGCGAGGGCGACGCCGGCGGCACCGAAGGCAGGGCCGAGCGGCAACATACCGGTCGGCGCCAAGAAACCGATCCAGGCCAGCAGGCCGCAACCCATCCCGGACAGCGTCGTGAAGATGACGATCGACAGTGCCGGATGCACCGCGCCCCCCGTTCTCGGCTCAAGCCGGCATTCCGCGGATCGGGTTGTCCGGCACCGCCGGATCGAGCTGCCGCGGACGACCGCTCACCCCGACAGTACACGATCGATCCACCGCAAGAATCCGTTTGCCCCCGCCCGGCTGTGTTCGGATGTTTGCTCGCTATTCCGAGCGTGCAGCGAGCGCGGCGGCAAATATTTGCCGACCGGCCGATATCCCATTTCGGGCATCGGTTCGCAGCCGCCGCGCTCCGCGACGAGCTTCGAGACCGGGGAAGCCGGATCGCCGAGATCGCCGAAATGCCGCGCGGACGTCGGACAAGCCATGACGCACGCCGGCATGCGCTCCGCCTCCGGCAGCGCCTCGTCGTAGATCCGGTCGACGCACAGCGTGCATTTCTTCATCACGCCGCCGTCCTCGTCGAACTCGCGTGCGCCGTATGGACAAGCCCACGAGCACAGCTTGCAGCCGATGCAGAGTGCAGGATCGACGAGCACGATCCCGTCCTCGGCGCGCTTGTAGGAGGCGCCGGTCGGGCACACCGTCACGCAATCGGGCTCCTCGCAATGATAGCAGTTCTTCGGGAGATAGACGGTGCGGCCGTCCTCGCCGTCGCCTAGTTCGAACGTGTGCACGCGGTTGAGCCACACGCCCCAGGGCTCCGCCTGATATGGCGAAAATTCGGGCAGCGGCCCGGTCGCGCCGAAGGCGTTCCATTCCTTGCAACTCACGACGCAGGCATGGCACCCGACGCAAGTGTCGAGATCGATCACGAGCGCGAGCTTCTTGCCGCCCGGAGCGGGGAGGGTCGTCATGGGCGACCCTCCGGCCCGGATCGCGGCTGCGCGGTGCCCAGCCGAACATCGCGCACGAGCCCAGGCGGGGGCGCCATGTTCGGCGGCCGGGACAATGCGGGGAATTGCGGCTCGGCCGCGCCGATCTGTTCCGGAAGCGCCTTCTCGATCCGGACCCGCAGGTCGTACCACGCCGCCTGTCCCGTGACGGGGTCGCAGTTTCCGTGGGGTGCGGATTCCGCGGCCGGCAGCAATTCCGGAATCAGGTGATTGAGCAGGAAGCCGCGCGTGGATTCCGGCGCATCGACGGCGAGGTTCCAGCTTCCGGCGCGCTTTCCGATCGCATTCCAGGTCCACACCGTGTCGGGGTTGACGCCTTCCATCAGCCGGATCTGGCACTTGAGGCGGCCATGGTGTCCGATGACCCACACCCAGTCCTCGTCCTCGAGCCCGAGCTCGCGGGCGCGCGCGCGATTCACATAAAGCCGGTTGTGACTGAGAATCTGGCGCAGCCAGGCGTTCTGAGAATGCCACGCATGGTACATCGGCATCGGCCGCTGCGTGATCGCATGCAGCGGGAAATCCTGCGCGTCGATCGCCGCTTCGGCGAACGGCACGTACCAGATCGGCAGCGGATCGAAATAACGTTCGATCCGCTCGCGATGCGTCCGCGGCGGCTGCACTTTGCCATGGCCGCGCGCGGCCAGCCGGAATTTTTGCAGCGGTTCGCAATAGATCTGCAGCACGATCGGCTCGGTGTTCTCGACGAAGCCGAAGCGTTTTGCAGTCTCGAGGTAATCCTTGTTCGCGTGCTTGAAATAACGCTGCTCCGGCGGCAGCTCGTATTTCCAGAAGCATTGGTTCTCGACATATTTGTCGAGCTGCCGGGGATTGGGCTCGCCTGCTCCCGCGCTCGTGCCGTCGCGCCCGCGCCAGCCGGCGAGCGAGCCGATGCCGGGCTTGCGCTCGTGGCGGACGAGATAGTCGGCGTAGTTCTTGTAGAGCGCGCTCCCGTCGCTCGCGACGAAGCCGGGCAAGCGGAGCTTTCCGCCGAGCTCGATCAGCACGTCCTGGAACGGCCGCACGTCGCGATCAGGCGCGATCACCGGCCGCCGGATCGAGTCGGCGGGCCCGTCCGCGGTGCTGATCGGGCGGTCGAGCAGCGAGATGCAATCCCAACGCTCGAGATAGGTCGTGTCCGGCAGCACCAGGTCGGCATAGGCCACCATTTCCGAGAAGAACGCGTCGGCGTAGATGATGCGCGGGATCTTGTACTCGCCGTCGGCGCGCTTCTCGGTCAGCATGCAGATCGTCTCCGCGGTGTTCATGGCGGAGTTCCACGACAGGTTGGACATGTAGAGGAACAGCGTGTCGATCGGGTAGGGATCGCCCGCCCAGGCATTGCGCACGACCATGTGCATCAAACCGTGGGCGGCGAGCGGCGCCTCCCAGGAATAGGCCTTGTCGATGCGCAGCGGTTGTCCCGCGCCGTCGACCAGCAGGTCGTCGGGGCCGCACGGATGGCCGAGCGGCATGCCGTCGAGCGGCTGCATCGGCGCCGCGTGCTTTCCGAAGGGTCGCGGCGCCGCGGGGCAGGGACGCGGGAACGGCGCCTCGTAGCGGAATCCTCCGGGACAATCGATCGCACCGAGCAGGATCTGCAAAAGGTGCAGCGCGCGGCAGGTGTGAAATCCGTTGGAATGCGCGGAGATGCCACGCATCGCGTGCATCGCGACGGGCCTGCCGACCATCGTTTCGTGGCGGCGGCCGGCCCAATCGGTCCATCGCTGCTGCAATACGATCGCGCGCTCGAACGCCGCGTCGGCGAGTTCGGCGGCGATGTGGCGGATTTTTTGTGCCGACACGCCGCAGCGCGCGCTCACCGCTTCGGGCGAAAATTCCGGCGAGCCGTAGCGCTCGACGAGAAGCTGGAACACCGGGACGGCGCGCCGGCCGTCCGCAAGCGTGAATTCGCCGATGAGCGCCGGCGCGGCATTCGGGTCGCTCGCCTCGACCGGTACACGCCGCTCACGATCCCACACCAACGGCTTGCCGTCGGCGCGCGCGAACAGACCGTCATCGGCGCTGCCCGCGTCGCGAACGACCAGCCAGCCCGCATTGGTGTAGCGGGCAAGATAGTCCCGGTCGATCCGATCCGCGCGCAGCAATTCGTGCATGAGCGCGAACACGAATAGCCCGTCGGTGCCCGGGCGGATCGCGATCCACTCGTCCGCGATCGCCGAATAACCGGTCCGTACGGGATTGATCGAGACGATCTTGACGCCGCGAGCCTTGAGCTTGCCGAGCCCGATCTTGATCGGATTGGAATCGTGATCCTCGGCGACGCCGAACAACAGGAAATATTCGGCGCGATCCCAATCCGGCTCGCCGAACTCCCAGAACGAGCCGCCGATCGTGTAAAACCCCGCGGCCGCCATGTTGACCGAGCAGATTCCGCCATGCGCGGCGTAGTTCGCCGTACCGAATTGCTTTGCCCAATATCCGGTGAGCGCCTGACTCTGGTCCCGGCCGGTGAAGAACGCGAGCTGCTTGGGATCGGTGGCCCTGATCTTGCCGAGCCACTCGCCGGCGATGCGCAGCGCCTCGGTCCATTCGATCTCCCGGAATTCCGCCCGACCTCGCTCACCGACGCGCAGCAACGGTTTCGTGAGCCGCGCCGGCGAGTTCTGTTGCATGATTCCGGCGGCGCCCTTGGCGCAAATCACGCCGCGGTTCACCGGATGCGTGCGGTTGCCCTCGATGTAGCGAATGCGGCCGTCCTCGAGATGCACGCGAATGCCGCAGCGGCACGCGCACATGTAGCAGGTCGTCGATTTTACCTCGTGCGAGCCGGCCTTTGCGTCACGCTCCGCGCGCGATTGCAATCCGTCGGTGCGGTTTCGCGCTCGGCGCGATCGGCCAAATCCCGCGGGGAGCCACCATGCTGGCATCGAGCAAAGTCCATCAAAGAAGTCCGCTCATTATATCCCGCAGCATGGCGCTTCAACGGGTATTGCGGTGCCCGTCGTCGCCGTGCGTGGCGGTTGCGGCGAGCATATTGCGGTGTATTTCCGGAGACTTCGGTGATCCGCTGGGGCAGAATACCTCCGGACACCGCCGCCACTGCGTGCGCAGACGAGCCGGCGCCGGAGGGAGGCAACATGGGCGAGCCAAACAATTTCGCCGATTACGACGAGAAAACCCGAGCGCAGATCGAGGCGATGGTCGAGGCCGAACGCCGTGCGCTCGCGAAACGGCGCGGGGAGCTCGAAGCCTGCGACTGCAAGGCCGGCATGTTCCCCAATCCCTGCCGGCGCAACGTGCTGTTCGCCGCTGGGTCGGCGCTTGCCGTCGGCACGGCATCGTTCCTGCTGCCGGCAAGGGCGGCGGAGCAGAAGGCACCCGCTGGCGCGGTGTGGCGCGACGTGCCGGACGATCCGGCCAAGGTGCCTGGCACGGCGATTGCCGAGGACGGCGGCTACGGCTCGCGCTCGCAATTCGAGACCGAGGTGCGCTGGCGCTTTCCGACCCCGACCACGCTGTCGTCCTGGACGATGACGCCGCTCGACAAGAGCCAGGGCATCCTCACGCCGTCGGCCCTGCATTTCGAGCGCCACCACGGCGGCATTCCCACCATCGATCCCGACCGGCATCAGCTGTTCGTGCACGGAATGGTCGAGCGGCCGAAGAAATTCACCATGGCGGATCTCAGGCGCTTTCCGTCGGTGTCGCGGCTGCATTTCATCGAATGCTCGGGCAACGGCTTGACCGAATGGCGCAAGCCCACGCTCAAGACCGTGCAGGGCACCCACGGCCTGCTCAGCACTTCGGAATGGACAGGCGTCCAATTCGCGACGCTGGCGCGCGAAGTCGGATTGAAGGAGGGCGCGGCCTGGGTGCTCGCCGAGGGCGCGGATTCCGCGGTGATGACGCGCAGCATTCCGCTGGAGAAGCTGCTCACCGACGCGATCCTCGCCTACGGGCAGAACGGCGAGGCGCTGCGCCCCGAGCAGGGCTATCCGCTGCGTCTGATCCTGCCCGGCTGGGAAGGCAACACGCACATCAAATGGCTGCGCCGGCTGGAAGTCAGCGACAAACCGTTCATGACGCGGGAGGAAACCTCGAAATACACCGATCTGCTCGGCAGCGGGAAGGCGCGGCAATTCAGCTTCACGATGGAAGCGAAATCCGTGATCACGTTCCCGTCGGGCGAGATGAAGTTGCCCGGCCCCGGCTTCTACGAGGTCACCGGGCTCGCCTGGAGCGGGCGGGGGCGGATCGCGCGCGTCGAAGTCTCGACCGACGGCGGCAAGAATTGGAGCCTCGCGGCGTTGCAGGACCCGGTGCTGCCGATCTGCACGACGCGTTTCCGCTTCCCCTGGTTCTGGAACGGCCAGCCGGCAATCCTGCAGAGCCGCGCTACGGATGAGACCGGCTATGTGCAGCCGAGTTTGAAGCAGCTCGTCGAGATCCGCGGGCTCGCCGGGCCGTTCGGCTCGATCTACCACCTCAACGCCATCCAGAGCTGGGCGGTCGCGGGCGACGGGAGTGTGAGCAATGTCCATGCTTAGATATTTGCTTGCATCCGCCGCGTTGCTGGCGCTCGTCCAGCCTGCGCCGGCGCAACAAGGCTATCCGGCGCGGCTCGATCTCGGGACTGCGGCGACGCCGCAAGAGCTCGCGCAGTTCTATGCGATCCCGCCGGACGGACGCGGATTGCCGCCCGGCCAAGGCAGCCATGCGAATGGGCAGAAGGTTTATGCGGATTCCTGCGCGGTGTGCCACGGCGACAAGCTGCAGGGGATTCCCGCGGTCGGCATCGGCGGGGACAAGCTGATCGGCGGCCGCGGCTCGCTCGCGACCGAAACACCGGTCAAGACCATCGAGAGCTATTGGCCTTATGCGACCACGGTGTTCGACTATGTGAAGCGCTCGATGCCGTTCAATGCGCCGGGTTCGCTCAGCGACGAGCAGGTCTACAGCGTCGTCGCTTACATTCTCGCCGAAGCCAACGTCCTGCCGAAAGACGCGACGCTCGACGCCAAAACCCTGCCCAAGGTGCAGATGCCCAACCGCGACGGCTTCATCCCCGATCCGCGGCCGGAGGTCGAGCTCTACCGCTGAAGCATGCAGGCGGGCATATGCCGTCCTGCAGCCGGATGGAGCGGTCGCGAAATCCGGCGGCCTGGTTGCGGATTGCGCGGCGTTGCGCGCTCCCCATTCGGGCTACTTCATGGTCCCTAACGCCCGACCGTCGCGGGTCGCGCCGGCGGCGAGCAGCTCCTCGATTTCAGCCCGGGAGAATCCCGCCTCGGAGAGAATTTCTACGCTGTGCTCGCCGAGCCGCGGCGGCAGGCGGCGAATGTCCGGCTCGGTGCGGCTGAAGCGCGGCGGAATGTCCGGCATGCGAATGCGGCCTTCGGTCGGATGGTCGAACTCCTTCCAGAATCCGGTCGCGGCGAGCTGTTCGTCGTCCAGCAAATCCTCGATCGCGTGCACGCGTCCGTGCGGCACATTGGAGTTCTTCAATAGCTCCGTCCATTGCGCGTTGGTGCGCGTGAGGCAGATCTCGGCCAGGGTAGCGTAGACCACTTCGATATTGGCGAGCCGCACGGCCGTGGTGCGAAAACGAGGATCGTCCAAAATTTCCGGCCGGCCGATCAGGCTGCACAGCTCCCGCCAGTTCGCGTCGCTGTAGGGCAGCATGGCGTAATAGCCGTCCTTCGATTTGTATGGGCCGCGGTGCTTGTTGAGCAGCCGCCGGTAACCCATGCGCTCGAGCGCGGGTACGAAGCTCTCGCCATAGAGATGCTCGACCATGGTGAACGCGACGAGCGACTCGAACATCGGCACTTCGACCGCCTGGCCCCGGCCGGATTTCTCGCGCTCATAAAGCGCCGCGAGCACCGCGCTCACCACGCAATTCGACCCGGTCTTGTCGGCCAACACGGTCGGCACGAAATGCGGCTCGTCCGCCACGACCGACTGCAGCATGGCGATGCCGCATCCGGCCTGGATGATGTCGTCATAGGCGGCCTTGGCGCCCATCGGCCCCTCGGAGCGGAAGCCGTAGGTCGCAAGGTAGATCAGCCGCGGATTGGTCCGGGTGAATACTTCGTAGGTGACACCGAGCCGGGCCGCCGGTTCGGGGCGGAAATTATGCATCAGCACGTCGGCGCTCGCGGCAAGCCGAAGCAGTGCATCCCGGCCGAACGGTTTTTTGAGATCGAGCACGAGGCTGCGCTTGTTGCGGTTGCAGCCGAGGAAGAACGCGGCCATGCCCTCGTGCCGTCGCGGCCCGAGCTGGCGGGTGGTGTCGCCCTCCGGCGGTTCGATCTTCACGACATCGGCACCGAGGTCGCCGAGCTGCTGCGCCGCATAGGGCCCGAGCACCACCGAGCTGCAATCGAGAATTTTTACGCCCGCCAAAGGTCCAGGCACGATCTCCTCCCCGCTGATCACGCGTTGTTAAGGGCTTCCGGCGTGGGCTGGCAAGCACGTTTCCAGAACGACAGCGCCGGAGGAAATCGCGCGGGCCGCGCTGTTTCTTGCGAGCGAGGCTTCGAGCTTCATTGACTCGTCATTTGTCAGCCGCGCCGTGCGGCGATCATGCGCGCAATGCCCGTGCGGTGATCGATCTTCGGCGCAAAGCCGAAATCCCGGATTGCCGGGGAAATGTCCAGCGGTCCGCGCCTAGCCGGCTGCCGATTCGCGTCCACATCCAGTGTCACGGGAGCGCCCGCCGCAGCGGCGGCATCTGCGAGATCCGCAAGCGAAACCTGCTCCGGATAGGCGAGAAAATAACGAAGCTGCCGCCTCTCTTCCGAGAGGCATGCGGCCACCGCGGCGTCCGCCGCGTCGTCGATGTAGATGAACGGCTGCGCGCGCATCGGCTCGACGCGGGCCGGACGGCGCTCGAGAGCCGCTGCGACGATCTCGCCGATGACGAAGCGGGTGCGCCGCCCCGGGCCGTAGATCCCGGTGAAGCGCACCGAGCACAGATCGAGCGGGGTTTTTCGCCACAGCCCCCGCAGCACCATGTCGACCGCGGCCTTGGAGCAGGCGTATGGCGTCGTCGGCCGCATCGGGTAGTCGTCATCGATCGGGTCCGGTTCTTCGAACTCGCCGATTGCAGATACCGAGGAGCAGTAGACAAAGGTCTTCACGCCGGTATCGAGCGCCGAGAGCAGCAGATTGAGGCTGCCTGCGACGTTGATGGCCATGACCCGGTCGGGCCTATCGGCCATCACCATCGGGCCCGATATGCCGCCGGCGTGGAGAACGTG
>JBKPDF010000049.1:0-37561 GCA_046727735.1 Pseudomonadota bacterium | reverse complement strand
AGTACGCCGTGGGCGGCAGGGTGCTGCGGCCCGAAATTGATGGTGAAATTGCGGAGCGTCGCCTCGTTCATCCCGGCTCTCTTAAGCCCGTTGGACCGGCAGTCGCGGTATTTGCGACCGGCTCGACCGAGACCGTCACACCGCAATCAGGAGCCTCATGAACCGATGCGTCAGCTGCGTCAGGTGCGTAGGACGGCGTCGCCCGGATCCGACGGTAGCCGTAGCGCGGGTATTGAGCCGACAGCGCCTTCATCCGCGCAACGACGGGCGCGTCCTTCGCGGACCTCCGGCCCTGGTAGCTCAACGCCGATCGCGCCACACTGAACAGCGTGCAGGCTCGCCGCGCCGAAAGCCCGCGCTCCCGGACATACGCCACTTGCCGCCGGCGAGCCGGCACGCTCACCAGTTTTTTGCCGCGACTTCCTTCATCACCTCAATCTCGAGATCGCGTTCGGCCACCAGCTTTTTGAGCCGCGCGTTCTCCGCCTCGAGCTGCCTCAGACGCCTGACGTCGGTCGCCTGCAAGCCGCCGAAGCGCTTGCGCCAGGTGTAGATCGTCTGCTCGCTAACCCCGTGCCGCTTCGCTACTGCCGATACTGGCTCGCGAAGCCAGTCGGAGGTGATCCCTGCCCTCGCATCGCATAGAAACGTCCGCAGTCTCAGCCCAGAGCGAAACCGTCTCTCATTGGTATCCACAAAGTCGCCAGGAAACGGCATTTCCGATGCGAGAGACCGGCGACGCGAATTCTCTATATCTCGGCCTGAGCGCTAGAGGAGAGACTTATCAGCCCCCACAATCCTCGCGGAAAGGCCCATTTCCCCAGAGTTGTCGAGAAAAACACGGTTCGCGGGGACTGCGTGGTGGGGCTGGCAGGACTCGAACCGCCAACCAGACCGTTATGAGCGGTCGGTTCTGGTATGAGCGGTTGGCTTGGTAATTGAGTTTCGGGCCCCGGAAGGTTTAGCGTCCCTCAACCCGACTAGCGGATGAGTTCGTTCCTGTGTTGCAGCCCGATGTTCACCGGGGCGGTGTCATAATCCCCATTTGCTTTTGCCAATCCACCGGGCGCTCGCGCAGGGTGGAAACGCCGTGCCCTTCGGGCAGAGTGCCGTCTACGGCCGCTTGCACGATCGTGGGGCTCAGAAATGCGAGGCTCAGCGTCATGCGGACGGAGCGCTCGCTAGAGCCTTCGCGTCGGGCAATCTCGCCGGTATCGCGCGCACGTCCCGTGGCGAGCTCATCAACCTACAGACGCGCCTTGGCGATTCCCTCGATCAGGCAGGATGATCTTGCGACGTCGCGAGACCGGAGCGGGTGACCAAGGAAGGGCGATCGGAGCTGCCGGAGTGCGGAGCCGATGTTTCGCGGTGTGATCTCGATCGCATTCTTGCGAACGACGATCTTGTCGAGATGAGCGTCGATGAGGTCACGGTCGCTGCCGGCCCCGTTCTGTGCTTGGCCGGTTCGGGCGGCGTCATCCGCGATTTGCCCCAGAGCTCCGATCACGGCCGTCTCGACATCGAGCGCCGGCACGCGCGGGACCGAGCCGGCGTCCTCCCTGCGACCCTGGAGCAGGGCTGCGGACACGTAATAGCGGTACCGGGCCGAGCCCTTCTTGCATGTGCTCGGGCTCATGCGATTGGCGCGATCGTCGAAGATTCGGCCTGTCAGGAGCGAGGCGTCATGGATGCGAGGCTGGCCACGAGCCTGAGCGCGAGAGGCCAGCTCGCACTGGACGGCCTCGAACAATTCCCGGTCGAGGATTGGCTCGTGCTCGCCGGGATAGTGCCGTCCCTTGTGGATGATGTCGCCGATATAGACCCGGTTCTTCAGAAGGTAGGCCAGCGGCCCCTTGGTGAACGGGATCCCGCCGCGCAATGTGCCATTGCTTCGCCGCGTCAGCTTGATGCCTCGCTTGCGAAGGTCCCCGGCCAGCTTGGCCAAGCAGCCAAGCTCGAGATAGCACTCAAAGATGTGGCGAACGCGATCCGCCTCCTGCGGATTGATGACGAGTCCGCTTGTTCTCGACCTCGTAGCCGAGCGGCACCGGCCCGCCCACGCGCAGGCCCTTGCGCTTGGAGGCGGCGATCTTGTCGCGAATGCGCTCGGCGGTGACCTCGCGCTCGAACTGCGCGAACGAGAGCAGGACGTTTAACGTCAGCCGCCCCATGCTGGTCGTGGTGTTGAATGCCTGGGTGACGGAGACGAACGAGACCTCATGCTGCTCGAAGAGCTCGATCAGCTTGGCGAAATCCCCCAAGGACCGCGTGAGCCGGTAGACCTTGTAGACCACCACGACGTCAATGAGCCGAGCCCGGATGTCGGCGAGGAGTTGCCCCAAGGCGGGGCGCTCCAGGGTCCCGCCCGGGAAGCCGCCGTCGTCGTAGGAGGTGGGTAGAGCGCGCCAGCGCTCGTGGGCCTGGCTCTTGATGTAGGCCTCGGCGGCCTCGCGCTGAGTGTCGAGCGAGTTGAAATCCTGCTCCAGTCCCTGGTCGCTGCCTTCGGAGGCAAGACTCCATCCGCTGAGCTGGGTGCAGACAGCCCCGGACGTCGCCCCTGAGGGCTCAGGCGGCGCGTCGCCAGTAACAAAAGACCGCGTCATCCATAGTGGGTAATACGATGTAGCGGACCTCTGATTCCAACCCCCGACACTCAATTTCCTCCCCGACCAAACAAGTTTTAGATCTGGACGGGGCTTATCGCAGTTATCGCTACAGCGACCTTCGATTTCCCGTAAGTTCTGTCAATCACCCAGTTCGCCGATTGCGCCTTTTTCTGCGCTTCTAAACTATCCTTCTCAACTTTCCCTTGCGCTGCATCACGTCAATCTCTTCTGATGATCGCGAGTTCTGAGCAAAGGGCGAATCCGAAAGGGGCAAGGGACCGACCTCGAAAGTTCCCTCGCGGGACATTCGTGCATGCGGCTACGAAGATGATGGAAATTCCCGACCTCCTTCGCCGCGCGTTCGCCGATCGCGTCACTCTGCCTTTGAGGGACACAGCTCGGCTTCTCGGGATAGACCAAAAGACGTTGCGCGCCCACGTCAAAGCAGGAAACATCCGTTTCGTTGTGATCGGTCTCGGTATGACTAAATTGCGCCGCGAATTCACCTTATCCGACATCCTCGAATTTCTGGAACGGATGAGGCGCCGCGAATGTCGGTCTACAAACGCCCCGACTCGCCCTACTACCACTATGATTTCCAGTGGCGACATTCTCGGTTTCACGGCTCGACGGCCGAAACTGATCGCCGAAAGGCAGAAGCGTTCGAACGCAGCGAAAAGGAGCGCGTAAGGCAACAAGCAGTTCTAGAAGGGCAGCAGATGGCCTCTCTGTCCTTCGATATTGCTGCCGATCGCTATTGGATGGAGGTCGGACAGTACAGCAAAGAGACTGATCTCGAAGAAAACATCGCACGTCTCGTTGAGCGGGTAGGACTCAATACACCCCTGGCCGAGATCAACGACGATATGCTAGCCCGTTTAGTCGCCCGACGCAGGGGTGACCCGCGAAGGGGAAATCCGAAATTCGGGCTTGTGTCTGCGGCCACGGTGAACCGCACGGTTACCCAACTTCTGAGGCGCATTCTCACACGAGGTCGGAAGAAGTGGGGAATTCCGCTTCCCGCTGAGCCAGACTGGGCCGGCCACATACTCAAAGAGCCGGCGGAGCGCACTCGGGAATTGCGCTTCGACGAGGAGGCAGCGATCGAGGCCGTGGAGCGGGCTGACTATCGACCAGCGCGCCTCTTTGCACAGGCGACGGGTCTGCGCCGGCGCGAGGTGGTGAACCTAACCTGGGCTCAGGTGGACTGGGGTTCCGGCATCATCCGCGTGCTGCAGAAGGGCGACAAACCCCACGTCATCCCTATCACACCCGAACTCACCGACATTCTGTGGCCGCTTCGCGGTCACCACGAGACTCATGTTTTTACGTTCGTAGCCAAGCGGACGCGGACCTGTGCGAAGAGCGGCAATCGATACGAGCGCGGAAAGCGCTACCCAATTAGTTATCAGGGCTGGGGAACGATCTTCGAGAGGACGCGGAAAAAGGCGGGCGTCCAAGACTTCCGGATCCATGATCTACGCCACACGGGTGCGACACGCACCTTGCGGGCATCAAAGAACCTCCGCGCGGTCAAGGAGATGCTGGGTCATACCGACATCAAAACCACCATGCGGTATGCTCACGCCTTGGTCGATGACGTGGCCGAGGCGATGAGGGCACGCGCTGCCGACGAAGCAACTCGTCGCGCCGCGCATGAGAGCCGCATGAAGTCCCGAGAAAGTCCCGAGCCGTCTCCAGAGAGGGTGTCCAACCAGCTCAAAGAAAACGGCTAATTGACTTACGTTAAAGAGCTTCCCAAGCTGTATGTCGAGGGTTCGATTCCCTTCGCCCGCTCCAATATCTGAAATATTTATACGGCGCGATTGTGCCGACCGGGATCAGGGCGCTTTCGTTGCCGATTTCGCCGGACGTCCATGAGATATGACCGACGTCCGCCCGTGATCGCTCCGTTCGGATGCGGCGCATGACTTTGGACCTACCGCTTCGTTGCCGGTGCGGCCGCATGCGCGGCGTCGCGAGCGACGTCTCCCCGTCCAGCGGCTTCCGTTTCGTCTGCTATTGTAGGGACTGCCAGGTATTCGCGCGTTTCCTCGAGCGCGCGGACATTCTCGACCCGGCCGGCGGAACCGACATCTTCCAGATGCCGCCTGGGCGCGTGAAGCTCACCGCAGGCACGAACGTAATGCGGTGTCTGCGCCTGTCCAATAAGGTGTTGCGCTGGTACACCGATTGTTGCCGGACCCCGATTGCGAACACCGCCGCGGGGCCGCGCTTCCCGGTCATCGGCGTGATTCATTGCTTTATGGACCACGAGGCCGAGAATCGTTCTCGGGACGAAGTGCTCGGTCCGCCGCTCTGCCGCATCTACGAACGCTCCGCCGTCGGGCCGCTCCCGCCGAACGGGGCGGATCCGCCGTCGCTCGGGGTCTTCGCCCGCCGCGCGTCAAGGATGCTCGGCTGGTGGATGCGTGGTCTCAGCCGCCCGACGCCGTTCTTCGACGATCGCACGAAGGCTCCCCGCGCCGTGCCGCGCGTGCTCACGCGCGGCGAGCGCGCCGCTCTCGAATTGCTCAGGTGAGCGAGCCCCATCCATGGTCGCGCCGTGTGGAGTCGCGGGACGGCGTGCGCCGCTACCTGAGGAATCCTCCTTGGGCATTCATGCGCGCGCCTCCCTCTCGAGCAGTGCGCGTTTGCGTTCGACGCCCCAGCGGTAGCCGGAAAGCGTGCCGTTGCTTCTGACAACGCGATGGCAGGGGATTGCCAGCGCTATCGCGTTGGCAGCGCAGGCGGCGGCCACGGCGCGAACCGCCTTTGGTTCGCCGATGCGGGTGGCGAGCGCGCCATAGGTTATGATCGCCCCGGGCCGGATCTTGAGAAGCTCCTCCCATACACGCCGCTGGAACGGTGTGCCGTGCATATCGAGCGGCAGATCGAGCCCGATCGCCGGCGTTTCGATGAAGTGCAAAACCTTTTGCAGGTCATCGCTCAGTTTTCCGTCATTCCGGACGAGCTTGCTCTCTGGGAAGCGCCTTGCAACGTCCCTTTCCAGCTCCTCGGCTTCCGATCCGATCAGGATCGAACAGACTCCGTTGGCACTGCGTGCGACCAACACGTGGCCCAAGGTGCTCTCGCCGACCGAGTATGCGATCTCGTCGGAAGCAAGCTGGCGCGCGCATCGGCCCGCGGGATTTGTCTGTGACGCGGCATCCGTGATGATGAGGTTCATTTTCGTTGCTCCTTCGATTTCTTCATCGTCACGCTAGGCGATCGGGACCGGGCCCGACCACCCGATTCCTACGCGAACGGCTGGTTCCCGCGCGGGCCTAGCCGCGCCGAGCCGGGTGCATAGCCGATGCGTGAGATTCGGAGCACTTTCCTCGCTGCGCTCGAAGCGACTTGACAGGCAACCAAAAGGTTGCATAATCGTTCATGGCCGTCGACGACGACAAGGTGTTCAAGGCGCTGGCCGACGCCAGCCGCAGGCAACTGCTGGACCGACTTCGCCGGAAGGGAGGCCTGACGTTGAGCGAACTCTGCGAGGGACACGAGATGAGCCGGCAGGCGGTGACCAAGCACTTGACGTTGTTGGAGGCCGCCAACCTCGTAGCAACGGTCAAGCGTGGGCGGGAAAAACTGCACTTCTTGAACCCCGTTCCGATCAACAGCATCGCGGAACGCTGGATCAGCAAGTTCGAGGCGCCACGGCTGGACGCGCTCTCGACCCTCAAACGGAAACTCGAAGGAAAAGGCAATGGCTGACGAGAACAGCAGCTTCGTCTACGTGACGTACATCCGGACGACGCCGGACAGGTTGTGGGAGGCTCTCACGACGCCGGAGTTCATGAAGCAGTACTGGTTCGGCGTGAACTTCGAGACGGATTGGAAGGTGGGGTCGTCGTGGACGATGACGTTCCCGGACGGACGGCTCGCCGACAGGGGCGAGATCGTCGAATTCGAGCGTCCGCGCCGGATCGTCCTGAAATGGCGAAATGAATGGCGGCCGGAGCTCGCCGCCGAAGGCTACTCGCGCTGCGCCATCGATCTCGAGCCGCAAGAGGGTGCCGTCAAGCTGACTATTACTCACAGCATTGAGCGCACGGAGTCGCAATTCATCGAGGCGGTCTCCGGTGGCTGGCCGCGCATTGTTTCCAACCTCAAGTCGCTCCTCGAGACCGGCGAGGTAACGCTCCGGAGGAAATGATTGGGGCAAAGGTGATTCTGGTCGCGCCGTCGGGATCGTCCCAGGCGCCGCCTAAAACATGCGGCCGCCGTCCGGCACCTTGTGGTCCGGCGCGAACAGGACGACGTCGCCATCCGCGTCCGGAAAGCCGAGCGTGAGCACCTCGGACAGGAATTTCCCGATCTGGCGCGGCGGAAAGTTGACGACGGCCGCGACTTGACGGCCGACGAGCGCCTCCGGCCGGTAGTGCTTGACGAGCTGCGCGCTCGATCGCTTGCGCCCGACCGCCGGTCCGAAATCGATGACGAGTTTCAGCGCCGGCTTGCGCGCTTCCGGAAAAAGCTCCGCGGCCACGATCGTGCCGACGCGAATGTCGACCGCCAGAAACTGATCGAACGCGATGCTTTCGCGCGCCGGCTCCTCTCTTGGATGTAAGACGTGCATCGAGCCCTCGGGATTTCTGCTGATGGCAATGCCCGGCACTGCCTTGGCGGCGCCGACCGGATTTCCGAGCCGGCTATTGCAAGTTCTTTTCCGGCGGCGTTGCGCGCACTCCGTCGAGCAGGCGGTGAAGCGAGAACAGCGCCCGCTTGTCCTCGATGCCGGGACTCATCTCGGCGATCGCCGCTTCCAGATAGGCGATGAAGCGCCTGCGATCGATGATCCCCTCCTGTACCAGGAACCGGCAAGTAAGCACGTGACAGGCCAGGAAGCCGGCGATCGCCGCCGACAGCGCTTGCGGATCGACATCCTTGTTCATGGTTTCCTCGTTCGGAACGGCCGCCAGCCGCGGCAAGTCGCTGCGAGCCGTAGCACCGCCGCGCCCTGGGCTCCAGCGTTGCCCGGTCTCCAGGCCGCGCGGGCTCTCCGCGGCATGGCAGGGTGGACAGCCGGCGCATCGCCGCGCAACAATGGCGGCACCGTCGGGGGTCCGCGATGGATTGGGTGGTGCACTATTTCGACCGCAAGCTCAACCGCGAGACGGTTTCGCGCGAACACGGCACCAAGCACGGCGCCTTGCGCAACGCCTGCGACTTGCTGCGCCGCCAATGCGAGATTCGCTACATCGAGGGTCCGGAACGAGAGCGGATGGAGGCTCCCGAGATCTATGCGTGGTGCAAGGCAAACCCGACCGCGGAGCGCCCGAAAGACCACGCATGACGGGTGCCCGGGCCTAGGGGTGGGCTGAGCTTGCAGCCGGCGCGCCCGCCAGCGTCCACACCGCCGTTCGGCGGATGTCGTCGTCCTCGAGCTCACGCGTGACCGCGATCGAATATTCGTGGCATTTGCGCAGCCGCGCGCGCGGCAAATACGTGCGTCCAGGATCGCCGATCAGCACCTGCGTGCCGACGGCCGCATGGCGTTCGAGGAACGTAAGCGCCCGCTCGGCGGTCTCCTGCTCGTAGAAAAGGTCTCCGACGAGAATGAGATCGTAGCGCGGCGCGCGCGGCGCGCGATCGCCCAGCGGGTCGCGGCGCAGCACCTCGACATAGACCTCGTTGGCGTGTGCGTTGAGCGCGATCGCCTGTTCGGCGAAGGGATCGCTGTCGCAGGCGATGACCGGAGCCGCACCGGCTTTCGCGGCCGCGATCGCGACGAGCCCCGAGCCGGAGCCGAGATCGAGCACGCGGCGGCCGGCGATCGCGTGACGATGATCGAGAATGTAGCGCCCGAGCGCCTGCCCGCCGGCCCAGGCGAACGCCCAGAACGGCGCCGGCAAGCCGCGCGCGGCGAGCTCGGGCTCGGTCCGGCGCCACAGCGGCACCGTCTCGTCCGCGACGTGGAGCGCGATCTCCGGCACGTGTGCGACCGGCTCGAGCCGGGTGTTGGCGCGGATGAACTGCGCGATCGAGGCGGCGGAATGCAGATCGTCGGACATCGCGCCAATCGCTGCCGGTGTGCCGCGCAAGCCGAATGCGCCGCAGCTCTTGCTGCGGCCCGGCCGATCTTTACAAACCGCAGGGCATCCCCGATAGAGGCCGAGAACCCTGCGCAACATCGGGATTTCCGACCATGCCGGAACCGGATTCCGCCGCGTCCGATCTCCTCTACGAGGTCGAGGGCGGCATCGGCCGCATCACCTTCAACCGGCCGCAGGCGCGCAACGCCCTGACGTTCGCGATGTACGAGCGCCTGGCACAGATTTGCGAGGCCGCCGGCGACGACCGCTCGCTCAAGGTGCTGATCCTGGCCGGGCAGGGCGACAAGGCGTTCGCGGCCGGCACCGACATCAATCAGTTCCGCGCCTTCAAGACGCCGCAGGACGCGCTCGACTACGAATCCCGCATCGACCGAATCTTGAGCGCGCTCGAAGCGTGCCGGGTACCGACGATTGCGGCGATCGCCGGCGCCTGCACCGGCGGCGGTGCCGGCATTGCGGCGTGCTGCGACCTGCGCATCGCCACCGCGAACGCGCGATTCGGATTTCCGATCGCCCGCACGCTCGGCAATTGCCTGTCGATGGCGAGTCTCGGCCGGCTGGCGGGGCTGATCGGCCCCGCCCGCGTCAAGGACCTGGTGTTCACGGCGCGGCTGCTGGAAAGTGCGGAAGCGGCACGCATCGGCCTGCTGAACGAAGTGGTGGAAGATTTCCCGGCGCTCCAGCGCCGCGCCGACGAGCTCGCGCGCCTGATCGCCGGCAACGCGCCGCTCACGCTGCGCGCCACCAAGGAAGCGCTGCGGCGCCTGCAGACGCGGCTCTCGCGCGAAGAGGGCGAGGATCTGATCCTGATGTGCTACATGAGCCGGGATTTCCGCGAAGGCATGGACGCGTTCTTGGACAAGCGCGAGCCGCAATGGGCAGGCGAGTAGTCCGGCCGCGAGGTCGATCCAAACAGGGAGCGCACACGTGGGTCCGCTGTCCGGATTGAGGGTCGTCGATCTCACCCACGTGATGGCGGGGCCGACCTGCACTCTCATGCTGGCCGACATGGGCGCCGACGTCATCAAGGTCGAGAAGCCGCCCCACGGCGACGACAGCCGGCACATGATCCCGCCGAAAATCGGGGACGAGACCGCGGCGTTCCTGATGATGAACCGCAACAAGCGCGGCATGGTCGTCGATCTCAAGACCGGCGGCGGCGCGCGGGTGCTGCGCCGGCTCGTCGAACGCGCCGACGTGCTGGTCGAGAATTTCGCGCCCGGCGTGCTGGAGCGGCTGGGCCTCGGCTACGAGCATCTCAAGAAGGACAATCCGGCGCTGATCTACTGCTCGCTGTCGGGCTTCGGGCGCACGGGGCCCTACCGGCATCGGCGCGGCTTCGATCTGATCGCGCAGGCGATGTCCGGCATCATGAGCTTCACGGGCGAGGATCCGGAGGGTCCGCCGGTCAAATGCGGCGCGCCGCTTTCCGACATCACGGCGGGCATCTTGGCCGCCATGGGGATTCTGGCCGCCTATGCGCATCGCCTCAAAACCGGCGAGGGCCAATGGGTCGATACTTCGCTCTACGAGGCGGCGCTGGTGCAGACCTATTGGCAGTCGGCAATCGCGCTCGCGACCGGCGTCGCGCCGCGCGCGATGGGCTCGGCGCATCCGCTCAACGCGCCGTACCAGGCCTTCGAGGCGTCCGACGGCTGGATCGTCGTCGGCGGCGCCAATCATCGCAACTGGCTGCGCATGCTCGATGCGATCGGAGCGCCGGAGCTCGCGGACGACGCGCGGTTTTCCGACAATGCCGGCCGCATGGCCAATCTCGAAGCGCTCGAGGCGGAGCTCGCCGCGCGCTTCCGCACGCGGCCGGCGGAGCATTGGTTGCGCGCGCTCGAGGAGCGCGGGGTTCCGTGCGGGCCGGTCTGCGACATGCTCGAGGCGCTTGCCGACCCGCAGACGATCGCGCGCGAGATGGTGGTCGAGGCCGAGCACTCGGCGCTCGGGCCGGTGCGCACGCTCGGCCTGCCGGTCAAATTCTCGCGCACGCCCGGCAAGGTTCGCACCGGCGCGCCGGTCTACGGCGAGCACACCCGCGAGATTCTTCGCGAGCACGGTTTCGCCGACGAGGAGATCGCGGCGCTCGAGACGGAGGGCGCGGTGTTTGCCGCCTCGCGCGCGAGCCGGCAAAGAGTCGCCTGAGCTAGGCGCGCAAGCATCGCTCCGCAACCCGATGCTCTGACCGCGAACTGCAGCATAGCGCGCGGCTGCTCGGCAGAACCGCCCGCCCTTTACAAAGCGCGATCCATCCCCGATAGAGGCAGCGGCGGGCCTGCGGATCGGCAACGCTGCCGGCAGAAGCCGCCCGCCGGAGGGGATCCATGCCGTCAGCTTCGATGTCGTCCGTTATGCGCAGCTTGTGCGGCGCAGCGTTTGCGCTGGCGTTCTCCCTGTTCACGGCGCAAGCCCACGCCCAAGGCGCCGGGCCGTTTGCGTCCTTGTCCGGGGCATGGACCGGAGGCGGCACGATCTCGCTCGCGAGCGGCGCCAACGAGCGCATCCGCTGCCGCGCGGTCTACCAGGTGGGCAGCGCCGGCCGTGCGATGGAGCTGAGCATCCGCTGCGCCAGCGACAGCTACAATTTCGATCTCGCCGGCAGCGTGGTCTATCAGGGCGGGGCGATCAGCGGCACCTGGAGCGAAACCAGTCGCGGCGTCAACGGCACGGTGTCGGGGCGCGCCAGCGGCAGCCAGATTCAAGCCTTTGCCCAGGGCGCCGGATTCTCGGCGGGGCTCAGCCTGTCGACCCACGGCAATCGCCAATCGGTGGTGATCCGTCCGAGCGGTGCGGACGTAACCTCGGTCTCGATCGCGCTCGCGCGCCGCTGACGTTTCCGGCCATAGCGCATCGCTCCGAACGGTTCGGTTGACCGTCGTGAAGAGAGCCTAACCGCAACCCGCGCTCGGCGTTCCGTTGCGGGGGCGAGCGTCGCGCGCTCGGGCGACGAGGACTTGCGATTATTGGCCCGGAACCGGACATCGCCCGGACTCGACAAAATCGACGCGAATGACCCGAAGCGGCATCAGGTTCCGCAAAAAGCTTGCCTCCTTCTCAACGCCGCTCCACAACAAGATAGATGAGCGCCTCGACATCGCCACGCGCATTGTCAAAGAGGTGCATGGCGTCGGCGAGACAGCTGCAGCTGTCGCCAGCCTCGAGACTCACCGCGTCATCGCCGACCGCTATCCGCACAACACCCGCCGCTAGATGGATGTGCTCGATCGTACCCCACGCATGCGCGCCGAACGGCCCAGCGGTCGTGTGCGGTGGTACCACATAGCGCAGGAACTCCACTTTGCTTCCGGCGATCGCGGGGCCGAAACTCTGGCGCCTCGCGCCGGTGGTGCGGTCGATCAGCACGCGTCGCTTGGAGCCGCGGACTACCCGGATGCGCCTCGTCGTCGGGAGTAACGGGTCCACCAGTGCGGAAAGCGGCGCCCCAAGAGCCGCGGCAAGCGCCGCGAGGGTCGAGATCGTCGGCGACTTCGCGCCACGCTCGATATCGGAGATCATGGAAGGCGAAATCCCGCTCTTCGAGGCCAGCGCGCGCAGCGTAAGCCCCAGCTCGTTGCGCTTCGCCTTCACCGCTCGCCCGACGCGCTCCGCGGCCTCGTTCGCTATAGTTGACATATCTCCTCCATAGCGTACGATACATCGTTTTTGCGAACGCACGCATTAGACTGGCGTTGCTCGCTTCGGTCAAATCCGCTCGAAGCCGAGGCCGGTCGATAGTGGAGCCATGATGACTCAGGCCACGAGATGGCGCACCGACGGCGTGAAGGTTGCCCGGGCTGGCGCGCTCACGAGAGCGGCGTTTGGACCCTCCGGCACAGGTCGCACGACCGCATTTGATTTCGCCGGTACCGGGGGACGAGAAACGTGGATCGGCACCGTCTCGCTGCCGCCCCATGCAAAGACCGGTGCGCATCACCATGGGCGTCATGAGGTGGCGGTTTACGTCGTGAAAGGGCGCGGGCGTATCCGTTGGGGAGAGCGGCTCGAGTTTGTCGCCGAGGTGAGTCCGGGCGATTTCGTCTACTTCGCGCCTTATGTGCCGCATCAGGAGTTGAACGTCGACGCCCACGAGACGCTTGATTTCGTGGTCGTTCGCAGTGACCGCGAGCGGATCGCGGTCGACCTCGACATAACGCCGGTAGAGCATCCGGCGCCGGTGGAAAGCTAGGCGATGACTGCGGTGAGTCCCATTACCCTACCCTTGATGGAGGGGTCCCATGAGGTACCAGGCAATCAACTTCAGCAGGAAGTTCGGACTGTTCCACGAGCAATGGCAACCGAAGGTCATCGCCGAGATGAACGACTACCAGTTCAAGATCGTGAAGTTGCAGGGCGACTTCATTTGGCACGATCACAAGGATACGGACGAGACGTTCATTGTCATGGAGGGCGTTCTGCGGATCGATTTCCGCGACGGAGCCGTTCATGTCGCGGCAGGCGAGATGTTCGTCGTTGCGAAGGGCGTCGAGCATAAGCCCTACGCAGAGCGCGAGGTCAAGCTGCTCCTGATCGAGCCGCGTGGCACGCTCAACACGGGCCATGCGGGCGGCGAACGCACGGCACAGAATGACATTTGGATTTGACGCGCGGCATGTCTGCGGTTGGCACCGAGCTGCCTTCGCTAGACGGTCGTGAAGAGAGCCTAACCGCAACCCGCGCTCGGCTTTCCGTTGCGGAGGCGAGCGTCGCGCGCTCGCCGACAAGGACTTGCGATATTTGGCCCAAGACCGGACATCGCCCGGACACGGCAAAATCGACGCGAATGACCCAATTCAGACATTGGCACGGTGGCAGCCAACCGCCCCCCGCCCCATTCGATCATCTCGTCGGCGCGGCCGAGTAGCGAAAGCGGGAAGGTAAGGCCGGCCGTCTTCCGCTCCGGGTCGCGTAGGCGCCTTCCTGCCGATACCCCCTGAGACTGGGCCGCCAGCCGAGAGAGATGACGTCAACGCTCCGCTGCGGTAGACGAGCATTTCGTATCTGACTTATACACTGGCTGTATGAGTGACAGATTGCAGGAGCTAGCCGCTTTTGTCCGCGACACGATGACGGCTCTCATTCCTTACAGACAGGGCCTTCTGCCATCGGTCCGCGTCTTCATCGATCACCTGGCGGAACAGTTTCCGAAAGCGGTTTTGATATAGGTCGTCCACATGCACGCTAGGTGCCAACTCGGCATCTCAAGCGGCGTATGCGGTTGTTACCTCTGCATAAACCCGTCCGTCAGCGTTTGCATGAAGCTAACAAGCGCATCCTCCTCTTCATCTGAAAGCCCGAGCCGACCCATTTTGCTCGTGTTCAAATTGTCGGTCGACTCCGGTGCCGGCCAGCAAGTCGTACCCTCGCCGGGGTCGTTGGGCCGACATCGCGGCAGAACGTCCCGGGTGTTATAGAAATGCACGATTGCCTTCAGGCTCGTGAAATATCCGTTGTGACCATAAGCTTTGACGAAACTCGGATTGGGCCGCTTGTCCACGTTCCGGAGCGTCGGCACTCGGAAGCGCCCCTGGTTGTCGGGCGCGAGCTTGACCCAGTGCGAATCCGCCACTGAGGGTTGGCTGAGCGGATGACCTTTTGCGAGGAAACCGCCAACGCCGAGGTCGACGAACGACGCACCGTCCCGATTGGCGACATATCCCAGCGCATCGGGCTGATCCTCCGCGTAATAGGGGAGCCGCCGATTGGCCGGGGTTCCGATATTGCTGGCAGTGAAATCGGTGAACAGCGGATCCTCACCGGGGCCGCCGTCGCGATGGCACTCGTTACATCGCGCCTTGGCTCGGAACAGGTCATAACCTGCCTGCTCCTGCGGCGTGAACTCCGCTTTATGGGCGAGCACGGCATCGAACTTCGAGGTAAAGCTCGTGACCTCGGCCGAAGCCTCATACTGAGCGATGGATTGCGCCATCTGATCGAATGTCACCGCCGCTCGTCCGCGGTCGAGCTCGCCGAGGTGGACCGGCCTCGGATCGTTGGCGGGCGGCGGCCCGGGCCGGGCGCAGACTTGCTCCACGTCCCGCGGCCAATCGATCGCGAAGGCCTGCTTGCCCCAGACCTGCTCGAACAGCGTACGATACGGCCGCTGCGAGGCGCGGTGGACCGCACAAGCGATATCGGGCAAACCCATTTCCACCGGATTGGTCGGCGGGCCCTCGGCCTGTTCCGCGGCGGGATTGCCCAACCGGCGTCCGGTCGCGCGCATATCCCAGAAATTGCCGCCGACCAAATCACCCTGACCGGGATTGTAGTGCACAACCGGCGCAAGCGGCGCATAGGCATGCGATTGCGGCTTGCGCTCGCTGAAGCGCGTGCGGACCGAGCCGGGGTAGGAGGCAGTCGTGCGGTTCAACTCTGATGATGGACCGGTGAAGCCCGTTTCGGGCATGTGGCAGAAAGCGCAAGCTTCATTGCGGTTCACCGAGAGCTGCTTGTCATAGAGCAGCAGCTTCCCGAGCAGCTCGATTTGCTGCACCTGATTATCCGGCGGCGCGATCAGCCGTTCCAGGGTCTGTGCCTCGATACGGTCGATCTCGGCCTCGATCTGCGCAATTTCCTCGAGCGCCTTCGGCGACAGCGTTATCCGGGTTTCTGCGGCGCGGACGGTCCCGGTACCCTGGATGGCGATCACGGCGATCAATGCCGGCACGATGCCCGTCATGAACGCATTCGTCCGGCGCGACATCGTCATTTTGACCTCCATGACCGAAGCGCCGCTTCACCGCAAGCCAGCGTGACGCATCGCGACTTCGGCGACCGCCGACCAGTCCTTGGCTGCATCGCCGTGAGCGATCGCGTCGATGAAATCGTCGCGGAGAATGCTCGCAAACGGCAGCGGCACATGGGCCGCTTCCCCGGCCGCCAGCGCCAACCTGATGTCCTTGAAACCGAGCGCCAGCTTGAATCCAGCGGGCTCGTATTGTCGGCGTGCGATGATGCCGGCATAGCCCTTGTAGGCATTACCACGGCGTGCCACAGCGTGCAGCCAGGCCGAGCTATCAGCGGATTTCTGCCCCAGGCCCGACCACGCGGGCTGACCGTCCTACCCGAAGATCATCGCGCCCCGCGCCGGGACGTTCCCACTAGTGGAGAACTCGGCTTAAATCGTTACCAGCAGCCCCAGCAGCGACGATAGCGACGATAGCGACGCCAGCGGCGACGCCGGTACCAATACGCATCAGCGGGCGTGGCAGTCGTGGCCAACACGAGACTAGACACCCCGACGACACTGAGAGCAGTGGTCCCGATGTGACCCACCGACCAGATAACGATCAGGGCTACGACTGCTAGGCCGCGCACCACCGCTGAGCTCAACCTGCCAAGAATTGAGCCTATCATGACAGCCACCGTGCCTAGGGCCTACAATCTAGGAAAGTTAATCGTACGGCCGACCCTTGTCAAACCCTGGGGAACGTCGGATTCGCTGGAAGTCGTCTGGCCGGGCGCCGCGATTCACCCGAAAATACCGGAGCGCGAGAGGGCCCTTGACGGACCGGCGGCTGAATGGCGCGACGAATCGACAAGGGTGATGGCGACGGATCGAGTGCCTCGGATCCGACTCTGCTCGGCAGCAAAGAGATTCCGGAACCGACGTTTTGCGTGCCGGCACATGCACGGCAGACGTCCCGGTCCAACCCGCTACTCGGCAAGTTCGCACACCTGCTTTTTCAGGCAGACACGGCCTCCACTATTCCTCGGGGCGGGAGGCATCCAGTGCACGATCTTGCTCCATCAATGGGTTCCAGCTCTTTGGATCAGCGGCCCGGCGCCCCGGTTACCTAGTCCAGCCAACTAAGCTGTCAGGCCGAAGCCTCTGCACCTGCGTCCTGAGCGCCATCACAACGTCCAGGCTTGTTGCCAAGGCCACAAATGGGCATCTTCCTCCTTCACAGCCCCAGCATCCAGGGTAAGTCGATTCAGACTTCCCAGTCAGAAGAAGAGCAATGTCGAAAAAACCCATCTACGTACTTGGGATCAATGCCTACGACCATGACGTTAGCGCATGTCTGCTTCGAGATGGTGAGATTGCGTACGCGATCGCCAAAGAGCGGATAACGCGCAAAAAGCACGATACCGGTTTCTATCAAAAAGTCATCGACTACTGTCTGGCGGCCGAAGGCATCTCGTTGGATGATGTCGATCTTGTGGTACGCAACTGCTATGTCCTGCCGGTGGAGGACCTGGAATTACGCATGGTGTCGCAAGATGTGCCCGAAGTCATGGACGACGCCGAGCGAACGCAAGCGGAAAAGAATCCTCTGTACCTTTCAAAGTCGGACAAGGTCGTGACGGTGTCGCACCATCTGGCACACGCATACAGTGCCTTTGCCGCATGTCCCTTCAATGAAGGGGTTGTGATGGTGGTGGACGGAGTCGGCAACTACTGTTCGGATATCACTGAACCCGATCAGCTGACTGAAAATGTTAATCCACTGGCTCGCGAAGCAGAGAGTTATTACAAGTTTGACGGCACCAGGATCGAAACGCTCAAAAAAGTCTGGCTGAACCCGGTTCGCGGATTTTTGAGTGATGAATTCTACTACATGCCGGGCCTTGGAGCGCTGTACAGCCGGATCTCGATCTACATCTTTGGGCACTGGAATAAGTGCGGCGAGGTGATGGGCTTGGCTCCGTATGGATACCCAACTACGACAAAACCACTGCTTGAGATCAGGGATGATGAGGTGGATGTTCCCGAGTGGGGCATAGAATTCAATAAGCCATTCTTGCCGGAACGCGAACGGAACTGGGAGAAGAGTCCGTCCATGCAACATTGGAAAGATGTTGCCTGGCGGGTGCAAGATGATGCCGAGAAACTGCTCCTCAAGCGCGCGATCTGGCTGCGTGAAGCAACTGGTTCCAAGAATCTTTGTATCGCAGGCGGCGTGGGTCTGAATTGCGTGGCCAACGGGCGAATTGTGCGGGAGGCCGGATACGACAATGTATGGATTCAGCCGGCAGCAGGCGACGACGGAATTGCGATTGGTTGCGCCTATTATGGTTATTTGGCGATTCTGAAGAAACAGCGCTCGTTTGTCATGAAGCATGCCTATTTTGGCATTCAATATACGGATCGGGATGTGCGAATTGCCGCATACAAAAGGCTCGTTCGCCTGCAAACGAGCAACACGCTCAGCAGGAACCTATGCGGCGACGCGGCAAAATTGCTGTCCGAAGGCCACGTGCTCGCCTGGTTTCAAGGCCGTTCTGAATTTGGGCCACGCGCTCTTGGCAATCGCAGTATCCTCGCGGACCCGCGCAAGGCGGAGATGAAGGACAAGCTGAACAGGCGCGTCAAGCACAGACACGCATTCCGGCCGTTCGCGCCAATCGTTCCTGCCGAAACTGCCAGCGAAATCTTTGAAGGCGATGAGGACTCTCCGTTCATGCTAGTTGTCAAACGCGTTCGCCCGGAATGGAGAGACAAGATCCCGGCCGTTGTTCACGTCGACGGCACGGCACGCGTCCAGACGGTTCGAGAACACGAGAACGAACGTCTTTACCGATTGCTTAAGGAATTTGAGGCGATCACGGGCGTTCCCGTGTTGCTGAACACTTCGCTCAACGTCAGGGGGGAACCCATCGTCGAAACACCGGGCGATGCTCTCGCTTGTTTCCTTGCAACGGGTATCGACTATTTGGCGTTGCATGACATGTTGATCGCGAAGAATCGATTTTACAGGGTTGTTGCCCCGTTCAGGAGCGCGTACTCAGAAATGAGTTCGGTTGTTCGTAGAGGTCTAGAGGTCGAGGTGCGAGAATGACGGCTGATTAAGCTATTCCCAGGCGATAACAGCCTAACACTAGCCCCAAAGCGCCCGTCCCGTCGTAACTATCGCGGCGTCATGGTGACAGCAGAGGAAACACGGTCCAATTGTCAATCAAGCGCAAGGTGTGCCCCGATCGGTGTTGATGATCGATAGCTGTTTTCCATCTAGCGTGGAGCACGCCATAGCGCGATTCGAACGAGCGCACTAACATTAAATCTCGGGCATCATGGGCACGCAACGACAACAGCATGTGGCTAAACGCATTGTACCCGACCATTGCTGGGGTGTGATAATTGACGTCCAAGAGTTTTTCTTATCGCAGGTAGACACGCGTCTTCGTTCCAGAATCAAGACGAATACAAAGAACTTTGCTCGCCTACTCGGGTATTTCAGAGTTCCGATCGTGATAACCCTTGAGAGGCCCGTGAATCAAAAGGGCTCTTTGCCTAAAGAGATCGAAAGGCACTTGAGTGATCTGGCAGAGACTTTCGAAAAAGATTTCTTCGACTTGACGAAAGAGAAGAAGATTAGGGATTATCTTGGACTCATGAACAAGACTCAGATTATCGTGGCCGGTTGCGAAACCGATGTCTGCGTCCTTCAATCCTGCCTCGGTCTTCTCGGTCTTGGCTATGAGGTCTACGTGGTGGAGGAGCTCCTGTTTTCTTCATCGCGAAATGTGGACTCGGCGATTGCGAGAATGAAAGCCGAAGGTGCCATTTTTCTGACGTACAAGAGCCTCTACTACGAATTGATCGAGGCTGTGGAGGGCGGTCAAGAGCAAATCCTCCAGACATTCGGGCCGTTCCCCGACGACCTTCCTGATTCCGCGGCTCAATGAGCCGGTAGCGCCTTCGGCGTGGAGAGCGGCAAGCGTCCGCGCCACCGATCAGGATCGCTGGTCGTGAAAAGAAAATCCGGAGCCGCAGGGGCAAGTTCACACGTAATTTGCGGGCACGGCCATTCATCACCCCCAGCAAAAACAAAAGCCCCGACCTTCCAATCGCAGAAGATCGGGGCACCCAAGGTGATACGATGCCAGGGGAGTGTAGCGGCAGGCAGTGATCGGGACAAGGGGTTCGCTCGCATCTGTGACCGTTTGGGCGCTATCCCTCTTCCCCCGAATACCGGCCGACCAAGAAAACGCCCGCTGCGCCCTTCGTACCATCGTGGTCTCACCCTCCGGACTCTCACCGCGGGTCATGGGATTTCGGCTTTTGGCGCTTCTGCGACATCGGGTGATGTCCGAGTTGAACTCCGAGATGCGCCCGATACGGGACATTCGCGCTCGGCGGAACGAAATCGATCAGTACACGCCGCGATCGATCGATTCGGTCTACTCCGCGGCTTTCGGCAGCTCGGCCCGCGGCTTTGCCCGCCGGGTCAAGCGCAGCAGGAACATCGCGGTCGGCCGCAGGATCAACAGATCGGCAACGAGCGCGGTGATCATCGCGAACGCGCTGAGCCAGCCGAACAGTCGCAGCGACGGCAGGTCCGAGAACACGGTGACGGCCAGCCCGCAGGCGAGCACCACCGACGTCAGGATCAGGGCTGGTCCGACCAGCACGGTCGCGCGCTCGATGCCGATCGCCGGATCCTCGTCCGGCCGGTCCTCGAGTCGCAACCGATTGAGAAAATGAATGGTGGCGCTCAGCCCGAGGCCGAACGACACCGTGAGCGCCACGATGCTGGCGAATTGCAGGCCCTGGCCGAGCACCCACAGCAGCGTCCCGGACATCAGGATCGGAAAGATGCCCGGCAGGATGCTCACCAGCATGGTGATGGGCGAGCGGAAGGCGAGCCCGATGAAAGCCGCGACGAACACGATCTCGATCGTCAGGCCGCGGTTGAGCTTGCCGATCATGTCGGCGCTATTGCGCGCCGCGATCGCGGAGAGCCCGGTCACCGCGATGCTGTAGCCCGGGTGCGCGGCGCGCACGCCGTTGAGCGCCTTGTCGAGCGCCTCGACGACGGGGAGCAGCCGGCTCACGTCGACGTCGGGCACGCGGCCCGACACCACAACCGCATCCTGCTCGGCGGATATGAAGCGGCGCACCAGATGCGTCGGCAGGATGTCGACATATTGTTTGACGACGGCGATGTCGGAGACGCCGGCCTTCTCCGCGAGCCAGCGCCGCAGCGTTTCGAGTGAGAGCACGTTGCCGACCCCGGCCTGCTTCTCCACGATCGCATGCACGGCCGCGATCGTCGCGATCGTTTCCGGGTCGTACAGCGACTTGCCCTTGGGGAATTCGATCAGCACGTCGATCGGGTTGGCGCCGGTGAGCTTGGCGTCGATGCGGCCGCTCGCCGCGACCGCCTGCCGCTTGTCGGGCACCTGATCGGCGAGGCGATAGCGCGGCTCGAGATTGGCGTAGATGTAGGCGAGCGCCGCGACGATCGAGACGCTGATCAGGCTGTACAGTCCCGGGCGGCTCACCATCCGGGCGGCGATCCAGGCGCAGAACCGGCGCAGCATTTCCATGCCGAAGTCCGAGCGGCGGACCGTCGCGACGACGTTGGATTCGTTGCGCAGCAGCAGCACGCCGAGCACCGGCACGAGCGTGAGCACCGCGATGAGCGCGATGATGGTCGCGATCAGGCCGGCCTCGCCGAACGTGCGGATCAGATCCGAATTCGCGAACAACAGCGCGACGAACGACAGCCCGGCCGTGGCGTGGGTCAGTACGCAGGCCGGCCCGATGATCAGGATGGTGTTGCGCACCGCGTCGTATCGGTTCTCGCCGGCGAGCAGCCGCGTCCGCACCCCGTAGGTGAGCTGCATGCTGTCGGAGAAGCTGATCACCATGATGAGCGGCGTCATCACGTTGAGGAACATGTTGAGGCGGAAATCGAGCCAGCCGAGCGCGCCGAGCGCCAACAGGATCGCGAGCAGCGGCGGCGCCGCGGCGATGATCATGAACGAGACGCGGCGGAAGAATGCGATCGCGATCGCGCAGCCGGCGACGAACCCGACGGTGTTGTAGATCAGCCGGTCGCGCTCGACCGCGTTGCGGATCTCGAGCTGCATGACCGGAACCCCGGACAGTTCGGCTTTGAGGTCGGTGCCGGCGAGATCCTCCGCGATGGTCTTGCGGATCTCGCCGACCAGCGTGCGCAGCTCGTTGCCGGCGACGATCGCCGGATCGAGCGCCAGCACCACCAGCGCGAGCTCGCCGTCCTCGGAGAGCAGCCGCCCGCGGATGATCTCGTTCGAGCGCACGCGCGCGATGAGCGCGTCGTACTCGGCGCCGTCCGGCAGTTCCTCGGGAAACAGCGCGGCCGGCAGCCGCCCGTGCTCCGGCGGCTGGCGCGCCGAGAACAGCGAGACGAGCCCCCGCACCCCGTCGATCAGCTGCAGATCGGTGACGACGTCGCGGACCTTTTCGAGCGAATCGCGCGCCAGCAGGTCCTTGCCCTCGATGACGAGCAGCACGTCGAACTCGCTCGACGGAAACCGCCGCGACACCTCCTCGTATTGCTTGAACTCGGGGGTCTCGGAGCGAAACAGCTGGCTCAGCGAATCGTCGACCTTGATGCGGGCGACCCCGAACGCCGCGACGACCGAGAGCGCGAGGACCACGATCGCGGCGAAGAGCGGGAAGCGCAGCGGGACGAGCCCGATCTCCTCGAAGCCGAGCGCGAGGCGGTGCGGCGCGCGCCCGTTCGGCGGCGATGCTCCTGCGGGCCTTGGCGGGCCGGATCCTCCGTTGGCCAACATGTTCCCCTCGCGCTGCGCCCCCTGCGTCGGGGCGGGCTACCCCCCGCCGCTTCATAGGTCAATGCGGCGATTCCCGCCAGCCCGCGGCCAATTTCCATGGGGACGAGCCTGAACCCTTCGCGCGTCCTCTCGAGATCGCAAGCGGCCCCGGTCGCGCCCCGCCGCCGGCCCGGACCGCCTCCAAGGCGGCACGGGCGTCCAGTAAAGTCCCGCCGCAATCGCCGGCAGGCCGCCGGCAAATGTCGGAGGATGCCATGAATCCCATCACGCTGTTTCTGACCCTCCTCGCCGCGCTCGCCGGCCTCGCGTTCGCGGCGGCCCGAATGCCGATTCCGGCCGCGGCGTTCTTCGTTGCCGCGGTCCTCATTTTCGCCTCGCTCAAAATGGCGAACGCGTGGGAGCGCTTCGTCATCCTGCGCGCCGGAAAACTGCATGGCGTGAAGGGGCCGGGCCTGTTCTTCATCATCCCGATCCTCGACGCCATCACGGCGATCATCGACCAGCGCATCCAGACCACGGCCTTCAGCGCCGAGCAGGCGCTCACGCGCGACACCGTGCCGGTCAACGTCGAGGCGGTGGTGTTCTGGCACGTCCACGACGCCCAGAGGGCCGCGCTCAACATCACCAATTATCGCGAGGCGGTCGACCGCGTGTCGCAGACTTCGCTGCGCGAAATGATCGGCGCTTCGCTGCTGGCGGCGCTGCTGTCCGAGCGGCAGGCGGCCGACGAGTTCCTGCGCGCGGAGATCGCGCGCAAGACCGCGGACTGGGGCGTGTCGGTGAATTCCGTCGAGATCCGCGACGTGACCATCCCGGAAGCGCTGCAGGATGCGATGTCGCGCCAGGCGCAGGCCGAGCGCGAGAAGCAGGCCCGCGTGATTCTCGGCTCCGCGGAGGCGGAGATCGCCGGCAAATTCGTCGAAGCGGCGCGCACCTATGGGGAGAATCCGGCGGCCATGCAGCTGCGGGCCATGAACATCATCTACGAAACCACGAAAGAGCGCGGCACCACGATTCTCATTCCGAGCTCGATCGTCGACAGCATCAACACCGGCGCGTTCGCCCGCGCCGCCGCGCCGAGCGGATCGAGCGCATGACGGGATCGCCGCGCGCGCTGGCAGGGCTATCGCATGTGAGGGCCGGGCGTTCTTCACCTCTCCCCGGAGGGGAGAGGTCGATCCTCGCCGAAGGCGAGGATCGGGTGAGGGGGCTAGGATCTATGACGTCCACGACGGCCCATTCCCCCTCACCCCATCCCTCTCCCCTCCGGGGAGAGGGAGTCGAGTGCGGCTTGCTCCGAGCGATATGTGACAGCCCGCACGCTAATGCGATGCGGGTGCGGCCGCTCGGCTCTCTGGCAGCGGCATTGCCGCCGTAACGAGGCGCGGGGGCGCTGCCGTCGCGGCAAAAATATCCGGCGCTGCAGCGCGCGGCTCGCCGGGTGCGCGGCCGCGATCGCCGCGGGCGCCACGGCGATCCCCGCGAGCACGTCGGCCGGTTTCCTCAATATCGCGACAACGCGCCGTCGGCGTGCCTGGCCGCTCGCGTGGGGTGTTGTCGGCCGGCGCGATCTTGCCTATGTCAGACCCGCAGGACGCCTGGATCTCCCATGCCGCACGCCGCCCCCTTGCGCCTAGGCCCCATGCCCCGCCCGCTCGTTGCGGCGGGCGCGGTATTCGGCGCGCTCGTGATCGCCGCCCTCGGGCTGTGGGCCTATTACGGCAGCACCGTCTTTTTCGAGATGATCGCGGCCGGAATCGCCGCCTGCTTTTGAACCCGCAACGCCGATAAAGTTGGCATGAGCGCACGGACCACCCGGCTGTTTCTCATCCTCGCGTCGTTCCTGGCGGGACTCGGCGCCGTCTTCGCTGTCGTGCTCCTCGTCGTGAAGCCGGACAGTGTGGCGATGACGCCGTCCGCCGCCGCGATCGGCGGCCCGTTCCGGCTCGTCGACCAGCACGGCCGCACCGTCACCGACCAGGACTTCAAAGGCGAGCCGTTTCTGGTCTTCTTCGGCTTCACCCATTGCCCGGACGTGTGCCCGACGACGCTGATGGAACTCTCCGACGTGCTGGACAAGCTCGGGCCCGACGCGGCGCGGGTCGGCGCGCTGTTCATCACGGTCGATCCCGAGCGCGACACGCCGGCCGAGCTCAAGGACTATCTGTCGAGCTTCAATCCGCGCTTCGAGGGATTGACCGGCGGCGCGGCCGCGATCGCCCAGGTGGCGAAAGCCTATCGGGCCTACATGAAGAAGGTGCCGCTCGAGAACGGCGACTACACGATGGATCACACCGCGCTCGTCTATCTGATGGACAAGAACGGCAAGTTCGTTACGCCATTCAATCTCAAGCGCCGGCCCGAGGATGCAGCCGCCGATCTGCGGCGGTATCTGTAGCCGCAATGGCGGATGATACGTAGCCCGGATGCAGCGAAGCGTAATCCGGGACGGCTTTCCCGGATTACGCGGCGTTCCACGCCGCTTCATCCGGGCTGCTGCAGAGTGCGAAACGGAGACGCGGAATTGTCATGATATTTCGTTCTATCGCGGTCCTTGTGCACGTCGTCCGTCGTCCGTCGTCCGCCGTCTGCGCTTGCGTGATGCTTGGCGTCATCTTTATCGCTGCCTGTTGCGCAAGCGCGCAAAGCCAGCCGCTGGCGCTCAAGCCCGACAGCCTGCAGGTGTCCGCCGGCGTGCCCGGTTTCTGGGATCCGCGCCGCCGGCCGGAGCGGCCGGATCTGTCGCATCTTTCGGGCATCCGGTTTCTCACCGAGACCGACTATCCGCCGTTCGACTTCGCGGGCAGCGACGGCAATCCGGCCGGGTTCAATGTCGATCTCGCGCGCATGATCTGCGAGGACCTCAAGCTGACCTGCACGGTCCAGATGCGCCGGTTCGATACCTTGCTGGGAGCGCTCGGCGAAAACCGCGGCGACGCCGTGATCGCCTCGCTGGCGCCGACGCCGGCGCTGCGGCAAAGGGTGGATTTCACCGATCCCTATTACCGCTCGCCGGCGCGCTTCGTCGCGTTGCGCAATGCCGCGCCCGCCGGGGCCGCGCCGGAGCAGCTCGAGGGCAAGAAGATCGCGGTGCTGTCCGGCACGGCCCACGAGGCCTTTGTCAAGACGTTCTTCACCGAGGCGGAGGCGCGCGCGTATCCCAGCGCCGATGCGGCGCGCGAGGCGCTGCGCCGGCGCGAGGTCGACCTGTTGTTCGGGGACGGCATCTCGCTGGCGTTCTGGCTCAACGGCACCGATTCCGCCAATTGCTGCGCCTTCGTCGGCGGCCCGTTCACGGAGAGCCGTTATTTCGGCGAGGGCATCGGGATCGCGGTAAAGCGCGGCAACGACACGCTGCGGCTCGCGCTCAACTGGTCGCTGTTCCGGATTTGGGAGCAGGGCCGCTTCACCGACCTGTGGCTGCGCTATTTTCCGATCAGCCCATTCTGAAGACGGCCGACAGACGACGGACCGAGCGGAATATTGGTTTCTCTGACTCGTCATGCGCGGGCTTGACCCGCGCACCCATGTGGCCCTTCCATTCACTGCAGCCTGCATGGATTGCCGGGTCAAGCCCGGCAATGACGAAGGAGAATACGCAGTGAAGTATCATCCATCGTAGTCTTGGTGCGTTCTCTGTCGTCTGTAATCTGATCACCATGTCCCAATCCGAGACCAAAGCGCCTTCTCTCCAGGATGCCGCCGCGCATTCCTCCGCCTGGCCGTTCGAGGAGGCGCGCAAGATCGTCGCCCGGCTCGAGCGCCGCCCGAAGGACATCGTGGTGTTCGAGACCGGCTACGGCCCCTCCGGACTGCCGCACATCGGCACGTTCGGCGAAGTCGCGCGCACCAGCATGGTGCGCCACGCCTTCCGCGTGCTCACCGGCGACGCCGTGAAGACGAGGCTGATCGCGTTCTCCGACGACATGGACGGGTTGCGCAAGGTTCCGGACAACGTGCCGAACCGCGACATGCTGGAACAGCATCTCGGCAAGCCGCTGACCCGCATCCCCGATCCGTTCGGCACACATCCGAGCTTCGGCCAGCACAACAATGCGCGGCTGCGCGCCTTCCTCGACCAATTCGGCTTCGATTACGAATTCCTCTCCGCGACCGAGTGCTACACCTCGGGCCGCTTCGACGCGACGCTGCTGCGTATGCTCGAGCGCTACGAGGAGGTGATGGCGATCATGCTGCCGTCCCTGCGCGAGGAACGCGCGCAGACCTATTCGCCGTTCCTGCCGATCTGTCCGCGCACCGGGGTGGTGCTGCAGGTGCCGGTGCTCGCCCATGACGCCGCGCGCGGCACGATCACGTACGAGGATCCGGAGACCAAGGAAGCGGTGGCGACGCCGGTCACCGGCGGGCGCTGCAAGCTGCAATGGAAGCCGGATTGGGCGATGCGCTGGGTCGCGCTCGATGTCGATTACGAGATGGCCGGCAAGGACCTGATCGATTCGGTCAAGCTGTCCGGCGAGATCTGCCGCGCGCTCGGCGCAACGCCGCCGGAAGGTTTCACCTACGAGCTCTTCCTCGACGAGCAGGGCCAGAAAATCTCGAAATCCAAGGGCAACGGCCTCACCATCGAGGAATGGCTGCGCTATGCGGCTCAGGAGAGTCTCGCGCTGTTCATGTATCGCGAGCCCAAGGCGGCGAAGCGCCTGTTCTTCGACGTCATTCCGCGCCACGTCGACGAATATCACCAGCAGCTCGACGCCTATCGCCGCCAGGATCTGCGCCAGCGGCTCTCCAATCCGGTCTGGCACCTCCATTCCGGCGATCCGCCGCCGCCCGAGATCCCGATCGCGTTCTCGATGTTGCTCAAGCTGGTCTCGGCCTCGAACGCCGAAGATCCGGCGACGCTGTGGGGCTTCATCGGCCGCTACTGGCCCGGCGTGACGCCGCAGAGCCATCCCAAGCTCGATGCGCTCGTCACCTACGCGATCCATTATTTTCGCGATTTCGTGCTGCCGGAAAAAAACTTCCGCGAGCCGACCGCGGCCGAGCGCAAGGCGCTGCTCGATCTGCGCGACGCGCTCTCGCAGCTTCCCGCCGACGCGGGCGCCGAGCGGATCCAGGAGGTCGTGTACGAGGTCGGCCGGCGCGAGCCGTTCCTCGACCGCACCGGCAAGATCAAGACGCGGGACGGTAAGCCGGGCGTTTCGCTCGAATGGTTCAATCTGCTCTATCAGGTGCTGTTCGGCGAGCAGAAGGGGCCGCGTTTCGGCTCGTTCGTGGCGATCTACGGCCTCGACAACACGATCGCGCTGATCGACGGCGCGCTCGCCCGCTCGGCGTAACCGAAACTGCGTTCCCCGGACGCGGTTCTTTTCCCTCCCCGCAGGGGAGGGTGGCGAGGCGCGCAGCGCCGAGCCGGGTGGGGTTCCTTCACCTCTCCCCGCAGGGAGAGAGCCTGCCCCGGGCGTCACCCATCCCAGTCCCCTGCGGGGATCGTTGCTAAAACCGAGCGGCATACTCGCTTCCCCTCTCCCCTTGCGGGAGAGGGTGGCTCGTTGCGAGCGCGAGCGAGCGACGAGCCGGGTGAGGGGTAGCTTGCAAAACCATTAGAGCAAAACCCCTCACCCGGTCCTCGCCTTCGGCTCGGACCACCCTCCCCCACAAGGGGAGAGGGGAAGCGCGTCCGCTGGTCCGCTTTCGCGACAATCCACTCCGGGAGAGGGAGTCGAATGCGGCGCGCTCCGAGCCACATGCGATCCTGGAGGTTTAGGGCCGGCCCGCTCAGCTCTTCGGCCGCGCCACTCGCTTGATGCGCTCGGCGCGGATCGCGTCGAGGCAATCGAAATACATCATCGCGGCGGCCTCGACCGGATCGGGCTCGAGCTCGACGGCGGCGCGCTGAATTTCCACCAGCGCGGACGCGAGCATCGCGGCGGCGAATTCGTCGTTGTCGGTCATGGGCAGCATCCCGTTTCGGTTCCGCTGGAGCAATCATAGGGACTTGCGGTCTAAGCGGCAGCGATTGCTTTCGTTATTGCCGGGCTCTAACCGGCAATCCACGCAGACTGTCCGGATCGGGAAGAGCCGCATGGGTGACCGGGGCAAGCCCGCATATGACGAGTGAACGTGGTCATCCGCTGCTTGATGGGAGGAGGAGGGCGCATTAGGGTCCGCGCTCCCACCCGGAGTTTTTTTTGCGTGATCGGACTGCTCGATCTCCTCGCGCGGCCGTTGGTGCGCGCGCTCGACCCCGAGGATGCCCACGCGCTCGTACTGCGCGCGCTGCCGTTCATGCCGGCATGGCCGGCGCCGGACCGGCCGGCGCTAGCCGTCGAGGCGTTCGGGCTGAAGTTTCCCAATCCGCTTGGCGTTGCGGCCGGGCTCGACAAGGATGCGCGCGTGTTCGGGCCGCTGCTGCGGCTCGGTTTCGGCTTTGCCGAGGTCGGCACGGTGACGCCGCGGCCGCAGCCCGGCAATCCCCGTCCGCGGCTGTTCCGGCTCGACGCGGACGAAGCGGTGATCAACCGGCTCGGCTTCAACAATGAAGGCTTCGACGCGGTACGCCGCCGCCTCACGGAATGCGGCGGCCGCGGCATCGTGGGCGTCAATCTCGGTGCCAACAAGGATGCGCCGGATCGCATTGCCGATTACGTCGCGGGCATCGAGACGTTCGCCGCGATCGCGAGCTATTGCACGATCAACGTGTCGTCGCCGAACATGCCCGGCCTGCGCGACCTGCAGCAGAAATCCGCGCTCGATGCGCTGCTCTCTCGTGTGATGGAAGCTCGGGAGCGCCATGCGGGCGGCAGGCGCGTGCCTGTGCTGCTCAAGATCGCCCCCGATCTCGCGCTTGCCGATCTCGACGACGTGGTTGCGGTCGCGCGGGCGCGCCGCGTCGACGGCGTGATCGTCTCGAACACGACGCTCGGCCGGCCCAAATCGCTGCGCGATCCGGCACGACGCGAGGAAGGCGGCCTCTCGGGGCGGCCGCTGTTCGCGCTCTCGACCCGCATGGTCGCGGAGACTTACCTGCGCGCCGAACGCGCGTTTCCGCTGATCGGAGTGGGCGGCATCGATTCCGGCGCCGCCGCCTTCGCCAAGATCAAGGCCGGCGCCACGCTGGTGCAGCTCTACACCGGGCTCGTGTTCCGCGGGCTCGGCCTTGTCGACGACATCAAGCGCGACCTCGCGCATTTGTCGAGGCGCGATGGTTACGACAGCGTCCGCGCCGCGGTCGGCACCGACGCGGCGGCCTGCACCGCGGCCCCGTGGCCCGACCAATGATTTTTTGTCGTTTGCATTGAACCCTCGTCATTGCCGGGCTCGACCCGGCAATCCACGCAAACTGCCGCAAACGGAAAACCCGCATGGATGCGCGGGTCAAGCCCGCGCATGACGAGTGAAATTTTCCGGCTGTAATTCGCCGTGAAGCAGCGCTCACCCGCGCTCGCTCGGCGCGCGCACCAGGCGGACGATCAGCCAGATCGGGATGACGATGATCGCGCCGAGCAGGAACCAGCGCCACACCCAGCGCACGGCGTCGAATCCCATGTTCCAGATGTGCAGCAGAAACCGCCGGATGCTGTCGAGGATGTTCCAGGGATCGAGCCCGCTCGCGTGCAGCACGACGCCGACCAGGATCGACAGCAGGATCAGCCGCACGATCACGGCGAGCGGCGGTCCGCCGAAGAACCGGATCATGGGGTTGCGCATGCGGGGCTCCCTCGCGGGCGGCGCGTCTTGTGCCGGCAGGCTAGCGGGCGGGCGCTGCGTCTGCGGATCGTGCGCGGTCATGAGTTGCGGCTCCCGGTTTTGTGTCAAGCATTGTTTCCAGCGTGTCGAGGCGATCGGCCTCGCCGGGCGGCTTGTCCCAGCGCAGCCGGTTGATGCGCGGAAAGCGCATCGCGATCCCCGACTTGTGCCGGTTCGAGCGCTGCAGGCCTTCGAACGCGATTTCCAGCACCAGGCCCTTGTCGGGCTCGTGCACGACTTCGCGCACCGGCCCGAAGCGGTCGATCGTGTTGCGGCGGACGAAGCGGTCGATCTCGAAGAGCTCCTGGTCGGTGAAGCCGAAATATGCCTTGCCGACCGGCACCAGCTCCTCGCCGTCGGGTGTCTCGCGCCAGACCCCGAACGTGTAATCCGAATAATACGAGGAGCGTTTGCCGCTGCCGCGCTGCGCGTACATGAGCACCGCGTCGATCAGCGCCGGGCCGCGCTTCCATTTCCACCACAATCCTCGCGGCCGGCCGGGCACGTAGGCGGAGGAGCGCTGCTTGAGCATGATGCCCTCGACCGCCTCGGCGTCGCCGCCGGCGCCGAACGCCGCCGGATCTTTTCGCGCCTCCGCCAGCTCCTCCCAGCTCGAAAATTCGACGAGCGGCGAGAGATCGATGCGGGAATCGCCGAGCCGGTCGATGAGCGCCCGAAGCCGTGCGCGGCGCTCCAGGAACGGCTTGTCGCGCAGATCCTCCGCGCCGTCGACCAAGAGATCGTAGGCGCGAAGATGCGCGGGAAACTCCGCCATGAGCTTTTCCGTCACGGCTTTGCGGTTGAGGCGCTGCTGCAGCATGTTGAACGATTGCACGCGGCCGTCGCGCATGACCAGCAATTCGCCATCGATCGCGCCTTCGAACCCCAGCGCGGCGAGTAGATCGGGGAAGCTCCTGGAAATGTCCTCGCCGGTGCGCGAATAGAGCCGCGCGACGCGCTCGCCCGTCTCGCGCCATCCGGCCGCGGCCTGGACGCGGATGCCGTCCCATTTCCATTCGCCGACGTAAACGCGCGGATCGAGCCCGGCGAGATCCTGCTCCTCGACGGCGTGCGCCAGCATGACCGGGCGGAACGGCGCCGGGTCGCGCCCTGCGGGTTTCTTGCCGCGTCCTTCCACCCAGGCGAACAGCTCGGTGTAGGGCGGCACGAGCTGCGGCCAGATCAGCTCGATCTCGTCGGGCGCGTTGCCGCCGAGCGCCGCGACCGCGGTCTTGGCGAGCCGCGCCGAGACGCCGATGCGCAACTCGCCGGTGACGAGCTTCAACAGCGCCCAGCGTCCGGTCTCGTCGAGCGCATCGAGCCAGTGCGCGAGCTGCGCGGGCAGCTCGCTCTTGCCGAGGGTGGCGAGTTTCACGACCACCTCGGACAACGCCGGCGGATGCTCGGCTTGGGACGCGGCTGGGGCCGGCCACAGCAGCGCGATCGTTTCGGAGAGATCGCCGACGTAATCCCAGGAGAGGCCGAACAGCACCGGGTCGGTGCGCTCGGCGATCAGCGCGCGGATCATGCCGGGCTTGGCGTGCGGAAACGACAGCGCGCCGGTGAGCGCCGCGAGCGTGAAGCCGCGCTCCGGGTCGGGCATCGTGCGGAAATATTCGGTCATCAGCCGCAGCTTGGCATTGCGGCCGTGCTCGAAGGCGAGCCGGTCGAGCAGCCGCGCGAAGCCGTTCATGCTGCCGGCCGGCTCAGCTTTCCGCATCGTCCTCCTCGCCGTAACCCTCGATCCGCAGCGCGCGCGCGGCAAGCCCGCGCTGCGTACTCCAGTGGACGAGGCCGTCTTCCTGGCCGTGCGTTACCCAGATCTCAGCCGCGCCGGTCGCCGCGATCGTCGCGGTCAGTCCGTGCCAATCCGCGTGGTCGGAGATCACGAGCGGCAGCTCGATCCCGCCTTGCCGCGCCCGCGCGCGCACCCGCATCCATCCGGACGCGAAAGCCCTGACCGGATCGGGAAACCGCCGCGACCAGATCTCGCGGAGCGCGGACGGCGGGCACAGCACGATCGCGCCGGCAAGCTCGGTTTTGGCGGCCTGCGTCGCGGAACGCAATTCGCCGAATTCGATGCCGCGGCTCGCGTAATAGCGGGTGAACGCATCGAGCGCGCCGTGCAGATAGATCGGTTTCTGGTAGCCCGCCTGGCGGAGCAGCGCGAGCACGCGCTGCGCCTTGCCTAGTACATAAACGCCGACGAGATGCGCGCGCTCGGGAAACAGCGCGACCGAGCTCAAGAGCTTGGCGATCTCGGCCTGGACATCCCCGTGACGAAACACCGGCAGGCCGAAGGTCGCCTCGGTGATGAACACGTCGCACGGCAGGAGCTCGAATGGTTCGCAGCTTGGGTCGGCGACGTCCTTGTAATCGCCCGAGGCGACCATACGCAGGCCCGTCGACTCGATGCGGATCTGCGCGGAGCCGAGCACGTGCCCGGCGGGATGAAAGCTCGCGCGCACCCCGTCGAACGCCAGCGTTTCCCCATACGCGATCGGCTGTTTGGTGCGGGCGAAATCTTCGCCGTAGCGCAGCCGCATCATATCGAGCGTCTCGGCGGTCGCCAGCACGTGCTGATGGCCCGGCCGCGCGTGATCGGAATGCGCGTGGGTGATGAGCGCACGCTCGACCGGGAGGAGCGGATCGATGTGAAATTTGCCGGCGCGACAGCAGAGCCCAGAGGGCGTGCGCACCAATAACTCTTCAGGACGCATGATCCTGACATATGCATCGACAGAGCTAATGTCAGCCGCCTCATCCGCGATGCGGGTAATCTAGGCTCGTCATGCGCGGGCTGACCCGCGCATCCATGCGGCTTTCGCGGTTCCGGCAGCGTCGCTTGGGCGACGGGTCTACCGATGCGGGTAATTTAGGCTCGTCATGCGCGGGATCGACCCGCGCATCCATGTGGCTTTGCCGGTAGCGGCAACCTTGCATGGATTGCCGGGTCGAGCCCGGCAATGACGACGCGAGATGTATTTGGTAGAGCCTGGGTTCTGCGATGCTGTCTGCTCCGCTTCGGGCCTCCTCCGGCGATCTGATCGCCGACCGCCGCTATGCGATCGCGCGCGAGCTCGCCGCGCGCGGCGAACTTGCGGGCGCCGCCGACGTGCTCGTGCAGGCGCTCGATCGCGCGCCGGATTTTGCCGCCGCCTGGTTCGCGCTCGGCGAAGTGCGCGAGCGCCGCGGCGATGCTCGCGGCGCGGTCGAGGCATTCCGCCGGGCGCTCGCGATCGATCCGGCCGACTCGCAAGGCGCCGGGTTGCGCGCGGCGCGGCTCGAAGGCGGCGCCGCGTCGATGCCGCCCGCATACGTGCGCACGCTGTTCGACCAATACGCGCCGCATTACGACCGCGCGCTCGTCGAGGACCTCGCTTATCGCGCGCCGCGCCTGCTGCGCGAAGCGGTCGAACGCGTGCAGGCGGCGCGGGGCCTGCCGCCGAAATTTCGCCGGATGCTCGACCTCGGGTGCGGGACCGGGCTCGCCGCGGAGGCGTTCGCCGATTGCTGCGAGGCAATGTTCGGCATCGACATCTCACCGGGCATGATCGAGCAGGCGCGCCGCAAGAATCTCTATGCCGGGCTCGCGGTCGCCGATCTGGTCGAGGCACTCGCTTTTTTACCTCTCCCCGAAGGGGAGAGAGCCTGCCCCGGACTTGATCCGGAGTCGATCCTCGCCGAAGGCGAGGATCGGGTGAGGGGGTCACGATCTGGAATTCCCGCCCGATCCCCCTCACCCCATCCCTCTCCCCTGCGGGGAGAGGGAGTCGAATGCGGCTCGCCCCAGCAAGCGCGCGCGGACCTGATCGTCGCGGCAGACGTTTTTGCGTATTTGGGCGATCTCGAACCGGTCTGCCGCGCCGCCGCTGCCGTACTCGAACCCGATGGGCTGTTCGCCTTCACGGCCGAGACTCACGCCGGCGAGGGCGTCGTGCTCGGCGAGAAGCTGCGCTACGCCCATTCGGGCGCGCACGTGCGCACCGCGCTTGAGGCGGCCGGGCTCTCGGTGCTCACGCTGGCAGAGGCCTCGCTGCGTACCGAGGCCGGCGTCCCAGTCCCCGGTCTGGTGGCCGTAGCGGGCCCGGGCGAGAAACAATGATCCCGATCAATGGCTTGCGCGGTTCATTCTCTCAGTAGTTGAAAGCAATAAAGTTGCTGCATCTGAAAGGTGCATTTCTGGAGAATTGAATCGAGTTAAACGCTTGGGGCGCCTCGAAACTTTTTCAAAATTACCTCCAAAAAATTCGCGGGTTTTGACTGTTTCTGGCGGTTTGGCCAACACGGCGCGTGGTTGGCCGACCGGTCTCCGGCCAGCCGCGGACGCACTTGGGATTACGAAGAAGTTTGACTGGCAGCGCGCTTGCTCAATCCCGGCGGAACACGATGGATCCGGCCCATCCGGTGAGCAGCGCGAGGGTCGCGGTAGCGAGCCCGTAGGCGAAGCCGTGCTCGCGCGCCGCGTTGGCGACGAACTGCTCGAATCCGACCTTCACGATCTCGATCGCGGAGGTTTGGCGCGTGAGCAGCACGCCCTCGGAAAACAGCTTCACGTCGATCTCGTAATTGCCGATCGGCACGTTGGCGGGCAGCTCGACCGCGGCGCGGAACAAGTCGGGCGTAACGAAGGTCACCGCGTTCGGCTCCTCGCGATAGAAACCGTGCTCGCGGTTGAGCCGCAGGAATGCCGCGCGGAACGCGTCGGTCGCCGGATCGTCGGCCGCATCCGCGGCGAGCGGGGTTTGCGCGATGCCGATCTGCAGTCGCTGCAGCGTGTCGGGGCTGGCGACCGCCGCAAGCGGCCGGTTCGACAGCACCACTAGATACGAGGGCACGTCGGAGAAGGTCCGCGATTTCGCATTGACCCAGATCCCGACGACCCGCTCCTTCTCGCGGGTGACGACATCCTGCCGCGGCCCGATCACGGTGACGACGACGTCGTAGCCGCCCCGCCGCGGCGGCGATCCGGGCTCGCGTTCGACCGCGCCGAACAGCACGGGCTCGGCTCCGGTGAAGCTCGAATTGATCAGCACCCGGTGGGCCGAGAGCGCGACGACGACGCGCTCGGCACACGCGGGTGCTCCGGCCGCCAGCGTCGCCGCGGTCAGCGTGAGCGCCGCCGCCAGGAGCCTCGTGAGCCGGCGCGCCGTCATGGCCGGATCTCCAGCGGCCGCAGCGAGAACAGCTCGCCGGGTGGCAGCACGAGGTCGAATGCGAACCGCAGCCCCACCAGCAGCACCAGAATGCCGAGCAGCAGCCGCAGCTGCTCGCCGCGGATCTTTTGCCCCGCGCGAGCCCCGAATTGCGCCCCGATCACCCCGCCCACCATCAGGATCAACGCCAGCACGGCGTCGACCAGATGGTTGGTGCTGGCATGCATCACGGTCGCGGCCGCCATGGTGACGAGCGTGAGGATCATCGAAGTGCCGATCACGACGCCGGTCGGCACCCGCATCAGATAGATCAGCGCCGGAACCAGCAGGAAGCCGCCGCCGATGCCCATGATGGCGCCGATGAAGCCGATGGCGAATCCGATCACCCAGAGCGGAATGACCGACACGTAGATCTTCGATTGCTTGAACCGCACCTTGATCGGCAGCCCATGGATCCAGGTGTGGCTTCCGGGGCGCCGGACGTCCGCGGGCTTGCCGCCGCGCGCCCGCGCGATCGCCCGCAGCCCCTCGACGATCATCATGCCGCCGACAGCGCCGAGCAGCGTCAGATACGAGAGCCCGATCGTCAGGTCGAGCTGACCGACGCGGCGCAGGATCGAGAACAGCCACACGCCGCTCACCGTCCCCAGGATGCCGCCGATCAGCAGCATCGACGCCAAGGCGAAATCGAGCGCACGGCGGCGCCAATAAGCGATCACGCCGGAGAACGACGAGGCCGCGATGTGGCTCGCGACGCTCGCGACTGCGACCGCCGGCGAGATGCCGACGAAGATCAGCAGCGGTGTCATCAGGAATCCGCCGCCGATGCCGAACATGCCGGAGATGAACCCGACCGCTACTCCCATCGCGAAGATGAGAAAGACATTGACCGGCAAATCGGCGATTGGAAGGTAGATCTGCACGGGCCTGTCCGCCGGAAGGGTACCGGCTTCGAGGGGCGGTCCGGCGGACGCGCGATCCCGCGAATGCGGTACTCGGATGTCGGCAGCCGCTGCCGCCCCGGTCGACCGGCAACGGCCGATGAAGTGAGATCAAGGTCGAACCGCAGCCCTATCAGCTGGACGGTTCGAAGCAAATCCCCCGCAACGTGCTTTCCGGCGTTTGTGCTTCGGCTGCGCCGCTCACGCCGACCCGGATGCAGCGCGTTCGGATTTGGTTTTCAGCGCGGGCGCAATCGGCAGCGGGCCGTCGCCCGGCGGCTCGACTCGGACGGCTTTGTCGGGCTGCGCGTCGGCCGTGAAGGTCTGCACGGATTGCTGCGCGGCGGTCAAAGCTTTCGCATCGAGCTGCGCCGCGACGTCGTCGCGCTTGTGGGCCGCGTCCTTGTCGCCCTGCTGCGCCGCGAGCGCGAACCACTTGTAGGATTCTGCGAGATTCTGCTCCACGCCGACCCCGCGCGCGTAGAGGATGCCAAGATTGTATTGGCTGTCGGCGACGCCGTATTGGGCGGCTTTGTGGAACCATTCGGAGGCGGCTCGATAATCGGGCCCGCCCTCGAAACCGACCGCGTAGAGAACCGCCAGATTGTGCATCGCCTTGGCGTTGCCCTGTTGCGCCGCCGAGAGATAGAGCCGGCGCGCCTCGATCAGGTCCTTCTTCACGCCCTGGCCCTTCTCGTAGAGGCTGCCGAGCCGATATTGCGCGGGAGCGAGCCCGTGATCGGCCGCGCGTGCGAGCCAATGCGCGGCTTCTTCGAAGCTTTGCGCCACAACGCGTCCCTCGCTGAACCGGATGCCGATCTCGTATTCGGCCGCGGAGTTTCCGGCCGCGGCCGCCGCGCGCAGCGCCGGGCTGCCGATCGTGTTCGGCAGCTTCGCGGCTCCTTGCGGAGTGCGCTCGGGGGCGGGGCGCGCGCCGGCGGCGGCGGCCGCATTCACCGGCGCGGGCGAGAGCGATCCGGTGACCTCGTTGGTGCGAGGCGGCGATGGGGCCGCGCGCGGCGCAGGCGGCGTGGAGCCTGTAACGGGCAGGAGCTTCCCGTCCGGCACCGGCAAGAGCAGGAAATCGTCGGCTGCGCTCGCCGGCCGGCGGAATGCGGTCGCCCCGCTTTCCGGCACGACGGGGTCGGGCACACCCGCGGCGCGGGATTCCCCGTCTGGCGGCACCGTCCCCGTCTTCGCGGCGGCGGCCCGCGGCGCCGGCTCTTCGGCGCCGGAACCGAATGTCTCGACCGAAACCGAATGCCAGAAATCCGACAGCGGCAGCGGGCGGCCGTTGAGGCCGAGATGCAGGCTTGCTGCGCCGAACAGCAGCACGCCTCCCGCGACCATCAGCGGTCGCCGGTGATTTGCGACCGCGGCAACGATCCCCGCGACCTGCTCGGGGGGCGTTGTCGCGGAATCTGCCGATTTCTTGCTCTCGGCGGCGGCGGCCTGGGCGGCGCGGCGCGCGGCCGCGATGAAACTCGCCTTCGCGGCCGGCTCCCCGCCACGCGGACCCGCCGGCGCCGCCGCGTCAGCAGGGCCCCGCGCCGCATTGGGCGTGGTGTGCC
>JBKPDF010000048.1:0-12227 GCA_046727735.1 Pseudomonadota bacterium | reverse complement strand
GCCGTGGACCGATCCCGTCTATCGCGCTGGTCAGGATCGCGAGATTACGGGAATGCGGCTTGCGGGAATCCCGGACTGACGAGTTGATAGCGCGCAAGCCGTCGCCAGGCAATCGTGAGCGACTCAATCGTGTCGCTTCGGCGGGGTCCGCGGACCGTCCGCTATACCCCCGATACTCACCGTCACAGCGGACGTCCCGAATAGGCAGCTCGGTGCCAGAATTCTCGGCGCCTGCCTCACCGGGAAAGCGAAGCCTCGGTGCCCTCGTCGTCCAGCAGCACGGGCATCCGATCGTAAATCGCACCGACGAGTGAATTGGCTTCCATGATTTTCATTGTGCAGGTCACGGGTGTTTCCCCGACTTTCTCCACCATGGCGGAATGAGCTGCCGGCGCACCGGTATCGGTGAGCGATCGGGTCGGTCGGGCAGATGTTGTACTGTGGGCGAACGTTGCGCGCGCCGGGCTGGTGAGCCGGTAGAGCCGGCTCAGCTCTTCCCACGTGTAACTTGCGTGAAGCGGCCTCCCATACTGCCGGTGTAGGCTAAGGATTGCGTCGCGGTCAACGCTCCTATGACCGGCAATACTGCCCTTTCTCGCGGTCTTTTCGCGGCATAGGATTGGTATGGGAGGACGATCTCGAGTACTCGCGACGACCAGCCGCATGACGCCTTACAATGCTTTCGATTGGCGCGAAGCACCCCAATGCCTCTGACAGAGCCGTGCTCGTCAATACCGCTCACTTCCTGTCAGGGTTCGGTGAGCATCCTAAATGAATCGGAGCAACAGCCATGGACGCAGCCAGCAAACTTCCGACGCGGATACGCCGGACTAGTGGCCACGCCGCCTCGCAAGAATAGCACATTACAAGAATTTATGAGTTCGGCGGGGACTGGAACCGACTAACGCCCGATCGAGTTAGGCATTCGAAATTCCGACCTCCGGCGCCAACTCGTCGGACCCCGCGCAGGATAGCCAAGCGCTCGGGATCAAAAGGCCGCCCGTGTCTCTGCGGGCGGCCTTTCTCGCGGCCGTGGAGAGGAATGCCCAGTTCAGTAAAGTTTGACTACTATTTTTATTGGTCCGCGCGCACCCAAACTGTGAGGTTCTATGCTCGCCATGGGGAGGCGCGAATTTGGTGCGCGGTGACCCGCACCGCACTTGAGGAGCGGGCTGGATCACCCGGACCCTTGCGCCCCGTCGACTTGGAGCGTGTCTTTGAGCAACACCGTCAAGAGATCGAACGAATCGCGGCTGACAAGATATTGGCAGGCCGCTTCCAAGGCGACGGCACGGTTCTAGTGCGAACGGTCGATCTCAACCCATGACTCGCTAGCCTATCGTTCGGTCTTCCGCTTGAGGGTACCAAACGCAACGATTATCTCGCCTCGAGGCACGCCGAACCATGCCCAATAGAGGTTGTCGCCGGCCCCCAATGGGAGGCCGGCAATGCCCGAAGCGGCTATCGTGTTCGGTTGAGAGATGGGAAATGGCACGACGTGCCGAATTTCGCGTTGATCGATCCGAAAACCAATAAGCTTGGTTACGCCGTGGTGTGGTTAGTGCCTCGCGGAAGCTTGCAGATTTATTGCTTCCTTCCTGGGTCAGGGGGCTGAAGATAAGACGGCAAGCAACGGTTGGCAGCTTCTCAGGAGAAAGTTGCACTCGATATAGCTCGCGGCGCGTGCGCAGCCGCAGAGCGGCGCCTCGCCTCAGCTCCGTGGGTTGGCCGGACGAGGAGGAGGTCACATCACACGGGACACGCTCAGCAACCCCGGACGTTCTGCATTGGCGGCTTCGATCGCCTGCTCGGAGCCGAGCACGACGACGAGGCCGTGCGCGGCGACGTGTGCCAGCGCGTCGGTGAAGTTGCGGATGTCAGCTGTGGTGGTCGAGAGGATCTCTTCGCGCATGCGCTGACGCGCCTCGTCGGTGTCGTCCACCAGGTAGTGTTGCATCGAAGCGAAGCCCCTGGCATCGGGGAGTCTATAAGCATCAACCTCGCCGATGGTGCCGATAATGGTGCGCGTGAGCTCCGCCTCGTTGAGGTCGGCGTTTCTGAGGAAGTCCGCGGTGTGGTCATAGGTGTCGAGTGTGGCGATCAGGTTCGGATCACGATAGGACACGAACGTTAACCCGCCGGAATAGCGGTCGAACATGCATTGGCCTCCGTAAGCGCCGCCTTGCACCCGGATCCTGTCCCACAGCCAGGTCGTGCGCAGATAGCGGCGGGCCACGAGATGGGCACCACTCGGCCTGATGCCAGCGCCATAGAGGTCGGCGCCCTTGCCAACGTAGTTGACCTTGGTCGGCACGATGAGGCCTTCCGAACGCGCGCCTTCGGCAAGGCGCCACGGCGCAGCCTTTGCGGGCGCGCGCGGCAGCGCGCCGAGAAAGTTGGCGAGTTGCGGCTTAAGCTGCGCCCAATGACCTGCCTCGGCGGTAACGTTGCAGAGCATAGCGGCGCGATTGACGAGCGTTGAGCGGATGCGTTCAAGCGCAGCGAAGACCGTTTCCCATTGGGTCTCGACGTCCTCGGCGAGCTTGCGCAGAAAGAACAGATAGCTCACCCCATCCATCTGCTCGTCGGCCCAGTCGGCCTCATAAAGGCTGGCGCGCAGGCGCCGGTCGACGTAGCTCGATCCGGCCGGCACCAGCCGCGATTCCAACGCTGCCTTCTCTTCCAGAACCAGCTGCTGGAACCGCCCCCGGTTGTCGAGCCTCGCATGCCCGAGAATGTCCTGCAGGATCGACAGCAATTCGACAGTCTGACCCGGCAGCGCCTTGCCCCTCAAGTAGAGCCAAGCCGTGGAGGCGACGCCGCCCGCGACCGTCGATGTCCATCGCTGCGGCCGGATGCCGCCGGTCGAACGACCGATCCGTTGCGATAGCCGCACGAAGTCGTCATTGTCGACGCCGGTTTCGAGCAGTGCACGGCCGAACAACGGCACGTGGGACAGGAGTTCGGGCGGCAAGACGTGCAGGTCAAAACCCAGATCGAGATAGACGACGCCGTTGGTGAAGAGGTCGTGATAGAGCACGCGCGTGTCGGCGAGGCTCGTCACCTCGCGGGGGATAAGCTTGTTTGCACGCGGAAGGTCGGAGAGCGCGAGCGTCGGGATCGTGGCCAACGCCTCTGGCGGGTCGGGCTGCTCCTGCATGCGCCTGAGCGTGTTAGTCGCTTCGACTACTGCCAGGAGATCGCGCGCAGCCATGCCGGCGCGCACCGCCTCAAGCCGCGCCCGTTCCTCCTGTGCCTCGCGTTCGGCCAGATCCCGGTCGGGCTTGAGGATCAGTTCGGTGCAGTGGCGGTTGTCGATGAGATGGCGCTTGAGCAGTCCTTCGAAATAGCGGCTGCCGCCCGCCACCTGTGCCTTGATGGCTACGAGCGAGCGCTCGAAGGCAAGCGGCGACAAGGGATCGCGCCCGTGCAGCCAGAACCGCAGCGCCCGCAACATGAACACGACACCGCGTGGAAACGCGCCGGTATTGTTCTCGCGCAGCCGGAACTCGACGGTGTTGAGGGCGGCATCGATGGTCAGCGGATCGATGCCCTTGTCGGCCAGCGACCCGATCGTATCGGCGATGAGGCGGCCAATCTTGCCGGCGTTGGCCGGATCGATGCCCTTGAGGCCGATCGAGATCATTGGCTGCCGCAGCTGATCGTTGAGACCCCCACCTGCAAGCGCCTCGCCAAGTCCGGAATCGATCAGAGCCTTGTGGAGCGGAGCGGCGGGCGTGCCGATCAAAATATGCTCCAGTATGTTTAAGGCGAGTGCGCTCTCAACGTCGACCACCTCGTCGAGCATCCAGTTCACCGTCAGCAGCGTGCCTTTGGCAGGCTTTCCCGGTTGGTCGTCGGCCGGGCCGGTCGGATAGGTGTGGATCAATCGCTTCGGAGCGGTGAAGCGCGGCTGCAGCGGAACCGTGGCGTCGACGGTAATGCGGTTGAATTCGTCGAGTCGTCTGTCGAGTAGGCGCAGCCGCTCATCGGGGTCGTCGTCACCATAAAAGAATAGCTTTGCGTTGGAGGGATGGTAGTGCCGTTCATGGAACGCCTTGAGCTGCTCATACGTCAGATCCGGGATGTACTTCGGGTCGCCGCCGGAGTCGAAACCGTAAGTGACATCGGGATAGAGTGACCGCTGCGACAACTCGCGCAGCATGGTGTCGGGGGATGAATAGTTCCCCTTCATTTCGTTGAATACCACCCCTTTGTAGATCAGCGGCGCATCTGGCGCGTCGAGCTCGTAGTGCCAACCTTCCTGCTGGAATGTTTGCGGCGTTAGTCGCGGAAAGAACACCGCATCCAGATACACGTCGATCAGGTTGTAGAAATCCTGAACGTTCTGGCTCGCGACCGGATAGCAGGTCTTGTCCGGAAACGTCATGGCGTTGAGAAAGGTAGTGAGGGAGCTCTTCATCAGCTCAACGAACGGCTCCTTGACCGGATATTTGCGCGAACCGCACAGCACCGAATGTTCCAGAATATGGGCGACGCCGGTAGAATTCGAAGGCGGGGTGGCAAAGCTGACGCCGAACACCTTGTTTTCGTCGCTATTGGTCAGCGAAAGTAGCTCGGCACCAGTCCTTCCGTGACGGTAGAAACGCGCCATGGAGTTGATTTCAGCCAGGTTTTGCTCGCGAAGGAGCTCAAAACCATGGCTCGCGGTCGCAGTCATTAAAGCCTCTCGAAACGGATGCGTCTGCGCGACGGCGGGCATCGCGGGTAGCGCGGTGGCCGCGAGGATCGCGCTACCGACCAGGAGCATATCGCGTCGGGTGACTATGGCTTGATCGCTGATGGTGTCCTCCTGCTTGCCTGATGATTCAACCTTGACTACCCGATCAATTCGTCGGCGCGCGAGCAGCGACTGTGGCGCGGTGAGGTCCAGTGCACTGGGGGTTTACCGCGCCGGAAACCAAGGCCGCTGCGGAGCAGGCACATCTCCTGATCGAACGTGCTGAAGCGCTCGGAGAGCGCTCTGAAGACCCCTTACCGTTGTTCTCCGTCCTCCACAGCTTCTGGGTCGCGAACACGGTGGCGCTCAAAGGCGACGTCGCGCGCGATCTTGCCGCGCAGTTCCTGGCCCTCGCCGAGAAGCAGGGGGCGACGGTCCCGCTCATGATTGGGCATCGCCTCAACGTGGTTCTTCAAGCCCTCGCGCACGAGGTCAATATGATCTCGCAAACTGTACAACATGTCCGCATAGGCGATGGCACTCTCAGATGGTTTGCTTGTCTCTCTAGGCTATCAAGGCGCGCGACCATCTCACGTGTGTCGCGGGCGTTCGCCATCTCATCCTCCAGGAGCCTCAATTCCCCGTACATCCGTAAAATCCTCGATCGCTTCACCCAGTCATAGAGGCGAGGCAAAAATCGCGTCATCGGGTACAGCAGGCCCATTCCCCAGATGGAACCCGAACTGACAACGCATTGTACCGAGTTCTGGATCGTTTGAAAGCCTGTATGGGTGTACGGACGCTCTCCCGGACCCGGCGCACTCCCGCTGTCGGTTGCTGCGGCGCCGCCCGCGCAGGGGGGCGCCGGGACCCGCGCCCCGTGAGCAATCGATCTCGGAGCTGTTGGGAATTGTCTGCGGACCACCTTCGCCGATAGAACGAGGAAGTGGTGGCGCAAGTAACGAAAATCATTGCCGCAACGCGGAAGCTCATGGACAAGACGGCGGATCGCCTGTTGTAGGCTGCATCCTACGTACGTTGGCTTCAGGGCTTGCGCAAAAAAGCCTTGTTCTTGGCGCGCGGATCCAGTTCGGGCCGAAATCCAAAGAATTCTACGCGCATAGACCTCAGCTGCATCCGGGAAGTCGTTCGAGGGATGCGGCGCCGGGCGGCAACGAGCGTATCGCCGCAGAGAAGAAGGGGGCCGCATCTTGGACGGTTTTCCCGGCTAGCGAAATTCGCCGCGGCTCTTGGTTCCTTTCCAGCTGGCTGTACCAAGAACAGCTATTTCTTGTCGCCTTCGTCCACGAAATGCTCCCAATCTCCTTCCAGTCTTTGCTCGAAGATTTGGGCGGCGGTTCCCTGGCGCGCCTTGGCAAAATCGTCGAGCCGCAGCGAGGCGATAATAGTCAGAACGTTGGGATTGACAGCCTCGAGAGCAAGAGTCCGACCAGTCTCCAACTCACGGAGGAACGCGGGTTCTGCAACGGTTCCGGCCACGCATCCGTTGGCGAGGCAAATTACATAGGGAACATGCACCGGAGTCCCGTTGTCGACGGTCGCCTTGATGCCCGGTTGAAGGAACAGTCCTGGAGGTACAAATATCTGAAGGCGTGCATTGGGATTGCTTTCCCGCTCAATCAGATCGACCTTGAGTACAGTCTGGCCGTTGTCCCATTTGCCGCTTATGGCGGTACGGCAGACCATCGTCACGTCTGAATCCTGCACCGCCCTGAAGCACAGTTTGCGCCAAGGAGAGTACGTGATTTCCCGTATCGGGTGCTGCCCGCGCGAAGCGATTTCCATCTCGGGAAAATGTGTCGTTGCTGGGACGTCTCCGAACGGTACCACCTGCTGTCCGCAGGCGCTTGTCGCCCCGATCGGCGCGCAAACCGCAACGAGAGCAGCCGCGATCGCCCAGTCGACTGCAAACTTCTGTAGGCAGAATAGCCGATTGCTGCGCTCGCGCGCGCTTTGGCTGTTCATCGATGTCTCTCCAGAAAATCACTGACCACCGGGGCCCAGAGCGGAACAGCGTCGGCCGAGTCGATCAAGAAATGACCATCCTGGCCGAAATCCGGCAGCAGGTGGTATTCGAGGTTACCGCCGCCGGCTCTGAAAGCATCCGCCATGCGCTTCGAGAGGTCAGGCCCGAAATAGCTGTCGTTGCGCGAGTAGATCCAAAGCATAGGAACGCGGGCCGTCCGTCCGAATTCGGCCACCGCCTGTACCAGGTTATCCGGGGCACAATTGCTGTTGGGTTTGCCATTGAAATGTCCGCCCCGACCGGCCGCAAACCCGATGATGGCCCGTACCGATCCCGGGTTTTGACTGGCAAGCGCAATCGCTCCCCAGCCGCCGCCCGATTGCCCGACGACAACAATCTCATCTCGCTTGATGAACGGTTGGGTCGACATGTAGTCGATGACCCATCGATCGATGGATGCAACGGCGAGTCCCGCATCACGGAACTCGGCGTCAGAACATTTGCCTACGCCCGAGAAGAAGACTCCGAAGAGAGCCCGCTCCGGGACCTCGATCGCCGTCACGCCATATCCAGGGCGTACAGGCGCGACGACGACGTACCCATGTCGCACGAACCAGAGTGCGGCGGCGTGAAACTCGATTACCGGGAAGTAGCTTCGCTCCGTCGGGTCCAGCGACACTCCATGATTCATGACCAGAAGCGGAAACGGTCCGTCGCCCTCCGGGCGGATCACGTAGGCAAGCATGGGTACAGCCGATGGAATTCCCCAGAGCTCCTCGCGAGATTGGGCACCCCCGGCATTGATGGCCGGGGCAGGTTGCGCCATCACAAGAGCTGTCAGCATCAGAAGCGTTGGAAAACTCACAAATATGAGCCATCCGCCCCGAGCGCGCGACGCTATTCTATTCATTCACCACTACCCTCTATGCTGGCTATTATGAAGGTGATGAGTTTCCAAACCCGCATTTGAGTCGTTGCTTTGCTGTTTCGCCAGTTCGCCGTGCACTGGTCGTAGGAGCCGCGGGGGATAGGAACGAGTCGCTCGGAATCCACGACAGCGGGCGCCTTCCCTGGCACCCTCTACGGCGCGCTGAAGGTGTCGCAGCTCCCTAAGGATCCTGATTTAAGACCGGTGGTGAACCACCGCGTGCGCTGCGCTGAGGAGCCATGGGTGAACGCGTCGGGCACTACATGGCCGGTAGCTTGCCGCTGCAAGCGATCATCACCGATCGCGGAGGCGGTCTGCAGAGCCGACTCGACGTCGCCGGGCTCGAGGAACCGCCATTTTTCCTCGGCGTGGAAAGCCCACGCGCCGGCGAGGCAATCGGCCTGTAGCTCGACGCGCACCTGAACGCGGTTGGCTTCGGTCTTGTCCAGGTCCTGCTGCAGCTGTTGCGCCTTAGGCAGGATACCGAGAAGATTTTGCACGTGATGCCCGACTTCGTGGGCAATCACGTAAGCCTCCGAGAACTGGCAGGCCGTGCTGGAGTCGCAGGCGCGGAAACGGCGCTCGAGATCCTGAAAGAACGCCGTATCGAGGTAGACCTTCTGGTCATTGGGGCAGTAGAAGGGTCCCATGGCGGATTGAGCGAACCCGCATGCCGAGCGAGTAACGCCCGAGAACATCACCAATCTGGGCGGCTCGTAGGTCTTACCGGATTGGGCGAACAGTTCCTTCCATTGCACTTCCGTGCTTCCGAGCACGAGGGAAACGAACCGGCCCATCGGATCGGATGGAGCCCCCGGTTCGGAGCCGGGGGTGCCCGTTGGTGGCGACGGCTGCTCGTAGGAACTGCCCCCGCCGCTCAGGATCTCGGCGCCGCCAATCAACAACCGCGGATCAATGCCGAGCGCCCAGCCGATCAGTCCCAAGACGACAATGGTGCCGATCCCGAGCCCGCCGCGAGCGCCGAGGCCGAAGCCCCCAGGGCCATAACCACCGCCAGCGCTGCGTCGATCTTCGACGTTCTCGCTGCTCGGCAACTCATCCAAGCGCATGATCCGCCCTCCTGTGTTCGGTCGAGCTTCGGCGGCTTCGACATGAGTGCGTCAATGGGAGATCATGATTTGAAGATGCTCTTGATGCTGTCCCAAATACTCCGCGGCGCGGAGGACGTGGCGCTGGAAGTGCCGGTAGTGCCGGCCGGCGGCGCGGAGGACGTGGCGCTGGAAGTGCCGGCCGGCGTCGCCGAGCCCGCCGGCATCTGCGATTTTTGCACGACCGCGGGTGTGATTTCCTTGAATATGTTCATTTTTGCGAGCGTCGCCGGCCCGGCAATGCCGTCGGCTGCAAGGCCATTCTTCTGCTGGAACTCCTTGACCGCCTTCTCGGTGCCGGAACCGAACTGACCGTCCGCGGTGACACCGAGCGCCTGCTGCAGCTTCTTCACGGACTCGCCAGACGTGCCGACCTTGAGCAGGATCAGTTCGTATAACCCCATCCGCACGAAGGTGTCCGGCCCGGCAATCCCGTCGGCGGCGAGCCCATTCTCCTGCTGATATTTTTTGAGGGCTGCTTCAGTACCCGATCCGAACTCGCGATTGGTCGGAACGCCGAGCATTTGCTGGACTATCTTCACAGGTTCGCCGGCCAGGCCGCGTTTCAGGATCGCCATTGCTTCCTCCTAGGAAGACGCCGACCGAGCAGAGATGAGCGCGCGCACCTCTGCCGCTGCCCGATCGCTTGCTTCCTAACCTTCGTCGCGAGCTGTTCCGACCAGTCTTGCGGGTCAAACCATTCGAGCGGCTTCCTGCTCGGTCGGCACACGTCCTTCCGGCGTCAATTGATCGATGACGTCCGGCAACTCCTGACTGAGCCCGTCAAGCAGATCCTCGCGCGACATCCCCGAATGCGCCATCAGTGCATTGATGCGATCCGAACCTAATGCCTCAGCAAGCTGGTTGGGCGCGATTGTCTTGTTCGAGCCCGGGCCGACCCACGATTTGATCACATCCTCTTGGCCGCTCTGCTGGAATTGCTTGACAAGGTCGTTCAAGCCGCCGCTCAAGACGTTTCCTGCCGCTCCGCCCGCAAGCAGACCGCCAAATGCGCCTTTGAGCATATCGCCCAGCCCGCCGCCACCGGGTGCCCGCGCTGCTGCCAACCGGTTGCGATCCTACCTTGGGAGTGCCGCTCGGTGGCGATGTAGGCCTCGCGGTTCCGCCAGATCCTGCTGGGCTTGCGCCCTCCTGGCCGCCAAAGTGCTTCAGCGCCTTGTAGGCGAGGAGTCCGAGCACAGCCATCGTGATCGGCGACATGCCTCCGCCGCCGGCGCTTGGTTCACGCTGCCCTCGAGGCCCATTCTGCATTCCATTGAGAACGTCGAGCAAGCCCATGTTTGCCTCCACTGGGCCCCCGTCGCCTAAACGACGCAGCATAGGCGGGTAATCGAGCGCATGCGACTGTCTATTTTGACAGGGGCTCCAGTGCGACCCGCCGCCTTGAGCTCTCACGAGAGCGAAAGGTTACTACGTCAGCCGCCTAATCCCGGCTATCTCTCAAGATTGACAGTTGTTCGCTGAGCCCCGATTGCATAAGCTCCATGCTTGTTGTCCAACGCGCTTGCGTCCAAGCGCTGATCCCTCCAGTGGAGAACGCAATGAGTGAGCTCGTCGTAATCGCCTTCCCGACCGAGGCGAAGGCCGAGGAAGTTCGTCAGAAGCTGCTCGCAATGCAGAAGGAATATCTAATCGAATTGGGCGACGCTGTTGTTGCAGTGAAGGACGCCAACGGCCGCATCAAGCTGAACCAGCTCATCAGCACGACTGCGGCAGGAGCCGTGTCCGGCGCGTTTTGGGGTTCGCTAATCGGCCTGATTTTCCTGGTGCCGCTGGCTGGTGCTGCTCTCGGCGCCGCTTCGGGTGCTATTGGGGGCGCCTTGACCGATGTTGGCCTCAACGACAAGTGGATGAAGGAAACCGCGGCCGCAATCCAACCCGGTACGGCGGCATTATTCGTCCTAGTCCGCAAAGTCACCGCCGATAAGGTGCTTGAGGGCCTTAAGGGTGAGGGCGGCACAGTAATGAAGACTTCGCTTGACCACACGAAGGAAGCGGCGCTGCAAGCGGCTCTGGCCGGCGTCCAGGCCGCTGTGCCGGCCTCCGCCCGTCCTGAAGGATCGCCAAAAGCCGCCTAAGCACGCCTAGCGTTCACGCGCGCCCAGCAATACCCGGCCAGCGGCGAAGCAACTGAGCTTGCCGCCCGACACTCCCTCGATGCCCATTAGTGTCTAAACGCCACCAGGCCCTACGATCGTTTGCCCGTGCCCGGCGGGATCCGCCTACAGATGTCTGCTCCTGGGGCGCGAGATGACCGCTTATGGCAGATAGTGTTGCACACCCACCGAACAGCTTCAAGATTCACTGCTTCCTTCCTGGGTCAGGGGGCTGAATTTAACGCATTCAGTCCCACGAGTGTCCTGTGCAGCCTTCGGGTGCAGCGAAATCGATCGCGACCAGCCCACACCCGGCCTCGTCTAGGTCCGCGTTGAGGTGCAAAGCAGACTTGGGAGCCGGTGCTCCAGATGACCGCTGATGACCCCTTTCGGACATCCGGCGGGAATGCCTCACCCGGTTTGCGGGTGCGCGATCTTGCTCCGGAGACTGGCCAGGGGCAAAGTCATTGCCGGTCGCAAACTGAACGCTGAGGGGCAGCAATGAAGCGGCGGGAATTCATCGCGCTTCTTGGCGGCATAGCCGCGTGGCCGCTCGCTGCCCGCGCGCAGCAGTCGACGAGTGTCGCTCGGATCGGATTTCTGAATACCACCGATGCTTCCGCATCTGCCAGCTACATCGGGGCATTTCGGACGGGCCTTCGTGACCTAGGTCACGTCGAGGGCAAGAACTTCGTCATCGAGTCCCGGTTTGCAGAGGGCAACGTTGACCGGCTCCCCGACCTCGCGGCCGAGCTGGTTCGTGTCAATGTCGATGTCATTGTAACGTCCGGACCGGGCGTCCATGCCGCACAAGATGCGACGTCGACAATTCCCATTGTCATGCTGGTGTTCAGCGATGCCATTGCCACAGGCGTTATCGCTAGCCTTTCGCATCCCGGCGGCAACATCACCGGATCGACCTTCTTCTATCCGGAACTCATGGCGAAACGCGTCGAGGTGCTAAAAGAGGTCGCGCCGTCGATGACCCAAGCCGCCGTCCTTTTGAACCCAGGTATGCCCTCGAACGGACCGGTACTCCACGCGATGGAGATGACCGCCAAAGAATTGAAGGTGGGGTTGCAACCGTTCGAGGCGCGCGGGCCAGGCGAGTACGAGAGTACCTTTGCGGCAATCGCCGATAAGAAAATTGGCGCGGTCGTGATCAACGATACGCCGATTTTCATCCGCGACGCCAAACTACTCGCAGCTATCGCTGCAAAGCGGCACCTTGCTTCGATTGGATCCCTGGAGTTTACGGCAGCCAGCGGGCTGGTGGCCTACGGAGTGAGCTTTCACGACATGTATCGCCGCGGTGCGTACTTCGTGGACAAGATTCTCAAGGGGGCAAAGCCGGGCGATCTGCCGGTCCAGCAGCCAACCAAATTCGAGCTGGTGGTCAACCTCA
>JBKPDF010000047.1:0-25652 GCA_046727735.1 Pseudomonadota bacterium | reverse complement strand
TACACCAACTCCAGAGAGCCGCTGGCTGATTTTTGTATTCGCCGCGCAGGCCGAGTTTATCTATGAGCCGCGGTGGCCTCGGCGCGGAATGGCGGCACTCCTATTGCTTAGTGAAACGGCTCGTCCCGTTCGGCGCGGACTCGCCTATGCTCCAGAGGAAGAGGAGCGGGAAATGGTGCGGCGGGCAGGCTTGCTCGGCAAGCTCCATCATCCGGTTCTCTATTTCCGCCAGCGTGTCTAGCGGTGTTTTGCCTTTGCGGATTTTTAAATAGTGCGCGTTCGCCTCCGCGGTCCTAACCCTTTTGTTAGGGATGCCAGGCTTCCGGCCAGATCCTTCCCGCTTTCCGCCCCATGTCTTCATCGACGTTGCAACAATCTCACCCTCGCTGCCGCCCGGTGTCGCAATTCGTAAATGTCGGGTTCGCGGTCGCGTTCCGCCTTTTTCAAATCGCTGCGGACTGTCTCCCGCCTCGGGATGAGCAAGTCGGATTTCCCTGTAATCGGCTTTCAGGTCAACTAACGCTTCAGGTCAACGCCGATCTTTTTGATGCGACCGAGCCGCATGACTTCATCGCCAGAGCAAACCAACGCGCAGCACTCGTTGCGGTGATCTGATTCGGGGCCGGCAAAAAACCGGCTAAGCGGGTTCGTGGGCCAGTGATCGGGAGCCCGTTGTACCCTAAACAGGGGGGCTTGTCTAGCTTACCGGACGCTTACCGGTACGCTTGGCCGGTCCAATTATGAACCCCACAGCAACGAAAAAATCCTCCTTTCTTTTCAATATGGTGAGCCCGCTGGGACTCGAACCCAGGACCCCGTGATTAAAAGTCACGTGCTCTACCGGCTGAGCTACGGGCTCGTGGTTGGCGTGTGTAGGAGGGGGTCCATCCGCGGTCAATACCATCCGAGCCGGGGTGCGGCGCCCCGGTAAGCTCATCGATGAAGCGGGCCGGTGCGCAGCCGGGCGGCCTCATGGTCTGATGCCGCGCGACCGGTCGGAACGACGCCTCGACTGGAAACTCGACATTGACGCCGCGGAGCGCCGGGGATCGACACCGGATCAATTGTGGTAAGCTGCAACGCGGATCGTCATCGTCACAACACCTTGTCTTAGTTGCAGTATCTGACGATGAGGCGCTGTGGTTGTTGCCCGGACAGCGAGCGGATCTCATGCCATCACGTCAGGAGGCCCGGCGCAGTCTTTCGCCCTCCGATAAGCTGGCGCTGCTGCGCAGGCATCCGTTGTTCGGTGCGATCGCGCCGGAGTTGCTCGCACGGCTGAGCGCGTATGCGACGACGCGCACCGTCCCTCGCGGTGATACGATTTTTGCCAAGGGCGATCCCGGCAACAGCCTCTACGCCGTGTGTGCCGGAACGGTGAAGATCAGCGTTCCGTCCGCGGACGGCAAGGACGCGGTCTTCAATCTGGTCGGGGAGGGCGAGATTTTCGGGGAGATCGCGCTGCTGGATGGCCAGCCGCGTACCGCCGATGCCACCGCGCTCACGGATTGCGAGCTCATGGTGATCGAGCGCCGCGATTTCCTCGACCTGGTGCGCAACCAGCCCGAGATCGCGCTCAAGCTGATGGAGGTGCTGTGCGCGCGGCTGCGCCACACCTCCGAGCAGGTGGAGGACGTGCTGTTTCTCGACCTGCCCGGTCGATTGGCGAAGATTCTCCTGCAATTGACCGCCAAAGCCGAGCTGCCGGTGCGCCGAGTGACCATGACCCAACGCGAAATCGGGCAGATGATCGGCATGTCGCGCGAGAGCACCAACAAGCAATTGCGCGACTGGGAAGACCGCCGCTGGGTTCGTCTCGAGCGCGGGGGCATCGTCGTGCTCGAACCCGATGCGCTCGCTGCCGTCGCCCGCGCGCGCGCCCAGGATTAGATCCGGCCTTCCTCGACCGCGTGACAGGCGACGGGGCTGCCCGCGGCCCATGCCGTGAGCACGGGCAGCTCGGCGCGGCAGCGTTCGTTGGCAAACGGACAACGCGGGTGGAAGCTGCAACCCTTGGGCGGGTCGACCGGGTTCGGGACCTCGCCCTCGACCGGCTTGCGTTGCCGACCGGACATTTCGAGATCCGGCACCGCATCGAGCAGCATGCGCGTATAGGGATGCCGAGGCGCCCGAAACAGCACGTCCGTGGCCGCGATCTCGACCAGCCGGCCGAGATACATGACCCCGATGCGGTGCGCCATGTGCCGCACGACCGCGAGATTATGGCTGATGAGCAGATAGGTGAGGCCGAAGCGATCCTGCAGGTCGCGCATCAGGTTGAGGATCTGGGCCTGGACCGAGACGTCGAGCGCCGAGGTCGGTTCGTCGCACACCACGAATTCCGGCTCCGAGGCGAGCGCCCGCGCGATGGCGATGCGCTGCCGCTGTCCGCCGGAAAACTGATGGGGGTATTTGGCACCGTCCGCCGGATCGAGGCCCACGAGGCGCAGCAGCTCGGCGATACGTGCGCTGAGCGCGCCGCCTCCTGCGGGAAGATCGAAGGCGCGAATCGGCTCGGCGACGATGTCGAGCGCGCGCCAGCGCGGATTGAGGCTGGCGTAGGGGTCCTGAAACACCATCTGGATGCGGCGACGCAGGCGCCGGCGCTGCGCACCGCGGCGCCGGCGGTCGTGCATCGGCATGTCGTCGATGAAAACCTCGCCGGCCGTGGGCGGAACGAGGCCGACGACCATTTTGGCGACGGTCGATTTGCCGGAGCCGGATTCGCCCACCAGCGCCAGCGTCTCGCGCCGCGCGATGTCGAACGACATGTCGGCGACCGCGATGACATACTGGCGCGGCAGACGTTCCAGTGCGCGGGTGAGCCAGGGACTCGACACGTCGAAAATGCGGCCGAGACGATCGGCCCGAACCAGCGGCGTAGCGCTCATGGCGATCCGGCAAGCTGCGTCGGGTAAGCGGTCTCCATCCCCGGCGGCTGGTGGTAGAGCCAGCAGGCCACCTCGGCGGATCCATGCGGGCGCAAATCCGGCCGGTGGACGGGACAGGGCGCGAACGCGTGTGGACAACGTGGGTGAAATGGGCAGCCCGACGGGATCGCCCCGAGCCGGGGCATCGACCCCGGGATCTGGACGAGCCGGTCGAGGCCGCCATCGAGCTTCGGGATCGAGCCCATCAGGCCGCGCGTATAGGGATGCAGCGGCGCGCGCACGACGTCGCGAACCGGGCCGATTTCGACGATGCGGCCGGCGTACATCACCGCCACGCGATCCGCGGCCTCGGCGATCACGCCCATGTCGTGGGTGATCAGCAGAATAGCCGCCCGATGCCGGCGCGCGAGGCGTTTCATCAGCGCGATGATCTGCGCTTGCACCGAGACGTCGAGCGCCGTGGTCGGCTCGTCCGCGATGACGAGCTCGGGATCGGCGGCAAGAGCGAGCGCCAGCACCACGCGCTGGCGCATGCCGCCGGAAAACTGGTGAGGGTAATTGTCGAAGCGGCGCTCGGGTGCGGGGATGCCGACTTCGGACAGCAGCGCGATCGCACGCCGGCGCAGCGCCGTGCCGCGCAAGTCGCTGTGTGCGGCGATGGTCTCGATCAGCTGCTCGCCGATGCGGTAGAGCGGGTCGAGGCTGGTGAGCGGATCCTGGAACACCATGCCGATTCGCTTGCCGCGAATGCGCCGCATGCCGGCCGGCGGGAGATTGTCGATCCGGGTTCCCGAGAGAAAGATCTCGCCGCCGGCGATCCGTCCCGGCGCCTCGATCAGCCCGACGATGGCGGCGCCCGTCACGGACTTTCCGGCCCCGGATTCTCCGACCATCCCCAGCACCTCGCCGGGCGCGATTTCGAACGACACGTCGTCGATGGCGACCAGCCGCGCCCGTCGCGTCGGGAACTCGACGCGCAGGTTGCGGACGCTGAGCACCGGTCCGGTCATTGCAGGCGCGGGTTGAGCGCGTCGCGCAGCCAATCGCCGAGCAGATTGATGGCGACGACCAGCAGCGCCAGCGTGATCCCCGGAAAGATCGCGATCCACCATTCGCCCGCGAACAGGAAATTGTTGCCGATGCGAATCAGGGTGCCGAGCGAGGGCTGTGTAGGCGGCAGTCCGACGCCGAGGAACGACAGCGTCGCCTCCGTGATGATCGCCAGCGCCAGATTGATCGTGGCGATCACGAGCACCGGACCGATGACGTTCGGCAGCACGTGACGGAACAGGATGCTGGCGGGATGCAGGCCGATCAGCTGCGCCGCGAGCACATAGTCCTTGCTCTTTTCCACCAGGGTCGAGCCGCGCACGGTGCGGGCGTATTGCACCCAGAACGACAGCCCGATCGAGAGCACCAGGACCCAGAATTCCAGGGTCTCGTTGCGCTGCGCCCCGAACATCGCACGCACCGTGCCGTCGATCAGCAGCGCGATCAGAATCGCCGGGAACGTCAGCTGGACATCGGCGATCCGCATGATGAAGGCGTCGACGAGGCCGCCGACATAGCCGGCGATCAGGCCAAGCACGATGCCGAGCGCGGCCGCGAGCCCAACCGCGAGCACCCCGACGCCGAGCGAGATGCGCGAGCCGTAGAGAATCGTCGAGAGCACGTCCCGGCCCTGGTCATCTGTACCGAGCAGGTAGCGAGAATCGCCGTCTGCGAGCCACGCCGGCGGCAGATGCGAATCCAGGAGGTTGAGCTGCCGCAGGTCGAACGGATTCTGCGGCGCGATGAGAGGTGCGAGGATCGCGGAGAGCACCAGCAGCAGCGTGACGATCGCGGCCGCGACGGCGATTTTCGAGCGCAGGAATCCATGGACGAAATCGCTGTCGAGCACGGTGGCGAGCCGGCTCTGGGCCGGCAGCGGCTGCGCTTGAAGCTGCTCCGCCATTCGTCAGGCCACCTGGCGACCGATGCGGATGCGGGGGTCGACCGACACATACAGGAGATCGACGGCGAGATTGATGGTGACGAAAATGCCGGACACCAGCAGCAGATAGGTCGACATGATGGGGATGTCGGCGTTCTGCACCGCTTGCAGGAACATCAGCCCCATGCCGGGCCACTGGAACACCGTCTCGGTGATGATCGCGAAGGCGATGATCGATCCGAGTTGGAGCCCGGCGATGGTGATCACCGGGACCAGCGTATTCTTCAGGGCATGGCCGAAATGGATGGCGCGGTCGCTCAGGCCGCGCGCACGGGCGAACTTGATGTAATCGGTGCGCAGCACTTCCAGCATTTCCGAGCGCACCAGCCGCATGATCAGCGTCATCTGGAACAGCCCGAGCGTGACTGCCGGCAGGATGATGGCCTTGAGGCCGGAGCCGGTCAGCAAACCGGTGCTCCAGAAGCCGAGCTTCACCACCTCGCCGCGACCGAACGAGGGCAGCAGCTGAAAGCTCACCGCGAATACGAAAATCAGGAGGATCCCGACCAGGAACGTCGGCAGCGAGATGCCGATGAGCGAGATCGCGAGGAACAGCTTGGAGAGCCAGGACTGCCGATGCAGCGCCGTGTAGACGCCCATGGGGATGCCGAGCACGAGCGAGAACAGCGCGGAAACCACGGCGAGCTCGATGGTCGCCGGGAACCGCTCGGCGATCAGCTCGATGACCGGCCGCTTGAATTGATAGGAGATGCCGAAATCGAAATGTAGGGCGTGCCACACGAAGCGGGCAAACTGTACGAGGAACGGATCGTTGAGGCCGAGCGCCTGGCGCAGCTGCTCGCGTTCCTCGAAACTGGTTTCGAGTCCGACCATCTGGTTGATCGGATCGCCGACGAAACGGAACAGCGCAAAGGCGATCAGCGCCACGACCAGCATGACCACGACGGCTTCGAACGCGCGACGCACGACGAAAGCGAGCATGGCTATTTACCCTCCCCGCCGGGGGATGGCGGCGGCCGCGCTCAATCCTTCCGGAACCAGTAGAACAGGATCTGATTGTCCGGCCGCTGCACGACGTGCACCTTTTTCGAAACGCCCCACGCCAGCGACTGCTGGTGCAGGGGGATATGCGAGACGTCCTCGTGCGCGGTTCGATAAGCTTCGGCGATCAAGTCGTCGCGCTTCGTCTTGTCGGTCTCGACCTGGATCTTGTCGCGCAGCTCCTCGATTTTCTTGTTGCAGTAACCGCCCAGATTGAACTGCCCGCCCGCGCCCTTCTCGTCCCGGCAGCCGACGAGGTTGCGCAGGATGTTCCAGGAATCGAATGACCCCGGAGTCCAGCCGAGCAGATAGAACGAGGTGTCGTAGCCTCCCGTCGCCAGCACCTTGGCGAAATACTTGGCCTTGGGCTGCGCCAAGAGATCGATCTTCACCCCGACCCGCGCCAGCATGGCGACTACCGCCTGGCAGATCGCCTCGTCGTTGACGTAGCGATCGTTCGGGCAGTCCATGGTCACTTCGAAGCCGTCCTGATATCCGGCGTCCGCAAGCAGTTTCTTTGCAGCCGCGGGGTCGTAGGGCCAGCGGGTGAATTCGCCGGCGCGCGAGAACAGCTTGGGCGAAATCAGCAGGGCTGAGGGCGTCGCCAGCCCGCGCATGACCCGCGACTTGATCGCCTCGATGTCGATCGCTTGATAAAACGCCTTGCGCACCCGCACGTCCTTGAACGGATTCTTCCCCTTGACATTCGACCCGTGCAGTTCGTCGCGCATCTGGTCGAAGCTGAGAAAGATGGTGCGCAGCTCCGGTCCGGTCAGCACCTGGGTTCCGGGGTTGGCGTTGACGCGCGGAATGTCCTGCAGCGGCACCGGGTCGACCCAGTCGACATCGCCGGAAAGCAGCGCCGCGACCCGGGTCGCATCATTGGAAATGGTGGTGAAGATCACTTCGTCGAAATTGTGCTCAGGCTTGCCCCACCAGCCCGCGAAGGGCTTGTACACCGTGCGCACGCCGGCCTGATGCTCGGCGATCGTGAACGGCCCAGTGCCGTTCTCGTGCAGGGCCGCATAGTTCGTCTGCTGACCCGTCGCCGGCTGCGGCATTGCCGAGTTGTTGGCCTCCGACCACTTCTTCGACATGATGTACCAGGTATCCCATTCGTAATGCAGAATGGGATCCGGGCGCGTGAGCAGGAAGTCGACGGTGTAATCATCTACCTTGACCGCCTTGGTATCGGCGCTGAGCCGCGTCTTGAGGTCGGAGCCGGGGGCACGCACGCGTTCGACCGAGAACACCACGTCATCGGCAGTGAAATCCTCGCCATTGTGGAACTTGACGCCCTTGCGCAAGTGGAACCGCCACCTCGTGGGCTCGAGCACTTCCCAGCTCTCGGCGAGCCCCGGAATGATCTCGAGATTCTTGCCGCGCTTGGTGAGGCCCTCGTACACGTTGGCCAGCGAACCGAGCGTGAAGGTCTCGTTGAGGGTATAGGGATCCAGCGATTTGAGGTCGCCCTGAAAGCCGAACCGGAATGTTGCGGCGGAAGCCTCGCCGGCCATCGCGAACACGGCGATCAGCGCGAGCAATACAATCTTGGATTTCATAGCTACCTCTCGACCTTGCCGCCGGCAGGGGGGCGGATCCCGTTGCAGCGCGGAGCTTAAGCTCGATCGGCGCGACGGGTCCAGAGCGTCGGCAGCGCCGGAATGCCGGGCCCGGCGGCGGCAAGCCGCCGCAGGGTCCGGTCGATCGCCTGCGTTGGCGGTCAGTAGACCATGTAGGTGAACGGCGGAACGTAGGCCTGCAGCATCACCAGCGCGCCGACCAGACACGCGAGCACGATCGAATGCCAGAACACGAAACGCAGGATCGAATCCTCGTGGCCGAACCAGTTGGTGGCGGTCGAAGCCACGACGATCGATTGCGCGTCGATCATCTTGCCCATCACACCCCCGGAGGAATTGGCGGCGGCCATCAGGATCGGGTTGAGCCCGAGCTGCTGGGACGTGATCTTCTGCAGGTTTCCGAACAGCACGTTCGAGGCGGTGTCCGACCCGGTGAGAGCGACCCCGAGCCATCCGAGCAGGGTACCGAAGAAGGGGTAAAGCACTCCCGTCGTCGCGAATGCGAGACCGAGGGTCGCGTCGAGGCCCGACAGCCGGGTCAGCGTTCCGATCGCCAGCATGGCCGAAATCGTGATGAGCGAATAGGCGCAAATCCGAATGGTCCGGCCGTATTCGACGACCAGTCGGGCGGGCGAGAACCCCATCACGAGCCCGGATATGATCGCCGCGAGCAGCATCCCGCTCCCGGTGAACGACACGTAAGTGAAGGCGAATGTCGCCCGCTCCGGGGTCGGCGTCGGCACCACCGGCGCGACCTTGTTGATCGCCTTGTCGAGGCCGGGAACATCGTAGTTCCAGCTGAAGATCGGGTTGACGATGTTCTTGAACCAGCCGGTGCCCCAGATCAGCAGGATGACGCAGAGGATGATCCAGGGCAGCAGTGCCAGCCACACCTCGCGGCTTGCGAGCTCGCGCCGAGCCGGGGCGGCGATCGGCGGCGCGCTGGCCGCAGAAAGGTCATGGGTGCGAAGCGCGGGCGAGGTCCACAACTGCTTCGGATGCCAGACTTTGAGGAAGCCGATGAGGCAGGCCATCGAGACCAGGGCCGCGCCCACGTCGACGATCCACGGATTGATGTAGTTCGAGATCAGGAACTGCGGGATCGCGAACGAAACCCCGCATACCAGGATCGCCGGCCACACCTCGATCATTCCTCGGAATCCGGCAAACGCCCAAATCAGCCAGAACGGCACGATCAGGGAGAAGAACGGCAGCTGCCGGCCGACCATGGCGCCGAGCACATAAGGATCGTAACCGGTCACGCTGGCGAGACCTGCGATCGGCGTGCCGAGGGCGCCATAGGCGACCGGCGCGGTATTGGCGATCAGCGACAAGCCCGATGCCGCAAGCGGAGAAAATCCGAGGCCGATCAGCGCTGCGCCGGTGACCGCGACCGGAGTGCCGAAACCGGAGGCTCCCTCGAAGAAAGCTCCGAACGAGAACGCGATCAGCAACAGCTGCAATCGCCGGTCCTCGGTCACCCCGCCGATCGTCTGCTGCAGGGTCTCGAACGCGCCCTTCTCGACTGTCAGCCGGTACATGAAAATGACGTTGAGCACGATCCAGCCGATCGGGAAGAATCCGGTCACCGCGCCTAGGATCGCGGCCCGGATCGCCATGCCGCCCGGCATCGTGAACAGAAACACCGCGACCAGGATACCGACCAGCAGCGCGATCAAGGCCGCTATGTGCGCCTTGACCTTGCCGGAGGCGATGAGGACGAGCAGCGTAACGACCGGTAGCGCGGCTGCCAGCGTAGAGAGCGCGGCAGTGCCGAGCGGATTGTAGACCTGGTTCCACATCGGATGGTGAACGTCCCCCGGCGTCTTTGCTCGTATCGAATAACACCGGGTTTTCTTGCATATTCCGGCTTCGAATACCACCGCCGTGCCGGTCCGTGCCGGCTCGTTCCACAGTGCGGTAGCAAATCGGGTAGCAGCCTAGCGCGGCTTTGGAGCCGTATATTGGTCTCGAGGGTGCCGCATGAGCAGGGTGCCGGGATCGGTCCCGTAAACCTCCGCGAGAGCTTCTAGGACAGCGCCAGTATAGTCCTGCTTGTCATTTTCAATCCGGGACAGGCTAGCGTGCGACATGCCGATGACCCCAGCAACTTCCTCTTGTGTCAAACCCCGGTGCTCGCGCCATTCCTTGAAAAAGTGACGCCAGCGGCTTTTAGCCCTCACACGGAACGGCATGTCACCGGCTCATTTCCGGCGGGAACCGGTCTAGCAGCCGATCAATGCGGTATTGCCCGCGCCGGCCGCAGGTTTCTCTGCCGCCGTTATCGGCTGACCTGTGCCTTGGGTAAGGCGGTCGTGCACACCACCCGATGGACCTTCTGCAGGATGCGCATGGCCCGTTGCGAGGATGCGATCTTGTCGGCGAATTCCGAGACCTGCATCTCCGCATCGGAGACCGCCTTCATCTCCGCCTCCACGTTGTCGAGGATCGATTTCAGCAGATTCGGGGCTTGAGACAGATCGCTCAAGGTTATTTCCTTCAGCGACTGGCTGACCTTCCTGGCACAACCGGACCGCGCAGCATATTCGGTTTTGAGCAGCCGGAACCTCTCCAAAAATTCCGTCGCCTTCTGTAGGTCGTTGGCAAGCGTTTCTGTCTGGATGCTGCACATCCCGCGCACGTCTTGAATTTCGGGATAGTTGGTCTCGGCGATGGTGCGGTAGTTCTCGAGCAGCGATTTGGCTTCGGCCGCAAGCACGTTGAACTCGCAGCTCAATTGGTCTCGGCCGCGATAGCAGCGGTCGACCTTGATGTCGCCTTTGGCGCCGGGAAGCACGAAGTCGCTGGGCTCGTTCGAGATCGCGCATTGATGGGAGATCGCGTTGCCGAGCGGCGAGTTCGGATTGCCGAGCGGGATCGCGACTTGGGTGACGGCCGGAGTCGCGGCAGACGGTGCGGCCTGAACTGGGGCCGGGCGCTTGACCGGCGGACGCGGCTCCGCCGGAGCGCGCTGAGCCGGTGCGGGCGCATTCCATTGGGCGCGGCTTTCGCTCGACCAGCTCGCTGCAAAAACCAGGCACGCCACCACCGAGAACGGACCGACCAAACGCAAAGCTTGCATGACAACCCCCCGCTCGGATCTAGGCACGACTCCCAACCGACTCACCTCACAGTCAATGCGGGTCTGGCAGGTATCCCCGCTATCCTCAGCGGTTTCCGCTGCCGGAATTGACGAGCCTCAATCCGGCTACCGGGACCCCCGCCCCGTGATAGCTGTCGCGACGTAAGGCCGCCGGGAATGACCGAGCGGCGTCTAGCCGTTCGCATGGTTGTCGTTGCAAGTTCTGTGGCATTCTCCCGGCATGGAACCCGAGTCGTATTGGCGAACGAGGACGATCGCCGAGGCACAGGCGCAGGGCTACTCCCATGTTCGGGCGACGTGCTCCGGGTGCGGCAGGATCATCGATATTCCTTGGAATCTGCTCCTGCGCCCGCCCCACGTTACCGTAGACACCTTTCTTGGGAATGTCCCGCTTAAGCGCCAACGCTGCGGGACAGCCGAACCGATCATCGGTGTGCGGCAAGCTTGACGTTCTTTTAGCGCTCGGGAATCAGTCCCGCTGTTATGTACCTCGGTCCTGTAATCCTAAGGCGTCGCGTGGACCCATTCGATGATCCGGCCTGGACTTTTGAGCTGAAGCTAGACGGCTTCCGGTGCATGGCCGACACCATCGAGGGCCGGCTACTGGCTCGGGGCGGTGCTTGAGACGTAGCAAGCTCCATGACACCTGGTGACGCCGTGCCTATCCAAAAAATGGTCGCGGAAGTGGTTTCAGTCGTCATACCGACGTACAACGCTGAACCGTACATTGTCGGCACGCTTTTCTCTGTGCTCAGACAACGCCATCCCGGTTTAGTTAAAGTCGAAATACTCGTGGTCGATGACAACTCTACAGATGGCACCCTGTCCGCGGTGGAAACGATTGCAGCATCGTACCCTGGCGAAATACGGGTCATTAGACAGCAACGGAATTGTGGACCGGCAGTAGCACGCAATAGAGGCCTCCGCGATGCCACAGGAGATTTCATTTGCTTTCTCGATGCGGACGATCAGTACGTTCCGGGTTTCTTTGCCTTTTGTGTGGAGGTGCTGCACCGGCAGCCTGACGCCGCCGCCATTGTGACCGGCGTTGAGTTGGTGAATTGCCATCGACCGGTCGATCCAGTTCTGTACGAAGCCCTTGTTGCGAAGCATTCCATCCAATGTATTACTGCGCACCTCAGTCGCGCGTTTGCTCGGCGGCTTTCCGGAAGCAGATTGCTTTCGGGGCGCGAGTGGCTGGCAGGATATCGTTTTTAAGAGCGGCCTTTTTGATGAGTTTACCGTTCTGGGAATGAAGGAGAAAGTCCTGCGGTATTTTGTACGTCCAGGCAGTCATTTCGAACTTTTTTAGACCGCACTATGGTTGTGAACAATCGTCTTGTCTTCAAGGAATTGGCGCCGGAGGAAAGCTCGGGTGCAATAGATATGGCGGAGCAGGCTCATCGTACTGTGGTTCATGAACGCCTGCTTCGCGATCGCAGCAACGAAAGATATAGACGCCCGGATAAAAGGTGATGTCATGCTGACGGGCAACGATTGCATGCGGCGGGGCCTGCCTGATTGCCGGATACTCGCAGGCCGGGACCGTTGCTGTGCCATGCCCGGCGCTTGCTCGATCAGGCAGACGATCCAGGTCCCCCAGGGCGCGCCGAGCTATTTGAGCGGCGGTATGCGTAACCCGCGCGCTAGCCCCTTTGCTAGCGAGCTTGGTACGAGCGCTTAGGCTCGCCGTCGGCAAGCCGATTTTTTTGTCGATCATGCGAGGTACTAGCCGAGCCGCGCGCAGCCGTGGCGATGACAGACTGGTCTAACTTTGGAAGCCTTAAGGTGCGGTAGCGCAACAGTGATCCCGTGTTCGGCCTCCCAGAGGCCGGGCGTTATTGAAGACTAAAAAAACAAACCCCGGCGGGTTGGTGCGTTGGGGGCATCCTCGCGCCGCCGGGGTCGCCCTCGGAACGGTCCCGATGCCACTGGGGCCAATCCAAGGATCGGGACCGCTCGCCGGAGATTCGACTGAGGACTAACCTTCTCCGACCGGCGGTATCCTGCACACCTTTGTGGCGTTCATGGGTCACTCGCGGATGAGAAGCAAAGGCCAATGCGGCGGGCAGGAATGACGGGACGCGGGAACATAGCTCGGGCAGTGATTCCGAGGATCGGTCGAGCCGTCAAGGAACATTGATACCGCAGGCCCGTTCAGGCCGGTGTGAAAAAGGTCCCCCGGACCTTGCGGTCCGCTCCGGCCTCGGCCCGTCGGCATGCTACGGCCGATTCCAGTTCGGGGGCAAGATTGGCCGCTTGATCGACATCGCCGACGACGATTGCTAGCGTGCGGCTCAAGCGATCCGGGATGGCCAAGCGCGCCTGGCCGCCAAGTTCAGCCGCGGATCATTGCCGAACCGCCCCGTACAACGAGGAGCCGTGTTCCGATGCCGATCATCAACCGGATCGCCGCCATGCAGGACGAAATTGCGGGCTGGCGCCATGATTTCCACGCGCATCCGGAGCTTCTCTATGAGGTGCACCGCACGGCGGCGAGCGTGGCCGAGAAGCTCAAGTCATTCGGCTGCGACGAAGTGGTGACGGGGCTCGGCCGGACCGGCGTGGTGGGCGTAATCCGGGGCCGCAAGCCGGCGCAAGCCGGGCGCACGATCGCGCTGCGCGCGGATATGGACGCGCTGCCGATCGAGGAAGCGGCGGGCGTCCCGTACAGGTCCACGGTGCCCGGCAAGATGCATGCCTGCGGACATGACGGTCATACGGCGATGCTGCTGGGTGCGACGAAATATCTTGCGGAAACCCGCAATTTCGCCGGCACTGCGGTCGTGATCTTCCAGCCTGCCGAGGAGGGCGGGGCGGGCGCCAAGGCGATGCTGGACGACGGACTGCTCGATCGCTTCGGCATCGAGGAAGTGTTCGGCATGCACAACTTTCCCGGCCTGCCGATCGGCCAGTTCGCGATCCGTCCGGGCGCCATGATGGCCGCCGCCGACCGGCTTTACATCGACATCGAAGGAAAGGGGGGTCACGCGGCGAAGCCGCATCTCGCCATCGATCCGGTCCTGGTCGGTGCCCAGTTGGTCAATCAGCTGCAGTCCGTCGTCTCCCGCAGCGTCGATCCGCTCGACGCCGCGGTAGTGTCCATTTGCATGTTCCAGGCGGGGCACACCGACAACGTGATCCCGCAAACCGCCCGGCTGTGCGGCACCGCCCGCAGCCTGCGGCCGGAGGTTCAGGATCTGCTCGAGCGACGGCTCTTCGAAGTCGTGGAGGCAACCGCGCGCGCCCATGGTGCAAAGGCCAAGCTTACGTACAAGCGCGATTATCCGGTGCTGAGCAACCACGAGCGCCAGACCGCGTTCGCGGCTTCGGTTGCGGCCGAGATCGCCGGGCGCGATCGGGTCGACGTCCACGCGCCTCCGATGATGGGCGCCGAAGATTTCTCGTTCATGCTGCACGCGCGTCCGGGTGCGTTCATCTTCCTCGGCAACGGCGCATCCGCGGGCCTGCATCACCCGGCGTACGACTTCAACGACGAAGTGATCCCGCACGGCGCGTCGTATTGGGCACGGCTGGTCGAGAAGGCGCTGCCCTGACGCCAGGATGAATTGCGCGCAGTGAAACCGATTACGATCGGGTAAGGGGGCGCTGATCCGATAACTGCATACCGGCAGGTGCCGTGATCGTCAGTCCTTGGCGAGCAAGAGCGTAGTCGTCCATGGAAAAAAGCGATAATTCACTCCCGCTTTCACAGTGTGCACGTTGCGTTCGACGTCGATCGGGATCGTCCCTAACGTAGGGCTTGCAAGGCTCGCCCTGTTTCCAAGGTCGTAAAAATCATACTCCAGCTTGGCCGACCAATCGCTCCAGAACGCCCATTCAAGTCCGGCTCCAATCGTCCATCCCGCGCGCGTTTGTGCGACATTGCTGTTTTGGCCGGTAACACACCCTCCCGGAGCCACTCAAGACGATGCAATTGACGATATCGACTCGAGATTCGAAGCGCGCCCACGCGGCGCCGCCCTTGATGTAGAGCAACCAGCGATTCCAATCATAGCCGACGCGCCCCGTTATGGACGCAAACCAATCGGTTTTGACGTCGAACGCCTGGTCGCTCGTCGCCGATCCCAAGGGGACGATCCGCCGCAAGCTTCCCTTGATGCTCGTCCAGTCACCCTCGCCTTCGATTCCGAGAACGACCTGCAAAGGGAGCTGATAATTACAACCCAGCTGCCCGCCGCCCAAAAGGCCGCTGGTTCGGACCCAAACCTCTTCCAATGTACGTATGTTGACGAATTCCCTGCGTCCCCATCCGCCGCCGGCGTGAGCACCGATGTAGCAGCCGGTCCAAGTCCAATAGGAAACCGGCCCAGAGACGGGAGCCGCATCGCCCGGGTACGGCTGCATATCGGCACAGAATGCCCGGCTCGCAAGGCCGAGCAGAGCGGCGGACGCCGCAATCGAAACCTTCCTCATTGACAACCTTTTCGTGAACTACCAGAACGGGAATCAACCTAGCACGCCCGAAGCCGGACGTTGTGCCCTGCGGGCAATAATCGCGGAAAATCCAACTAATCTTTTGCCATGATTTCGGATGCCGGGTGCCGTGTTACCGCACGCGGCAAGGAGTCCGGCAACGGTCGCGCCGCCAAGCCCCATGTTTGGCTAGGGCAACGGTTCGATGCGCTTGTCGGCAGCTGCGGGCGCCTTGGGCAGGAATGCGCGCCGCGGCAGGAATTCGGCCAGCCGCGCTTCGATCCGCCGCCAATAGGCGAAATCGTTGATCCGGGAGCTCTCGAGCGCCGCGATGGTGAGCGCGGAAAGGAACGGGAGGCTCTGCAGCACCAGCACCACGGCAAATATGTAGATTTCGCGGATCTGCTGGCGATTGGTGGCGAGCAGGATCGCCGCCCCGATCAGCAGTGCGACGCCGATGATCGTCTCCCAGAACGCCTGGAACTCCCGCGCCCGCGCTCGCACCTTGCCGGCGCCCTTGGCGGTACGCACGAACGGCAGACTCCGCTTGATCAGTCCATCGCCGACCGCGCGCGCAACCGTCCACTGCACCGACATTGCGGCGAACATCGCACCGATCGCTTGGCTCAAGGAGACCGCGACCCGGAGGCGATAGACCGCGATGAAATGCACCACCGACACGACGAACGCAGCGATGATCGGCACCGTCAAAATCTTGTCCGGGATGGCGATGCCTGCGAACGCGACGACCGGCACCCATAAGAGATTGAGCAACGCGACGGCGACCCCGACCGTTTCCGCGCCGAGCCAGTTGAGCCAACCGACCGCGAACTCGCGCTTCTGATCTCTGGACAACAGGCTCGCGCTCGGCAGAAAGCGCCGCCAATGCTTCTTGATGATCTGGGCGCCGCCGGAAGCCCAACGGTAGCGTTGTTTCTTGAAAGCCTCGAAGGTGTTGGGCAGCAAGCCCCAGCCGTAACGGCGATTGGTGTAGAGCGCGCGCCAGCCGTGCTCGAGGATCGAGAGGCCGAGATCGGTGTCCTCGACGATGGTGTCGCTCGACCAGCCGCCCGCTGCCTCCAGCGCCGAGCGCCGGATCAGGCACATCGTGCCGTGCACGATGATGGCGTTGTTCTCGTTGCGCTGTACCATGCCGACATCGAAAAACCCGGCATATTCGCCGTTCATGACGTGATGCATGATGCTACGGTCGCCGTCGCGGTGGTCCTGCGGCGCTTGGATGAGCCCGACCGTCGGCTCGACGAACACCGGCACGAGATCCTTGAGCCAATCCGGATGCACGACGTAATCGGCGTCGAGGACGCCGATTAGCTCCGCATCGGCCGCGGTGTGGATGGCGGCGAGCCGCAGCGCACCGGCCTTGAAGCCGGGCAGGGTCTCGGCATAGACGAACTTGAAACGTTCGCCGAGCGCAAGGCAGTGGTCCTCGACCGGCCGCCACAGAGCCGGGTCGGGCGTGTTGTTCACCACGAGAACGCATTCGAAGTTCGCATAATTGAGGCGTGCAACGGCATCGAGCGTCAGCTTGAGCATTTCCGGCGGTTCATTGCAGGCCGGAATGTGGATCGACACTTTCGGGACGAAATCGTCAGGCGCAAGCGAAGCCGCCGTAATCAACTGCCGGGGTTTGCGGCCGAAGGCGATTGCCGCAACCTCTTCGACCCGGGCAAGCGCGATCACCACCAGTGGTCCGAGCAGAAGCAGTCCAAAGCCCAGCGCGAAGGCGGCACCCGGAACGAAATAATGGCCGTTCCAATAGGCGAAGATCGTGGCCAGCCAGGCGCCCGCGGCATGGACGGCGCCGGCAAGCAGCAGCGCCTGCGGAATGGTCGCGCCCACCAGGGTCACGATCGGGAGCGACAGCAGGAACCCGATAAGGACCGCAATTCCCGCGATTTTCCAGTGGTCGGGGTCGGTGATCGGTCCAGTCCAGGCAAATTTCGGCTGCCGCGCGGCGTCGAGCAGACCCCAATAGGGGCCGACGCTGCCTTCGAAGACTTTCCAGGGCTGATCGACCGCCTCGACGATATTGTAGTCGATGCCGAGCGCCTCGGCGTGGGAGACGAAGTCCCGCACGACGATCGCCTGCTGCATCCGGCCCGGATTGCCTTTTTTCAAGTTATAGCCGGCGCTCGGCCAGCCGAACTCGGCGATGACGATGCGCTTGCCCGGAAATGCTGAGCGCAGCTTGTAATAGATCAGGATGGCCTGATCGACTGTCTGCTCCTCGGAGAAGCCTTCCCAGTACGGCAGGATATGCGCGGCGATGAAATCCACGGCGGAGGCGAGCTCGGGATGCTCGATCCACACGTGCCAGATTTCACCTGTTGTAACCGGTACTTGGACCTCTCGCTTCGCGTGCTGGATCAGCTTGATGAGCTGGTCGATCGTGCGCTCGCCGCGGTAGATCGTCTCGTTGCCGACGACGAGCCCGTTCACGTTGCGGTTCTTGCGGGCAAGATCGATGGCCGAACGCATTTCCCGCGCGTTGCGGTTCTCGTCCCTGTCGATCCAGGCTCCGACCGTGACCTTCAGGTCGAATTCGTCGGCGATCGGCGCAACGAGCTCGACGCCGCCGGTCGAGGAATAGGTGCGGATCGCCCTGGTATAGGGCGCGACGGTCCTCAGGTCGGCGCGAATCTGCTCGGCGGTCGCGCGATGGCCCCGATCCGGGTGCTCGGAATCCGCAAAGGGAGCGTAGGAAACGCTCGCAAGCGGACCGCCGACATCGGGCGCTGCCATGTGGTCTCTGGACAAAGCCCAGATGGCAGCATGCACGCACGAGACGAGCGCGACGACGGCGACGACGAAGCGCATGGACGCGACCGGTTTGGGGCTGAATGCCGAGACCCGAACCCGTCCCCTGGGCTCGACCGCGGCCATGCTGGATAACAGCGGGCCTCGGGTTGGCGGTCTTCAACTAACGAACGGCGGTGACCATTTCAAGACGCAGCGACGCCGCCGTGCAAAAAACGTCGCTACTGATTGGAAGTTCCCGAAGGGCCTGCGGGCGGGGCCGCCGCAGCGGTCGTGGGGGGAATGTTGGGGTTGATCCAGCAGGCGTGGACGCGGGAGCTGAGGCTCTCCGGTGCCTTGGGATCGATATTGCCTTGCCGCACCACGCAGCGGAACGTCGCCTGGATGTGGCCGGCCGGACAGCCGAACCGGTCGTAGAGGTCGAGGTGGCGGAACGCCGTGTCGAGATCGTCGCGCCACAACAGGTTGACCACCCTTCGGCCGAGCCAGACGCATTCCGGATTGCCCGCCGGGCCGGACAGGACGCGCGCGGCTTCGGCAAATTCGTCGATTTTCTTCTTTTCCTCCTTGGCGGCGTCGTTTTGCTGAGCCGGCGGCTTCTGACCTTCCTGCGGCTTCTGTTCGCCGGCCGGCTGCGCAGCCGCGAGCGACACCGCAGAACCGATGGCCGCGGCTGCGAGAGCCGCGGTGACGATACGCACGAGCAAGGCGGGCATGGCGGGCCGGATGGCGGTCGCGAGGACCGAATGAAGATTGAGCAAACTCCAACACCCGAATAGGTCAGCATTGGGGCGTATTCGGCGGCGTCGGATGCCCTGGCATGGCTGAACCGCACGGGTTTGTCCAGCGGCGTTCATGCGCATCGTTAGCGTCGGCCGGGTGCCTTGGCACCTTACCCGCCGCACGCTAAGTCATGCTGGCCCAGTGACGAACAGCGATTCTTCCGCAAAATGCGTGTTGCCCTGAGTCTATTCCTGCCGGTTGCCGCGGCAATCCTCGGCTGCTGGTGGTGGTTGGGGCGACCGGTCGCAATGCCGGCCTCGCCGCTCGAGACCGGCGAAAAGCTCTTTTGCGTTTCCTACACTCCGTTTCGTGGCAACGAAACTCCGCTCGATCTGGCGACCCGGATCGACCCCGTCGAAATCGAAGACGACCTCGCTCGGCTCGCGCGAATTTCGGGCTGTGTGAGGACCTACTCCACGGATTTCGGCCTGGATCGCGTGGCAGAGATCGCTCAGCGCCACGGAATGCAGGTCATCCAGGGAGCGTGGATCGGCTGGGACCCCGACCGCAACCGTCGCGAGGTCGAAACGGCTGTCGCCCTCGCTCAACGTTTCCCGCAGACGATACGTGCTGTCGTGATCGGCAACGAGTCCTTGCTGCGAGGCGAGATCGCGCCGGGCGATCTCGCGAACCTCATCCGCAGCGTCAAGGCTCGGATCTCCATGCCCGTCACCTACGCGGATGTCTGGGAGTTCTGGCTGCGCTACCCGGAAGTGGGCGCTGCCGTCGATTTCGTCACCATTCATATCCTTCCGTACTGGGAGGATTTCCCGGTGCCGGCCAGCGAGGCGGCAGCGCACGTCGAAAGCATCCGCCAAAAGCTCAAGGCGGGGTTTCCCGAAAGAGAAATTCTCATCGGTGAAGTTGGGTGGCCGAGCGCGGGGCGAATGCGGGACGGCGCCCTCCCGTCCCCGGCCAACCAGGCGCGGGTGATCCAGGAAGTGCTGACGGCGGCCAAGCGAGAGAACTACCGCGTCAGCGTCATCGAAGCATTCGACCAGCCCTGGAAGGAACGCCTGGAAGGCACGGTCGGCGGCCACTGGGGTCTGCTCGACGGCAAGACGCGGGAGTTCAAGTTCGCCTGGGGAGCGTCGGTTTCCAATCACCCCTACTGGCGCTGGCAAGCGGCGGCGGGAATCGCCTTCGCGGCCTTCGTGTTCGGAACGGCATTCGCTGTCTGCCGGCGCAAGCGCCAGATGCTTGAACCGATGCTCGGCCGGTGGGTAGGGGTCGCCGCCACCGGCCTTGCGGGCGGCGCCCTGATCGGCTGGGTCGTAGCCAATGTGCCGATCGAGAGTCTCGGCATCGACGGCTGGGCGCGTTCCCTGGTCCTAGCCGGGCTCGCGGTTGCAAGCCCGATCGCGGGAGCTGCCGCGCTGATGAGCGGGACGGCGCTTCCGAGCTTTGCCCAGGCGATCGGACCGGCTGCCGTGCGCGTCCCCGATCCGCTCAAGGTGCTGCTCGGGGCCGTAATGATCCTGTTGTGCGTGTTCGCGATCCAATCTGCGCTAGGGCTCGTGTTCGATCCCCGCTACCGCGATTTCCCCTTCGCTCCGATGACGGCGACGCTGGTGCCGTTGCTTGCGCTGTCGTTCGCAAGCCCCCGGCGTGCCGGCCGCCGCGGCCCTGCGGAAACCACCGTCGCGGCGCTGCTGGCTGGATGCGTGCTCTATATCGTCCCTGACGAGAGCTTCGCGAATTGGCAAGCGCTTTGGCTTTGCGCCGTGCTTCTCGGCTTCGCGCTCACTTTGTGGCGCTTGCGGGACGCGCAAAGCTCAGAATGAGCAGGGCGGCCGCCAATCCCGACGCGCCGATATTGTAGAGCACGATCCCAAACGCGGCCGCGACCATCGCGACGGCGAAGAGCAGGAGCGATGGCCGGATCAAGTTGAGCACCGCCACGCCGAGGGCGGCGGTGCCGAACACCCAATTTTTGAACAGGGCGATCGTCGCGTTGCGCGTGATGCAGATCCAGGTGGTCGCGCCGTCCTGGCATGAGAGCGCGACCCAGGCCTGCTCGATCACGATGTAGCGCAGGTAGAGCGCATAGCCGAGCGACACGAGGCCGAGCGCGATCAGCACGTTCCATTGCCGCGCGGTCGGGAAGAACAAACGAGGCATGAATTGGTCCTAGCGGGCGATCGGCCCGCTCGCTTTCTTCCAGGCGTCGAGCCCGCCCTGGATGTGAACCGTGGCGGCAAGCCCCGCCTGGCGTGCGGCCTCGACCGCCATGGCCGAGCGTTCGCCGAACGCGCAATAGAACACGATGCGTTTGCCGGTCGCGGCCGCGAGCTCGTGGAGCATGCCGCCGGGCCGGATGTTGTCCGCGAGATCGGGGTAGGGGGCATGCAGGGAGCCCGGGATCGAGCCGTGCTTCTCGCGCTCGCGCCGCTCGCGCAAATCGATCAAGGCCACGTCGGCGCGGCCGAGCAGCGCCAGCGCCTGCTCGGCGCTGAGCGCCCAGCCGCGCTTGGCGATCTCTTCCTGGGCGAGGCCGACGCGCAGGTTGGCCGGAACGGCGACGTCCATCATCTTGGGATTCGGCAGATGCAGGTTATTCATCAGGTCGACGTACTCGTCGATGGATTTCACCTGGAGGCGGGGGTTGAACGCCTTTTCCTCGGCGATGGTGCTCACCGTGTCACCCTTGTAATCGTGGGCGGGAAACACCAGCGTCTCATCGGGCAGACGGAGCAGGCGGCCGAAGATCGATTCATACTGCGCGCGCGGATCGCCGTTCTGGAAATCGGTGCGCCCGGTCCCGCGGATCAGCAGCGTGTCGCCGGTGAACACCCGGTCGCCCATCAGGAAGCTGTAGGAATCGTCGGTATGGCCGGGGGTGTAAAGCGCGTCGAGATTGACGCCTTCGATCTGGATCTGATCGCCGTCGGCCACCCGCATCGAGACCACGTCCACCTTGCTCTGCTCGCCCATGACGGTAATGCAATGGGTGCGGTCGCGCAGAGCGCCGAGCCCGGTGATGTGATCGGCGTGAACGTGGGTGTCGACGGCCTTGACGAGTTTCAGGTCGAGCTCGTTGACGAGTTGGATGTAGCGCTCGACCTTCTCGAGGACGGGATCAATGATCAGCGCCTCGCCGCCGCGCCGGCTGGCGATGAGATAGCTGTAGGTCGAGGATACGTGGTCGAACAGCTGACGAAAGATCATGGCGCGCTCCCGGGCCCGGGAAGTTCGTACCCAAATCGAGGCACGGCCCCGAGCCCCAATGAAATCAAAGCATTAGGGGCTAAATTGGCTAACCTTGTTGCGATGTTAGCCACTCCGGCGTTCCCCTTCCAGTCCAGCGATGGCCGCCGAGGCGAGAATTTTTTGCCGCGCAGCGCGGTATATCGCTCTACCTCTTTCAGGGTGGTGTGGCCGGTTATTGCCATTACCTCGTGGGGGCTCATGCCAGCCTCTACCAGTCGCCTCGAGATCGCCTTGCGGAGGCCGTGGGCCGAGCAATGGGGCAATCCTGCCTCGTTGCAGCGGTCCCGCATCCAGTCGCTCAGGCCCTTCGCTGTGAACGGCTTGCCGTAGCTGTTGACCAAGAAGGTGAGGTGGTTAGCCGGCGTGGCGTCTATCGCCCGCTGCAACTCGGGATGTACGGGGATTGTGAGTGTGACCGGCTTGCGGTTCCGGTTCTTCTGCTGGGTATAGGTGAGAACCCCGCGCTTGATGTGCTGGCGCCCTAGAGCCGCAGCATCGCCAACGCGGCACCCCGTAAAGAGCATTAGGGTCATGGCTAGATGTGCCTTGGTCCCTATCGGATGCCTCGCCCCGAATGCAGCAATGTCCTCCTCCGTCCACGTGTGGAAGCCCTCGGAGGCATACTTGATGTAATTGACGCCCGCCGTGGGGTCATCCGCCCGCATACTCTCTAGAACGGCGAATTTCATCAGGGCGCGGACGATGCGCAGCCAATGGTTTGCCGCCGTGGGCTGGGCAATCTTTCTGGCCAGCAGCCGATGGATATGCTCCCGCTGGAGCATTGCGACACGCTTTTCGCCGTGCTCCGAGCGAAACCGTTCCAGAACACCGCGATAGGATTTTTGGGTCAGCGGTTCCAAAGACAGAAAGCGGGGGCAGGCTAGATAGCGCGCAACTAGGTCGGCAATTGTGCCCGGCTTGGTGCGCGCGGCTCCGATCTGGATGCTGGGCTGCCCGGCAAGTGCGGCCTCATATGCCGCCATGAACTCCGGTGACCACGGCAATCCTGGTAGCGGGATTTTCTTGAAGCCCCGGCGCCGAAGATAAAAGCGCGGCTTTCCGCGAATGTCCGTAAATCCGTGGCCCCACTTGGGCAGCCGGCGCATCAAACGTTGTCCCACTCGTTAGCCCTCCCCTCTGGGCTAAGTGTGGGAGCGTCGGCCGGTTCTCCGGGGATGACGGCTATTGCGCCGTCCTTGGCAATCTCGACACGCGCAATCGATACGCCGGTCTTGGCTACGGCTTGGACGGCGCGCGTAACATCAGTCTTGCGGAATCGTGATGGTCCGCTACCCATGTGCAGAGTTCTCCGGGGCGCATCTGTGCTTGCCCTGACTGCATGGCGTCCTGATCCATCACGCAATTGCCGTATAGCCACTCCGAAAGCGGTTCGACAAGTCCTATTGCGCCGATTTCCCCCTTTAACTGGGTAACGCGAGCGTGAAGCATTCATCGGCGCGGGTTCCCCGCGAGGCGGAACGGGATAACGTTGCCCTTGCGCCGCTCGGAGCGGTTAAGATGCACTTCAGCGCCACGCAGCACCCCCTGCATCACCGCCACCGCGCTAGGCTCCCGGAATGCTCTATCCTCAATGGCCTCGCGGATCGCAGCATTGGCTCGACGCAATACCGCGTCCCCGCCACAGGCATCGGCCAGCGACAGGTATAGGGTCGCCATGCATTGTGTGAGGGCATCGGCCTTCATTTCTCAAAACCTCCTATTCTAGATATCCGCTGGTCGGGGACCGGATTCGGGGTATGCCGAAAAATTATTTTTGCCACTTGTCGGCAAGCATCAACCGGGCAGCCTCTGCGAACTTCTTGCGGGCCTGGACCTCCAACGCGGAAACAGAGTCGGGGCGTATCCCCATTTGGGTCGCAAGCTCGTTCTGGGATGCCGGTTGATCGGCGCAGCAGCGAGCCCGGAAGACCTCCAACTCTCGCGGGGTCAGGCAGCTTTCGGCAGCCTGCCATCCGGTCGTGGTCAGGGCTTGCAGATTTTCGTGGGAGTGCCACTTGCGAGCGGCCCCGACGATGCCGTCGTCGGCCAGATTATCCTGCTTTGGCTCGATGCTAGCCAGAAGGGGATCGTCCATCCAGGACCAGGAGATACCCTTGTACCTCGCCCGCCACCTCTTCCACGCTTCCGGCGAGCGATGCACGACCGACCAACGCTCCCGTATCCAGTCATGAAACGCGCCGCTGAGGGCCTTCTGAATCAGCGTCCCGAAGCTGAACCCCAGTTCGGGGTTGAAGGTCTTGGCCGTCAAACACAGTTCCAGATAGGCCACCTGGAAAAGGTCAGAGCGGTCGTCCTTGTTGAGAAAATGCGTCCGCTTCCACCAGAACCTATAGGCCCGCTTGAGCGCGTACTGCCGATAATCATGCACCAACTGGCGCTGTTGTGTGGTCAGCCCCGCGCCCTCGACAGGGAAATGCGCAATATCCCAGAGGCCGCAAGACAACGACCAGTTCGGGTCCAAGATGAACGGGCGCCCGCGATGTATATCTGACGCCAGCAACCGCTCGCGAAGGTCTGGAGCGGCGGTAACAATCGCCCCCAAATGCCCCGCCACAACGCGCTCCGAGAAAATTCTGAGCAGCACATCGTTGTGCGGCATGGCTAGTTCAAAACCGCGAATGATCGGGCGGATTAGCGCCAGGTCATATGGCTCCTTCTTCCGGACCTTATCCTTGAGGTTTGATCGGACTGGGCGCCGATCATTGGGGCAGTCGAGCCATTCATCATGGGTGCGAGGTATCGTCCAATCGATAGTCAGAGGCGGGATACAAACAAACCGGCGAACTGGGCGCTGATCTTTGGACACCGTGAACATTCCGCCCCAAAGGGTCTTGGGGCGCGGAGTCCGGGGCGGTTTTGCCGCCTCAATGGCGCGCTTGAGCGGACGATCTGCGACGGTGCGTCTCGATGTTGCTTTCAATGCTGTCCCCATGGCCGCCGGGGCGCTGCCGGCCCCGATGCGGTTCGAGTGGTCTTACGACCAACCCCGGCGACCATGAGTCGATAAATGGGATTAGCCGCATTGTGCCCCCGGCAGAGGGCGGTGAAATCACTCGGTCACTAGTGACAGTGTTGACCCCCAGCGGGTCATCGCGGCGCCTTCGTCAGCCGGACCACCCCGGGCTCGATGGTAACGCCGGCCTTCTGCAGCGCCCGCACCACCTTATCCACGGTCGTGGCGAGCCCGTGGACGGGCTTTTTTCCCGCCCCCTCCAATCTACTGATCGTCGCAGCATCGACGTCAGCGGCCTTCGCAAGCTCTCTGGCCTGCCATCCGATAAGCGTCCGTGCCGCTCGAAGCTCGTAACCTGTGGGCAAGGTTCGCATTCCTCTTTGGTGCCATACAGCTATACCATGCGGCGTGACTGTGGCACGATGCCGAATGGCACTATTGCAATTGGTATTGCACTATGCAAGCGTTGGCGAGCGTGTGGAGGGCAGGGCCGTGGGCAACAAGGGCAGGCGCCTCGTTTACGACGACGAGGCCATAGCGGCTGAAACCCTGGCCTATCGCCGTACTCTCATTGCGCGCGATCTAGCCTTCCAGGCGGAAATTCTGGCCGCCATCGAGCGCGGCGGCGAGTCCGCCGAGTCGATGCGCTCCACTATGGGCTTCGGCCGCCAGGGCGTGGCAGCGCCGATCACTCCGGAATTTCTCGACGACCTGAAACGCATCGGCGGCGCGGCGCCGGGCCTATCGGCCTTTCCCGGTGGGCAAGGGTCCACTGGTCCCAAACCAGTCCCCCGTTAACGAATCGTTTACGCCGTTGCGATTTCATTGTCCGCACCATTTCAGAGGAACAGCGCGCAATGAACGCACTATCGCTACGGCAAGCCGCTGCAGAGGCCGG
>JBKPDF010000046.1:0-70694 GCA_046727735.1 Pseudomonadota bacterium | reverse complement strand
GCCCGCACCGCGCTCGCCTGGGGACTCGTGAACCGCGTTGTACCGAGCGCAGAGCTTGACAAGGCGGCCGAGGCGCTGGCGCGCGCCGCGAGCCGGGGCAGCCTGGCCTCGAAGGCGCTCGGCAAACGAACGTTCTACGAGGCGATCGACCTGAACCTCGAAGCCGCCTACGCGCGCGCGATGGAGGTGATGGCCGAGAGCGCGCTCACGCCCGATGGGCGCGAATCCTTCCGCGCCTTTCTCGAGAAGCGGCCCGGCGTCTACCCGCCTACGCGCTAGCAGGGCTGCCGAGCGCTGCCTGATGCGTCTCGTCGGTCAGGCTGCGAGTCGCAACCGCCGATCGGTGATATGCTCCCGACAGATTAGCGGGCGCTGGCGTTGTCCCACGAGCGCGCAGAGCGAAGGCTTACAGCCATCCTGGCCGCCGATGTGGCCGGATACTCGCGGCTTATGGGAGCTGACGAGGAGGGCACCCTCGCGCAGCTCAAGGCACACCGCAAAGCTCTCGTAGACCCCAAGATCGCCGAGCACCGCGGCCGGATCGTCAAGACGACCGGCGACGGCATGCTCGTGGAGTTCGTGAGCGTGGTAGACGCTCTCCGCTGTGCCCTAGAGGTTCAGCGCGGGATGGTCGAGCGGAATGCCGAGGTGCCGCAGGACAAGCGCATCGAGTTCCGGGTTGGTATTCACCAGGGCGACGTGATCATCGAGGGCGGCGACATCTTTGGCGATGGGGTCAACGTTGCTGCGCGTCTGGAGGGCATTGCAGAGCCCGGGGGCATCTGTGTGTCCAGCCGCGTCCAGGAGGACGCCGAGGGTAAGCTTGAACTCGCGTTTGAGGATGCTGGCGAGCATCAGCTTAAGAACATCAGCAGACCCGTGCGTGTCTATCGCGTTGCGCCGAGCTGTCCAGGCGCGCCGGTTGGGCTGAACGCTGGCATCTTCTCTCGGCTGGGCGCGGTGACGTGGCTGCGGCGTGCCGGGATCGCTCTCGCCACAGTATCGCTCGTCACGGTGCTCGCAGCAGCGTACTGGCGCTTCCAGCGGACAGAACCACAATCCTCATCAGCTCACCGCCTCTCCCTGGTGGTGCTACCGTTCAAGAACTTGAGCAACGAACCTGAACAGGAATACTTCGCGGAAGGCATTACCGATGATTTGACTGCCGATCTCTCCCGGATCGGAGACAGCTTTGTCATCGCGCCTAGCACCGCCCGTGCCTACAAGCAGACCGACCCCAAACGGGTTGGCCAGGAACTCGGGGTTCGCTACCTCCTCGACGGCAGCGTGCGGCGAAACGGACAAACGGTCCGCATCAACGCGCGACTGATCGACACCCAAACAGGCGCGGAGATTTGGTCGGATCGCTTCGATGGGGAATGGGCGAACTCGATGCAGCTCCAAGACATCATCACCGGTCGATTGGCGCGACGGCTCGATCTTGAACTAACGGATCAGGAAAGTCGTCGTGCTGAGATAGCGCGGCCCAATACCCCGGACGCCGTCGATCTTGCTATGCGCGGGTGGGCGGTTCTTAACCAGCCCTATTCGCGCGAGCAGTTGGCGCAATCGCGGCGCCTTTTTGAACAGGCGCTGCAGATCGACCCCGGGCTCCCGAAAGCATTAATTGGCCTAGCAGACGTGCTCGCGCTGGAGGTCAACTATCGTTGGGCCAACGCGCCTGCGGATCAGATAAGACGCGCTGAAGAAGCCATTGCGCGTGTCATCTCGGCGTTTCCAAATGATGCAATGGCGCACTTCGTCAAGGGAGACATCCAGCGAGCCAAAGGCAGAAATGTTGAGATTGCAGTCGGTGACTACGAGGCTGCAATCGCACTTAACCCCAGCCTTGCCCCAGCTCATGGCGCGCTCGGAGCCGCCAAGATCCGCGTGGGCCGCTCCACAGAGGCGTTCGAGCCGCTGCATATGGCAATCAAACTCAGCCCCCGTGATCCACTCCTCAACACTTGGTACTTCTACATCGCGCACGCGCACGTCCACTTAGGTCAATACCAGGAGGCGATTGATTGGTCCCGCCGATCCATCGCGGTGCAGCCCTTCTGGATTGCCTACGCAGATCTTGCCGCCGCCAACGCACTAACGGGACATGAGACCGAAGCTCACGTCGCCGTCGCCGAGCTCCGCCGGCTCAGGCCGAATTACACCGTCGCCCTTTGGTTGCAGGATGGGAGTGAGTGGTCAGACAATGCAGTCTTCCTTACCGAGTTTCAGCGTATCGCCGAAGGTTTGCGCAAGGCCGGTCTACCGGAGTGATCACCGCCGCAGGCGCGTGCGGAGCATCAGCTTGCCCGAGTGAACGGAAGCGGCTCACCGCTCGCTAACAGAGCTGTGTTTGCCTGAGCTTGCGGCTATGAGTGCTCGCTATTCGATCACCTTATCGGCGCGCAAGAGGAGCGCGGGCGGAATGGACAAACCAACCGCCTTAGCCGTTTTCAGGTTGATCAACATCTCGAACTTCGTTGGCTGTTCGACGGGCAAGTCGGCAGGCTTGGCTCCTTTCAGAATTTTGTCCACGTAGCCTGCCGCCCGCCGGAACAGGTCGGGGATGCTCGGCCCGTAGGACGTCAAACCTCCGGCCTCCGTTGTCTCCCGGTACGGCGACATCAGTGGGAGCCTGCTCACGACAGCAAGTTTCGCGACCCGGTCTGGAAAATTGTAAGTCATGGTATCGGAAAAGGTGATGAGGCCGTCGGCCCGCTCTCGGACCATCGTCGCAAATGCCCGATCCAGATCGGTCGGCTGGTGCGCTTCCACGGGCTGAAGCGTCACGCCCTCAGCTACTGCCCGCGCCCGTAGTTCTCGCCAGTCGGCTGAAAAGGCTGAGTAGTTTGGGTCCCAGAGGACCGCCACACGGGATGCCTCGGGAACCATCTCCTTGAGCAACTCCAGCCGCTTGGCTGACAGTTCCGGTGTCAGCTTGGTTAGTCCCGTGACATTGCCGCCAGGATGCGCAAGGCTCGCAACGACCCCGGTCTCCACCATGTCATCGTTACACGCTGCCACAACAATCGGTATTGTGCTTGTCGCCTGTCTTGCCGCGTCGAGCGGTGCCCCACAAACGGCGCTCACAAGGACATCAACCTTCAGACCGACCAGCTCGGCGGCGATGTCGGGCAGGCGCCCCCAGTGCCCCTCCGCAGACCGGAACTCGATTGCAATGTTGCGACCATCCTCGTAGCCCAGGTCGTGCAGCCCCGCCAGGAACGCCCCGATAAAGGGGAATTGCCGCAACGTCGAGAGAGGGGGCGTCGCCGCGATAAATCCGACGCGCTTAATCTTCCCGCCCTGTTGCGCATCAACTACCCCTGACCCGGCAATAAAGCCGAGAGCGAGCAGCGCGGCTGTCCTGATAATTCCCAGTCGCATGGCTTGCCCGAATTTCGGCCCAGTATGACTGGTGAATAGGCTCAGTCTACTTCAAGAGCGGTCGTTTGGAAATGCGCGTGGGTCCGATCCCTCACTCAGCAGCTTGGGCAAGGCAAACCCAGAGCGCGTCCGCAATTCGTGCCAGTCGCAAGAGGCTCAGGCGAGCCGGTAAGCTTTAGCCCCCCGCGCGTACCGCTGCTGAGCAGACGACTGATCCACCGGACGCGACCCGCAATGGAACCGGCAGGACGTTGCGCGCGGCAGAGGGTCATTCACGGCTCAAGGAGCACGCGGATAGGCTCATGCACGGCCCTAGCACCGCGCGAGAGAGGCTCATGCTTACCCGGCAAAAGATACTGCTGCCGTGAGCCGAGCCGCCGCCGGTAAAGGCCCGGTTCGTTTTTAAATTGCCTCAGAAATCGATGGGGCGGTCGCCAGCGCCCAAACGGGACCCGTTGCAAGTTTCGGCGCAGGGGACACCAGCCGCGAGGCGCACAGGCTTAGCACATGGGCACCGGCTCTTACGAGCTGGGTCGGTGCAAGTGCGATAGGTCCAAGCCTGGGTAAGACGCCTTCGCTACCGCCTCGGCGAGAGTGGCCAAACCAAAGCGTCTCACCATGTCCTTGGCGCCATAGGCTCGGCCAACACCGCCCCCTGAGTGGCCCGTGAGAGCATCGTTCAGGTCCTCGCTCACGCCCGCCGCCCGCAGCGCGTCCTTGAAGCTGTGGCGGAACGAGTGGAACACGCTGGCTGGGTTCGTGATACCGAGACTGCGAATGTACCGCCCGAACCATTTTGACCACGCCTCGCCAAGGCCGCCTTTAGGGCCCGGTTTCAGGAGCGGGAATAGGCGCGCTTCGCTTCCACTGCCGTCTCGAACCTGCTCCACGAACTGCATGAACCCGAGCCGCACCAACTCGGGGTGAAGGGGTATGACCCGACGTGAACCCACGTTCTTCAAGCGCCGTCCCTGCTCCAGGTCCTCAGTGACCTTGATGGTTGCGATCCCCGTGAGCTCGTCCGTCGTAATGTCAGCCTCCGTAAGAGGCGCGAGTTCGCCCAATCGTGCGCCCGTGAAGAGGGCGAGCAGCGGTAACCAATATGCGGCCTCGCCACGACCTGCTGAAGGCCGGTCGGCTTGCGTGAACACGGGTGAGCTGAAGAGAACCTTAAGCTCCTCAAGCTGCCAGGGCTCCCGGTTAGGAGCATCTTCCTTGAGCCGCATGTTGGAGAACGGATCGGCCCAGGGGAGATCATCAGGTATGACACCGTTGTCGCGAGCCCATTTCACTACAGCCTGAACGCCACCGAGCACCTTGTTTACCGTCGCGGCAGAGACCCTCTTCGTCTCGGGATGCTCTTTTGACCAGTCCCGCAGCATCGGAAGCGTAGCATCGCGCAGTCGGCCAGATCGGCGGACCGGCATGGCCTGTAGCGCCTCTCGAAATTCTCGGACGTGCCCGCGTGTGATCTTCGCAACCGGCATGTCGCCGTGAAGCTCGGTGAAGCGGTCCACTGCGTATTGGAACTCACGGAGCGTGTTCTCCGGCCGCCTCCTGCTCTTCTTCCAGCCCTCCAATGCAGCTCGCAGCGTTTCACCATTTGATAGCTGCTCGCCATTGACCTCAGGCACGACCGGTGTTTCGACTATCTCACCCTTATGGCGGCGCTGGATGGCCTCAAGCGCCCTGATGAATGCTTTAAGCACCTCGGCCGCGAGTTCACGATACGACGCTGAATTTCGGTCTAGGTTGATCCGGAACAGCTTTAGGAGCTCGTCGATCTCCCATGTGAAGCTAGAGATGTTGCCTGTTGCGAGGGCGTGCTGAGCTCCTCCTAGGCAGATGTCGATCTCCTGATTGATTTTGTCCATCTCCCGAGCGGAAAGGCCGAACTCTGGGACAGGGCCTATGGCGTAGGGGCTGTTGTGATTGATACCCGCCTCTTCAAGCTGTCTCACGACGTCCTGAAATAGAGCTTCGGAGTCGCCATTGCGGCGCCTCTCTTCATCGGCAGCCAATTCGTGTGCATAGAAGAACTCGGCGATGCGCTCGATCTCGCGACGATCGAGGCTCGTCCGCAACGGTCGCTCAGCGGTTAGGGCTTCCGCTTCAGCGAGGATGCGGTCGAACTCCATGAGGATCGGCGGAGCCAGACGCTTCGCATCCCGCACATCTTTCGTCTTGAGCGAGCGCTGAAGAGAAGCCACGCGGTTTTTGGACCGTCCCATGACAGTCGCCGCTGCCTCTTCCAGCTTCTTGGGGACCTTCTTACGGACATGAAAAACGCCATGCTGGTTTCTGATGATTGACATGCTGATCCGCGCCATTGATGCCACCGCTTGATACCAGTGCGGCAGGCACAAGCCATTGCTGAGGCTAATTTTTTAGGAATACCGAGAGCTTGGCAGAAGCGTGGCGCGCCCGAAGAGATTCGAACTCCTGACCCCCAGATTCGTAGTCTGGTGCTCTATCCAGCTGAGCTACGGGCGCTTTTAGCCGAAGCGGACCGGCAACGCGGCCGCGGCGGACGGGAAATAGCTAAAGCCTCGGTTCGGCGGTGGCAAGGCTGCGGGCCGCGAGCGAAGGGGTCCGGCGAGCATCGCGAGCTGGCGCGCGGGGGCACCGCAGTACCGCTGGGCCAAGCGGCCTTTTCAGTCGTATTATTGATATCCTCAACCGATAAATGCATTTTGGGAGAATTGAATCGACCTAAGCCCATGTACTGGCCCAATTATTTTTCAAAAATACCTCCAAAATTCGCCGGCATCGGCCCGATTCGCCCGCCCCACCCGGCTCGGCGCGGGCGCCTCGCCACCCTCCCCGCGTCGCGGGGAGGGATACGCCGCCTCGCCACCCTCCCCGCAAAGCGAGGGATCAGGCGCGCGCGCGCTCGCCGCGTTTCGCACGAAACTCGACGGCACGGTCCGCAATGGTGATCCGGAATGTCGCCCCGATCGTGCCCTCGACCAGCCGGATCTCGCCGCCATGGGCGCGCACGAGCTCGGCCGCGATCGCCAGCCCCAGTCCGGTGCCGCCGGGCCGGGTCGAGCCCTGGAACGCCTCGAACAGATGCGCGCGCGTCTTCTCGCTCAGGCCTGGACCCGTATCGGAAACCTCGATCGCCACCACCGCGCCCTCGCGGCGGCCGGTGAAGCGGATCTGGTCGCGCCCGGGCTCGTTGGGCGCCCGCGTCTCGAGGGCCTGCACGGCGTTGCGCGCGAGATTGAGCAGAACCCGGAACAGCTGGTCGGGATCGGCGTCGACCGTGAGCCCGCGCTCGATTGCCGCTACCCATCGCATCTTCGCGTCCGGCCCGAGCGCGAGCGTCTCGCGCACCTCCTCGACGAGCGGCTCGAGCGCCACCATGCGGCGGTCGGGCGGCGGCTCGTGGGCCTGGCCGTAAGACAGCGTCGACTGGCAGAACGCGATCGCACGCTCGAGCGCCCGCATCAGCTTCGGGGCAAAGCGCTGCACGCGCTCGTCGTTGAGGCTCGAGAGGCGATCGGAGAAGAGTTGCGCGGACGCGAGCAGGTTGCGCAGATCGTGATTGATCTTCGAGACCGCGAGCCCGAGCGCCGCGAGCCGGCTCTTGTGCTGCAGCATGGAGGCAAGATCGCCCTGCATGACGGCGAGCTCGCGCTCGGCGAGACCGATCTCGTCGCGCCGGCCGGAGGCGACGATGACGCGCGCCGGATTTTCCGGATCGCCGCGGAACGCCGTCATATTGGCGGTGATGCGCCGCATCGGCCGCACGAGCAGATAATGCAGAGCGAAATATACGAGCGAGGCCGTGATCCCGGAGATGATCAGGGAGAGCACCAGGATGTTGCGCGAGAAACGCCACATCGCGAGCTGCAGCGGCGCCTCTTCCATGACGAGCTCAATGAAATCGCCGCCCATCGGGGCGGGGCCGACCACGCGCATGAGGTCGTGACGGCCCGACAACAGCGTCCCCACGGCGTCCATGATGGCGCGGAACGCCGAGACCTCGCGCATATCGTAATCGTGCGCGACCGGCGGCAGGGGTTCCGAGCTCGCCAGCATGCGCCGCGTGCTGCCGATCTTCATGGCGATGGCCTTGGCGCCGACATCCTCGAGAATTCTGCGCGTGAGGCCTTCGGGCACCGTGCCTCGCGGCGGCACCGCATCGAGCACGAGCGCCGCGGTATGCGCCGAGGCGAGTCGGTCCTTGAGCCAGTTCAGGCGGAAATTGGCCATCGAGGGCACATAGATCAGCACCTCCGCGATCATCACGAACAGGATCGTGAGCACGAGGAGCTTGCCCGAGAGCCCGAACCACGTAGAGCGGGGGCGCGGATCGCCGCTGCCCGCCGTCGTCGTTTGCGTCATCGCTCAACCCACAACCGCGCAAGCGGCTCAATATTCCGTACTAGCACGGCGTACCAGCCGAATTTGGGCGAAACGGTTTGCGGCGATCAGCCCAACCGGCGCAGCAGGGCGATGAGGCGCCGCACCCAGCGGTTCGTCGCGGCGGGCGCGAAATACGTCAGGGCGGCACGCTTGCCGACTTCGGAAAGCGTCGGGTAAGGCAGCACGACCTCGGCAAAGGCCCGGATATTCAACCCGCGCTGCATGGCAAGCGCCCAGGGCGCGATCACCTCGCCCGCCTGGGTGCCGACGATCGTCGCGCCCAAGATCCGGCCGCGCGGGCTGACGATGACCTTGATGTGGCCGCGCGTCTCGCGCTCGGTCTGGGCGCGGTCGTTTTCATGATACGGCCAGCGCAGCACCCGGATAGCGCCGCGTTCTTTGGCTTGCACCTCCGTCAGGCCGACCTGGGCCAGCTCGGGATCCGTATAGGTGACCCACGGCATGGATTCGCGTCTAGGACGGATCGGCAGCCGGAACAGCGCGTTCCGGATGACCAGGCCGGCGTGATAATTCGAGACGTGCGTGAACTGCAGGCCGCCGACCGCGTCGCCGATCGCGTAGACCCTGCGGTTCGTGGTCCTGAGGCCCCTGCGCACCTTGATGCCATGCGGGCCCTGCCGGATGCGGGCACGCTCGAGACCGAGGCCTTTGACATTGGGCTGCCGCCCTGCCGCGATCAGCAGATGGCTGCCCTCGATCGTCTCGGCGCCGCCAGGGCCTTCGACGCTGAGCTTGATGTCCGAGCCGCACGCCGCCTCCACCACTTTGGTCTGCGAGCGGATCTCGACGCCGTCCTGGCGCAGCGCGTCGAGCAGCACCGCGGCGCATTCCGGATCGTCCTTTGCGAGCGGCGTCTCCGCTTCGAGCACGATCACTTGCGCGCCGAGCCGGCGGAACGCTTGCGCGAGCTCGAGCCCGATCGGGCCGCCGCCGATCACCAGCAACCGGCGCGGCAGCTCGGCGAGGTCGAAAATCGTCTCATTGGTGAAATAGCGCACGCGGTCGAGACCGGGAATCGGCGGTACGGCCGGGGAGGAGCCGGTCGCCAGCACGAAGCGGCGGGCCCGGATCTCGAAATCGGCGACCGCGACGGTGCGCGCATCCGTAAAACGCGCCGCCCCTTGGATCACCCGCACCCCGAGCCCGGTGAAGCGCTCGACCGAATCGTTGGGCGCGATGGCCGCGATGACGCGGTGCACGTCTGCGACGACTTGTGCGAAATCGATTTGCGGTTGTTCCGCAGCGATGCCGGGCGGCGCGCCCTGACGCACCGCATCGGCGCGCTTGGCGGCCGCGAGCAGCGCTTTCGAGGGCACGCAGCCGTAATTGAGGCAGTCGCCGCCCATCCTGCCTTTCTCGATCAACACGACCGGGACGCCGAACGCGGCCGCGGCCGCCGCAACCGACAAGCCGCCGGAGCCCGCGCCGATCACGCACAGATCGGGGGTAAGGATCTCGGGCACGTCAGGAATTCACCGTCCGCCGCGCGCGCCAGCGTCGAATGAGAATGGGGATCAGCGCGATCACGCCGAGCCCCGCGAACGCCGCCAGAAGCTGGGGCGTGAGCGCGGCCGCCATGTCGAAATCCAGGTGGCAATCCGCGCGGCCTTCGGCCAGGCAGGCGCGAAACGCCGCGCCTTCGGCGCGAATGACGCTGTCGAGGCTGCTGCCGACGAGGGCGTAGACCAGAGTTCCGGGAATGATGCCCAGCGCCGTGGCCCCAACGAAAGTGGCAAGCCGCACGCCGACAACCGCGGGCGCGAGATTGACGAGCCAGAATGGGAAGATCGGCACGAGCCGCAGAAACAACAGATAGCTGAAAGCATCCGACCGCAGCCCCTCGGCGATGCTCTCTGCCCGCGATCCCGCGCAGCGGATGAGGGATTCGCCGCATGCGGTGCGCGCGATCGAGAAGATGATGGTCGCACCCGTGGTGGCGCCGACGACCGCCGCAAGCCCGCCGGCAAGCCAGCCAAACAGCACACCGCCGCAGATGGTCAGCACGGCTGCGCCCGGCACCGAGAGCGCCGCGGCCGTCACATAGATGGCAACGAAGCCGGCAAGTGCCGCCGCATAATGCTGGGCCATGAAGGCATCGATGCCCACGCGGTGGCGGACCAGCGTCTCGAACGACAATTGCCGATGCCAGCCCGTCGCCAAGATGACGGTCAGGACGATCAGCACGATCGCAAAAGGCACGAACCGGCGCAGCCGTGCCGGCCCAACGATCGTCGGGCTCGGGACCGCAACCTCTCGCGCCTTCCGCGTCATGGCCGGCGGCGAGGCGCGAACGGCTGGAATCGAATGGGCAGAATATCCATCGAGGGCAGACATATACCTGAACGGCCCTGCTGCCGATGCTCTTTCACCGGCATTTGAGAAGCCGGCGGAGCTCCCGGAACGGAGGTGAGCGTGTCTTCTCTGCTGCACTGCACGCGCGAGATTGACTTCCCGGAACGGGGTCCCGTATAAGCCGCGCATTCCGGAGACGCGTTCGTGAAGCGGACCTATCAACCGAGCAAACTGGTGCGCAAGCGTCGGCACGGCTTTCGCGCCCGCATGGCAACCAAAGGCGGGCGCAGGGTGATCGCGGCGCGGCGGGCACGCGGCCGTAAGCGGCTGAGCGCCTGAGCGCGCGTTCTCGGCGCGGATTTGATCGAGCGGCTGAGGCGCAGGGCGGACTTCCTCGCGGCGGCCCACGGCACCAGGGCCTCGGCGCAGGGTTTCGTGCTTCAGGCGCGGGAACGCACGGATTCCGGACCGCCGCGGTTCGGCTTCACCGTCGCCAGGAAGGTGGGCAATGCGGTCGAGCGCAACCGGGTCCGTCGCCGGCTGCGCGCGGTGGTTCGAGCATCGGCAGTGGCGGCGCGGCAAGGTCATGATTACGTGGTGATCGGCCGCAGGACGGCCCTCGCCCTGCCGTTCACGCTGCTGTTGTCCGAGTACGAGCGCGCTCTGCGCCGCGTGCACCAAGCCGGCGCCGGGCGGCGGCCGCCGAGTGCCGAGACCGAGGCCAACCGGCGGCCCGCCGCCGAGGACGAGAGCCCCCGATGAACGAGAGCAAGAACACCATCTTGGCCATCGTGCTCTCCGGGCTCGTGCTGCTGATCTGGCAGTACTATTTCGGGCTGCCCTACCTCGAGAAACAGAAGCAGGCCCAACAACCGCCGCCGCAGCAGCAGTCGCAGCCGGTCGCCGGCACCCCGCAGCGCCCCCAGCAGCCGGGCAGCTCCGCGCAAATCCCCACCGCGCCGGCGGCCGGACAACCGGAACGGCCGCTCTCGCGCGCCGAAGCGCTCGGCAAATCGCCGCGCATCGAATTCGACACGCCGCAAATCCGCGGCTCGATCGCGCTGACCGGCGGACGCATCGACGACGTCTCGCTCAAGCATTATCGCGAGACCGTCGACCCGGCCTCCCCATACATCGAGTTGCTGTCGCCGTCGGGCAGCCCGCATCCGTTCTATGCCGAGTTCGGCTGGCTCGCCGGAGCCGGAACCGCCGTGAAGGTGCCGACCTCCGAAACCGTGTGGCGGCAGCAAGGCACCGGGAGCCTCGGCGTCGGCCAGCCGGTCACGCTCGTGTGGGACAACAGCGAGGGCCTGCGGTTCCGCCGCACCATCGCGGTCGACGAGCGGTATGTGTTCAGCATCCGCGACGAGGTCGAGAATAAAGCCGCCGCCCCGGTGACGCTGTCGCCCTACGCGCTGATCTCGCGCCACGGCACCCCTCCGACGCTCGGCTATTACATCCTGCACGAGGGACTGATCGGCGTGCTCGGCGATCAGGGCCTTCAGGAGGTTACCTACAAGTCGATCGAAGAGAAGAAGCGGATGACTTTCAGGGTCAGCAACGCCTGGCTGGGGATTACCGACAAATATTGGGCGGCGACGCTTTTGCCAGACGTGTCGGCCCAGCTTCAGGCCGAGTTCGCCGCGGGCTCGATCGGCTCGGTCACCACCTATCAGACGGATTATCTGCTCGATCCGCAGACGATCGCACCCGGCGCGACCGGCAGCGCCGAGTCCCGGCTGTTCGCGGGCGCCAAGGAAGTCTCGGTCATCGACGGCTACGAGAAGGCCCTGCACCTCAATCGCTTCGAGCTGCTGATCGATTGGGGCTGGTTCTATTTCATCACCAAGCCGATGTTCAAGCTGATCCACTTTTTCTACTTGCTGGTCGGCAATTTCGGGGTTGCGATCCTCATCGTCACCGTTCTGGTGAAGCTGCTGTTCTTTCCGCTGGCGAACAAATCCTACGCCTCGATGGCGAAGATGAAGGCGCTGCAGCCGCAAATGCAGGCGCTGCGCGAGCGTTACCCCGATGACCGCGTCAAGCAGCAGCAGGAAATGATGGAGCTCTACAAGAAAGAGAAGATCAATCCGCTGGCCGGCTGCCTGCCGATCATCATCCAGATTCCGGTGTTCTTCTCCCTCTACAAGGTGCTGTTCGTCACCCTCGAGATGCGGCATGCGCCGTTCTTCGGGTGGATCAAGGATCTGTCTGCACCCGACCCGACCACCGTGTTCAACCTGTTCGGCCTGATCCCTTGGGATCCCTCGCACGCGCCGCTGCTCGGGCCGTTCCTGATGATCGGCGCCTGGCCGCTCGTCATGGGCTTCACGATGTGGCTGCAGATGAAGCTCAACCCGGCGCCGCCAGATCCCACCCAGAAGATGATGATGGACTGGATGCCGGTGATCTTCACCTTCATGCTGGCGAATTTCTCGGCCGGCCTGGTGATCTACTGGGCGTGGAACAATCTGCTGTCGGTGATCCAGCAGTCCATCATCATGCACAAGAACGGCGCCAAGATCGAGCTGTTCGACAACCTGAAATCCGTGTTCGCGCGGCGCAAGCCGCAAAGCTGAGGCGCTGCTTGATGCTGCCGCGCTTCACCTCCCCCGCTTGCGGGGGAGGTCGTCTCGCGCGCTTGCGCGCGAGACGGGAGGGGGCAACCTCCCATGCTGATGCTTTGCGTACCCCCTCTCCATCCCTCCCCCGCAAGCGGGGGAGGGACGCGCGCGCAGCTCGCGCGGAGATCACCCTATGACGCAAAGGAGCGAGCTCCATGAGGCCGGCTCCGTCTTCACTCCCGAGGAGATCGAGGCCGGCCGAAAGCTGTTCGCGTCGGAATGGCGGTTCGTCGCCGCCGCGGGCGCGATCCGCGCCCTGCCGGCGCCCGAAGGCACCGAGATCGCCTTTGCGGGACGATCGAACGTCGGCAAGTCGAGCCTCATCAATGCGCTGACCGGCAGGCGCGCGCTGGCGCGGACCTCGCAGAGGCCCGGCCGCACCCAGGAGCTCGTCTTTTTCGCCGGCCGGGGATCGTTGCGGCTCGTCGATCTGCCGGGATACGGCTACGCCGCGACATCGAAGCAGAAAGTGGCGGCCTGGACGGAACTGACCCGGACCTACCTCGCCGATCGCAGCAATCTCGCGCGCGTCTATGTCCTCATCGATGCGCGCCGCGATCTCACCGAGGCCGATGAAATCCTGCTCGCAATGCTCGATGCGGCGGCGGTGAGCTATCAGACCGTACTCACCAAAACCGACCACCTCGATGCGGCCGGGGTCCGCTCCGCCGTGGCCGCGTTGCGGGGTGCAATCGAGCGCCGGCCTGCGGCGTTCCCCGATGTCGGCGCGACCTCGGCGCTCAGCGGCGCGGGAATCCCGGAGCTGCGAGCCGCGATTGCGCGGCTTACCGCGGAACGCGAGCGCGCCCGCCCCCAACCGGACCTCACGGTCCGCTGATCGCCCCTTTCGCGCCGACGCCCGCGCCGTTAAAACGGCCGCGAACGAGCGAGCTCGCCATGCAGATTCCCCCGATCGACAAGGCCCGCATCCTGTCGGAGGCGTTGCCCTACATGCAGCGCTACGACAACGAGACCGTCGTGGTGAAATACGGCGGGCACGCCATGGGCGAGGAAGAGCTCGCGCGCGCCTTCGCCCGCGACATCGTGCTGTTGGAGCAAGCCGCCATCAATCCGGTCGTGGTGCATGGCGGCGGTCCGCAGATCGAGGCGATGCTCGCCAAGCTCGGCATCAAATCCGAGTTCGCGGCGGGGCTCCGCATCACCGACGCGGCGACCGTCGAGATCGTGGAGATGGTGCTCGGCGGATCCATCAACAAGCAGATCGTCGCATACATCAACGAGGCAGGCGGCTGCGCGGTCGGGCTGTGCGGCAAGGACGGCAATCTCGTGCTCGCCCGCAAGGCCAGCCGCAGGGTCGTCGATCCAGGCTCGAACATCGAGCGGATCGTCGACCTCGGCTTCGTCGGCGAACCGGAGAAGGTCGATGCGCGGGTGCTGCAGCAGATCATCGGACGCGACCTCATTCCGGTGCTCGCGCCGGTCGCCACCTCGGCGAACGGCGGAACCTTCAACGTCAATGCCGACACCTTCGCGGGCGCGATCGCCGGCGCGCTCAAGGCCAAGCGCCTGCTGCTGCTCACCGACGTGCCCGGCGTGCTCGACCGCTCGCGGCAACTGATCGAGCGGCTCTCGGTCGACGAGGCGCGGCGGCTGATCGCGGACGGAACCATTGCGGGCGGCATGATCCCCAAGGTCGAAACCGCGATCGACGCGCTGGAGCAAGGGGTCGACGGCGTGGTGATTCTCGACGGCCAGGTCCCGCATGCCGTGCTGCTGGAGCTGCTGACCGATCACGGGGCCGGCACGCTGATCCATCGATGAGGCGCCGCCTACTCCCGGCGCCCTGCATTTGCCGACGCGGCGTCGCATACGCCCCCTCCCCCGCGTGCGGGGGAGGGATGGGGAGGGGGTCCCCTCCCGCCATCGCTCCGCGATGGCGACCTCCCCCGCAAGCGGGAGAGGGGAAGCGCGTATGCGACGCGTTCGTAGGACAGTTTTCATCACCACGTTCGTTGCACTCGCTAGCGCGGGGCTTCGCAAATGACGATTGCTTCTCCCGCGCCGCACGCAGCACGCGGCTTCGCTCGGATCAACACCTGGGTGTTCGATCTCGACAACACGCTCTACCCGATCACCTGAACCTCTGGCAGCAGGTCGACGCGCGCATCCGGGATTTCATCAGCGATTATCTCAAGATCGGCCCGGAGGAGGCGTTCCGGATCCAAAAGGATTATTACCGCCGCTACGGCACGACGCTGCGCGGGCTGATGACGGAGCACGGGCTTGATCCGGACGACTTTCTCGAATTCGTCCACGCGATCGACCACTCACCGCTCGAGCCGAACCCGGCGCTCGGCGCAGCGATCGAGCGGCTCCGGGGTCGCAAGCTGATCCTCACCAACGGCACCCGCAAGCACGCCGACGAGGTGATGCGGCGGTTCGCCATTCACCGGCATTTCCGACATCGTGGCGGCCGAGCTCGAGCCCAAGCCGCAGCCGCAAACCTATCGGCGCTTTCTGGCCGCGCACGGGGTCGAGCCGAGCCGGACCGCCATGTTCGAGGATCTGGCGCGCAATCTCGCCGTACCGCACGCGCTCGGCATGACGACGGTCTTGGTGCTGCCCGCCGGGACGCGCGCCGTGTTCCGCCAGGATTGGGAACTTGAGGGGCGCGACGCTCCACATGTCGACCACGTCACCGACGATCTGACGGGATTTCTGCAGCGGATCGCCGCCGAGCGTGCGCCGGCACCGGACCGCCCGTCGGCTTGACATCGCGCACGCCGGCACCGACAAGGCGCGCGCGAACGGACCGATGCTGGCGGAGCGCATGCCGAACCAGGAGCTTGCCGACACCATCGATGCCGCGTTCGAGACCCGCGAGCGCATCGGGCCGAACACGCAAGGTCCCGTACGCGACGCGGTTGAGCGCGCGCTCGATCTGCTCGATCGCGGCGAAGCGCGGGTTGCGGAGAAACGCGCGGACGGCAGCTGGCACGTCCACCAATGGCTCAAGAGAGCGGTGCTGCTCTCGTTCCGGCTCAACGACACGACGCGCATCGAGGGCGGCCCGGGAGGCGCCGCATGGTGGGACAAGGTGCCCTCGAAATTCACCGGCTGGAGCGAGCAGCGCTTCCGCGACGCGGGCTTCCGCGCGGTGCCGAGCTGCGTCGTGCGCCGCTCCGCCTTCATCGCGCCCGGCGTGGTGCTGATGCCCTGCTTCGTCAATGTCGGCGCCCGGGTAGAAGCCGGGACCATGATCGATACCTGGGCGACGGTCGGCTCGTGCGCGCAGATCGGCAAGAATTGTCACATCTCGGGAGGTGCAGGAATCGCCGGCGTGCTCGAGCCGTTGCAGGCGGAGCCGGTCATCGTCGAGGACAATTGCTTCATCGGTGCGCGCTCCGAGGTCGCGGAGGGCGTGATCGTGCGCGAGGGCGCGGTGCTCGCCATGGGGGTCTTTCTGGGCGCCTCGACAAAAGTCGTCGACCGCGATTCCGGCAAGATTTTCCAGGGCGAAGTTCCGCCCTACTCGGTCGTGGTGCCGGGCACGATGGAGGGCAAGCCGATCAAGGGCAGCAACATGCCGGGTCCGAATCTCTATTGCGCCGTGATCGTCAAGCGCGTCGACGGGCAGACCCGCGCGAAAACCTCGATCAACGAGCTGCTGCGGGACTGAGGTCGGACGACAGAGAACGGATGGCGCATGACTGAATCTCGACTCCTTCGTCCGTCGTCGGACGGCCGTCCTCCATCGCCCGTTTGCGATCCGGTCGCAATCGCCCAAGATCTGATCCGCTGCCGCTCCGTGACGCCGGCGGACGACGGCGCGCTCGAGGTGTTGGCCCTGCTGCTGCGCTCCGCCGGCTTCGCGGTCGAGCTGCCCACGTTCTCGGAACCGGGCACTGCGGACGTCACCAATCTCTACGCGCGCATCGGCGAGGGAGAGAAGCATCTCGTCTTCGCCGGGCACACCGATGTCGTAGCGGCAGGCGAGGAATCCGCCTGGTCGCATCCGCCGTTCGCGGCCGAGAGCGCGGGCCTCGAGCTGTTCGGACGCGGCGCGGTCGACATGAAGGGCGCGATCGCCTGCTTCCTCGTCGCGGCGTTCTTGTATCTCGACGACCACGGCAATCCGCCGGGCGGCTCGATTTCGCTGCTCATCACCGGAGATGAGGAGAGCGTGGCGGTCAATGGCACGGTCAAGCTGCTGCGCTGGGCGGCCGACCGGGGGATCCGGTTCGATCATTGCCTCGTCGGCGAGCCGACGAGCGTTGCGCGCGTGGGCGACACCATCAAGGTTGGCCGGCGTGGCTCGCTCAACGGTTCGCTCGTCGTTTCCGGCACGCAGGGACATGTGGCCTCCCCGCATCTTGCCGACAATCCGATCCGCGGGCTCGTCAACCTGATCAGCGCGCTCATCGCAGAGCCGCTCGATCACGGCAGCGAGCATTTCGACGCCTCGAATCTCGAGTTCACCTCGGTCGACGTCGGCAATCGCACCGTGAACCTCATTCCGGGCGAGGCGCGCGCGCGATTCAACATCCGCTTCAACGACCGCCATACCCAGGAAACGCTGAAATCTCTCATCGAGAAGCGCTGCCGCGCAGCGGCGGGCGACAAGGTGCGCTGGCGGCTCGAGTTCGAGCCGTCGAACTCCGACGTGTTCTTGACCAAGCCCGGGCCGTTCGTCGATCTCGTTGCGGATGCAGCCGCCGATCTGAACGGGCAAAAGCCCGCATTGTCCACCGCGGGCGGTACCTCCGACGCGCGTTTCATCAAGAACTGTTGCCCCGTGGTGGAGCTCGGACTGATCGGCCGCACCGCGCATCAGGTCGACGAGCGCGTCGCGATATCAGATCTCTACTGGCTCACCGCGATCTATATCCGGATTCTGGAGAGATATTTCCGTTGAGTCGATCTGCCTTCCTCGGACAAAACGCGGTATCTTTCGAGGCGAGCGCCGTCATTCTGTGGTGAGAACCCGACGAAGTCGGGTGAGCTTCGAAGAATGGCGCTCGCGCCTCAGGAGCCGCGCCGATGATCCGGGGTCCCGGTTCAGCAGCGCAGTACTGCGGACTGCGCTGCGCCCGGGACACGATGCCTGATTATCGCGCCTCAATACTCCACACCCGCCAAATACAATCCCTCCGGCGGGGCGACCGGCCCGCAAGCCTTGCGGTCGCGCGCGGCGAGCGCCGCCGCCAAATCTTGCGCGCGCCATTTGCCCTCGCCGACCAGCACCAGCGAGCCCACCATCGAGCGCACCTGGTGCTGCAGGAACGAGCGCGCCGAGGCGGAGACCCGAATTTCCTCGCCGTTGCGCTCGACCGCGAGGCGATCGAGGGTCTTCACCGGCGTTTTCGCCTGGCATTCGGCGGCCCGGAATGTCGTGAAATCGTGGCGTCCGACCAGCGCCTGGGCGGCTTCGTGCATCGCGTCGGCATCGAGCCGGCGCGCCACGCGCCAGGCGCGCTGGCGATCGAGCGCGAGATCCGCCCGGCGATTGACGATGCGATAGAGATAGTGCCGGCGCTTTGCGGAAAAGCGCGCGTCGAAACTTCCATCGACCTTTTCGGCCGAGAGCACGGCGATCGGATGCGGACGAAGCTGCGCATTGAGCGCGTCGCGCACCCGGTCGGGGCGCCAGTCGCGCGCAAGATCGACATGCGCGACTTGGCCGAGCGCGTGAACGCCTGCATCGGTGCGGCCGGCGCCGAACACACCTGCGCGCTCGCCGGAAAACGCCGCGACCGCGTCGGCGACGAGCCCCTGTACGGACGGCCCGCCGTCCTGCAGCTGCCAGCCCACGAACGGCGTGCCGTCGTATTCGATGACGAGCTTGAAGCGCGGCATACCTCTTTCACCGGAGCTTCGTGCCCGGACCGAGTTTGGTGCCGCGCAAGAATTCCTCCGCGGCCATCGGCTGCCGGCCTGCGCGCTGCAGCTCGACGATCCGCACGGCGCCGTCCGCGCAGGCCACGTCGAAATGCGGGCTCAGCAAGATCCCGGGCGTGCCCTCGCCTTCGCCGCGCGTCGTGCGCAGCACCTTGACGCGCAACGGCGCGCCGGCTTGCGCGAGCTCGAACCAGGCGCCCGGAACGGGCGAGAGGCCGCGGCATTGATCGTGCACGGATTTCCACGGACGCTCCCATTCGATCCGGGTCTCGCGGTTCTCGATCTTCGGCGCGAACGTCACGCCGGTTGCGGGCTGCGGAGTGAACTGCAGGGCGCCGCGCTCGAGGCCTCCGAGCGCGCGCACCATCAGGTCGGCGCCGAGGCGTGCCAGCGCGTCGTGGAGTTCGCCGGCAGTCATATCCGGGCCGATCGGCACCGGCTGGGCAAGAGCGATCGGACCGGTGTCGAGGCCTTCGTCCATCCGCATCACGGTGACGCCCGTTTGCCGATCGCCGGCCATGACCGCACGGTTGATCGGCGCGGCGCCGCGCCAGCGCGGCAACAGCGAGGCATGCAGATTGAAGCAGCCGAGCGGCATCGCTTCCAGGATCGATTTCGGCAGGAGTTTTCCGTAGGCGACGACGACCGCCGCGTCCGCGCCATGGGCGCGGAAATCTTGCGCCGCTTGCGGGCTGCGCAGCGTCTCCGGCGTGACGACCGGCAGGCCGAAACGCCGGGCCTCGCGCTCGACCGCGCTCGGCTTGCTCTCCATGCCGCGCCCGGCCGGCTTGGGCGGGGCCGTATAGACCGCCGTCACTTCATGCCCGCGCCCGACGATCTCGACGAGCGTCGGCACCGCGAACTCGGGCGTGCCCATGAAGATCAGGCGCATCATTTGGAGCATTCTTCCGGCGGGACTAGCCCGCTCGAGTAGGGAGTTCGAACGGGTCAATCAGCTCCAATTCAAGGCCGACGAAATCGCTGGTGTTGCGGGTTGCGAGAGCGGCGTGATGGCTCAAGGCAATTGCTGCAATCAGCGCATCCATTTGCCCGATGGGTCGACCGGACTGCTCGCGAATTGCCGCTACCCTGCCGTATTGCTTGGCGGCTTCGACGTCGAACACCAGTATGCGGCCGCGAAACAGATCATTCTCAATGCGATCGATTGCCGCTTGCAGCCGGTCCTTGCGGCGGCTTTCCGTCAGCCGCTCCGCGCCCCGGCGCAGTTCGGCCAACACCGGCGTACACAAATAAAAGAGCTCCGACGGTTGCGCGTCGAGCCACGCCAGCAGTTGGGGATCCGGTCTGGGCCGAAGGCTCTCCGACACTACATTCGTGTCGAGGAGAATCATTCGAAATCAGGCGGAGGCGGAAGCGGCTCTGAGAGCTCGAACACGACATCGCCCCAATCCTCGGCAGGAACCAATTTGGACAGTGCTGTGCCCAACTTCAGCTCACCCTCCTGTCCGGTCAGTCCTCTACGGATCAGCGACTTCGCTTCTTCGGACAAGCTTCGCCGATGAGCATTCGCCCGTTCCTCGATGCGCCGCTTTAATTCAGGATCGATGTCTCGGATGAGAAGATCGGCCATGAATCACCTATTTGATATCGTTGATATCAAAGTCGGTGACAAATGTCCAATGTGACCGGTGAAACGATCGCACAGGCAATTCACGCTTCTTCGCGCTTCGCGGCCTTGCTGAATTTCTTGACGATGCGGTCGCGTTTGAGCTTCGAGAGATGATCGATGAACAGCACGCCGTTGAGGTGATCGATCTCGTGCTGCAGGCAGGTGGCAAGCAGGCCGTTGGCTTCGATCTCCTGCACCTGGCCATCGAGATCGGTGTAGCGGACCCTGACCTGCCCCGGCCGCTCGACTTCCTCATAATATTCCGGGATCGACAGGCAGCCCTCCTCGTAGGTCGCGCGCTCGTCCGAGGCCCACAGCAGCTCCGGGTTGATGTAGACCACGGGCTGTTTCGTCTCCTCTTTCTTGGCGAGATCCATCGTCACGACGCGCTTGGGAACCCCGACCTGAATCGCGGCGAGCCCGATGCCGGGCGCGGCGTACATGGTTTCGAACATGTCATCCACAAGCTTGCGCAGCTCCGGGTCGAGCTTGTCGACCGGCGCGGAGACGAGCCGCAGCCGCGGATCCGGCAAGGTGAGGATGGGGCGCTGGGCCATGCGCGGCGATGTAAGAGCAAGCCGGGGCGGGGTCAATGCATGCGGGATCGTGGCGAATCGGTCTAGAACAACCGCATGGATGCGAACCTCGCGGGGATCGGCGTTCCGGGCAGTGCCGTCCTGATCCTGGGGACGGCGGTTGTCCTCGTGCTCGCGCTGCTCGCGGCCGCGCTCTTGATCGCACGCGCGTCCCGCGCCCGCAGCGTCGAGGCGGCGCGGCAAGCGACACGCAGCGCAGAAATCGAGGCGCGGGTCGGCGAGCTTGCGCGCGTCCAGTCCGATACCGCCGGCCGCATCCACACCATGGGCGAAATGCTGACCGGCCGCCACACCGAGCTCGCGCGGGTGCTGGCCGAGCGGCTCGATGCCGTGACCCACCGCGTCGGCCAGTCGATGGAAACCACGACCCGCCACACGGTCGAGAGCCTGCGCCATCTCCACGAACGGCTGGCGCTGATCGACAACGCCCAGAAGAATCTTGCCGATCTGAGCAGCCAAGTGACCTCGCTCAAGGAAGTGCTGGCCAACAAGCAGGCGCGCGGCGCGTTCGGCCAGGGCCGCATGGAAGCGATCGTGCGCGACGGACTGCCGAAAGGATGCTTCGAATTCCAGTTCACGCTGTCGAACCGCACCCGGCCCGACTGCGCGATTTTTCTTCCTGGCGACCCGCGCCCGGTCATCATCGACGCGAAATTCCCGCTCGAGGCGGTCACCGCGCTGCGCCAGGCGGCGAGCGAGGAGCAACGCAAGCACGCCGGGCAACGCCTGCGCCAGGACGTGCTCAAGCACGTCGGCGACATCGCACAACGCTATCTCATCCCGGGGGAGACTCAGGAGGTCGCCCTGATGTTCGTGCCGTCGGAATCGGTCTATGCCGAGCTCCACGACGGCTTCGACGACGTGATCCAAAAGGCCTATCGGTCCCAGGTCGTCCTGGTCTCGCCCTCGCTGTTGATGCTCGCCATCCAGGTGATGCAGCAGATTTGCAAGGACGCGCGCATGCGCGAGGCGGCCCAGGAGATCCGAACCGAGGTCGGCCATCTGATGGGCGACGTCGAGCGGCTGCGCGAGCGCGTCCTGAAGCTGCAGCAGCATTTCGGCCAAGCGACCGACGACGTCGCACAGATTCTCATCTCGGCCGACAAGATCACCAAGCGCGGCGGACGCATCGAGGCGCTGGAGTTCCAGGAGGAAGAGCCGTTGCGCGAAGCTCGCATCATTCCTGCGCCGATCGGCCGCAAGCTCGAAGCCGGCGAATAGGCCTGATTTTCGCCGCTCGGTCGGGCTATGCACGCGCCGATGAGGAACCCCGACACGATCCCCGCCCCCGAGCCGGCACTCGCTCCCTCGCTCGAAGCGGCGGCGGGCCGTCCCGCCTGGCTCGACGCGCTCGCGGTCTATCTCAAACCGCGCGTGCTGATCGTGCTGTTTCTCGGCTTCTCGGCCGGACTGCCGCTGGCGCTGTCCGGCTCGACGCTCGCGGTCTGGATGCGGGAAGCCGGGGTGGACCTGCGGACCATCGGCCTGTTCAGCCTGGTGGGCACGCCCTATGCGGTGAAATTCGCATGGGCGCCGCTGATCGACGCGCTCGACCTGCCGCTGCTCGCCAAGTTGTTGGGGCGCCGCCGCGCCTGGCTCGTGCTCTCGCAGCTCCTCTTGATCGCCGCGATCGTGTTTCTGGCGTTCTGCGATCCCGCCGTTTCCCCGATGCTGGTCGCGGTCGGCGCGCTGTGCGTCGCCACCGCATCGGCTACGCAGGACATCGTCATCGACGCATTCCGGATCGAAAGCCTCGACGACCGCGAGCAGGCCGCCGGCATGGCCTCCTACGTGGCGGCGTATCGGATCGGCATGCTCGCCTCGACCGCGGGGGCGCTATTCCTGGTCAGCGCGTTCGAGGCGTGGGGAACCGGCCGGCACGCGGCATGGACGTGGGGCTATGTGGTGATGGCGGCGCTCGTCGTGGTCGGCATCGCGACGACCCTCGTCGCCACCGAGCCGGAAAAATCTGCGGCCGCGGAGGCCGTGCACGCGCGGCAACATCCGCTCGTGCGCGTTCTCAAGGCCGCGGCCGGGGCGTTTTCCGAGTTTCTCACCCGCGAGATGGCGCTCGTCGCGTTGGCGTTCGTGGTGCTCTACAAATTCACGGATGCGTTCGCGGGCGCGATGACCGCGCCGTTCGTCATCGATATCGGTTTCTCGCGCAACGAATATGCGGCGATCGTCAAGGGCGTCGGGCTCGCCGCGACGCTGATCGGCGGATTCTTCGGCGGCTTCCTGGCGCGGGCCTACCCGCTGGCGACGAGCCTGTGGATCGGCGGCATCCTCCAGGCGTTCGCCAATCTGTCCTTCAGCTGGCTCGCCACGCTCGGCCCCGACGTCGCCGCCCTGACCTTCGCGATCACGGCCGAGAATTTCACCAGCGCGATCGGCACCGTGATCTTCGTGGCCTATTTGTCGGCGCTGTGCCGCAATCCGCTGCACACCGCGACGCAATACGCGCTGCTCACGGCGCTCGCCGCCGTGGGCCGGACCTATCTGTCGTCGTTCGCGGGCTATGTGGCGTACACGACCGGCTGGCCGATTTTCTTCGCGATCTGCGTCGCGGTCGCGCTGCCGAGTTTCGCGCTGCTGGCGATCCTGCAATGGCGCGGCCATTTCCGGGAACTGATTACGGCGAAGCCCGAACTCGGATCCGGTTGATCGTTTGCTGCCGGGCAGCACACCTTCGTGCAGCAAAACTCAGAACGCGGTGCGACTCCGGATCGCGGCCGCAAGCGTGCCCTCGTCGAGATAATCGAGCTCGCCGCCGACCGGAACGCCGTGCGCGAGCTTCGTCACCTTGACGTTCGCGTCCTGCAACAGATCGGTGATGTAGTGCGCGGTGGTCTGGCCGTCGACCGTGGCGTTGAGCGCCAGGATCACCTCGCCGATCTCCGGCGCGCGGGCGCGGCCGACGAGCGCGTCGATCGAGAGTTCCTGCGGGCCGACGCCGTCGAGCGGGGAGAGCGTGCCGCCGAGCACGTGGTAGCGCGCGCGAATCGCCTGCGCGCGTTCGAGCGCCCAGAGATCCGCGACGTCGGCGACCACCACGATGACCGAAGCGTCGCGCCGCGGATCGGTGCACAGGCTGCACGGGTTCTGCGTGTCGATATTGCCGCACACCGCGCAGATCCCGATCTTTTCCAGCGCCGACTGCAGCGCCGCGGCGAGCGGCGCCATCAGCAATTCGCGCTTCTTGATGAGGTGCAGGGCGGCGCGCCGGGCGGAGCGCGGCCCCAGTCCGGGAAGGCGCGCGAGCAATTGGATCAGGCGATCGATTTCGGGGCCGGCGGCGGCGGACATGCGCGCTCAGATCAGCTTCATGCCGGGCGGCAGCGGCAATCCGCCGGTCAATTGCTGCATTTTTTCCTGGAGCAGAGCCTCGGCCTTGCGCCGCGCGTCCGCATGGGCGGCAACCAGCAGATCCTCGACGATCTCCTTGTCGTCGGGCTTGAGCAGCGCGGCATCGATGCTCACGGATTTCAGCTCGGTTTTCGCCGTGAGCGTCACCTTCACGGCACCGCCGCCGGCCGTGCCCTCGACCTCGATCTGATCGAGCTCGGCCTGCATCGCCTGCATCTTGGCCTGGAGCTCGGCCGCCTGTTTCATCAAGCTGGTGAAATCCGGCATCTCCTCACCTTCCGCGTGCCGCGCGCTCAGAAATCGTCATCGACCGCGTCCTCGGCGCCGCGGCTGCCGAACGCCGAGCTCTCGTCCAACATCGCGCTCGCGTCCTCGGCCGCAGGGTCGGCCGGGCCAGCGTCCGTCCCGCGGCGGCGCACATCGAGGATCTCGGCGCCCGGGAACCGCGAGAGCACGGCCTGTACCAGCGGATCGGCGCGCACGCCGCGCACGAGCTCGGAGCGCTGTGCCTCGCGTTGAGTCCGCAGGCTCGGCGCGCCCGGATCGGCGGACACCACCACGAGCCAGCGCCGCCCGGTCCATTCCGCAAGCTTGCGCGAAAGCTCGTGCACGAGCGATTTCGAGGCACCCGGTTCGAGCGCGATTTCGAGCTTGCCGTCCTCCAGGCGGACGAGCCGCACGTCGCGCTCGAGCGCGCTGCGCGCCGGAAGGTCGCGCTTCTCCTCCGCGAGGGCGATCAGGTCCTCGAACCGAGCGATCGCGACGGGCTCGCGCGCAGGCTCTGCCGGGCGCGGCGTGGGCGCGACAGCCGTGCTCCCGGCGCGCGATGCGGGCCGCATCTCGAGCCGCGGCGGGGGGGCCGCGCCGGACTCGGCGGGCGTCGTAGAAAGATTCGGCTCCGCCGGTTTTTCTCCGCGCAGCGAACGGATCACCTCATCGGGGGTCGGCAGGTCGGCCGCATAGGCGATCCGTACCAGCACCATTTCGGCGGCCGCGATCGGCTTCGGCGCCGACTGCACCTCGGCCATGCCGTGGAACAGCATCTGCCAGGCGCGGGACAAGGTCCGCATCGCGAGTCCGGCCGCAAGGGCTCGACCGCGCACGCGCTCGACCTCGGAGAGCGAGCGATCGTCCGCCACTGCCGGCACGATCTTCAGACGCGTGACGAAATGCGTGAACTCGGCAAGGTCCGCGAGCACGACCGCGGGATCCGCGCCGGAATCGTATTGGCTTCGCAACTCCCCCAGTGCGCCGGCAACGTCGCCGCGCATCAACGCCTCGAACAGATCGATGATGCGGGCGCGGTCGGCAAGGCCCAGCATCTGCCGCACGTCCTCGGCCCCGATCGCGACCGCTCCGGCCCGATCCGATCCGGCATGGGCGATCGCCTGGTCCAAGAGCGAGAGCGCATCGCGCACCGAGCCTTCCGCGGCGCGCGCGATCAACGCGAGCGCATCGGCTTCTGCCGACACGGCCTCCTTCGCTGCGATGCTTTCCAAATGGCTCGTCAGAAGGCCGGCCTCGACCCGCCGCAGATCGAAGCGCTGGCAGCGCGACAGCACGGTGACCGGCACCTTGCGCACTTCGGTCGTGGCAAACACGAACTTGGCGTGGGGCGGCGGCTCCTCCAGCGTTTTCAGCAACGCGTTGAAGGCCTGCCCGGTAAGCATGTGCACTTCGTCGAGGATGTATACCTTGTAGCGGGCGCTGACCGGCGCGTAGCGGATCGCGTCGTTGATCTGGCGAATATCGTCGACGCCGTTGTGGGACGCGGCGTCCATTTCCAGCACGTCGACGTGCCGGCTCTCCATGATGGCCCGGCAATGCACGCCGAGCACCGGCATGTCTACCGTCGGGCCGCCGGAGCCGTCCTCGCGCTGGTAATTGAGCGCGCGCGCGAGGATGCGCGCGGTCGTGGTCTTGCCGACGCCGCGCACGCCCGTGAGAATCCAGGCTTGCGGGATGCGGCCGGTCTCGAACGCATTCGAGAGCGTGCGCACCATCGCGTCCTGGCCGATCAGCTCCTGGAAGGTGGCGGGCCGATATTTGCGGGCGAGCACCCGATAGCCGGCCGCCGGCGCGGGCGAGGGCGCCTCGAAGGGCATGCGCCAGCTATCGGAGGTCTCGGCGTTGCTCATCGTGCTTCCGGTCCGCCGCGGCCCCAACGCTGGGCGTGTTGTGCATGATGTCGAGAAGTGGGAGGCTGACGAGCGACCCGAACCGGAGCTCGTTAGGGCTGCTTCCTTCCGGACCTGACCCGGTTGGCGAGTGGCTCGTCCACCGCCAACCTCCCAGCGCCTATATCGGCCCACGGCCGCGGGAACGCAAGTTGCGCGCGATTCTCCGCGAGGATTTCCACGTTTTCCCCGGTTTCATGCCCGCTATTCGGGTCGACCACGCACATTGCACCGCCCTCGCCTTCATGCGACGGTCGCGCCCCGCCTTCGTGCCGGAGTCCCATTTCATGTCGCGCTTCGACCTCGGCCCCAAGCCGCGGCTCGGCTACACCGCGGAGCCGGTCGAGCGCCTGAGCGAGCGACGGGGCGACGCGGAGTTCTTGGTGGAGCTCGCCGCCCGGAACGACGCCGGAGCGTACGTCGTGTGCGGCGATCTCGTGGTGATGCAGCAGGGTCCGGCAGGAAACGATCCCTTGTTCGCGCTCCAGCGCGCGCGGGCGCTGGGTTCGGCGCAAGAGATGGTCTTCCTCGGCACGATCGGGGACGCGGGCCGGTTCGCCGTGGCGATCGACCCCGAGGAGGCCGAGGCGCTGAAAGCCGAAGATCGGCTGTTGCTCTCCGACCTGCGCTCGATCGCGGTCCAGGGATTGGTGGCGCCGGAGCACCTCTCGCCGCTCGCCGAGGCCAAAGCGATCCTGCACTGGCATATGCGCCATCGCTTCTGTGCCAATTGCGGAACGCTGACCCGCGCGGTCCAGGGCGGCTGGCGGCGAGATTGCCCGGCCTGCGCGGCAGAGCACTTTCCTCGCACCGATCCGGTGGTGATCATGCTGGCGATAAGGGGCGAGCAGTGCCTGCTGGGTCGCCAGTCGCGGTTTCCGCCCGGCATGTGGTCGTGCCTCGCCGGCTTCGTCGAGCCGGGCGAGACCATCGAGGCGGCGGTGCGGCGCGAAATCCGCGAGGAGGCCGGAATCGACTGCTGGGACGTGCGCTATTTCGCCTCGCAGCCTTGGCCGTTTCCGATGTCGCTGATGATCGGCTGCCACGCTTCCGCGCGTTCGGTGGCGCTTTCGATCGACCGCACCGAGCTCGAGGACGCACGCTGGTTCGATCGTGCCGAGGTCGCCCGCATGCTGAGGCGCGAGCATGCGGAGCGCTTCTCCGTCCCGCCGCCGATCGCCATCGCCTATCACCTGATCCGAGCATGGGTCGAGGAGGATGTCGCGGCGGCGCGGCCGAGGCTCGTGCCTGAAATGGAAAAATCGGGCTCCTGAAATCGCGGTGATTTCCGGTTCGATGGCCGCGCCCAGCGGCGCGTGGGTGAACGTGCAATTCCCCGGTCGCTTGCGATAGAATAATATTCTCCGATTGCGGGTCTTGCCCGACGCGCTCCGCCGAGGATTGCCATGAGCCGCATGGACGCGATCGACCGAAAGATTCTCACCGTTCTGCAAGCCGACGCTTCGCTCTCGGTCGCCGAGATCGGCCAGCGCGTCGGCCTGTCTTCGACGCCGTGCTGGAAGCGGATCCAGCGGCTGGAATCGGAAGGCGTGATCCGCAAACGAGTCGCGCTCGTCGACCCGGAGAAGATCGGGCTCGGCATCACGGTATTCGTGTCGATCGAGACCGGCGACCACAGCCAGGGCTGGCTGACGCAATTCGCCGAAGTGGTGCAGGCGATGCCGGAGGTGATGGAATTCTACCGCATGGCCGGCGACGTCGATTACATGCTGCGCGTCGTGGTCAGCGACATCCAGGGCTACGACACGTTCTACAAGAAGCTGATCGCCGCGGTGCCGCTCAAGAACGTCACCTCGCGCTTCGCCATGGAGAAGATCAAATCGACGACCGCGCTGCCGATCCCGTGAGGGCGGCGCGCAGCGCTCAGCAATTGTTCCTGCACACCTTGGTCGACAGCCGGGGGTCATGTACATCCGGCTCTTCAAGACCAGATCAGAACCTCATCGTGGTTCCAGGGATTTCCTTCACTCTACGAGCTGAACAAGCGAATTGCCGATGCCCCGAACACCGGCTCCGGCACAATTGTTGTTGAATGTCGAGGAGCCCGAAAATGTCATGGTCCACGCTATCAGCTGCGTGCATGCACTCAGTAGAGTGTGCACGTCGCGCCTGATGTGGCCGCGGGCGCTCGCCCGGAACGCAACATCGGGTTAACCACGAAAACAGCCGATATCGATAGGCTGAAATGCGTCGATCGGGTTAACGTTGATGCAAGAGCTGTTCGCTATGTTCGCCCGACGTTCGGATGGGGCGAGGCTCACAACATCCTCCGGGCGGTGCTTCAGACAGCCACGTGGATCTAAGGAGCTAGCAATGCACAGCCTGTTTTCGCGGTTCGTAGGGGACGAGTCCGGAGCGACCGCCATCGAGTACGGGCTCATCGCCGCCGGCATCTCTGTGGTGATCCTCACCACCGTCAAGCTGGTCGGCAATAATCTCAGCAACACGTTCAACAATATCGCGACCAACGTTCGCTAATAGGCCGTTGGATCGACCGTTCGGTCTCGAGACGAACGGCTCCGGTCGCAAGCCGGAGCCGTTCAGTTTTTGGGATCTCGCCACTACTTGAACTTAAGCCGCCCCAACGGCATGCAAGCCCTGCCGACAAGAGTTATCGAACCCTACCCGCGTACATTCAAGCGATTGCGTTTACGTTGGCGAAAAGATTGATCGTTATGTTCGGCGGCGTTCAAATGAGGCGACGTCCCCCGGACGGTGCTTCGACAACCACGTGGGTGAAGGAGCTAAAAATGACAACTCTGTTCTCTCGGTTCGTGAAGGATGGGTCCGGCGCGACCGCCATTGAGTACGGCCTGATCGCCGGCGGCATCGCGGTGGTAATCATCACCGCTGTTGGGCTGGTCGGCAACAACCTCAGCAACGCATTCAACAACATCGCAACCAACGTTCGTTGAGCTGAGCTTCCCGCTTGAAGCGCTTCGAGCAAAGCACTGATGGCTCCGGCCGCCGGCCGGGGCCAGTCCGCTTTGCACGGCCGTTGACGCCCACTACCTGGCCGGAACCGGCCGTGGGCAGCCGTGTCCCGCGTCTATTGAGCCCGGCGTCGCAGGCAACCGTTACGAAGTATGGCCTTATCGTAACCGCGCTTCTCGTCGCGACGGCAACCGTTGCCCTGGCAATCACTGCTCAATTGCCGGCGGTCTGGTAGTCCAGCACAAGTTTCAGATGCAGCGTGCTGCGGGCGGCCGTGTCAGCAGGCTCGGAGCTCGTCGTGATCGTGCGCCGCAAATGTCGTATGCGAGGGGCACCCGGACAACAAGTTGACTGATTTCATGATCCTTAATGCCTTCGCGCTATCACGGACACTCGTCACACCGGCTCAAGGTCCTATGCCATGGAATTGATTGCTTCCCTTCTGATCAGTTGCGCCGAAACACTGATCAATATCGCACCGCCAATCAGTTCGGCGAACGGCTGTTTTCGATCTCTTTCAAGACCTACACCGAAAAGGTCTGGAGCTTTTCCTGCGACGAAATCTCGGCGGATTGGGCCGCGCAGAGGATCAAGGGCTGGATCTGTGGATCGATCCGGCCGCTTCGAGCGACGACTAATTCGTCGAACGGAATCGACTCAGTCTCGCTAACCGATCGGCAACGAGCACCAGTATAAATTTCGCCGCAGCCGTGGCCCGCACCTGCCACGGAGGCACACACATGGTTATCGACACGATCCGCCTGCTGCTGTTCCCGGCCCTGATGGCGTTCGCGGCGTCGAGCGACTTGTTGACGATGACCATCTCCAACAAGGTGTCGCTGGCGCTGGCCGCGGGCTTTCTGGCGCTGGCTTGCGCCTCCGGGATGGCGGTCGGCGAGATCGGCCTGCACGCCGCGGCGGGCGCCGCCGCGCTGGGCGTCACCTTCTGCCTGTTCGCCTGCGGCTGGATCGGCGGCGGGGACGCCAAGCTCGCAGCCGCAACCGCGCTCTGGCTCGGCTTCGACCAGCTGCTGCCCTATCTGTTCGCGGCCTCGCTGCTGGGCGGCGGGCTCACGCTGCTCATCGTGCAGTTTCGGTTGTTTCCGCTGCCGCAGCTGCTCCACGGCGCGGACTGGGCGGAGCGGCTGCACCGCAAGGATGCCGGCGTACCTTACGGCATCGCGCTCGCCGCCGCGGCGCTCATCGTCTACCCCGAAACCATATGGATGCACCCGCTCGCGAGCTGAGAGGCCGCGCGCCGGCAACGATCGATTAACTTCGATTCGATACGCCTCATTAACCATGGATTGACGTTTCGCTGGTCAAATCCGGCGACGAGCACCGGTCGAAGCGTGAGCGGAACGTGAGCGCATGAAGACGGCGCGCATCATCTCCCTTCTGGCCGCGGTTCTCGCCGCGAGCGGCGCAAGTGTCACGGCCGCGGAGCTCGAGAGCGCGCCCGCGGCGATTCAGGTCGCAGCGGCCGCGTAACGGATCGCAGCCTCGGCATTGGCCGGATCCGCACGGTAGAGGGCCGCGGCGACGTCGAGCTCTCGCCGCGCCTGGGTATCGCCCGGTGCGCCGGCGGCGATTGCCGGGACGGCCACTACGCTGCCGGTCGGCGTCGGGTCGGTGCCCGCGATCGGATTGGCGGTCTGGCAACCCGTCATGGCGAGCGCCAATACCGCCAACAGCGAGGCTGCCGGACCGACGCGCAGCAATGGAGCCATGATCTCATTCCGCCCGGAGCGGACGGCGCCCCGGCCGGCTCAGCAATAATCCGTTAACCCTAATGTCCGGTTAACCGGCGCAAGGGCCGCTTTCCGGCGGCCTGAGCGCGTGTTAGAGCCGCGGGCCTCACCACGGAAACCTGCGATGCACCCGGCATTTTCGACGAGCAGCGGGACCGGAGTCCCGATCTGGTTCGTCAACGATGCAACCTGGGCGGCGCTGCGCCAGGCCCTGGAACCCCCGGCGCGCACCTTTGCCGATGCCTCGGGCTTCGAGCCCAAGCCCGGCCAATGTTTGCTGCTGCCCGGCGTTGCCGGCCTTGCCGGGGCACTGTTCGGTCTCGATCCGGCGGGCAAAGCGGGAGATCGATTCCTGCCGGGGCGTCTTCCCGCGGTGCTACCCGCCGGAACCTACCGGTTCGGCAATGCGCCGCCCGACCCGCGCCTCGCCGCGCTCGCGTTCGCGTTCGGATGCTATGGATTCGCCCGCTACCGCAAGCATGATGCCAAGGAGCTCCGGCTCGAACTGCCGGACAAGGTCGACGCCGCCGATCTCTCGCGCATCGTCGAAGCCGTCACGCTTGCCCGCGATCTGGTCAACACGCCGGCGAACGATCTCGGCCCCGCCGAGCTCGAAGCGGCCGCGCGCGCGCTCGCGAATCAACACGGCGCGGCGGTTCGCGCGATCGTCGGCGAGGCGCGGTTGGCCGAGAACTTTCCGCTGATCCACGCGGTCGGGCGCGCCTCCTGCCAGGCGCCGCGCCTGATCGATGTCGCCTGGGGGGACACGGCCGCTCCCAAGGTGACGGTCGTCGGCAAGGGCGTCACCTTCGACACGGGCGGCCTCGACATCAAACCCGAGAGCGGCATGCAGATCATGAAGAAGGACATGGGCGGCGCCGCGAGCGCGCTCGCGCTGGCCCACATGGTCATGGACCGCGGGCTCGACATACGACTGCGCGTGCTCGTCCCGGCCGTCGAGAATGCGATCTCGGGCTCGGCGTTCCGGCCGCTCGACGTCTATCGGTCGCGCAAGGGGCTGTCGGTCGAGATCGGCAATACCGACGCGGAGGGCCGGCTGGTGCTCGCCGATGCGCTCACGCTCGCCGACGAGGAAGCCCCGGAGCTCGTGATCGATCTTGCGACGCTGACCGGTGCGGCGCGCGTCGCGCTCGGTCCCGATCTCCCGCCGTTCTACACCGAGGACGAGGCGCTCGCGGCCGAGCTTTCCGCCAGCGCGGCGGCGGAGAACGACCCGTTGTGGCGCATGCCCTTGTGGCGCGGCTACGACTCCATGCTCGAATCGAAGATCGCCGACGTGAGAAACGCCGGCAGCGGCGGCTTTGCCGGATCGATCACGGCTGCCCTGTTCTTGCGCAAATTCGTGAGCGCGGCGACGAGCTGGGTCCACATCGACGTTTATGCTTGGACGCCGTCCGCGAAACCGGCGCGCCCGGAAGGCGGTGAGTGCCAAGCGGCGCGGGCGCTCTACGCTCTGCTTGCCGCCCGCTACGGCTGACCGCGCCGTGCTTGCGGCAAGCGGCGCGCCGGAAAATACTCCGCGCCGGAAACGATCGGCGTTGCCGCGGATGCGCATCGGTCGCTGCATCGCGCTCGGGAGCAAGTCATGGCGGTCGAGATCCGGCCGGCGCAGGCGATCAAATTGCTGCACGATTTCTCCTACGCGCTGGTGACCGACCGACAGCCCGATCTGTCGCCGCGGCAGCTCACGATCCTGCTCACGATCTATCTCGATCCGCCCCCGCACAGCGTCCGCGGCCTCGCCCGCAAGCTCAAGGTGACCAAGCCGGTGATCACCCGCGCGCTCGACACCATGGGCAAGCTCGGCCTAGTGGCACGCCGCCGTGACGAGACCGACCGCCGCAATGTGGTGATCCAGCGCACCGTGAAGGGCGCGCTCGCGGTCGAGCAGCTCGCCGACCTCCTGGTGCGCGCCGCCAAGGGCCTGCCGCGGTGAGCTTCGATCCGCGGCTGACCCCGGCGCGGCCCGATCTCGCGGCCCGGCACCTCGCGGGAAAAATCGAGGCGGCGCGCTTCGTCGAGGGCCAGCGCTACGAGGTCATCGATGCGCAGGCGCCGGTCCGGCGCGCTGCTGCCCCCGACGCGCCGCTCGCGACCGAAGCGCTCATGGGCGAGCCGGTCGTCATCTACGAAACCACCGAGGAGGGCTTCGCCTGGGGCCAGCTGCAGCTCGACGGCTATGTCGGCTGGCTGCCCATCCGTGCGCTCGGGCGTCCCGGCCGCGCGCCGACTCATCGGGTCGCGGTGCTGCGCACGCTGCTGTTTCCCGGTCCTTCCATCAAGCTGCCGCCGCTCGGCGCTCCCACGCTCGGCGCGAGGCTCGCGATCGTTCGCGGGCTGGAGCGTTTCGCGGTGACGGCGAGCGGCGGCCATGTTCCGGCGAACCATCTCGTCCCCCTCGGCAATTTCGAGCAGGATTTCGTCGCCGTCGCCGAGCGCTTCGTCGGCGCGCCGTATCTGTGGGGAGGCAAGACGAGCCTCGGCCTCGATTGCTCCGGGCTCGTGCAAGTCTCGCTGCAGGCCTGCGGCAAGCAGGCCCCGCGCGACGCCGATTTGCAGGAACAGGCACTCGGTACGGTGATCGCGTCCGATCCCGCGGCGGTAGAGTTGCGGCGCGGCGATCTCCTATTCTGGCCCGGCCACGTGGCGATCGTGCGCGACCGCGAGACGCTCGTGCACGGCAATGCCTTTCACATGATGACGCAGATCGAGCCGATCGCGGAGGCGCTGGCGCGCATCGCAAGCTTCGGCAGCGTCGTTACGTCGGTCCGGCGCTTATGATCGTGCCTGCCGGTGGCAATCAGGAAATTCGCGTGCTAGCATTCTGCGCGGTTGCATCGAGCCCTCACGGCGAACAACAAACTATAATTTTTCTCAGGGTAGGAAGCCATGGAGCGTAGGTCGTGGATCGCCTCGTATCCGCCGGGAAAAATCTCCGCTACGACGATTGGGAGCACGGCATGCTGGAACTGGTGGTGATCTCGACCTTGAATGGCGTGCTCTACGGCATGCTGCTGTTCCTGATGGCGAGCGGCCTCACCCTGATCTTCAGCATGATGGGCGTGCTGAACTTCGCTCACGCCAGCTTCTACATGCTGGGGGCTTTTTTCGGGTTTCAGATCAGTCAATGGCTGGGATTCTGGCCGGCCTTCGTGCTCGCGCCGGTGCTGGTCGGCACCGTCGGCGCCCTCGTCGAACGCTACGGGCTGCGCAACGTGCATCGCCACGGGCACGTCGCCGAGCTGCTGTTCACGTTCGGGCTCGCGTTCGTGATCGAGGAAGTGGTGCAGATGATCTGGGGCAAGGTCCCGGTCGATTACCGCATCCCGCCGTCGCTCGATTTCAGCGCGCTCACGGTGTTCACCACGAACTACCCGGCCTACAAGATGTTCGAGCTGCTGACCGCGATCGCGATCTTTGCGGTGCTGCTCGCCGTGCTGACCAAGACCCGGGTCGGACTCATCATCCAGGCGGCGCTGACGCACCCCAACATGGTGGCGATGCTCGGCCACAACGTGCCGAGAGTGTTCATGCTGGTATTCGGCGTCGGCACCGGATTGGCCGCGGTTGCCGGGGTGATCGCCGGCCCGGCGCTCGTCACGCAGTCCAACATGGCGGCGGTGCTCGGACCGATCCTGTTCGTGGTGATCGTGGTCGGGGGGCTAGGCTCGCTGTCGGGCGCGTTCGTCGCCTCGCTGCTGATCGGCCTGGTCCAGACCTTCGCGGTCTCCCTCAACTATTCGGTTTCGGACCTGTTCGCCGGAGTGGGGTTCACGCCGGCTACGGGAACGATCCTGCACGACTTGTGGCAAGTGACCGTGGCGCAGATCGCGCCGATCATCCCGTATCTGTTGCTCATCTTGATCCTGATCTTCCGGCCAACCGGGCTGTTGGGGAAACGCGAGACATGACCGAAACCGCGAAAATCGCCGTAGCCGACCGTCGCTCGGCCGACTGGGTCGGCAGAGTATGGCGCTACGGGCCGTGGCTGTTGCTCGCGGTGGTGTTCGCCGTGTTGCCGAAGATTTTCGTCTCCGGCACGGCGCACACCATGATGAGCCTGATGGGCATCATGATCGTGTTCGCGCTGTCCTACAACATGCTGCTCGGCGAGACCGGGCTGTTGTCGTTCGGCCATGCGGTGTTATACGGACTCGGCGGGTTCCTGGCCGTCCATGCGATGAATACCTTCGCGCGCGACGCGCTGCCGATCCCGGTGGTCCTCGTTCCCCTGGTCGGCGGGGTTTCCGGGCTGCTGTTCGGCATCATTTTCGGCTCGGTCACGACCCGGCGCGGCGGCACGGTGTTCGCCATGATCTCGCTCGGCCTCGGCGAGCTCGTGGCCTCGAGTTCGCTCATCCTGCGCAGCTTTTTCGGCGGCGAGGAAGGCGTGAGCACCAACCGCACCAAGCTGTTCCGAGTCTTCGACCTGAGCTTCGGACCTCAGCTGCAGGTCTACTATCTGATCGCCGCCTGGTGCCTGATTGCCATGATCGCGATGTACGCACTGACCCGGACCCCGTTTGGGCGCATGTGCAACGCGGTGCGCGACAACCCCGAGCGCGCGCAATTCGTCGGCTACAATCCTTACGTCGTGCGTTTCATCGCCTTCAGCCTGGCGGGGCTGTTCGCCGGGATCGCCGGCGGACTCGCGGCGATCAATTTCGAGCTGGTGAATTCCGCGACGGTGGGCGCCGCGCAATCCGGAACCGTCCTGCTCGCCGCCTATATCGGCGGCATCGGCAATTTCATCGGGCCGGTGATCGGCGCGGTGCTGGTCACCTATCTGCAGGTGATGCTGAGCGACGTGACGGAGATCTGGCAGCTGTATTTCGGGCTGCTGTTCATCGCGACCGTGATGTTCGCGCCCGGCGGCATCGCCGGGCTTCTGATGATGCACGAGCCGCTGTGGCACGCCGGCGGCTACCGCACGCTGTTCGGCCGGCTGGTTCCGGCTTATCTGGTGGCGGCGATCCCGGGGCTAGCGGCGATCCTCGGCCTCATCCTCATGATCGAGATGACGTTCCGGCTGATGGTGAAGGCGTCGGAAGGCAGCCGCATGAGCTTCCTCTCGGTGCCGCTCGATGCCGCGAGCGCCGTGCCGTGGCTCGCCGCTGCCGTATTGTTCTTCGGCGGCCTCTACCTCGTGCGCCTCGCTTCGCCGCTCATATCCGATGCATGGCAGCGCGCCCATGTTGAAATCCAGCGAACACGCCGGAGCGACGCATGAATCCCGGCATCGAGCTCAACGATCTGCGCAAGAATTTCGGTCCGACCGAGATCATCCGGGGCGTGAGCCTCACGGTTCCGCTCGGCGAGCGCCACGCCATGATCGGCCCGAATGGAGCCGGCAAGTCGACGCTGTTCAATCTGATCAGCGGACGCCTGGCGCCGACCGCGGGCACGATTCGCTTCAAGGGTGAGGACGTTAGCGGGCTGCGGCCGTTCGAGATCAATCGGCGCGGCCTGTCGCGCAGCTTTCAGGTGACGAACATCTTTCCGCGCCTGAGCGTGCTCGAAAACATCCGCTGCGCCGTGCTGTGGTCGCTCGGCTACCGCTACTCGTTCTGGAACGGAATCAACGCGTTGCCGGACGTGAAGCGGCGCACCGAGCAGACCCTCGAAGAGATCCACCTCGCGGATCGGCGGCGGATCCAGGCGGGCGTGCTCACCTATGCGGAGCAACGCGCGCTCGAGATCGGCATCACGATCGCCGGCGGTGCCGAGGTCATTCTGCTCGACGAACCGACTGCCGGAATGAGCCACGCCGAGACCGAGAACGCAGTCGCGTTGATCCGCAAGGTCACGGCCGGCAGGACGCTGGTGATGATCGAGCACGATATGGGCGTCGTATTCGATCTCGCCGACCGCATCTCGGTGCTGGTGTACGGGCAGATCATCGCCTGCGATGAGCCTGCGAAGATCAAGGCGGACCGCGCGGTGCAGCAGGCTTATCTCGGCACGGTGGGGGCCGCCTGATGCTCGAAGTCGAGAATCTCCACGCCTATTACGGAAAGAGCCACATCCTTCAGGGTGTGCATCTCTCGGTCGGGTCCGGCGAGATCGTGAGCATCCTCGGACGCAACGGCGTCGGCCGCTCCACCACGTTGAAGGCCATCATGGGCGACGTACCGCCGCAAGGCTCGATCGTCTTCAAAGGCCAGCCGATCGCGGGATTGAAGCCCTACGAGATCGCGCATCGCGGGCTCGGCTACGTGCCCGAGGATCGTTCGATCTTTCCGACCCTCACCGTCGAGCAGAATCTGCTGCTCGGGGTAAAGATTGCGAACAAGACACCGCGCTGGCGCTACGAGGACACCTATCGGGTATTTCCGCGGCTCAAGGAGCGCGCGTCGACCATGGCCGGCGTCCTGTCCGGCGGCGAGCAACAGATGCTGACGATCTGCCGCACCATGATGGGATGCCCGGATCTCATCATGGTCGACGAGCCGACCGAAGGCTTGTCGCCGCAAATGGTCGGGCGCGTCGGCGAGCTGCTGCGCAGCATCGCCGAGCGCAACATCTCGATTCTACTGGTCGAGCAGAAGCTGACGATCGCCTTGCATATTTCGCACCGGCTCTACGTGATGGGCCACGGCCGCATCGTGTTCGAAGGCACGCCCGCCGACCTGATGGCGAACGAGGCGGTGCGCAAAGAATGGCTGGAAGTTTAGGCGGCGTTGCCGACCGCGAAATCGCCGTCGCGCATCACTTCGCGCCGGTATACGGATAGATCAGCTTCCCCGAATTGTAGGCGGACGGAAACAGGATCATCTCGTTCGAGGACTATCCCCGCTTCCATTCATTGTGCCGCGCTCTTCAGCGCCGGACGAGGTTCATTTGCGTCGGTTCCGTCATTCAATATCCGGCGGTGCGATCGACCACGTGCTGCAGCGGCAAGCCGCGCTCGGAGCGATCGATCTGCGTGAGGATGTTCGGGGCGAGCGCGCGCGGGTCGGACACGGCGGCATTGTGCGGCGTGATGATCACGTTCGGATGCGCCCACAGCGGGCTTTCGCGCGGCAGCGGCTCGGTCGGAAACACGTCGAGGCTCGCGCCCGCGAGCGTGCCGTCTTCGAGCGCCGCGAGGATATCCGCGTCGACCTGCAGCTTGCCCCGCCCGGCATTGATCAAATAGGCGCCACCGAGCGCGCCGCCCCGTTCGAGCTTGCGGAACAAATTCAGATTCAGCATTCCCGCGGTCGACGCCGTGTGCGGCAACAAGCACACCAGGATCTCGGTGCGGGCGAGAAACGCATCGAGCTGCGCCTCGCCGTGGAACAGCTCGATTCCGGGCAGCGACTTTCCGCTCCGGCTGAACCCCGCGATCCGGAAACCGATGCGGGCCAGCATCTCGGCGGCGGCGCGCCCGAGCGCGCCTAGTCCGAGGATCCCGACGGCGACTTCGCTCGCGGCCGGTTGCGCGTGCTCGTACCAGGTTCTTTCGCGTTGCTGGGCTCGATAAAGCCGCAACCGGCGGTGATGCAGCAGCACGTGGAGGACCACGTATTCGGTCATGCGCGCGGTAAGGTCGCGGTCGACGATGCGCACGATGGGCACGGCGGGCAGAGTCGGATCGTCCATCAAATGATCGACGCCGGCGCCGAGCGAAAAGATCGCTCTGAGATTCGAGAACTCGGCGAGCAGCCCGGGCCTCGGCTTCCACACGCACGCATAGGCGATATCGGCCGGATCGCCCACCCGATCGGGCCAAATCCTCACGTCGCGACGCGGCGCGAGTGCCGACAGCCGCGCCTGCCATTCCGCCGGATTCCATCCGGCTTCGCTCATCGCCAGCAGGATCGCCGCCATGCCGGTCCGGATCGACTTTTCTATTGCGCGACCACGCCTTCGCCGGCGGTCTCGAGGTCGAACGCGGCCGCAAACAGCGCGCGGGTATAGTCGGTCTTCGGCCGCGCGAACAGCTCCGCGGCCGGGCCCTCCTCCACCACCTTGCCGTGGCGCATCACGACGACGCGGCTTGCGAGCGCCGCGACGACGCGCAAGTCGTGCGAGATGAACAGATACGTGAGATCGCGGCGCTTCTGCAGGTCGCGCAGCAGATCGACGATCTGCGCCTGAATCAGCATGTCGAGGGCGCTGGTCGGCTCGTCGAGCACGATGAAGGTCGGCTCGAGCACGAGCGTGCGGGCGACCGCAATGCGCTGCCTCTGTCCGCCGGAGAACTCGTGCGGATGGCGGAACCGGGTTTCCGGATCGAGCCCGACTTCGGCGAGGGCCCGCATCACCCGTTGCTCGCGCTCCGGCTTCGGCATGCCGGGATGATGCACCCACAGGCCTTCCTCGATGATGTCGGAGAGCGACATGCGCGGCGAGAGCGAGCCGTAGGGATCCTGAAACACGATCTGCATGTCGCGCCGGAACGGCAGCATGGCTTTGAATTTCAGGCCCTGCAGCGGCTTGCCCATGAACACGATCGGACCCTGGGACGAGATCAGACGCAGGATCGCGAGCCCCAGCGTCGTCTTTCCGGAGCCGGATTCGCCGACGACGCCGAGGGTCTCGCCCTTGCGCACGTCGATCGTCACGCCGTCGACCGCCTTGATGTGACCGACGGTGCGGCGCAGGAACCCGCGCCGGACCGGGAACCACACTTTCAGGTCGTCGGTACGGATGACCGAGGGTGCGGTCGGCTGCAGCGGAGCGGGATCGGGCTTCGGCTCCGCCGCGATCAGCTCACGCGTATACGGATGCTGCGGATTCGCGAAAACCTCGGCGACGGAGCCCTGCTCCACGATGCGGCCCTGGCGCATCACGCAGACGCGTTCCGCAATCTTGCGCACGATGCCGAGATCGTGGGTGATGAACAGCACCGCCATGCCGAGCCGCGCCTGTAGATCCTTGATCAACTTGATGATCTGCGCCTGCACGGTCACATCGAGCGCGGTCGTGGGCTCGTCGGCGATGAACAGGTCCGGCTCGTTGGCGAGCGCGAGCGCGATCATCACGCGCTGGCGCTGCCCGCCGGAGAGCTGGTGGGGATAGCTTGCGAGCCGCGATTGCGGGTCGGGGATGCCGACCTGGGCCAACAGTTCGATCACGCGCGCGCGTGCCGCCGGCCCAGTCACCCCGCCGTGCAGCTCCAGCACTTCGCCGATCTGGCGTTCGACGGTGTGCAGCGGGTTGAGCGAGGTCATCGGCTCCTGGAAAACGATGGTGATGTCGTTGCCGCGCACGTGCCGGATGTCGCGCTCGGGAAGACCCATCAGCTCGCGGCCCTTGAAGCGGATCGATCCCGAGGGATGCCGCGCCGAGCCCGGCAGCAGCTTGAGGATCGAAAGGGCGGTCACCGATTTGCCGGAACCGGACTCGCCGACCAGCGCCACGGTCTCGCGCGGCCTGATGTCGAAGGAGACGCGGTCGACCGCGAGCAGCTCGCGCTCGCCCTGACGGAACGCGACCGAGAGCTCGTGAATGGAAAGGAGAGGATCCGCGCTCATGACAGCCGTTCGATCAGCCCAGAGATTCCGGGCAAATTTGCTTCAATCAATGACATTCCTCTGGGCAGCTTGAGCCTCCTATCTGCAGAAAGAAGCGTCGAACACCGACTTCGAATTGCGGTGACTATGTGGATCGCATCCGGAAGCCGTGGCATTATTTCGCGACCGTCAGCATGCTGGACTAAATTAGCTCGCCGGTACTTTGCGGTATCGATGAGTATGTCGCGCGTAACTGGTTGTAAATCGAAGATCTTGCTCCACAGAACTAGGCTCAAGTAGCTCCGATGACGCGCTGGCGGCTTCGCTTTTGCCAAGACTTCAGCGAGCGTCAACTCGCTCGTAACGCCCACGCCAGATCTTTGCCGCAACAAAGAAAACAAATCCATCATCGCCCGTGCCAGGGCCTTATCGCCTTCGATTGCGTAGATGAATGGATTCGCATCGATATAGATGCGACTAGACTCAATCATCCCACTCGTCTCTTAGTCGCCTGATTTCGGCATCGATCTCCTCTTTTGAACGATAGGGAGGCCTTCGCGAGGCAAAAATCTCTTCAAGACTCATTACCTTGTGCGGAGATTTTTCATTTTCCGTCACCGTCACGGTCACTCGGCTGGCAGGGTCAATGCCTTCGCGGAGGTCCTCAGGAAGCCTCGAAGCCGGATAGTTCTCTCGGACGACTTTGTTCATGACACACTCGTCTCAATTTTACGCCGCTATGGTAACACATCCTTATGCGAATGCCTTGCGCGGGTCGAACGCGTCGCGCACCGCCTCGCCGATGAAGATCAGGAGTGAGAGCATGGTCGCGACCGTGAAGAAGCCGGTGAGCCCGAGCCACGGCGCCTGCACGTTGGCCTTGCCCTGGGACAGCAGCTCGCCGAGCGAGGGCGACCCCGGCGGCAGCCCGAAGCCGAGGAAGTCGAGCGCGGTGAGCGTCATCACCGAGGAGGACAGGATGAACGGCAGAAAAGTCATGGTCGCCACCATGGCGTTCGGCAAGAGATGCCGGAACATGATCTTCGGGTTGGAGACGCCGAGCGCGCGCGCCGCCTGCACGTATTCGAAATTGCGCCCGCGCAGGAACTCGGCGCGTACCAGCCCGACCAGCGCCACCCAAGAGAACAGCAACAGGATTCCGAGCAGCACGAAGAAGCCCGGCACCAGCACCGAGGAGACGATCAGCAGCAGATAGAGCGAAGGAACCGAGGTCCAGATCTCGATGAAGCGCTGGAACAGAAGATCGGTCCAGCCGCCGAAATAGCCCTGCACCGCGCCCGCCGCGACGCCGATCACGGAGGAGATCACCGTGAGAATGAGCCCGAACAGCACCGAGATGCGAAAACCGTAGATCAGCCGCGCCAGCACGTCGCGGCCCTGATCGTCGGTGCCGAGCCAGTTCCATTCAAGATCGGCGCAGCCCTTGAGGCCCTTGCGTTCGACGACGGGCTGGCACTCCTTCTCGGTGAGCAGCCACGTCGGCTTCGAGGGCGCCGGCGTCGGCAGATCGAGATTGTGGGTGTCGTACGAATAGCGGATCGGCGGCCACACCATGTAGCCGCCGCTCGCGACGATGAGCTTCTGCACGTAGGGATCGCGGTAGTCGGCGGCGGTCTCGAATTCGCCGCCGAACGCCGTCTCCGGATAGGTGAACAGCGCCGGAAAATAATAATGGCCGGCATATTTGACGAGGAACGGCTTGTCGTTGGCGATGAACTCGGCGAACAAGGACACGAAGAACAACGCCGCGAACAGCCAGAGCGACCAATAACCCCGGCGATTGGCCTTGAAATTGCGCCAGCGCCGCTTGTTGATGGGCGAAAGGCGGATCCGGCCGGGACGCGGCGGCGCGGCCACGCCGAGCGGGGTGACGCCGGCCGTCTCCTGCACCTTGCGGGTGACGGTCGCGTCCATGTCAGACTTCCCGCGTCTCGAAGTCGATCCGCGGATCGACCCACGTATAGGTCAGGTCGGAAATCAGCGTCACGACGAGGCCGACCAGCGAGAAGATATAGAGCGTCGCGAACACGACGGCATAGTCGCGGTTGAGCACGCTCTCGAACCCGAGCAGACCCAAGCCGTCGAGCGAGAAGATGATCTCGATCAGCAGCGAGCCGGAGAAGAAGGCGTGCACGAACGCGCCGGGGAATCCGGCGATGACCAGCAGCATCGCGTTGCGGAAGACATGTCCGTAGAGCACCTGGTGCTCGCTGCAGCCCTTGGAGCGGGCGGTGAGCACGTACTGCTTGCGGATCTCGTCGAGGAACGAATTCTTGGTCAGCATCGTCATCGTGGCGAAGGCGCCGAGCGACATGGTGACGATCGGCAGCGTCAGGTGCCAGAAATAGTCGAGAATCTTCCCCCACCAGGGCAGGCTCGACCAATTGTCCGAGGTCAGCCCGCGCAGCGGAAAGAAGTCGAAGAACGAACCGCCGGCGAACAGCACGATCAGCAGGATCGCGAACAGGAACCCGGGGATGGCGTAGCCGGTCACGATCACCCCGGAGGTCCAGACGTCGAAGCTCGACCCTTCGCGGATGGCCTTGCGGATGCCGAGCGGAATCGAGATGAGGTAGGTCAACAGCGTCATCCAGATGCCGAGCGACATCGATACCGGAAGCTTCTCCTTGATCAGGTCGAGCACGCGAACGTCGCGGAAATAGCTCTTGCCGAAATCGAAGCGGGCGTAGTTCCACAGCATCAAAAAGAAGCGCTCGTAGGCCGGCTTGTCGAAGCCGAACTGCTTCTCGAGACTCTTGATGAACTCGGGATCGAGCCCCTGTGCGCCGCGATATTTGGAATTGATCGCCTCGGCGCCGCCGGCGCCCTGGAACTGGTTGCGCGCCGCGAAATCGCCGCTCGAGGAGCCGGAAATGCGCGAGGTTGCGCCGGTGTCCTGGCCGCTGATCTTGGCGATCATGCGCTCGACCGGTCCGCCCGGCGCGAATTGCACGACGAGGAACGACACCAGCATGATTCCGAACAGCGTCGGGATCATGAACAGGATGCGTCGGGCGATGTAAGCGGTCATGTCCTTGCGATCGGCCCCTCAGCCGGCGCGCTCGAGTTTCGCGGCCTTGCCGGGATCGTACCACCAGGTCTCGGGAACGCCGCGCGCGTAGCGCGGATTTGCCGCAGGACGCGCGAACACGTCCCAGTACGCGAACCAATGGGTCGGCTTGTACCAGTGCGGAATCCAGTATCGCCTGGCGCGGATCACGCGATCGAGCGCCCGGCACGCGTTCACCATTGCGGGCCGCGTCTCGGCCGCGATGATCTTGTCGATCAGCGCGTCGATCACCGGATCGGCGATGCCGGCGAGGTTCTGCGAGCCCTTGAGCGCGGCCGCCGCGGAGGAGAAATACGAGCGCAGCGCATCCCCCGGCGTCGTCGAGAAGCTGAAGCGTTCGACCGTGATGTCGAAATCGAATTGGTCGACACGGGCGCGAAACTGCACCGGGTCGACCAGCCGCAGGCTCGCCTCGATGCCGAGCACGCCGAGATTCTTGATGAACGGCATGTGATGCGGCTCGAACCCCGGCTCGTCGATCAGGAACTCGATCGTGATCGGCTCGCCGCGGGCGTTGACGCGCTTGCCGCTCTTCACCGATAGGCCCGCTTGCTGCAGCAGCTGGTTGGCCTTGCGCAACAGGCTGCGGTCCTGGCCGGAGCCGTCGGACATCGGCGGCACGAAAGCCTCGCCGAACACTTCCTCGGGCAGCGTTTCCCGGAATGGCTCGAGCAACGCCAGCTCTTCCGGCCTGGGCTTGCCGGACGCCACCATGTCGGAATTCTGGAACACCGAATGGGTGCGCTCGTAGGAGCCGTACATGATGGACTTGTTGGTCCATTCGAAATCGAAGGCGTCGATCAGCGCCTCGCGCAGGCGCGGATCCTTGAATTTCTCCCGGCGCGTGTTGATGAACCAGCCCTGCGCGCCCGAGGGGGTGTCGTCCGGCACCACTTCCCGCTTGACCCGTCCGTCGCGCAGCGCCGGAAAATCGTAGCGCGTCGCCCAGATGCGCGAGGTGAATTCCTCGCGAAACAGATAATTCTTGGCGGTGAAGCCTTCGAAGGCGACGTCGCGGTCGCGGTAAAATTCGAACCGCACCACGTCGAAATTGTTCTGCCCACGCGAGACCGGCAGCGCGGCACCCCACCAATCCTTGACCCGCTCGAATTCGATGAAGCGACCGGGCTCGAAACGGCCGACCCGGTAAGCACCGGAGCCGAGCGGAACCTCGAGGCTCGTCTCCTCGAACGGATGGGCGGTGTAATAGGCACGGGAGAAGATCGGCAGCGTCGCGACGAACAGCGGCACGTCGCGCGCGCGCTTTTGCGCGAAGCGAACGACGAGAATGTCTGCATCCTCGGCCTGCGCACCTTCGAAATCCCGCAGGAACTGTCCGATGATCGGATGCCCCTTGGCCTTGAGCGTGGTCAGCGAGAATGCCGCGTCGTGCGCGGTGAGGCGCGAGCCGTCGTGGAAGCGCGCCTCGGGGCGGAGCAAGAAGCGGTACGTGCGCCGGTCGGCCGAGATGCGCACGGCGCGAGCGGCGAGCCCGTAGACCGCGTCCGGCTCGTCGCTTGCGCGCGCCATCAGGGTCGCGAACGTGAGCGCCATGCCCTGTGCGCCGTCGCCCTTGAGGATGTAGGCGTTGAGGGAATTGAAGGTCTGGAAAGACTGGTTGTACTGCCGATCGGGGCCGATCTGGGAGAAGATGCCGCCCTTCGGGGCCTTGGGATCGACGTAATCGAAATGCAGAAAATCCGCCGGATATTTGAGGTCGCCGAACGCCGAGAGTCCGTGGGTCTCGACCTCGCCGTCGGCTTCGCCCGCCGGGAGCGGTCGCGGAAGACCGAGCACGAGAGTGCCCGCCGCGAACCCGAGCACCTTGCGCCGCGTGAGCGGCAGCCCGGCGCGCAACGGCGGAGCCGGCGTGCGGAAAGCGCCGCGGCGCACTAGCGGCTTCCGACCTTGGTGGCGCGATTGCTGTCCCACCACCAAATTCCGGGGAAATCCGGTTCGTTGTAGCGCGGCAAGAGCTGCGGCCGGCCGAACCGGTCCCAGCGGGCGGTGCGCACCTTATCGTAGGTCCATTGCGGAACGACGTAGAAATTCCACAGCAGCACCCGGTCGAGCGCCTTGGTGGCGGCCACGAGCTCGGCGCGGTCCTTGGCAAAGATGATACGGTCGATCAACGCATCGACGGCTTGGTTCTTGATGCCGATGTAGTTGCGACTGCCGGGCATGTCGGCAGCCTGCGATCCCCAATAGCCGCGTTGCTCGTTGCCGGGCGAGAGCGATTCGCCCCACGACGCGATGATCACGTCGTAGTCCCATTGCCGCAGCCGGTTCTGGTACTGGACGTCGTCCACGGTACGCACGCTGACGGTCATGCCGAGCCGCTCGAGCGAGGGCCGGTAGAACAGGACGATGCGTTCATAGGCCGGCTCGTCGACGAGGACCTCGACCGCGAACGGCTCGCCGGTTGCTGCGTCGACCAGCCGGCGGTCGCGAACTTCGTAGCCGGCTTCCTTCAACAGCTTCACGGCTTCGCGCAGATTGGCGCGGACCGCCTCGGCATTCCCGGCTACCGGATTGCTGTAGGGCGTCGTGAACATCTCCGGCGGCACCTTCGCGCGCACCGTTTCCAGAATCTGCAGTTCCTGCCCGTCGGGAAGCCCCGAGGAGGCGAGCTCCGTGCCGTCGAAATAGCTGGAGATCCTGCGGTACTGGCCGTAGAAGATCTGCTTGTTCATCTCCTCGAAATCGAAGGCGAAATTGAACGCACGCCGCAGCCGCGGATCCTTGAACTTGTCACGCCGGATGTTGAAGACGAAAGCCTGCATCACGCCGCGGCTGCGCGCCGGAAATTCTTCGATGACGACCCGCTTGTCGCGCACGGCGGGAAAATCGTAGGCCGTCGCCCAGTTCTTGGCGCTGTTCTCGGTGCGCCAATCGATCTGATCGCCCTTGAAAGCTTCGAGCGCGACGGTGGAATCCCGGAAATATTCGAAGCGGATCTCCTCGAAATTGTTGTGCCCGACGTTCACGTTGAGATTCTCGCCCCAATAGTCCTTGACCCGCTCGTAGGCGATCGAGCGTCCCGGCACGAAGCTTTTGATCCGGTAGGCCCCGGCGCCGAGCGGCGGCTCGAGCGTCGTCGCGGAGACATCGCGCTTGTTGCCGCTCTTGTCGCTCGCCAGCCACCAGTGCTTGGGCAGTACCATGAGCTCGCCGACGATCAGCGGCAGCTCGCGGTTGCCCGCGGAGTCGAAGGTGAACGACACCTCGCGCTCGCCGGTGCGCTCCGCCTTCACGACATGACGATAATAGGCCGCGAGCTCGGGATCGTGCTTCTTCCAGGTCTCGAACGAGAAAATCACGTCTTCGACGCTGACCGGCGTGCCGTCGTGCCAGCGCGCCTGCGGCCGCAGCCGGTACGCGACGTGCGAATGGTCGGGCGGGTAATCGACCGCCTCGGCGAGCAGGCCGTACATCGTCGTCACTTCATCGGCCGCGCCCGCCAGCAGCCGGTTGTAGACGAGCCCCACCCCGGCCGCGAGCTGGCCTTTGACGCTCGCCACCGCGACATTGAAATTGTCGAAGGTGCCGAGCGCGCTCAGCCGCACCGTGCCGCCGCGCGGTGCATCCGGTCGGACGTAATCGAAGCGCTCGAAGTCCGCCGGGTAGTGCAGATCGCCGAACAGCGACAGGCCGTGGCGCCAGTTCCGCTCCGGCCCGGCGGGCGCGGTTTGCGCTTTGCCCGGGAGTGCGAAGAGAGTCGCGGCGGGACCTGCGAGGGCGAGCGAGCCGATGCGCAAAACGGTTCGACGGGTCGGATGCACGGATCAACTCCGATGATGGCCGGCGGGATCATGCCCGCATCGATCTGGTAACGCCCAGGCCATTGGCAACCGAGTGAATTTCCGCCGGGCGTCGACCGATCGCGGTCGCCGTGGGACGTGATCACTCGCTCTTCTGGCCGGGCGAAGGACTCTTCGGGCTGCCCGGCTGGGGCGACTGCGACTGCCCCGGGGAAGTTACCTGGGGCTGCGCCGGTCCCGGAGCTTGCGATTCGGCCCGCCCAGCCGGCGAACTGGGATTGGCGCCGGGCGCCGACTGGCCCTGCGGGGTGGCCTGCCCGCCCGGCGCCGGTGTCTGCCCCTGCTCCTTGCCGGCCGGCGCCGCCGCGGTCGGCAGCGGCTTCGGATTGTCGGCGAGGCTGTTCAAATACGCGATCACGTCGGCGCGCTGGTTCTCCCGCTGCAGCCCGGCGAAGCTCATCTTCGTGCCGGGTGCAAACGCCCTAGGGCTGGTCAAGAATTTATTGAGGTCGTCCACATTCCATTCGCCGCCTTTGGACTTGATCGCATCCGAATAGGCGAACCCGCCCTCGGTGCCTTTCTTGCGCCCAACGACCTCCCAGAGATTCGGCCCGATCTTGTTGGGGCCGCCTTTTTCGAAGGTGTGGCAAGTCTGGCAGACTTTCACGGCCTGCTGGCCGCGTTTGGGATCGGCACTGGCGAGCGCCTGTTCGATCGGTTCCTCGGCGGCCGCTGCCGCCGCGGCCGCCGCTCCGCCGGCCGGCTCCTCCTGCACCGCGATTTCGTAGCCGGGTTTCTTCGGAGGCTCCGGCGTGAACAAGGCTCCGGCCGCGATGTTGAGCGCGAGCAGAACCAGACAGGTGAACAGGACGGCGCCGAGGATCTTGTTGAGCTCGAAGGAATCCATCGGGGAGCGCTCGTTGCGGGGCGCGATCGGCCGGAACGCGGGCGGACAGATAACCGGTTGCCTCGTCGGTGGCAACCCGTATAAGCAGCGCGCATTGCCGAACGATCCGAGCTTGCGCCGCGGAGCAAGCCGCGAAGCGCAATTGTGCCAACTCTCTGTCGAGGCCGGGACCGCCCGGAAACAGATGGCCGATGCCCTCCTCGTCATTCCCGCCCGGCTGGCATCGACCCGGCTTCCCGCAAAGCCGCTCGCCGATCTTTGTGGCCGGCCGATGATCGTGCACGTGCTCGAACGGGCGACCAAGGCAGCGGTCGGCCCGGTCGTGGTCGCCACCGACAGCGAGGAAATCGTGGCGGCCGTCGGCAAAGCCGGCGGCCGCGCGGTGATGACGCGTGGCGACCATCCGTCCGGCTCCGATCGGGTCCACGAGGCCGCGGACCTGATCGACCCCGAGCGGAGAATGAAGATCGTCATCAACGTGCAGGGCGATATGCCGAGCGTTGAACCGGGCGCGATCGCGGCCGCGCTTCGGCCGCTCCTTGACGCGAGCGTCGACATCGCCACCACGGCGGCGGAGATCCGCGATCCGGCCGCTCGCGACAATCCGAATTTCGTCAAGGTGGTCGGATCCCCGGTCGCGGCGGGTCGCTTGCGCGCGCTGTATTTCACCCGCGCCAGTGCGCCCTGGGGCGAGGGTCCGCTGTTCCATCATTTCGGGCTCTACGCGTTTCGCCGCGAGGCGCTCGACCGCTTTGTCGGGCTGCCGCCCTCGCCGCTCGAGCTGCGCGAGAAGCTCGAGCAGCTCCGCGCGCTCGAAGCCGGCATGCGCATAGACGTGGCGATCGTCGAGCGCGCCCCGCCCGAAGTGAACACGCCGGAGGATCTCGATTGGGTACGGGCCTCGATGCGAGCCTGAACTCGCGGAGATCCGGAGTGAAGCAACGATGAGCGGGTCAGCAAAAATCGTGTTCCAGGGCGAGCCGGGCGCCAACTCGCACATCGCCTGCCGCGAGGCCTATCCGGATCACGAGGCGGTGCCCTGCCCGACCTTCGAGGACGCGTTCGCGGCGGTCGAGAGCGGCGAGGCCGCGCTCGGCATGATCCCGATCGAGAACTCGGTCGCCGGACGGGTCGCCGATATTCATCATCTGATGCCGACCGCGGACCTGCACATCGTGGCGGAGTGGTTCCTGCCGATCCGGCATCAGCTGATGGCGCCCAGGGGAGCCAAGCTCGATCGAATCCGCTCGGTCGAGAGCCATGTGATGGCGCTCGGCCAGTGCCGCGAGGTGATCCGTAAGCTCGGGCTCAAGACCATCGTGGCCGCCGACACCGCCGGATCCGCGCGCGAGGTCGCCGAGCGCGGCGACAAGACGCGCGCCGCGATCGCCTCTGGGCTTGCGGCCGAGATCTACGGCCTCGACATCCTCGCCGAGAACATCGAGGACGAGGCGCACAACACCACGCGTTTCATCGTGCTCGCCCGCGAGGCGCGATGGGCGAAGAGCGGCGACGGCACCGTCGTCACCACGTTCCTGTTCCGGGTGCGCAACGTCCCGGCCGCGCTCTACAAGGCGCTCGGCGGGTTCGCGACCAACGGCATCAACATGACGAAGCTCGAAAGCTACATGCTCGAAGGCAATTTCTTCGCGACCCAGTTCTATGCCGACGTCGAAGGCCATCCCGACGATCGCGCGCTCGCGCTCGCGCTCGAGGAGCTGGCGTTCTTCTCGAAAGAGCTGAAGATCCTCGGCGTCTATCCGGCCCACCCGTTCCGCTCGACGTTCGCCGAGCAGACGTAGTTTCCGGATCGCCGCGCTGCGCGCAGCGTCGGGGAACATGTCAGGCCGCCCCACGTTCCCGCTCCCAGCGCGCGACGAAGCACGGCGATTGCGCACGCAGGCGCTCGCGATCGAGACGGCCCGAGCGCGTGACGTAGCTCATGGCGAGATCGACGGGCGCGAGCGCCATGTGGTCGGGAAAGCGCTCGTACCAGCGCGCGCTCGAATCCGCCGCGGCGAGCAGCTTGTCGAGAATCGGCCGGCGCGATGCTTCGAACCTTTGCAGCGCGTCGCGCCGATCGCGCGGATATTCGGCGAGCGCCCGGTCGAGCGCAATCGCATCCTCGAGCGCGAGCCGCGTGCCCGAGCCGATCGAGAAATGCGCGGTATGCAGCGCGTCGCCGATCAGCACGTATTTTTCGTGCGACCAGCGTTCGTTGCGCACGTTGGGGAATTGCCTCCAGATCGACCGGTTGGTGATCAATGGATGCCCGCGGAGATCCTCGGCGAACACCCGCTCGCAAACCTGTTTTGCTTGCGTTTCATGCATATGGGCGAAGCCCGCGCGCTCAAAGCTCGCCGCGTCGAGCTCGACGATGAAGGTGCTCATGTCCGCGGAGTAGCGGTAGTGGTGGGCGTTGGCGCAGCCGAAATCGGCCGTGCGAAACGTCTGCGTCAGAATTTCGAAGGGTCGCGTCGTGCCGAACCATGCGAAACGGTTGCGCAGGTGGTCGACGCTGGCCCCGAGCTCGCGCGCGAAGCTTTGGCGAACGACCGAGTTCGCGCCGTCGGCGCCGACGACGAGATCGGCTTCGCGCAGTTCATCGATGCGGTCGACCCGCCGCCCGTATTCCGGCTCGATCCCGACCGAGCGTGCCCGTTGTTGCAGCACGCGGAGCAGCTTCAGCCGGCCGAGCGCCGCAAACCCGATGCCGTCGATCGCAACGCGCTCGCCGCGATGCACGATCGCGAGGTCCCGCCAAAGCTCGAGCTGCGGCGCGATCGCCGCATAGGTGGCGGCGTCGTCTTCTTCGAGGAACTCGAGCGCCCGGTCGGAGAACACGACGCCGAACCCGAAGGTCGAGTCCATCGCGTTCTGTTCGAACACGCGCACTTGCGTCTCTGGACGCCGCCGTTTGAGCAGATAGGCGAGGTAAAGTCCGGCGGGCCCGGCGCCGAGGATCGCAACGCGCATCAAGACCTCAGCTCGTCGTGCCCGGCCTTGTGCCGAGTATCCGCGACCTTGTGAACGGAGGGCAAATTAAAGCCGTGGATGGCCGGGACAAGCCCGGCCATGACGATTCAGAATGATCAGAGGCTCTGATTGTACGCGCCGACTTCCTTGTGCACGCGTAGCGCCTGATCGACCGCCTGGAACATCTCGCGCATGCGTGCGTCGGACACCGGACTCTCCACCACGACCACGAGCTCCGGCTTGTTCGAGGAGGCTCGCACCAGCCCCCAGGTGCCGTCCTCGACCGTGACCCGCACGCCGTTGACGGTGACGAGGTCGCGGATGCCTTGGCCCGCGACTTTCTCGTGTTTCTCGCGCGCCTTCTGAAAGTGCTTCACGATGTCGTCGACGACCCGGTATTTGATCTCGTCGTCGCAATGCGGCGACATGGTGGGCGATTGCCAGGTCTTGGGCAGCGCGTGCTTGAGCTCGGCCATGGACTTTCCGGGATTGCGGTCGAGCATGTCGCAGACAGCGAGCGCCGAGACGAGCCCGTCGTCGTAGCCGCGGCCGAGCGGCGCATTGAAGAAGAAGTGCCCGGATTTCTCGAACCCGGCGATCGCGCCGATCTCGTTGACCCGCCGCTTGATGTAGGAATGGCCGGTCTTCCAGTAATCGGTCTTGACCCGGTTGTTCTTCAGCACAGGATCGGTCGCGAACAGTCCCGTCGATTTCACGTCGACCACGAAGGTCGCGCCGGGGTGCAGGGAGGAAATGTCGCGCGCGAGCATCACGCCGACCTTGTCGGCGAAAATCTCCTCGCCCTCATTGTCGACGACGCCGCAGCGGTCGCCATCGCCGTCGAACGCGAGGCCGACGTCCGCGCGCGTGCGCTTGACCTCGTCGCTCACCGCATGCAGCATCTTCATGTCCTCGGGATTGGGATTGTATTTTGGAAACGTGTAGTCGAGCTCGCAATCGAGCGGGATCACCTCGCAGCCGATCGTCTCCAGCACCTTGGGCGCGAAGGCGCCTGCGGTGCCGTTGCCGCAGGCGACCACCGCCTTGATTCGCCGCTCGAGCTTCGGCCGATCGGTGAGATCCTCGATGTAGCGCTCCGCGAAATTTTCGACGAAATGGTAGGAGCCGCCGCCTGCCAGCTCGAAGCGGGCATTCATCACGATCTCCTTGAGCCGGCCGATCTCGTCGGGCCCGAACGTGCGCGGGCGGTCGGCGCCCATCTTCACCCCGGTCCAGCCGTTGTCGTTGTGCGAGGCGGTCACCATGCCGACGCACGGCACGTCGAGATCGAACTGGGCGAAATACGCCATCGGCGAGAGCGCGAGGCCGATGTCGTAAACCTTGCAGCCGGCGGCCATTAGTCCGGACGCGAGCGCCATCTTCACCGCGGCCGAATAGGCGCGAAAATCGTGGCCGGTGACGATCTCGGGCGCGACGCCGAGTTGATGAATGAGCGTGCCGAGCCCCATCCCGAGCGCCTGCACGCCCATGAGATTGAGCTCCTTTTCGAGCAGCCAGCGCGCGTCGTATTCGCGAAATCCGGTCGGCTTCACCAGCGGCTCGGATTCGAACCCGTAGGTGTTGGGCTTGAGCGCGGTTTTCGCCTTGGGAAACATCAACGACCTCGGAGCAGGGCAGGACTGGCCGGGCACATAGCCGAAGCCGAGCAAATCGGAAAGCGGCGCAGCAGCCGGTCGGCAACGCCCGGTCTCGGGACCGGTTCCGCGGCCCGCTCGTCTGGATTTCGCGCTCAGTCTTCGAGCACGAGACGGCCGTCGCGGTATTCGAAGCGGCGCAGCCGGGAAAGGAACGAAAGCCCGAGCAGGTTTTCGCTCAAGGATGCGTCGGGCAGGACGACCGCCCGCACGTCGCGCAGCACGAGCCCGCCGAGCTCGACCATGCCGAGCCGCAGCGGCGCGCCGCGCACCGTGCCGTTCGCGGTCCTTAGCTGCGCGACATAGTCGCGCGGCGCGGGGTGAAATCCGAGCCGAGCCGCGTCGCTCTCGGTCAGCGTGACCAGCGAAGCGCCGGTATCGATCACGAAATCGAGCCGGCGCCCGTCGACGGCGCCTTCGATCCGGAAATGACCGCTGCGATCCGGCTCGATGACGAGCCGCGAGTTCCCCGTAACGGGTGCCGCCGACGTGATCTGGGCGGACGCGGGCGCGTTCGATCGAGGCACAGCCGGGGTGCCGCCGAACTGCCCCACGTAGCGGGGCACGATCGCTGCCGCGACCAGCGCCAGGAGCGCGAAGAAAAAGATGGGCCGCATCTCCGCCCCAGCTCGAAGATCCGCGGCGATTGCAGCATGGGCCGGCAACCGGGCCACTAACGCGCCGGCCGGCATGCGGACATATCACCGATGATGGCAACCGCGCCGTAAAGGAAACAGGAAGAATTCCGGCGATCCGCGGCGAGTAGAGATTCCGCTTCGCGGGCTGGCCAGGGTTGAAGTCCTTCGGTCTAGCCGTCCCGCGAGCGGCCGACGCTGTGATAAGCGAAGCCGTGCTTAGTCACGTCCTCGGGCCGGTAGACGTTGCGCAGATCGACCACGACCGGACGCGCCATGATGGTCTTGAGGCGGCCGAGATCGAGGGCGCGGAACTGCTCCCACTCGGTGACGATGACGAGCGCGTCGGCGCCTTGCGCGCACGCATAGGGGCTGTCCGCATAGGCGATGTCGGGCAGCAGCGGTTTGGCCTGCTCCATGCCGGCCGGATCGTAGGCACACACCGCGGCCCCGAGGTCGAGCAGCGCTGTGATCAGCGCGATCGACGGCGCCTCCCGCATATCGTCGGTGTTCGGCTTGAAGGTCAGGCCGAGCACGGCGATGGTCCTGCCGCGCAGATTGCCGCCGAGCGCGGCCGCGACCTTGCGGCCCATGGCGCGCTTGCGCTGGTCGTTCACCGCCACGATGGCTTCGACGATGCGCAGCGGCGCCTCGTGGTCGTGCCCGGTCTTCATCAAGGCGAGCGCGTCCTTGGGCAGGCACGATCCGCCGAAGCCCGGACCGGCGTGCAGGAACTTGGCGCCGATCCGGTTGTCTAGCCCGATGCCGCGCGCGACTTCCTGCACGTCGGCGCCGACCCTTTCGCAGAGCTCCGCGATCTCGTTGATGAAGGTGATCTTGGTGGCGAGAAACGCATTCGCCGCGTACTTGATCAGCTCCGCGGTGCGCCGCCCGGTGTAAAGGATCGGTGCCGCATTGAGGTAGAGGGGTCGGTAGAGCTCCGCCATGACCTCCTTGGCGCGCGTGTCCTCGGTGCCGACCACGATGCGGTCGGGGTGCTTGAAATCGCGGATCGCGGCGCCCTCGCGCAGAAATTCCGGATTGGAGACGACGCTGACCTCGGCCTGCGGCCGCGCTTCGCGGATGATGCGCTCGACCTCGTCGCCGGTGCCGACCGGCACCGTGGACTTCGTCACCACCGCGGTGAAGCCCTGCAGCGCGCCGGCGATCTCGCGGGCGGCCGAATACACATAGGAGAGATCGGCGTGGCCGTCGCCGCGCCGCGAGGGCGTGCCAACCGCGATGAACACCGCGTCCGCCTCGCTGACCGCACCGGGAAGCGCGGTCGAGAACTTCAGCCGGCCCTCGCGCACATTCGACTGCACCAGGGCCTGCAGCCCGGGCTCGTAGATCGGCAGGTCGCCGCGGGAAAGCGCGGCGATCTTCTGCCCGTCCTTGTCGATGCACGTGACGTGGTGCCCGAAATCGGCAAAGCAGGCTCCGGAAACGAGCCCGACATAACCGGTGCCGATCATCGCGACGCGCATGGCCGATCCGTGGACGGAGGGGGCGAGGAGTTCGGGCCGGGAGGCCCAAGTGCCTCATAGCAGACGCGATTCGGGCTGGCGAGCGCCGCCTGCGGGCTTGGGGAACCGGCTGGCGCAGCGGCCCTGGAGAGTGTTATGGCCACGCCTACATCAAGCCGGCCATGCCCTCCGTCCCGCAATCACGCCCACCGCAGAAAGGCGACCACGTATTCCTGGTCGACGGCTCGTCCTATATTTTCCGCGCCTACCACGCGCTGCCTCCGCTCAACCGCAAATCCGACGGCCTGCAGGTCAACGCTGTGCTCGGCTTCTGCAACATGCTGTGGAAGCTTTTGGGCGACATGAGGCCGGAGGAGCGGCCGACGCACCTCGCCGTCGTGTTCGACAAGTCCGAGCGCACCTTCCGCAACGAGTTCTACCCGGCCTACAAGGCGCACCGCCCGGATGCGCCCGATGATCTGGTGCCGCAGTTCAAGTACATCCGCGAGGCGGTGCGCGCCTTCGACATCCCCTGCCTGGAGCAGGACGGCTACGAAGCCGACGACCTCATCGCCACCTATGCACGGGTCGCCTGCGAGGCCGGCGCGACCACCACGATCGTCTCATCCGACAAGGACCTGATGCAGCTCGTGGGCGACACCGTCGTGATGTACGACACGATGAAGGACCGCCGCATCGGCCGCGAGGAGGTGCTCGAGCGATTCGGCGTGGGTCCCGAGAAGGTCATCGAGGTGCAGTCGCTGATCGGGGATTCGACCGACAACGTGCCCGGCGTACCCGGCATCGGCGTCAAGACGGCGGCGCAGCTGATTTCCGAATATGGTGATCTCGAAACGCTGCTCGCGCGCGCCGGCGAGATCAAGCAGGAGAAGCGTCGCCAATCGCTGATCGAGTTCGCCGAACAGGCGCGCATCTCGAAGAAGCTGGTCACGCTCGATCCCGACGTGCCGCTCGAAGTGCCGCTCGCGGATCTTGCGGTGCACGAGCCGGATTACCGGCGATTGATCGCATTTCTCAAAGCCATGGAATTCACCACGCTGGGCCGGCGCGTGGCGGATGCCGGCGGCATCGATCCGGCAAGGATCGATCCCGATGCGCGCCTACGTGGCGAGAGCGCCGTCCCTTCCCCGGAAGCGGAGGTTGGCGCCGCGCCAGCGGCGCACGGTGGCGTAACGGCCGAGGCGCCTTCCCCCGCTCGCGCGCCCGGCTTCGCCGGCCGCGCGCCCTCCCGGCCGGCACGCGACAGGGAGTTCGCGGCCAGCCCAAAGGCGCTCGCCGTGGCCCGCGCGGAGGCGGCGCGCAACACCAAGGTCGATCGATCACAATACGAGACCGTGGACAGCCTCGAGCGCCTGCAAAGCTGGATCGAGCGCGCCGCCGCGACCGGAATCGCGGCGATCCGCGTCGAGACGACGAGCTTCGATCCGATGCAGAGCGAGCTCGTCGGCATCGCGCTCGCGGTGCAGCCGAACGAGGCTTGCTACGTGCCGCTCACGCACCGGCAGGCCGGCGGCGATGATGCACTGTTCCGCCCCGATCCCCTGCCCGGTCAGATTCCGGTCGAGGCTGCGCTCGACGCCTTGCGACCGCTGCTCGAGGACCATTCGGTCCTCAAGATCGGCTACGACCTGAAATTCGCCTGGCTGGTGCTTTCGCTCCACGACGTGGAAATCACGCCGATGGAGGACGTCCTGCTGCTCTCCTACGTGCTCGATGCCGGCCAGGGATCGCACGAGATGGACCGCCTCGCGGAGCGCTGGCTCGAATATCGCACCATCCGCTACGGCGACGTCATCGGCACCGGAAAGGGACGCCTCACGTTCGATTGCGTGGGCATCGATCAGGCGGCGGAATGCGCGGCCGAGCATGCCGACATCGCGCTCAGGCTGTGGCGGGTGCTCAAGCCGCGGCTCGCAGCCGACGGCGTGACCCGGGTCTACGAAACCCTCGAGCGCCCGCTCGTGCCGGTGCTGGCCCGTATGGAGCGGCGGGGCATCTCGATCGATCGCCAGGTGCTCTCACGGCTTTCGGGAGAGTTCGCGCAAAAGGCCGCCGGGCTCGAAGCCGAGATCCGCGCCATCGCCGGGGAGGATTTCAATCCGGGCAGCCCCAAGCAGCTCGGCGACGTCCTGTTCGGCAAGATGGGGCTGCCGGGCGGCAAGAAGACCAAGACCGGCGCCTGGTCGACCACGGCCGCGGTTCTGGAAGAGCTCGCCGAGTACGGCCACGAACTGCCGCAAAAAATTCTCGGCTGGCGCGAGGTCTCGAAACTGAAATCCACCTACACCGACGCGCTGCCCGGTTTCGTCCATCCGCAGACGCATCGGGTTCATACCTCCTTCGCGCTGGCATCGACGAGCACCGGGCGGCTCGCCTCGTTCGACCCCAACTTGCAGAACATCCCGATCCGCACCGAAGAAGGACGGCGGATCCGGCGCGCGTTCATCGCCGACAAGGGATTCAAGCTCGTCTCCGCGGATTATTCGCAGATCGAGCTGCGCCTGCTGGCGCAGATCGCCGACATTCCGGCGCTGAGAAAAGCCTTCCGCGAGGAGCTCGACATCCACGCCATGACTGCGTCGGAGATGTTCGGCGTGCCGATCAAAGGCATGCCGTCGGAAGTGCGCCGCCGCGCCAAGGCTATCAATTTCGGCATCATCTACGGCATCTCGGCGTTCGGACTCGCCAACCAGCTCGGAATTCCGCGCGAGGAAGCCGGCGCCTACATCCGCAAATATTTCGAGCGCTTTCCCGGCATCCGCGACTACATGGAGGAAACCAAGGCGTTTTGCCGCAAGCACGGCTACGTGCTCACCCTGTTCGGCCGCAAGTGTCATTACCCGGAGATCGCCGCCTCCAACGCATCGGTGCGCGCCTTCAACGAGCGCGCCGCGGTCAACGCGCGGCTGCAGGGCTCCGCGGCCGACATTATCCGCCGTGCCATGATCCGCATGGAGCCGGCGCTCGCGAACGCCAGGCTCTCGGCCCAGATGCTGCTGCAAGTTCACGACGAGCTGGTGTTCGAAGTGCCGGACGAGGAGGTCGCGCGCACGCTGCCGGTCATCATCAAGACCATGGCGGAGGCGCCGTATCCGGCGATCGCTCTGACCGTGCCGCTGCACGTCGATGCCCGCGCCGCGGACAATTGGGACGAGGCGCATTAGCCGGGCGGATCCGTTGGCCGGATCGAGCACGGCGCAAGGTGGTCGGGCTTTGCCGGATTGGCGGGCGCCGCATGCCGGCTGCATGCTTGAACGTGTTTCCGGCGGTGTTGAGGGAGCTCTGATCCCCTGCTAGGCGGGGCGCGAAGGACTTTTCCCGATGCGCCGGCCGCCCCTGCTGTTCGCGTTCACGACCGCTGCTCTCATCCTGGTTCCGCGCAGCGCGATTGCGGCGACCGCGCTCGACGGCGCCACGATGTCGTGGACCTGGACACTGCCGTTCCTCGGCATCCTGCTCAGCATCGCGCTCGGCCCGCTGCTGTTTCCGAACATCTGGCATCGCCATTACGGCACGATCGCCGCGCTCTGGTCCGCGCTCGCGCTCGGCCCGATCGCGTTCGTGTTCGGCGCCGGCGCGGCGCTCGATGCGTTCGTGCACGCGATGCTCGGTGAATATCTGAGCTTCATCGTGCTGCTGTTTTCGCTCTACACTGTCGCGGGCGGGATTCTGGTGACCGGCGATCTCCGCGGCACGCCGCGCAACAACGCGGTGCTGCTGCTGATCGGCACCCTGATGGCGAGCTTCGTCGGCACCACCGGCGCGGCCATGATCCTGATCCGGCCGGTGATCCGCGCCAACATCACGCGCGCGCACAATGTGCACGTCGTAATTTTCTTCATCTTCCTGGTCGCCAATATCGGCGGGGCGCTGACCCCGCTCGGCGATCCGCCGCTGTTCGTCGGCTTTCTGCACGGAGTGGACTTCTTCTGGACCGCGCGAGAACTGTGGTTGGAGACCGCGTTGCTCTCGGCGCTGCTGCTGGCGATTTTCATCGCGGCCGATGCATGGTTTTATCGGTCTGACCGCGCGTTCGCGGAAAGCACGCGCGCCGTTCCGGCCGCGCCGATCCGCATCCGCGGCGGCGTCAATCTCGTGCTGATCGCCGCGATCCTCGCCGCCATTCTCGTGTCCGCGACGTGGCGGCCGGACGTGAGCTTCGCCGTCCGCGGGACCGAGCTGCGGCTCGAAAACCTTCTTCGCGACGCCGCACTAGTCCTGATCGCGCTCGCTTCGCTCGCGCTCACCCCGGAGGAGCACCGGGAAGCCAATGGATTTTCCTGGGAGCCGATCCGCGAAGTGGCGAAACTGTTCGCAGGAATCTTCCTCTGCATCATTCCGGTGCTGGCGATGCTCGCGGCCGGCAGCCGCGGGACGCTGGGTTTCCTGCTCCGCTCGTGACCGATCCGGTTGGCGCCCCAAAAGAGGCGGCGTATTTCTGGACGACCGGCGCGCTGTCCGCCTTTCTCGACAACGCGCCGACCTATCTGGTGTTCTTCGAGCTCGCGGGCGGCGACGCGCAGCAGCTGATGGGCCCGCTCGCCGGCACGCTCGCCGCGATCTCGATGGGCGCCGTCTACATGGGCGCGCTCACCTATATCGGCAACGCGCCGAATTTCATGATCTACGCCATCGCCAACGAGCACGGGATCAAGATGCCGAGCTTCTTCGGTTACCTGGCATGGGCCGGCGCCGTGCTGATTCCGGCTTTCCTGATCGTGACGTTCGTCTCGACGTAGCGGCGATCGCTGTGCAACCGCGCGAGGATCGACGACGCGACGGTCGCTACGCCGCGAGCTGTGCCACCACTTCGTCCGCGAGCGAGAGCGCGCTGGTCAGCCCCGGCGATTCGATCCCGAACAGATGCACCAAGCCCGGCAGGCCGTGCGCGACGGCGCCGTCGATGACGAAATCCGCCGCCTTCTCGCCGGGACCGGTCAGCTTCGGGCGGATGCCGGAATAATCCGGCACGAGGGAATCGTGCGGCAAGCCGGGCCAATAGCTGCGCACGCGCGCGTAAAACAGCTCGGCCCGATGCGGATCGACGTCGTAGAGTTCCCGCTCCACCCATTCGACGTCCGGCCCGAACCGCATCCGGCCGGAAAGATCGAGCGTGACGTGGATGCCGAGCCCGCCGTCGATCGGCGTCGGGTAGATCAGGCGTGAAAAAACCGGGCGGCCCGCATAGGTGAAATAATTGCCCTTGGCGAACACGAGGCGCGGAATGCGCGCGGCCGGATAGCCTTCGGTCGCGCGCGCCAGCGCCTGGGCCGAGAGGCCCGCGGCGTTCACGACGGCATCGACATCGAGCAGGCCGTGCTCCTGTCCGCTGAATTGCGCCGCCCAGCCATTCAGCGTCCGATGCAATTGCTCGATGCGCGTCCTGAACGCGATCATCCCGCCGCGGTCTTCGAGATCGCCCTCGAGCGCCAGCATGAACGCATGGCCGTCGATGATGCCGGTTTCGGCGGAATGCAGCGCGGCGACGCAGGCGAGCGCCGGCTCGAGCCGCCGCGCCGTGGATCCGTCGAGCATCGTCAGCCCCTCGATGTCGTTCGCTCGCCCCTGACGGTCGATGTTCGCGACCTGCGCCGCTTCGGCAGCGTTGGTGGCAACGATCAGCTTGCCACACTTCCTGTGCGGCACCCCGTGCTCGGCGCAATAGGCGTACAGCATGCGCCGGCCGCGCGCGCAGTGGATCGCGCGGAGCGAGCCGGTCGGATAGTACATGCCGGCGTGAATGACCTCGCTGTTGCGCGAGGAAATGCCGCTGCCGATGCCCCCTTCCTGCTCGGCGACAACGACGTCGTGGCCGGCGCACGCGGCCGCGCGCGCGACCGCGAGCCCGATCACGCCCGCCCCGATGACCAGGATTTGCATGATGTCGACCCGTCATCCTCCGCGAATGCGGAAGATCCAGCAACGGCTGCGCGGCCGATTGGCTAATCGGCGCTCAGCGCATCGGACGATACTGGCTGCCCGCATGCGCGGGCAATGACGCCGCGTCGCGGAACGCGCGCTACTCCGCCGCGATGCGCACCTCGGGCGCAGCGGCTTTGACGTCGGCGTCGACCTGGCCCTCGAATCGGACGAAATTGTCGCGGAACATGTGCACCAGCTTGCGCGCGGTCTGGTCGAAATCGGCCTTGTCGCGCCAGGTCTTGAACGGATAAAGCAGGTGCGGCTCGACGCCGGGCACCGAGGTCGGCACCGAGAAGCCGAAATAAGGGTCGGTGCGGAACGCGGCGTTCTTGAGCGAGCCGTCGAGCGCGGCCGTGAGCAGGGTGCGCGTCACCTTGATCGGCATGCGCCGGCCGGTGCCGAATTTTCCGCCGGTCCATCCGGTATTGACCAGCCAGCAGTCGACCTCGTGCGCGGCGATCAGCTCGCGCAACAGATTGCCGTATTCGGAGGGATGGCGCGGCATGAACGGCGCGCCGAAGCAGGTCGAGAACGTCGCTTCCGGATCGACTACGCCCTTTTCGGTGCCGGCGACCTTGGCGGTGTAGCCGGAAAGGAAGTGGTACATCGCCTGCGCGGGCGTGAGCTTGGCGATCGGCGGCATCACGCCGAACGCGTCGGCGGTCAGCATGATGATGTTGCGCGGATGCCCGGCCCGTCCGGTCTTCGATGCGTTGGGGATGAAGTCGAGCGGATAGGCGCAGCGGGTGTTCTCAGTCTTCGATCCGTCGTCGAAATCCGGAACCCGCGTCTCAGCATCGAGCACCACGTTCTCCAGCACGGTGCCGAACCGGTGGGTGGTGGCGTAGATCTCGGGCTCCGCCTCGGCGGAGAGCCGAATCGTCTTGGCGTAGCAGCCGCCCTCGAAATTGAAGATGCCGTGCGGCGCCCAGCCGTGCTCGTCGTCGCCGAGCAAAGTTCGGGAAGGATCGGCGGAAAGCGTCGTTTTGCCAGTGCCGGACAAGCCGAAGAACAGCGCGACGTCTCCGGCGGATCCGGCGTTCGCGGAGCAGTGCATCGGCATCACGCTGTCGGGGGGCAGCAGATAATTGAGCGTGGTGAACACCGCCTTCTTCATCTCGCCCGCGTAGCTGGTGCCGCCGATCAGCACCATGCCACGGTAGAAATCGATGGCGATGATCGTCTCCGAACGCACGCCGTGCCGTTTGGGATCGGCCTTGAACGACGGCAGATCGACGATCGTGAGCGCCGGCACGAAATTCCTGAGCTCGGCGACCTCGGGACGGATCAACAAGTTGCGGATGAACAGCGAATGCCAGGCGTATTCGCTGAAGACGCGGGTCTTGAGGCGATGCCGTGGGTCGGCACCCGCATAGAGATCCTGGCAGAACAGCTCCTTGCCCTTGGCGTGCGTCAGGAAATCCTGATGCAGGCGATCGAATTGCTCCGGCGTGATCGAGCCGTTGTTGTCCCACCACACATTGCGCTCGGTGAGCGCATCCTTGACGATGAACTTGTCCTTTGGCGAGCGCCCGGTATGCGCGCCGGTTTCCGCGGCGAGCGCTCCGCCATAGGCAAGCGCGGCCTCGCGCGCGGCGATCGCATGCTCGTAGAGGAGTGGCGCGGTCAGGTTCCAATGCAGGGCTTCGAGGCCTTGGAAACCGAACTTGTCTGCGCCGAAGGCGGCGTTGCGTGGACCGATTTCCCGCACGGCAGAACCCTCCGACTGGCTCCGGCCGGAAATTGCACCGGAGCTCCCGTTGCTCCCAGCATCGAGGCTCGAACGGCCTCGTTCCCGCACTTGCCGCCGCTCGCCGGGGTAACGCGGCAGCACAGGCCCGTATCAACGAACCAGCGGCTGCTTTGATCCCGAGTATCGCGCCGAGCGATGGATTTCGCGGCGAGGCGGGCGACCATAATCGCCGTCTCGGCATCTGCCAAGATCGGCAGCGCCCGGTGGTCTGCGGGCAAATTTGCATCCGCGTCAGGCGACGCGTGCGTCCGCAGCGAGCTCCTTGAGCATCCGCCGCAACGCGCCGGGAGTGACGACGCGGCGGCGGAACGGCAGGCGAAGCGTGTGGCGCCCGAGCTGCAATTCGAGCCCTTCCGGATCGCAGCCCGCGCACCGCCACGCGCCTGCAGGCGCGCCGAGCAGTTTCGTCGCATAGCCCTGCAGCGTGTTGGCATGGTCGGCGTTCAGATGCTCGAGGATTTCCGCCTCGCTATCGATCAACGCCGCGGCGTCGTCGATCGGGACAAGCACGTCGACAGGCGCAAGGTCGACGATGCGGCCGAACCCGGCGACGAGATGCACGGATTTGAGCGCGAGACGATATAGGCCGAAATCCGCAAAACCCGCGAAAGCTTCCGCCTCGGGCTGCCGGGCAAGATAGCGGCGGCGATCATCAGCGTCCTCGCTCGCCATCGCAGTGCCCGTCAGCGTCACGCGCGCGCCTTCGAGTGGATCGCCCGCCTTGCGCTCGTCGAGCATGACCGATATGCGTGGATCGGCGAGCAGGTTGCGGGTGTGCACGGCGAGGCGCGACAGCAGCAGCAGCGGCGAACCGTCCGCCGCGCTGGCGACGTTGACGAGCGAGCAAAACGGATCGCCGGAACCCGGCATCAGTGTCGCGAGCGCACCGGAGCGCGCCTCGCGCAGGAGCTTTTTCGTCGCGGACTTCGGATCGAAATCGGCCGGCTTCTTCAATGACAAACCTTGGGGTTTGCTGATCCCCGCGCCCGTGTTATGACGCATGGCGCCTTGCGCCGCTAGAGCGTGGGATGCGGCCCCGGTTCCCGATACCGGCAGGAACAAGGCGCTGTCACATTTCGGCCCATGTTTGCAGGCTTCAAGGCCAGTCTCCGACTCGCTCGGAACGCATTACGGGAAGCTAGCCATGCCGACCATTGCGCTCGTTGACGACGACCGTAACATTCTCACTTCGGTGTCGATCGCACTCGAAGCGGAAGGTTACCGCATCATGACCTATACCGACGGCGCGTCCGCGCTCGACGGTTTCAAGACCAGCCCTCCCGATCTCGCTATTCTCGACATCAAGATGCCGCGCATGGACGGCATGGAGCTGCTGCGCAGGCTGCGGCAGAAATCCGACATGCCGGTGATCTTTCTCACTTCGAAGGACGAGGAGATCGACGAGCTGTTCGGGCTGAAGATGGGCGCCGACGATTTCATCCGCAAACCGTTCTCGCAACGGCTGCTGGTCGAGCGAGTCAAGGCCGTGCTGCGGCGCGCGATCACCAAGGACGGCGCCAATCCCAAGGAAGCCGACGCCAAGGTGCTCGAGCGCGGACAATTGCGCATGGACCCGGAGCGCCACGTCTGCACCTGGAAGAGCGAGGCCGTCACCTTGACGGTGACCGAGTTCCTGATCCTGCAGGCGCTGGCAAGCCGGCCGGGCGTGGTCAAGAGCCGCAACGCCCTGATGGATGCCGCCTACGACGATCAGGTCTATGTCGACGACCGCACGATCGACAGCCACATCAAGCGGCTGCGCAAGAAGTTCAAGGCGGTCGACGACGCGTTCGACATGATCGAAACGCTCTACGGCGTCGGATATCGGTTCAAGGAGGCCTGATCGACGGCCGGCCCTGCCGGGACCGGCGCCATTGCGGTATGCTGTCGAAGCGCGCTAGGCGTAGCGTACAGGACACGGACTGACGCGACCAAGTGCTCGATCAAACCGCACTCGCATCGTCGGCGATCGCCGAGGTGAACGCCCCGGCTGAGGATGCTGTCGCCGCCGCGCACGCGGGACTCCTGCGCCGCGCCTGGCGGTTCTTCGTCACCCAGAGTTTCTCCAGCCTCACCCGCCGCATCCTGTTTCTCAACGTCGCCGGCCTGCTCGCGCTGGTCGTCGGCATCCTGTATCTGTCGCAATTCCGCGCCGGGCTGATCGACGCGCGCGTGCAGAGCCTGCTGGTGCAGGGCGAGATCATCGCGGGCGCGATCGCCGCGTCCGCGACGGTCGAGACCAACGCCATCACCATCGACCCCGACCGGCTGCTGGAGCTGCATGCCGGAGAAAGCTACGGCCTGTCCGACGAAGCACTGTCGGGCCTGGAATTTCCCATCAACCCCGAGCGCGTCGCGCCCGTGCTGCGGCGTCTCGTCGAGCCGACGCGCACGCGCGGCCGGATTTACGACCGTGACGGCGTGCTGCTCCTCGACAGCCGAAATCTCTACGGCCGAGGCGACGTGCTGCGGTTCGATCTCGCGCCGCCGCATAGCGAGCCGCGCGGCTTTCTCGAGCGGACCTGGATCGCGATCCGCACCTGGCTGGGGCGCGGCGACCTGCCGCTTTATCGCGAACTCGGGCCGGAAAACGGGCGCGGCTATCCGGAGGTCGCCCACGCGCTCGACGGCCAGAAAGCGAGCGTCGTGCGCATCAACGACCGCGGCGAGGTCATCATCTCGGTCGGGGTGCCGGTGCAGCGGTTCCGCGCAGTGCGTGGCGCGCTGTTGCTCTCGACTCAGGGCGGCGACATCGATCACATGGTCGAGGCCGAGCGCCTCGCAGTCTTCAAGGTGTTTCTCGTCGCCGTCGGGGTGATGGTGCTGCTCTCGGTGCTGCTGGCCGGCACCATCGCGGGACCGGTGCGGCGGCTCTCGGACGCCGCCGAACGCGTGCGCCGGCGCATTCGGACCCGCGTCGAGATCCCGGATTTCACCGATCGCCGCGACGAGATCGGGCATCTGTCGGGCTCGCTGCGCGACATGACCAACGCGCTGTACAGCCGTATCGAGGCGATCGAGAGCTTCGCGGCCGACGTCGCGCATGAGCTGAAAAACCCGCTGACCTCGCTACGCTCGGCGGTCGAGACGTTGCCGCTCGCCAAGAGCGACGAAAGCCGGGCGCGGCTGCTGCACATCGTCGAGCACGACGTCAAGCGCCTCGACCGGCTGATCTCGGATGTGTCCGACGCCAGCCGCCTCGACGCCGAGTTGCAGCGGCAGGAAGCCGCCCCGGTCGACCTGATGAAGCTGCTGAGCACGGTCATTACCGTCGCCAACGAGGTGCGACGCGACGACGGGGTGTCCATCACGCTCGCCTTCGAGGGCGGCAGTTCGCGGGCGTTCAGGGTGCTCGGCCACGATTCGCGCCTGGGACAGGTGATCGACAACATCATCGAGAATGCCCGCTCGTTCTCGGCTCCCGGGAGCACCGTCCGCATCCTTTGTCGTCGATTGCGCAACGACGTCGAGATCATCGTCGACGACGACGGGCCTGGCATCCGGCCGGACGCGCTCGAGCGGATCTTCGAGCGCTTCTACACCGACCGCCCGCATCAGGGGTTCGGGCAGAATTCCGGCCTGGGGCTTTCGATCTCGAAGCAGATCATCGAGGCCCATGGCGGCCGCATCCGGGCCGAGAACCGACTCGGCGTCGCCACGGGACGGGACGGTTCGCCGCCCGTGCTGGGCGCACGCTTTTCGGTCCGCCTTCCGGCGATGTGATGGGGCGATGGCTTTCGTTCGTTGCTAGGCGCCTGACCCTCGCGCAAGCCGTCCCGCTCGCGCGCGTTACCTCCCCCGCTTATGGGGGAGGTCGGTCGGCGCGCCCACCGCGCCGACCGGGACCCATCCCTGCCCCGCAGGCGAGGGCTGGAGGAGTGTGCCGGCCGATCGGCGCGCCGTCCCCGGGCCTCAACGTGAACGCCTGCGCGCGGACCACCATCCATGCATCCGCCGTGCTCGTGGGCGCGCGCGCCGTCCTGATCCGGGGACCCGCGGGCTGCGGGAAGTCCCGCCTCGCACTGGCGTTGATCGAATCCGCCGGTCGGGCCGGGGTCCGGTTCGCCAGGCTGGTGACTGACGATCGTGCCGAGCTGGAGCCCCGCCACGGCCGCCTGCTCGTGCGGTCCCCACCGGCAATCCTGGGCTTGATCGAGGTCCGGGGTCTCGGCATTCGGCGCCTGCCCTTCGAGCCCGTGGCGGTCGTGGGGCTCGTGGTCGACCTTGCGGCCGCCGACGCCCAGCGCCTGCCGCTCCCGGAAACTCGGGAAACGCAGCTTGAAGGGGTTGCCCTGCCCCGGCTCGGAATACCGGCAGAGGCCGATGCACTGCCTCTCGTGCTTGCCGCCATCAGCTTGCCGGACCCCCTACTCTAGCGCCACCGAAACTCCTCTTTTTGCATTGCAACTTTAGCCTAATGGCAGGGAAATCCCCTTGCGCTCGGGTCCAACATGGTCATGATTGGCGCCCTTTCGTGCGGCGCATCATTCGGCGCCCGCGGGGAGTTTCGATGATCGGCATTGTTCTGGTTACCCACGGGCGGCTCGCCATCGAGTTCCGCGCGGCGCTCGAACACGTGGTCGGTCCACAAGGTCAAATCGAGGCAGTGACCATCGGGCCCGACGACGACGTGGAACGCCGCCGACACGACATTATCGAGGCGGTGAAGCAGGTCGATACCGGCGATGGCGTCGTGATCCTCACCGACATGTTCGGCGGAACGCCGTCAAACCTGTCGATTTCGGTGATGAGCCAGCCAAGGGTCGAGGTGCTGGCCGGGATCAACCTGCCGATGCTGGTCAAGCTCGCCAAGGTGCGGAGCGACTCTTCGCTTGGGGAGGCGGTGGCCCAGGCCCAGGAGGCCGGGCGCAAGTACATCACCGTGGCCAGCCGAGTGCTCGCCGGCAAATGACCGCCTCTTCCGGAGCGGAGGACGGCCCGCCGGAGCCGGATTCCATCATTCGCGTGCTCGAAATCGTGAATACGCGCGGGCTGCATGCCCGTGCATCGGCCAAGTTCGTGCAAACGGTGGAGAAATTCGATGCCGAGGTCCGGGTCACGCGGGGCGGCGAGACGGTCGGCGGCACCTCCATCATGGGCCTGATGATGCTCGCCGCCGGCCCCGGCAGCTCGATCAAGGTCGAAGCCTCAGGCGCCGAGGCAGCGGAGGTCATGACTGCGCTCGAAGCCCTGGTCGGCAGCGGGTTCGGTGAAGCGGATTGAGTCATCCGCACTTCCATATAAAGATATCTTTATATCGTATTGCCCGACGCCCGTCCGGCTGCTATAGCGGGCGCCGGATCGCCTCTGAGCAGGAACCCATGAAGCCCGCACCCAAGCCGAAGCGAACTGCCGACCATTTCGTCAAAGACCTCGCGCTCGCGTCGTGGGGCCGCAAGGAAATCGCCATCGCCGAGGTCGAAATGCCGGGCCTCATGGCAATCCGCGAGGAGTTCGGGCCGGTGCAGCCCCTGCGCGGCGCCCGCATTGCCGGCTCGCTGCACATGACGATCCAGACCGCGGTCCTGATCGACACCCTGCAGGCGTTGGGCGCCGACGTGCGCTGGGCCTCCTGCAACATCTACTCCACCCAGGATCACGCGGCTGCCGCCGTCGCGGCGAGCGGCGTCCCGGTGTTTGCCTACAAGGGCGAAAGCCTGAAGGACTACTGGGAATTCACGCACCGCATCTTCGAATGGGCGGACGGCGGCACGCCAAACATGATTCTCGACGACGGCGGCGACGCCACGCTGCTGGTGCATCTCGGCGTCGCGGCCGAGCAGGATCGCGCGGCGCTGCACCACCCCGGCAACGAGGAAGAGGAGGTGCTGTTCGGCGCCATCGCGGCGCGGCTCGACAGCAGGCCGGGTTGGTATGCGGGGATCGCAAAGAACATCCGCGGCGTCACCGAAGAGACCACGACCGGCGTCCACCGGCTTTATCAGATGGAGCGGGACGGCCGGCTGCTGTTTCCGGCAATCGACGTCAACAGCTCGGTGACCAAATCGAAATTCGACAATCTCTACGGCTGCCGCGAGAGCCTGGTCGACGGCATCCGGCGCGGCACCGACGTGATGATGGCCGGCAAGGTAGCGATGATCGCCGGGTTCGGCGACGTCGGCAAGGGATCGGCCGCATCGTTGCGCCAAGCCGGCTGCCGCGTGCTGGTCGCCGAGGTCGATCCGATCTGCGCGCTGCAGGCGGCGATGGAGGGCTACGAGGTCACCACGATGGACGCCGCAGCGCCTCGGGCCGACATTTTCGTGACCGCGACCGGCAACGTCGACGTCATCACGATCGAGCACATGCGGGCCATGAAGGATCGCGCCATCGTCGCCAATATCGGCCATTTCGATTCCGAGATTCAGATCGCGGCGCTGCGGAACTTCAAATGGCACAACGTCAAGCCGCAGGTCGACGAGATCGAGTTCCCGGACGGCAAGCGCATCATCCTGCTCTCCGAGGGCCGGCTGGTGAATCTCGGCAACGCCATGGGGCACCCGAGCTTCGTGATGTCGGCGTCGTTCACCAACCAGACCCTGGCGCAAATCGAGCTGTTCACGCATCGCACGAAATACGAGCGCAAGGTCTATACGCTGCCCAAGCAGCTCGACGAGAAGGTGGCGCGGCTCCATCTCGACAAGATCGGCGCGAAGCTCACGCGTATGTCGGAGAAACAAGCGGCCTATATCGGCGTGCCGGTCGAGGGCCCGTACAAATCCGATCAATATCGGTATTGATAGTAAGCCCGTCCCTCCGGCCGAGCGCGTCCGCGCGAGAGCCGGAATCCATGAACACAGAAATTCGAAGCCGTGCGCATGGGTCCCGGGTCGCGCTCCCCCGGATCAAGTCCGGGGTCGCTTGTCCGGGACGACGAGGAATTTTGCACAGGCGCACTGCGCCCGGAACGCGGGCGTCGGCCATCCGCTTGCCGCTGGCCGCGGCCCGATGCTAAGCCGCGCCCATGACGGCGGCCGCAATCGCAAACATCCGCAATTTCGCGATCATCGCCCACATCGACCACGGCAAGTCGACGCTCGCGGACCGGCTGATCCAGCTCACCGGCGGGCTCAGCGAGCGCGAGATGGTCGAGCAGGTGCTCGATTCCATGGACATCGAGCGCGAGCGCGGCATCACCATCAAGGCGCAGACGGTGCGGCTTTCTTACCGCGCGCGCGACGGCAAGGATTACGTGCTCAACCTCATCGACACGCCCGGCCACGTCGATTTCGCCTACGAGGTCAACCGCTCGCTCGCCGCCTGCGAGGGCTCGCTGCTCATCGTCGATGCGAGCCAGGGCGTCGAGGCGCAGACGCTCGCCAACGTCTACCAGGCGATCGACAACGATCACGAGATCGTGCCGGTGCTCAACAAGATCGACTTGCCGGCGGCAGAGCCCGAAAAGGTCAAGCAGCAGATCGAGGACGTGATCGGGCTCGATGCCTCGCACGCGGTCGAGATCTCGGCGAAGACCGGGCTCAACGTGCCGGAAGTGCTCGAGGCGATCGTTACGCGGCTGCCGCCGCCGAAGGGCGACCGCGACGCGCCGCTAAAGGCGCTGTTGGTCGATTCCTGGTACGACGCCTATCTCGGCGTGATCGTGCTGATCCGCATCGTCGACGGCACGCTCAAAGCCCACCAGCGCATCCGTCTGATGGGCACGAACGCATCCTACGAGGTCGACCGGGTCGGCGTGTTCACGCCGAAGATGCAGGACGTGGAGCTTCTCGGCCCCGGCGAGCTCGGTTTCCTCACTGCCTCGATCAAGGAGGTTGCCGACACGCGGGTCGGCGACACCATCACGGACGACCGCAAGCCGGTGACAGAGCCGCTGCCGGGCTTCCGGCCCGCGGTCCCGGTGGTGTTCTGCGGGCTGTTTCCGGCCGACGCCGCGGATTTCGAGGCGCTGCGCGCCGCCATGGCGCGGCTGCGGCTCAACGACGCGAGCTTCACCTACGAGATGGAGACCTCGGCCGCGCTCGGCTTCGGCTTCCGCTGCGGCTTTCTCGGCCTG
>JBKPDF010000045.1:0-77550 GCA_046727735.1 Pseudomonadota bacterium | reverse complement strand
AATGGGTCAAACCCGGCGGTACTCTGATCGAGTAAAAGATTTCCGCTTTGCCTCCGAAAGGCGACATGTCGACGACCGTCTCGCAATGTTGAGATTGACGGCAGGGTCGTGATTAAGCTCGAAACTGGAGGCTGGGATGTTCCGCTACGAACTCAGCGGCCAGGAGCGGACGCCATCAAGCCGACGGTGATCTAGTTCGCCTCGATACGGCTGTGGCTGGGCGTGAGGCCGCGATCTAGTATTCGGCAGCCGAAGGGGAGAGACATGTCCTATCAGGAGATCCGCTACGAGGCCGCCGAGCGCATTGCGACGATCACGCTCGACGGTCCGGATCGGCTCAATGCCTGGACGGCCAAGATGGACCAGGAAGTGCGCGAAGCGATGCGCCTGGCGGCGGACGACGATGCGGTGCGGGTGATCGTGCTGACCGGAGCGGGCCGCAGCTTTTGCGCGGGCGCGGACATGATGCGGCTCTCCGGCCTGAGCCAGGACCGCGGCTCGAGTGCGGCCCTGCCCCCGCCCCCTGCGGTCGATCCGAGCTCCCGGCCGGATTTCAAGAAGCGCTACTCGTATTTTCCCGCCGTGCCGAAGCCGATCATCGCCGCCGTCAACGGCCCGTGCGCAGGGCTCGGCCTCGTCCTCGCGCTCTATTGCGACCCGCGCTTCGCCGCCCCGGAGGCGCAGTTCACGACCGCATTCGCCCGCCGCGGGCTGATTGCCGAGCACGGCATCAGCTGGACCTTGCCGGCGCTCGTCGGCCTCTCGGGCGCGCTCGATCTTTTGCTTTCGGCGCGGCGCGTCGGCGCCGAGGAGGCATTGCGGTTGCCTCTCGTCGACCACATGGCGGCACCGGGCGAGCTGATGAACGAAGTCCGTGCCTATGCGGCCGACCTTGCGCAGGCGGTCTCTCCGCGCTCGATGCGGGTGATCAAGCGCCAGCTATGGGATGCGCGATTCCAGACCTTGGCGGAGGCGATCGAGGTCGCAGACCGGGAGATGACCGCGAGCTTCGCCACGGAAGATTTCCGCGAGGGCGTCGCCCATTATGTCGAGAAGCGCAAGCCGGCGTTCACCGGCCGCTGAGATCTGGCGCAACTATCCGATGAGCGACAAGGCGGCGCTGACCGAGGATCTGTTGGACCGCGGCGTTCTCGCCGACGGGCGACGCGTCTCGAAGCAGCCCGGCGCTGTTGCGTCAGCGCGTGCGAGGTGCCGCCATTGCCGAGCGCGGCCGAATGACCAGTGCGTAAAACACGAGAGGCCGGACGATGGCCCGGCCTCCCCTCTCTTGCTCCGCGTCGGCGCGCCTAGTGATGCTTCGGGGGTGGGCCACCGCCCCCGCCGCCCGGGCCTTTGGGACCGCCGCCGCCACCACCGGTGCCGCGGAAGCTTTGCGGGCCGCCGCCCCCGCCCGAGCTGAATTTCGGGCCGCCGCCGCCGCTCTTGAAGTTCTTGGGGCCGCCGCCGCCACCGCCCGTCGAACTGAACGTGGTGGTCTTGTGGCTCTTGGGACCGCCGCCCCCTCCTCCTCCGGAGGTTGACGTGAGATTGCTGGTCTTGGAGCCCTTAGACCCCTTGGAGCCACCGCCCCCGCCCCCGCCGGTCGATGTGAGATTGCTGGTCTTGGAGCCCTTAGACCCCTTGGAGCCACCGCTACCGCCCCCGCCGGTCGACGTGAGGTTGCTGGTCTTGGAGCCTTTCGAGCCCTTGGAACCCGTACCGCCGCCACCGCCGGCACTGGTACTCAAGTTCTTGGTGCCGGTGAAGGTCGTGGTCTTGGAGCTGCCCGGGCCCTTGGAGCCGCCGCCGATCTTATTGCCGTACTGCTTTTGTAGCGACTCGGTCTTGAACTTCTCGTGCCGATGCTCCGGGTTGAAATTCACTTTCTGGAACTGGGGTCCGCCGACGGGCGGCTTGACGTGATTGAACTTGCTATACAGCGCCACGTTGGCCACGACGCCGCCGCCGTACCAATGATAGCTGCACCACAGCGCCGGGCCGACATAGACGGCCGGCCAGAAGCCCCACACCGGCCCGACCGTCCACCACGGCGGATACCAGAAGAACGGCACATAGGCCGGCGGCCAGTAGCCGACACCGTAGATCGCGATCGGGTCGTAGACCGGGACGAAGATCACCTCCGGCTCGACCGGCTCGATGTAGTAGACGGTCTCGGGCGCGGGTCCGCTGGCCGCATAGCCGGGCGGCCGCGGCTTCTTCTCGACCTTCAGTTCCTTGCTGCTCTTCAGGTTGCCGGTGGCATCGGCCTTGGCGCGCAGCGCCTGCACCGCGCGGGTGATGTCGTCGGGCTGCTCCAGGAATGCTTCCCCGAGCTGCTGGGTCCAATCGAGCTTGTCGTTCATCATGGCCAGCACCTGAGGAACCGCCGTCAGCCCCTTCACGCTCGCATCCCAGGACTGCCGCTGCATCGCATTTTCGAGGTCGCTGCCCTTGAGGTTCGGGTTGTCCTTGGACCAACGGGCCGCCATCACGACTTCGAGCGGGTAGGTGGAGGCGGTCAGGATCTGCGCGAGCAGCGGGTCGGGATAGAGCGCGATGGGCGCGACCAGCTGTTGCAGCTGCTGATCGCTCAGATGCTGTTGCTGTGCCTGTACCTGACCTTGCTGCTGCTGGTCCTGGGCCGAAGCCGGCAGCGCGACGCCCAAAGCAAGAGCCAAGGCGAGCGTCGTCGCGAGCGCACAAACCTTGTGCAGACCATTCGACCAGATCGACATGATGAACCCCCTTTGGGACGCGGCTTGCGCCGAGAAATCTTGCGCGGTCCTCACCCGGACCTCGATTGCCGCAGCTTATCGGACCTTGCCGGTCGGTGCACGGGAAATGCGCAGCCGCAGAGGCCGGCGGACGCGTGACCGGAATTGTGCAAAATTCGTGACGAACGCCATAGCGACGCCGCGGGTGGTCCGCGCAGCACCGAGCCGAACACTAGGGCATGTCCACCTACTATACCGTCGGCCATTCGACCCGCGCGCTCGCGGAGTTCCTCGCGCTCCTGCAAGGCGCGGGCGTCGAGCGGCTCGTCGACGTGCGCGCGATCCCGCGCTCCCGGACCAACCCGCAATTCAACATCGACACGCTGCCGCCCGCGCTCGCAGAGCACGGCATCGATTACGAGCACCTTGCCGAGCTCGGCGGCCGTCGCCGCGGCGCGCCCCATTCTGCCAACGACTTTTGGGAAAACGACAGTTTTCGCAGCTACGCCGACTACGCCGGGACGGAAGCCTTTCGGGCCGGACTGGAGCGGCTGAAAAAACTCGGCCGCGAGCGCCCGGCTGCGGTCATGTGCGCCGAAGCGGTATGGTGGCGCTGCCATCGCCGCATCATCGCCGATTATCTGATTTCCGAAGGCGAGACCGTCTTGCACATTCTTGCGCCCGGAAAGATCGAGCCCGCGAAATTGACTCCCGCCGCGCGCAGGACGCCCGACGGCACTTTGATCTATCCGAGAGATCCGGACTGACGGGTGCACGGATCAAGCCACGCGCGCGCTTCCCCTCCGCCCTTGCGGGAGAGGGTGGTCCGAGCCGAAGGCGAGGATTGGGTGAGGGGTAACTTATTTTTCAAAGACCCCTCACCCGCTTCGCGGACTAAACTCCGCTCAGCACCTTCTCCCGCAAGGGGAGAGGGCAAGCGCGCTTGCCGCACGGTTTGCGGTACCGCGTAGGCGGTCGATGTCAAGTCACTCGCCGCCGGCAAGGCGGGTGCGCGCGCGCCGTCCGCGCGCGAGCTTGACCGCCCTGCGCGCCTGGTCTGGTATGCGCATTCGAGCTTTTTCGCGGATGTCACGCCATGATGACGGTTCCGGAACTGGCTGCCGAGGCGCTGGGCTCGTTTCTGAGCTCCGACATGCAGCGCAGGTTCGGATCCTCGCATGCGAGGCTCGCGGAGCTCGTGCCTTCGGTGGCACGGCTCGCGCTCGAATGCATCGGCAACAGCGACGCGCTGTATCATAACGTCGAGCATACGATGCTGGTGACGCTCGCCGGCCGCGACATCATCCTCGGCCGCGCGCTGTTGGCTCCGACCAACCCCAACGACTACGCGCATCTGATCGTCGAATGCCTGCTGCACGACATCGGCTACGTTCGCGGGATCCTCGAGGGCGATAGCGAGAACCGCTTTGTCGTCGATGCGAAAGGCGGCACCGTGAGCCTGCCGCGCGGGGCATCGGACGCGGCGCTCGCGGCTCATCATGTCGACCGCTCGATCCTGTTCGTGCTCGACCGGATCGGCGCCTTCGAGGTGTTCGACGCCGAGCGCATCGCGCGCGGCATCGAATTCACCCGTTTTCCGTATTCGCCTCTGCAGGAAGACGAGGTTTCGGACGAGGAGGGCCTGCTGCTGCGCGCCGCGGATCTGATCGGCCAGCTCGGCGATCCGCATTATTTGCGCAAAGCCAACGCGCTCTATTTCGAATTCGAGGAAGCCGGCGTGAATCGTCAGCTCGGCTATGCCTCGCCCGCAGACCTCGTCGACCTCTACCCGCAGTTCTATTGGAACAGCGTGCGGCCGCGGCTGGAGACCGCGATCCGCTACCTCAACGTCACTTCCAGCGGCCGGCAATGGATCGCCAACCTCTACAGCAACGTATTTCGGGCGGAGCGCGAGCCCGCCAGGTCGGGGCCGCAGCACTGAACGGATGACGCCCTCGCGTTGCTTTGCCGAGGATACAGCGATACGACCCGCGCCGCTCCGCATGCTAGGGTGTGCGCGAATTGCCGAGGCAGGCACCGCATGAAAGCCATCAATCCGAACCCGTTCACCACGCGTCCCGAGATCGACGGCACGTTCGGGGTCGTGGCCTCGACCCATTGGATCGCAACGGCGGTCGGGATGGCCGCCCTTGAAAAAGGCGGCAATGCCTTCGATGCGGCGGTCGCGACCGCGTTCACGCTGCAGGTGGTCGAGCCGCATCTCAACGGCCCGGGCGGCGACGTGCCGGTGATCCTGCATGACGCACGCCGCGGCCGCACCGAGGTCATCTGCGGCCAGGGACCGGCGCCGGCCGGCGCCACGATCGCGCATTACCGCGCGCTCGGCCTCGACATGGTGCCGGGCAGCGGCCTGCTCGCCGCTTGCGTGCCCGGCGCGTTCGACACCTGGATGCTGCTGCTGCGCGATTACGGCACGCTGCGCCTCGGCGACGTGCTTGCCCCGGCGATCGCCTATGCCGGCGACGGCTTTCCTCTCGTCGAACGCGCGAGCGCCACGATCGCGACCGTCGCGGATTTGTTCCGCCAGCACTGGCCGAGTTCCGCGGCCGTGTATCTGCCGGGCGGAAAGGTGCCCGAACCCGGCGCGCTGTTTGCCAATCCGGCGCTGGCGCAGACCTACCGCCGCATCCTGCGCGAAGCCGAGAGCGCCGGCACCGATCGCGCGGCGCAGATCGAGCGCGCGCGCAAAGTTTGGTCCCAGGGCTTCGTGGCCGAGGCGATCGATGCGTTTTGCCGAAAGCCGCACATGGACACGAGCGGCACCGCGCATGCCGGCGTGCTCAGGGGCGCCGACATGGCGAAATTCGCGGCTCGGGTCGAGCCGCCGCTGACATTCGCCTATGGCCGCTACACGGTGTGCAAGGCCGGACCCTGGAGCCAGGGGCCGGTGCTGCTGCAGCAGCTGGCGCTGCTCAAAGGCTTCGATCTCGACGGGCTCGATCCGACCGGGCCGGATTTCATCCACCTTCAGGTCGAGGCCGCCAAGCTCGCCTACGCCGATCGCGAGAGCTTTTACGGCGATCCGGATTTCGTCGAGGTGCCGATGGCGACGCTGCTCTCGGAGGCCTACAACGCCGAGCGGCGTAAATTGATCGGCGAAACCGCCTCGCTCGAGCTCAGGCCCGGCTCGGTCGAAGGGTTCGGCGCGGTCATAGAACTGCAGCGCGAGCCCGGCGAGCGCGCCGCGGTCAGCGCCTACGGAGCCGGCGAGCCGACGGTCGGCCGCATCGGGCAGGTGCGCGGCGATACCGTGCATTTCGACATCATCGATCGCGCCGGCAACATGGTGTCCTCGACACCGTCCGGCGGCTGGCTGCAGTCGTCCCCGGTCGTGCCGGAGCTCGGCTTCTGCCTGGGGACGCGGGCGCAGATGTTCTGGCTCGACGAGAGCCATCCGGCCGGCCTCGCGCCCGGCAAGCGCCCGCGCACCACGCTGTCGCCGACGCTCGCGCTACGCGACGGCGAACCCTACCTCGCCTGGGGCACGCCTGGCGGCGACCAGCAGGACCAATGGACGACCCAGTTCTTGCTGCGTCATGTCCACGCGGGCATGAACTTGCAGGAGGCGATCGACGCGCCAGCGTGGCACACCGAGCATTTTCCGAGCTCGTTCTGGCCGCGCACCGCTCGGCCGGGCGTGCTCGTCGTCGAGGGCCGGCTGCCGCAAGCGACCGTGCGCGAGCTCGAGCGCCGCGGCCATCTCGTCGAGGTTGGGCCTGACTGGTCGGAAGGCCGCCTCACGGCAGCGTCGCGCGAGGGCGGCCGGCGTCGCGCCGCCGCCAATCCGCGCGGCATGCAAGGTTACGCGGCCGGCAGATAGACGGACGACAGAAGACAGAGGACAGATTAGGATCAAATCGAGGGGCCGATGGGTTATCCGTCGTCCGTCCTCTATCGTCCGCCGTCTGGATCCCACCATGTCCCGCCCCCTCGTCGTTTCCATTCCCCACCAGCTCGGCAAGGAGGAGGCGCTCCGGCGCCTGAAATCCGGGTTCGGGCGCGCCCGCACGACGTTCGGCGAAAAGCTCGCGGTCATCGAGGAGAACTGGTCCGGCGACCATCTCGATTTCCGCGCGGGAATTTTGGGCCAGACGACGACCGGGACGATCGATGTTGCCGAAGATCATGTGCGGGTCGAAGTACAGCTGCCGTGGCTGCTCGGCATGCTGGCCGAGCAGGTGCGGCCGTTCATCGAGCGGCAGGGCCACCTGATGCTGGAAAAGCCGGGCGGCCAGGAACCGGGAAGCGGGAAGCGCGGAGGAAGCACCTAGTGGAATGCTCCGGTTGCCTCCCGGTCCAGCTCGCAAGCACAGGCAACCGGCAATCATGATCCTCATCGGGCAATACGACTCGCCATTCGTCCGCCGAGTAGCGGTGACTCTGCACTGCTATGACCTGCCTTTCGAACGCCGCGTGTTGTCAGTGTTCACCGATTTCGACGCGATGTTGACAATCAATCCGCTGGGCAAGGTGCCGGTGCTGCAGCTCGACGATGGTGAGCGTCTGTTCGACAGCCGCGCCATCCTCGACTATCTCGACTCGCTCGTCGCGCCCGATCGGCGGTTGGTGCCGTCCGGCGAACCCGTGCGGCGCGTGGTGCTGCGTATCGACGCGGTCGCAACCGGGCTCGCGGAAAAGCTGTACGAGCGTGGTTACGAATTTGCGCGACGCGACCCGGCAAAACGCGACGCTGCGATCGTCGCGCGGGTGGAGCGCCAGATCGACTCGGCGCTGTCATGGCTCGAAAAACTCTCGCCGTCGCCATGGCTGGTCGGCAATCGGATGTCCCGCGCCGACCTCACGACCGCGATCGCGTTTACCTACATGATCGAGAAGCATCGCAGCTTTCTCGATCGCCGCCCATCGCCTGTTCTCGACGCGCATTGTCGGCACTGTGAGGCGCTGTCGTCATTTGCCCGCGCCGCCTATTCGGCTTCCGAAGCCGAGCGGAGCGGTTGGCACCCCGGGAAGTAGGCCCGCATCCTACGGCGTGGGCGAGGCGCACCATGAACCAATCGGGCGGCATGTTGCGAGCAGCATCGTCCGATCGGTTGCGGCGTGAGCCCCTACCGGCCGTGCCTGGACCATTGGCTGAGCGGTAGGATTGCAAAGGGGATCACCGGGATCCGAGGCATTCCGGGGCGGGGGCGGCACGCGCATCCGGTCCATTCCAGCTCACGGCATCGGGATCTCGTTCACCTTCTTCGGCACCTGATAGCCGCGCTCGACCGCGGGGCGTTTCGCGATCGCCACGTACCAGCGCTTCACGTTGGGATATTGGTCGAGCGCGATGGTCTGCCATTCGTAGCGGGAGATCCACGGCCAGATCGCGATGTCGGCGATGGAATAGCCGTCGGCAACGTATTCGCGGTCCGCGAGGCGCCGGTCGAGCACCCCGTAGAGCCGGTGCGCCTCTTTCAGGTAACGCTCCTCGGCATACGGCGCCTTGCCCTTGTTGTATTTGACGAAATGATGAACTTGGCCGAGCATCGGCCCGATCCCGCCCATCTGCCACATCAGCCATTCGATGACGCGGTAGCGCGGAAGCTCCTCCCTCGGCATCAGCTTGCCGGTCTTTTCCGCGAAATACATGAGGATCGCGCCGGATTCCATCAGGTGGAATCCGGTGTCGCGATCGACGATCGCCGGGATGCGGTTGTTGGGGCTGATCTTCAGGAACTCCGGCTGGAACTGCTCGCCCTTGGAAATGTCGATCGGGTGCGCCGTGTAGGGCAATCCGAGCTCCTCGAGCGCAATGGAAACCTTGCGGCCGTTCGGCGTCGTCCAGGTGTAAAGATCGATCATGGTCATTCCTTGCAGGCCATCGGCGGGAACGCCGGCATTAAGGATTTTCGCGCGGATTGTCGAGCCTGCCCGGAGGGTAATGGCGTTTCATAAGTAGTATCGCGGCCACGCCTCGGCAGATCCGCAACCGCGCACCACTGCATCATCAGCACCTGCCTATCGCCAACATGCGGCACGGCTTCTTCGCCAACATCGTCCGCTGGCAGTCCACTCAAAGTCGGTGAGGTCGTGGCGAATGAATCGCACCTTCAATGCGGGAGCCGTGGATCATGGCCTCTCAGACGATCGCGTTAGCGAGCGCCAGCCACAGTGCCGGCTTTTGGACGCAACTGAGAAAACATATGCTCAAAGGGACTACTTCGCCTTTGACTCGACGACGGACATTGTGTCGATCTGCCGAACAGCGTAGACTGACTGGCGGCCGTCAAGTGATATCCCACGAGATCAGAGCTAATCTGATTGTGTCAGTCCGGCTCCGACAGGAAAAGGATCATGAGATTTCGTGCCACTGTGCAGGCTCTTGGTGCTTTGGGCGTTTGCGCCACTATCGGAGGATCGGACCATCAATCTTGACCTCGAGCGCATGGCAACGCGAATGGTTGCCAAGACGATCGAGTGAAGACGAGACACATTCGCTAATATCGCAACCTGAGACGATTGCGAATCTGATTTTGAAAGTGGCTGGTTTGATACAGGTCGCAGAACAGAGAGTGCCTTACATGAATGAGCATCCACTCGTCCTGCGACAATTCGGCCAATGCAGGAGGAAACACCGTGGATACCCCGACGTACGACAAGGGCATCACCGCGCTGCTGGTGGTCGATCCGTATAACGACTTCATTTCAGAAGGCGGCAAGATCTGGCCTCGCATCAAAGCTGTTGCCGAAGCCAACAACTGCGTTCCCCATATGCTGGAAGTTCTGAATGCCGCGCGCAAGACGAAGCTTCGGGTCTTCTATGCCATGCATCATCGCTACCGTCCGGGCGATTACGAGACGTGGAAGTACGTCGCGCCTATCCAGAGGGCGGCGTGGCAACACAAGAGCTTCGAATACCGCACCTGGGGCGGTGAATTCCGCGCCGAATTCGTGCCGGCGCCGGGTGAGATCGTCGCGCAGGAACATTGGTGCTCCAGCGGTTTCGCCAACACCGACCTGGATTTGCAGCTCAAGAAGCACGGCATCCATCAGCTGATCGTCATCGGCCTGATCGCGCATACCTGCATCGAAGCGACCGTGCGCTATGCCGCCGAACTCGGCTACGAGGTCACCGTGGTAAGAGACGCGACGGCGGATTACTCGGACGAGATGATGCACGCCGCGCTCAACGTCAACATGCCGAACTACGCCACCGCTATTGTCACGACAAAGGAAGTCGTCGCCTCTATTTGTTCTCTCTGAGTCCGTCGAGCCAGGTGCAGCAGGGGCGCGACGCCTCGCATTGACGCCCCCGCTGGAGTCCGCCTGTTCCAGAGCCGACGTCGACGGGTCGTCTCACCACGCGCGATCGAGGATTTCGCGCACGTCCTCGGGCCCGCGGATCCTCCGTGGGTTCGTGGCGATCGCCCGGTCGTGCATGCTGTTTTGTGCGATCAGGTCGAGCTGCTCCCGGGTCACGCCGACGTCGCGCAGCCGCGCCGGCAATTCGAGCTTGCGCACGAGATCGGCGACGAGGTCGCCGGCATCGGCCTCGGGCTTTCCAAACGCGGCGCTGACCAGCGCCTGGCGATCGGCGTTGACCGTTTTGTTCCAGCGCAGCACGTGCGGCAGCATCACGCACGAGGTGATGCCGTGCGGCACGCCGGCGGTGCCGCCGAGCACGTGGCCGATGCCGTGGCTTGCCGCCATCGGAGCTCCCGATTGGATGCCCACCAGCGAGAGCCATACGCCGAGCATGCTCTCGAGCCGCGCGTCGAGATCCGCCGGCTCGTTCTTGGTGCGGGCGAGCCCGTGCTGCAAGAGCCCCAGCGCATGCGCGCTGGTCGCTTCGAACAGCGGCTGCGGATTTATCGAGCACAGCGTCTCGACCGCGTGGTCGACCGCGCGGATTCCGGTCGAGAGCCAGAGCTGCATCGGGGTGTGCGGCGTAATGCGCGGATCGAGGATCACGGTCCGCGGGATCATCTCGGCATGAAAGAACCCCTCTTTCAGCCGCCTGGCGAGGTCGGTGCACCCCGCGATCGGGGTGAACTCGCCGCCGGACAGCGTCGTCGGGATCGCGATCGTGCGCACCGCAAGCTCGCGGATTTTTTCCAGACCCGGCTGGCCGGGTCGCAGAGGATCGAAGGCCTTCACGTCCCGCACACCGGCCGCGAGTGCGAGCGCCACCATCTTGCCGGCATCGGTCACCGAGCCGCCGCCGACGGTCACGATCAGATCTGCGCCCACATCGCGGGCCTGCGTGGCGGCCGCGAGCACGTCCTCTCGCGGGGTGTGGGCACGGATGCCGGTCGCCAAACCGGCGAAGCGCCCGCCCAGCAAGCCGGGCAGCGTTCCGGGAATGGAAATGGCAGCCGCGAGGCTCTTGCTGGCCATCACGAAGACGTGCCGGGCGCCGAGCCGCTCGACCTCCTCGATCAAAATATCTTTCCAAGGATGACCGAACGCGACGCGCTCCATCCGTGGATACCGATAGACGCCAGGCTCGATCATGTTGGTGTTTTCCATTTGCGGTGGAGGGCGTTGCATCAGATCGAAATGAGGGCCGCAGCCGGTGAACAGGCTGCTGCTGCAGCACGGCATTATCAGCATAAATGCCCGATTTGAAACCGTTCTGGAACCTCTCCTGCCAGCTGCCGGCACGCACGGAACACCGCGGGCGCGCGAGACGTTTTGTCGCCGTTAGAGTTTTCGTCGCATCCCTCGCAATGGGAGAACCTCATGCTGAAACGATCCCTCATGATCAGCGCCGCGGCAATGCTGTTGCTGGCGCCGGCGCTGGCACAAACCCCGACGCCGCCTGCCCCGAGCGCGCAGGCTCCGGCCGCGACGCCGAGCACCACCGCGACCGAGAATGCCAAGCCCGGCTTCATCGCCGAGCAGGGCAAGGACCAATGGCTGGCGTCCAAGAACCTGATCGGCGCCAAGGTCGGCGGCTCCGACAACCAGACGGTCGGAAGTATCAACGATCTGCTGATGGAGAAAAGCGGCAACGTGCTCGCGGCCGTGATCGGTGTCGGCGGCTTCCTCGGCATCGGCTCGAAGAACGTGGCGGTGTCGTTCAAGTCGCTGCAGTTGAGCCGCGACAGCGACGGCAACGACCGGATCTCGATGCATTTCTCCAAGGAGGAGCTGCAGCAGGCGCCCGACTTCAAGCCGCTGACGCCGCCCCCGCCGAAGCCGCCGGTCGCGGGCGGGCCCGGCGCTACCACGCCTCGTCCGTCTAGTCCGCCGGCGCGGACGCAATAAGCGGCGCAATCACCGGCGCAGCTCCGATCCGCAGTTTCGTCGCGCCGGGCGCTACGCTCGGCGCGACGATTTTTTGACCGGACGCCGTGACATGCCGCCGGCGCGCGGCAGTTTGCGCACTAATATAGTTGCCGAGTCCTGACCGATGCCGGCAACGGGCGCGTTCATCGCACCAGCACGATAAAATCCGTGTCGGTATCGGTCTCGTCGCTGAGCGGCTGATCGGAGACGATCAACGAGGATTTTGGCGACAGCAATTCGGAGATGCGGTCGCCGGCCTCGGGCGGGATATCGATGCGCTCGAGCGCGGCGTTCGCCCGCGCCGGGGACGGACGCAGCGGCATTGCGGGTTTTGCGGGTTTTGCGCGCTTTGCTTCGCGCTCCCGGCCGCGATGTTTTGCGGGTTCCTCCCGCACCGGCTCGGACCGGCGCGCAGTCTCGTCCGGGAACGACACCACGGTCCAGCGCATGGTGCCGTTATCCTTGCGTTCGATGGCCGTGAAGACGTGGGTGCCGATCGGCCGCTCCGGATCGCGGATCGTCACGTCCGACTCGAACAGCGGCGCGTTGTCCTGCCGGACCAGGAGCTTGCCCTGCTTGCGGCTGATGAAAACGGAAATCGGCGCGACCTTGGCCGGCGGTTTCGGTTCCACGCTTCCGGTCTCGGGCCCCGGCGTGCGCTCGGTCGCTGCCGGCGCGCTCGGCCCGCTTGCTTCGCCCACGATCCCGACCGCGTTGACCGGCCGGATGAAGTCGGCCTCGGGAGCGATCATGGCCTGCGCGGTCTTGCGCGCCTCGGCGGGCGCAACGATCGCCACTGCGTCGGGCTTGCGCTGTGCGAACAGTTGCGGATGGGAAATCTCGACCGGCACCACCTCGTCGCGCGCGATGATCACCCGGTTACTGAGCTTGGTGAGATGCCACAGCCGGACCGCAAATTCCTCGGTGAGGCGGATGCAGCCGTGCGACGCCGGATGGCCCGGCAGGACGCCGGCGTGCAGCGCGACCCCCGACCACGTGATCCGCTGCATGAACGGCATTGGCGCCGCGCTGTAGAGGTTCGAGCGGTGCCAGCGCTGCTTCTGAATCACGGTGAACACGCCCGTCGGCGTCGGATGATCGGGGACTCCCGTCGAGACTTCGGAGCGGGCGATCAGCACGTCGCCGCTGTAGACGGAAATTTTCTGGTCGGCGATCGAGATGATGATTTGCAGCGGCCCTTTGGGTGCCGGCCGGGATTTCTCGACCGCTTCCTTGGCCGACTGCGCCGCCGTACCGTGCAGCCGAGCTGCATCCGCGCGATTCCCCGGCCACGCCAAGAGCGCGGCAGCGAGCCCCGCCACGAGCGCGCAACGGGTCAGGGCCGCGGAATCTTCCGCCGCGCTTCCTGCTCTCGACTTCCTCGCCATGTTCTTGACCGATCTGCCCTCGGCCCGCATCGGGCTCGCCCCGCGGCGGGTTAGTTCCGCGCAAGTGTTAATCTACGACGAAACAGTGCCGACGAAACCTGCGCAGCCGATTACGAGGTCGGATTCCTTCGCCCATGGTAAGCGCGAATCGGTGGCCGAAGAAGAAAACGACGAGAGCGACGGATCACTTCTTGCGGAATCGCCGCAGCCGATTTCCATGTGCTGTGGCGCAAATATCACAATCTTTGACAGTGGGTCGCGGTAAGATCATTCGCCAGTTCGAGACCACTTCGGTCTCGTGGCAATGGAATGGCATTTTCCTCCCGGTGCTCATGGGCCTCAGGACGATCCTGGGGCCCTTTTTTTATCCGCCGCGGGCAGTCCTCATCCGCACCGGCACTCGATTTCAGATATGCGGCCGAGATACGCCCGGCCGGGCGGCGAGCGCCGGCGAACATTTCGTCAAGCCGTGCGCGGCGGCCGCGGCCACGGCCGTTGCGGCGGGCGAATTTTCTCGTAGCAGCGCGCGAGCTGCAGCACGCCGACGTCGTCGAAGCGTTTGCCTACGATCTGCAGCCCGATGGGCAATCCGTCTGCCGTATAGCCGCAATTGATGGAAGCCGCCGGCTGCTCCGACATGTTGAACGCGACCGTGAAGCCGATGTGCTCGAAGGGCCGCGCTGGGTCGTCGGTCGGGCACGGCAGCTCGGCTGCGAAGGGCGGGATCGGCGCGGTCGGAGACAGGATGTAGTCATAGGGCCGGCAGGCGGCGTGCGTGGCTTGGCGCATCACGAAAATCTGGCTGAAGCAGCGAAACAGTTCGAGACCAGAAAGATCCGCGGCCGCTTCGGCCCACGCGACGATGAACGGCAGCACCTTGGCTCGGCGCGCTTCCTCGAGGCTGATGAGATCCGCCCATGCCCGCATGCGCCAGAAATAGTCGATGCCGTCGAGCATCGCGCGCGAGAGAAACGGCTTCATCGGCTCGACGATTGCGCCTGCCGCCGCGAATGCACTCGCTGACGTCTCGACAGCCGCGCGCACCGCGGGCTCGACCGGAAGCCCGCAGCCCGCATCCAGCAACAGTCCGACTCTGAGGCCGCGCACGTCGCGATCGAGCGCGAGCCAATCCTGCTTTTGCGGCGGCAGGCTCATGTGGTCGCGGCCGTCGGGCAGCGCGAGCACGCCCATTAGCAGCGCGGCGTCCGTGACGGTTCGGGTCATCGGGCCTGCGACCCGGCCGATATAGGGCGGATCGATCGGCACCCGGCCGAGACTGGGCTTGAGCCCGAAGATACCGCACCAGCCCGCGGGCAGCCGGATCGAGCCGCCGATGTCGGTGCCGATGTGCAGAGGCCCGTACCCGGCCGCAACACCCGCGCCCGCGCCGGCACTCGATCCGCCGGGATTTTTGCGGAGATTCCACGGATTGCGAGTGAGTGGATGAAAGCTCGAAAGACCGGAGGAGAGCATGCCGTAATCCGGCATCGTGGTTTTGCCGAGGATCACCGCGCCGGCTTCGCGCACGCGGGCGGCGGGCGGGGCGTCATCGGCCGCATCCTGGAGCACGGTCGCCGCGGTGCCGAGCGGCACCGGCACGCCCTTCGTGGCGATATTGTCCTTGATCAGGATCGGCACGCCATCGAGCGCCCCGGCCTTTCCCGCGCGCCAGCGCGCTTCCGATGCTGCCGCGGAACGCAGCGCCGCATCCGGGTCGAGCCGGTAAGTCGCACACAGCACCGGCTCCCACCGCGCAATATGCCCCAGCACCGCGCGCGTCGCCTCGACCGGAGAGAGTGCCTTGTTGCGGTAGAGCGCGAGGAGCTCGGCGGCGCTGAGATCGTGGATGTCGGTCACGCGATTGTTTCGCCGTTGGCGATCCGGCGGCAAGCAAACGGGTTCACGCTAACAGCAAGCCGATGCGCGGGCCAGCCGCCTTGCTATGGCGACGGCGCGTCCGCGAACGCCCCGAAATTCCAGTGCCGGCCCGGCGCCGCCTCGATCAGCGCGCGCGTATAGGCATGATGCGGATCGGAAAAAATCCGCGCGACTTCGCCGTGCTCGACGATCCGGCCGCGCTGCATCACCGCAACCGTGTCGCAGACCTGCGCGGCGACGCGAAGATCGTGGGTGATGAACAGCATGCTCAGGCCCAATCGCCTGCGCACCTCGGCGAAGAGCCGGAGCACCTGCGCCTGGACCGAGACGTCGAGCGCCGAGACCGCTTCGTCGGCGATCAAGAGCTCCGGCTCCATCGCCAGAGCGCGCGCGATGCAGATGCGCTGACGCTGGCCGCCGGAGAATTCCTGCGGAAAGCGTTCGAGCGCGTTGCGCTCGAGCCGGACGAATTCCAACAGGCCGGCCGCGCGGGCGAGCGCGTCGGCACGCGAGAGACCGAAATTCATCGGGCCTTCGATGATCGACTCGCCGACCTTGCGCCGCGGATTGAGCGACCGATACGGGTCCTGGAACACGATCTGGATGCGGCGCCGGTGCCTGCGCAACCGCCGGCCGCTCATGCGGGCGAGCTCGTTCGTGCCCAGCCAAATCTTTCCCTGCGTCGGGTCGATCAATCGGGCGATGCAGCGCGCGACCGTCGACTTGCCGGAGCCGGACTCGCCGACGATGCCGAGCACCTCGCCGCGGCGGATCTCGATCGAGATGTCCTCGGCGGCGTGGACCGCTTGCTGCTTCTGAAAGAAACCGCCATGGGCGTAGACCTTGCCGAGGTTTTCGGTGCGGAGCATCGCCGGCGCGCCCGCCTCGCGCGGTGCCGCGCGCGGAATCATGCTGGGCACGGACGCGATCAGCGTGCGGGTATAGGCGTGGCGCGGCCGAAGCAGCACCTCGCGCATCGGCCCGAGCTCGACAAGTTCGCCGAGGCGCAGCACCGCCACGCGGTCGGCGATCTCGCTCACCACGCCGAAATCATGGGTGATGAACAGCACGCCCATGCCGCGCTCGCGCTGAATGTCCTTGATGAGCTTGAGGATCTGCGCCTGGGTGGTCACATCGAGCGCGGTCGTGGGCTCGTCCGCGATCAGCAAGCCCGGTTCGAGCACCAGCGCCATCGCGATCATGATGCGCTGGCGCTGGCCGCCCGAGAGCTGGTGCGGGTACGCGGCCGAAATGCGCTCGGGCTCGCTCATGCCGACGCGCCGGAGCATCGCAAGCGTCCGCTGCCGGCGCGCCGCTGCGGCCAGATCGGTGTGGGTCGCGAGCACTTCGTCGACCTGATCGCCGCAGGTCATCACCGGGTTGAGCGCGGTCATCGGCTCCTGGAAGATCATCGACATGCGCGTCGTGCGCAGATCGCGCAGCCGCGCCTCGGACGCGAACAGGATGTCCTCGCCTTCGAGCCGCACGGCGCCGCCGACCGGCTCGAGCGCGCGCGGCAACAGACCCATCACGGCGTGCGCGGTGACCGATTTGCCGGAACCGGATTCGCCGACGAGGCACACGATCTCGCCGCGCTCGACCGCGAAAGTCAGATCCCGCACCGCCTCGCCGCGCTCTCCGCCGGACGGGAGCGCGACGGTGAGATGCGCGAGCTCGAGGACGGCCGTCACGGTCAGAGCGATTTCGCGATGCGCGGATCGAGCGCGTCGCGCAAGCCGTCGCCGAGCATGTTCACGGCCAGTACGGTCACCGCCACGAACACGCCGGGGAAAAGGATAGTGTGCGGATAGACCCGAAACAGCTGGCGGCCTTCCGCCATGATGTTGCCCCAGGTCGGAATGTCGGTCGGAATGCCGATGCCCAGAAAGCTCAGGATCGCCTCGATCAGGATCGCGGAGGCGCACACGAAAGTCGCCTGCACGATCATCGGCGCGAACGTGTTCGGCATGACGTGACGCACGAGGATCAGCGGGACCGGGGTGCCGACCGAAATCGCGGCCTCGACATAGGGCTCCTCGCGGATCGTCAGCACGATCGAGCGCACGAGGCGCACGACGCGGGGAATCTCCGGGACCACGATGGCGAGGATCACCGTGAAGAGACCCGCGCCCCACACGGCGACAAGGCCGATCGCGAGCAGGATGCCGGGGATCGCCATGAGCCCGTCCATCACCCGCATGATCACCATGTCGACCCAGCGCAGATATCCGGCGACGAGCCCGATGGCGAGGCCGATGCAGGAGCTGATCAGCGCCACCGTGATGCCGACGATCAGCGAGACCCGCGCGCCGTAGATGACGCGGCTGTAGACGTCGCGGCCGAGACTGTCGGTCCCCATCCAAAAGGTCTGCACCGACTGGGTGCCGTCCGTCTGCCTCACGACGTGCTCGGTCCCCGGCACCCGGTTGCGGTAGGCGGGATCGATCGTCTTGGGATCGACGGTGCCGAGGAACGGCGCGAGCAGCGCGATCGCCACCATCAGCAGAACGAGCGCGCCCCCGATGACGACGCTGCGATGATGCAGCATTCGCGATCCGACATGCGTCGGCTTCGCCTCCGGCGCGGCGAGCCGGGCGACGGCGCGTTCGTCTTCGGCCTTGATCGTCAATAGTGGATCCTCGGATCGAAGAAGCTGTAGGCGAGGTCGATCACAAGATTGATCAGCACGTAGACGAAGGAGAACAGGAGAATGATGGCCTGGATCACCGGATAGTCGCGGGCCAGCACCGCATCGACCGTGAGCCGGCCGAGGCCCGGAATGTTGTAGACGCTCTCGGTCACCACGACGCCGCCGATCAGAAGCGCGATGCCGAGCCCGATGACGGTGACGATGGGGATCGCGGCGTTTTTGAGCGCGTGGCGGATCAGGATGACGCGCCGGGTGAGGCCCTTGGCGCGGGCGGTGCGGATGTAGTCTTCGGTCAGCACCTCGATGACGCTGGCGCGAGTCATGCGCGCGATCAGCGCGACGTAGATCACCGCGAGCGTGAAGCTCGGCAGCACGAGGTGAACCGCCCAGTCGACGAAATCCTCGCCGATGCGGCGATAGCCCTGGACCGGCAGCCAATTGATCTTGATGGCGAAGATGTAGATCAGGAGGTACCCGATCACGAAAACCGGGACCGAGAATCCGAGCACCGAGAATCCCATCAGGCAGCGGTCGAGCAGGCTCCCGGCCCGCTGGGCCGCGAGCACGCCGAGCGGAACGGCGATCAGCACCGCGAGCAGGATCGTGACCGCCGTGAGCGAGAGCGTCGGCTCGATGCGCTGGCTGATCAGCTCGGAGACCGGCTTCTTGAAGAAGAAGCTCTCGCCGAAATCGCCTTTGAGGCCCCGCCCCGCCCAGATGAAGAATTGCTGAAAGATCGGCCGATCGAGTCCGAGCTTGCTGCGGATCTCGGCGACCTGTTGGGCCGTCGCGGTCTCCCCCGCGATCACCGCGGCGGGATCGCCGGGCGTGATCCGCAGCATCAGGAACACGACCACCGCGACCGTAGCCAAGACCGGCACGGCGGAGAGCAACCGATGCGCGATGAAGGTGAGCACCGCCTCACCCCGTCGCCCGCCCGGCACGGGACGTTTCGAGGAAAGCAAATCGGGATGAGTGCGGGAAACGAGCCACACGCTCGCTTTTCCCTCTCCCCTTGTGGGAGAGAGCCTGCCCCGGACTCGATCCGGGGGTGCCGAGCGGACGAAGTCCGTGCGGCGGGTGAGGGGTACTCTCGCTTCTGATCATTGAAAACCCCTCACCCGGCTCTTTGCTCGCTTCCGCTCGCAACGAGCCACCCTCTCCCGCAAGGGGAGATGGAAAGAGGAGTATGCCGCTCGCCGGTGCCGAAATCACCGGGATATTGCTAACGCTTCGTCACGCCCCAGAACAGCGGCGCGGGCGAGGCGACCCAGCCGCCGACCTTGTCCTTGCGATAGGCGAGCGGCTTGTACCATTGGCCGACCCAGACGTGGGTGCCGACCTCGAGTGCCCGCAGCTGCACCTGTTCGGCGATCTGCTTCTGCTTCGTCGTGTCGGTCTCGTGCGCGAAGGCGCTGCGCAGGTTCTCCATCTCGCTATCGCACGGCCAGCCGATGTTCGCCGCCTCGCAATTGGCGGCGAGGAACGAGGCGGAGACCGGGTTCAGGATGTCGGCCGCCACCCACGAGGTCATGAACGCGTTCCAGCCTCCTTCGCTGACCGGCACCTTCTTGGCGCGACGCGCGACCAGCGACTGCCAATCCATGTCCACCATGTTCACCTTGAAGCCGCCGCGCTCGAGCAGCGATTTCGCGACAGGCGCCAGGTTGGTCAGCACCTGCAGGTCGGTCGAGTGCATCAGCAGCACCGGCGTGCCGTCGTAGCCACCCTCCTGCAGCAGCTTTTTCGATAGCGCGAAATCGGAATGGAAATACGGGCCCGTCCCTTTCTCGGTGGCGAAGGTGGTGTCGCAGATGAACAGAGCCACGCAGGTCTTGAAGTATTCCGGGTCGCCGATGACCGCTCGCAGGAAATCCTCCTGATTGAAGGCGGCGAATACCGCCTGCCGGATCTTCTGCTTGTCGAACGGCGGCTGCGTCCAGTTGAATCGGAACACGAACTGGTTGCCCAGTGTGTTGTAATCGAAGAAATCGACATTTCGATCCGAGCGGAGTACCGGAAGCAGGTCCAGCGACGGATCTTCGATCATGTCGATTTCGCCGGCGATCAGCGCATTCACGGCGGTCTGCGCGTCGGGGATCGACAGCCATTCCACCCGATCGACGTTCACGACCTTGCCGCCGGAGGCCCAGCTCGGCTTTTCGGACCGCGGCTTGTAGTTGGGATTCTTCACATAGACGGCCTTCTCGCCGGGCTTCCATTCGTCCCTCTTGAAAATGAATGGCCCGGAGCCGGTGTAGTCGGAAATCTGCTCGGACGGCGAAGTTTCCGCTACGCGCTTGGGCATCATGAACGGCACGTTCGAGCTCGGCTTGGCGAGGCTGAGCAGGACCAGGCCGTACGGCTCCTTGAGGATCAGCTTGAAAGTCTTCGGATTGACCGCCTCGAACGAGGCGATCGAAGCCATCAGCTTTTGGCCCATCGAGTCGCGCGCCGCCCAACGCTTGATCGAGGCGATGCAATCCTCGGAGGTGACCGGCGCGCCGTCGTGCCATTTCAAACCGTCGCGCAGCGTGAACGTATAGGTGAGCTTGTCGGCGCTCACCTCCCATTTGTCCACCATCTGCGGCTGCGGCTCCTGCCGGTCGTTCATCGCCAGCAGCGTGTCGTAGATCATGTAGCCGTGATTGCGGCTGATATAGGCGGTGGTCCAGATCGGGTCGAGGATCTTCAGATCGGAGTGCATGACCACGCGCATCACGGTCTCGGCCGCCGCCTGCGGCGTTCCGGGCAGCACCGCTGCCACATAGCAGGCGGCGGCTAAGGCCGCGCGAAGCAGGGCAGGTTTCCTCATGACCGCTCTCCCGATCTCTTGCTCTCGATCTCGCTCACGATTGGCCGCCGGCGAGCTGCCGTTCGGCGATGCGCGCCAACAGCGACGCCCCGATTGGCAGGATGCCGTCGTCGAATACATAGCCGGGATTGTGCACCGGCGGCCCCGGCGTTTGCCCGAGCCAGAAATACGCGCCCGGTACGGCGCGCAGCATGTCGGCGAAATCTTCGCTCGCCATCTTCGGCCGCGGCTCGGCGTCCAGCAGCGCGTCGCCCACGATCTCGCGCGCGACTTCCGCGGCGGCCCGACTGGGAATCTCGTGGTTCTCCAGCACGGTGAAGATGTCGCGGATATCCACCTCGATCGTTGCCCCGAAGCTTGCGGCGATGCCCGAAGCGAGCGCCCGGATCCGGGCGCGGACGAGCTCGCGCACCTCATCGCGGAAGCTGCGCACCGTGCCGGCGAGGCGGGCGCTCCCCGGGATCACGTTATAGGCCGAACCGGCGTGGATCTGGGTGATCGACACGACGGTCGGATAGCGCGGATCGACGTTGCGGCTCACGATTGTCTGCATCGCCTGCGCGAGCGTGACCGCGACGACGCTGGGATCGACCGCCTGGTGGGGATGGGCGCCGTGCGCGCCACGGCCGGTGATGCGGATGTCGAAAAAATCCGCGCCGGCCATCATCGGCCCGCTGTGCACCGAGACCTGGCCCTGCGGCCCTTCCGGGGCGTTGTGCAGCGCGTAGATCTCGTCGCACGGGAAGCGCTCGAACAGGCCGTCGGCCAGCATGGCGCGCGCGCCGCCAAGCCCCTCTTCGGCCGGCTGGAATACGAAGACGATCGTGCCGCCGAAGTTTCTCGTCTCGGCGAGGTAGCGCGCCGCGCCGAGCAGCATCGTGGTGTGCCCGTCGTGGCCGCAGCCGTGGAAGCGCCCCGGGTGCTTCGAGCGGTACGGCAGGTTGGTCTCCACGTCCATCGGCAGCGCGTCCATGTCGGCGCGTAGGCCGACGCGACGCTGACCGGCGCCGCGTCCCTTGAGCACGCCCACGACCCCGGTCCGGCCGACGCCGCGATGGACCTCGATTCCCCAGGACGCGAGCTTCTCGGCGACGATGCCGGACGTGCGCACCTCCTCGAATCCGATCTCCGGATGGGCGTGGAGATCGAGCCGGATGCCGACGAGCTCATCGGCGAATGCGGCAATGCGGGGAACCACTGGCATGCATCAGGCCTGCAAGGAAAGACGCGGCAGAACCGAAGCGTGGGCAGGCGCGGCCAACGTGTCAACTGGCACCGGACCGGCGGGTAGGAATTACCCAGGGTGCGCCGAGGTCAACGGCTCATCCCAGTACGGCCGCGGCCCGAAGCGCTCCGCGAAGAAATCCACGAACGCGCGCACTTTGGGAGACAAGTGACGGGAGTGCGGATAAACAGCGCTGACCGTCAGGTCCTGAGGTACGAATTCATCGAGAACGCTCACGAGCGTGCCCGCCTGCAAGTGACTTCCCACCAGAAATGTCGGCTGGCTGATGACGCCCAGTCCTCGGAGGGCCGCGGCGACGAGTGCATCGCCATTATTCGCGCTCAGCCGACCTTTCACCTCGACCGTCCACGGCCGGCCGTCCAGTGCAGCGAAGCGCCATTCGTGCGACACCGCAATGTTGCTGTAGCAGAGGCATTCATGGGCCTCGAGGTCGTCCGGGGAAGCGGGAATGCCCCGCTCCTGCAGATAGACGGGGCTGGCGCAGATCGCACGCCGGATAGGCGCGAGCTTGCGCGCGACGAGGCTGGAATCCTGCAGCTTGCTGATCCGCACCGCGACATCGAAGCCTTCGTCCACCAGATCGACGAGGCGGTCGTTCATGGTCATGTCGATTTCGACTTCCGGATAGCGGCGAAGGAAATCGGGAATGGCGGGCGCGAGATGCAGGAAGCCGAAGCTCATCGGCGCGTTCACCCGCAAGCGGCCGCGCGGCGCCAATTGCAGCTGTGTGATCGAGAGATCGGCCTCTTCGAGCTCCGCCAAGATCCTCGATGCCCGCTCGAAATAGCCGCGGCCCGCTTCGGTCAAGGTCAGCGCGCGGGTCGTCCGATGCAGCAACCGCGCCCCGAGCTCCGCTTCGAGCGCCGACACGTGGCGACTGACGCCGGACTTCGACGAGCGCAGCCGGCGGGCCGCTTCCGAGAACGACCCCGTTTCCGCAACCTGCACAAAGGCTTGTAGGGTCCGCAGGCGATCCATTTTGTTGCACTTGATGCAACAGTGTTGTTCCCGCAGCATGGATTGTTGCTTGTATTGGCGCAAGCTAAATCTCCGGACGAAAGGGGCGCGCTCGCGCGCGTCATGTCCAAGGAGGTTGCCATGTCGATGACCCACGCTTCCCCCGCGACACCCATCCTGCCGGCCGTCGCTCCCCTCACCGCGACGCTCGCTCCGTTCGCCGAGCCGATGGTCCGGATCGCCGCCGGCCTGATCCTCGTTCCGCACGGCGCGCAGAAACTGTTTGGCTGGTTCGGCGGCTATGGCCTGGAGGCGACCGGCCAGTTCTTTGCTGCCAAGCTCGGTCTGCCGGCCTCATTTGCCCTGTTGGCCGGCTTGATCGAATTCGGCGGCGGGTTGTTGCTCGCGGCCGGCCTCGCCACGCGCGCCGCTGCCGCGCTCGTCACCGGACTGATGGCCGTTGCCGTCGTCCACGTGCATCTCGGCGCCGGCTTTTTTTGGACGAGCGGCGGATACGAATATCCGCTGTTGTGGGGCATCGTCGCGCTTTCGTTCGCGATCCGCGGGGGCGGCCGCTATTCGGTCGATGCGCTGATCGGCCGCGAAATCTGAAAATTTCCAGGCTGAGGACGCAGGGCATCGGCGGCCTGCACTCGCGCCGCCCTGTTCACGTCATTCGCTCCCCGCCATGCTCCCCGGGTAGCCGAAGTCTCGCGGCCGCAGGCCGGCCTGGAACCAGGTGATGAAGCTGTAGATGTCGTAGACCGGCAATTGCAGGTGCTCGCGCAACGCCCGCGCATAGGGGGCCATGTTGGTGCATTCGAGCAGCACCGCCCCGACATCGGGGAATTGCTCGACCAGCGTCTCACCCGCCTCGAGAATGTCGCGCTCGGCGGCCGCAACATCGAGCAGGGGCTCATTACCCAGGATGGCGCGGGTGAACTCGGCGCCTCCGTCGGTGCCGACGATCGGAGTTCCGGCGTCGACCCCGGCGCTGCGCAAATGCTCGGGCGTGAGATTCTCGGCGCTGATCGTGAGAATGCCGACCCGGCGTCCCGGTGGGAGCAGGCGCTCGATGAACGGTGCCTGCATGAGGCTCGAAGTCGCGACCGGTACCCGCACGTGGCCGGCGATCTCGACCTGATAGATCGAAAGAAAGCCGCAATTGGTGGCGAGGGCCTCCGCACCGAGATCGACGAGCTCGCGCGCACCGTCGAGGAAAGCCGCGAGCAATCCGTTTGCCCGCTCGATCACGACACGCCGCGGCGAGGCGCCCTCGATCACCTTGTAGAGCACCGGAAACGGCCAGGTCTGGGCGTTGCCCATGTCGCCGGGAATGCGCGGAAACCGCGCTTCGAGCATCAGGATGCCGAGCGGGGCGCCGTAGATCGCCTTGCCGCCGGTCGCGACGCGCTCCCGATTGGCGTGCCGGTGCATGGCTGCTTTTTGCCGAGTGTCCATGGTTGCCAGATTAGCAGCCGGAGGCCGGCGGCGAAATTGCCGCGAAGATTCTGCGTCGCGGCGCGCGCGGGGTGAAATGGAAAAAGCGTCCTGCTAGAGTTCCGCCGCGCCGCCCGCGCACAAGCGCATCGAGGGAGGGCTTTGATGAAGACGATCCCGCGCATTGCCGGCCTGTTGTCTGTTGTGTTCATCGCCGCCCTTCCGTTCGCGGTGGTGAACGCCGCCGATCCGCCGATCGTCATCGGGCTCGTCGTTCCGCTCTCGCCGCCGGGGGACCCGACTGCCGGCCAGCTGATCCGTCGCGGCGCCGAGCTTGCGGTCGAGCACATCAACGGCCCGATGGGCGGCGTGATCGGCGGCCGCAAGGTCGCGCTCTCTGTGCAGGATTCCCAGGGCCGGACCGAAAGCGGGGTCGCCGCCTACCGGCGCCTCGTCAGCGACGAGCGTGCCGTCGCGGTCACCGGGTTCTTCCACAGCTCGGTCAATCTCGCGGCCAACGAGGTAGCGAAGGAGCTCGGCGTCCCGACCATCGGCACCCAGACTTCCGCCGCCGACATCACCGCCAAGCATTACGACGTCGCGTTCCGCACCCACGTGATCGATCCGGTCCGCACCGCGGCCTGGCTCGATTTCATCAAGCAGAAGAATTTCAGGCGGATATCGCTATTGGCGGAGACGACCGATTACGGCATCGGGCTTCTCACCGAGACCGAGAAGCGTAGCAAGGAGCAAAAGCTCGGGATCGAGCTGCAGGCCATCACGTTCGACCACGGCACGACCGATCTCACTCCGCTCTTGCTGCAGGTCAAAGCCTTCAAGCCGGACCTGATCATCAATGTCGGCGTCGGCCAGCCGATGGATCTCATGGTCGAGCAGGCGGCGACGCTGGGGCTGACCCCGCAGACCCCGATGCTCGCCTCTTACGATGCGCCGATCCGGCCGCAATTCTGGCAGCTGCACCCCAAGACCGGGGACAAGCTGTTCTTCATCGCCTACTACTCGCCCAAGCAGAAGCTCGCGGACGAGGGCGCGGCGTTCACCAAGGCGTACGAGGAGAAATATAAAGAATCCCCGGTCTATTCCTCGCTCAACGGCTTCGGCGACGTGCTGATCGTCGCGCAAGCGCTCAATCAGGCGAAGAGCACGGAGCCGAAGGCGCTCATCCAGGCGCTCGAGACCGGCACGTTCAAGAGCTGGACCTCCGCGCCGGTGACGTTCCCCCGCGCCGAAGGCGTGTTCTTCCACAATTGGTCGCCGCCGGTGCTGATCCTGCAGTACACCGCGCCCGGCCAGGACTGGAAAGAGGCCTCGGTCGTGATCGAGCACGCCGGATCGCAGTGAGCGCGGTCGTGACGCTTGCTCCATCCCCTCCCCCGCCTGCGGGGGAGGTCGCCGTCGCGATGCGACGGCGGGAGGGGGCAAACTGACGCGCGGCGGCTCCAGGCCCCCTCCCCATCCCTCCCCCTCAGGCGGGGGAGGGAGGCGTACGCGGCGCGCCCTTCACCCGCACGATTGCGTCAGCGAGGGTGGCGCTCCGCTTTCGCGGCGGCCTTTTGGATGATTTTTTCCGCCGAGCTCTTCGTCCAGACCCTGATCGCGGGGATCATGATCGGCGTGCTCTACGCGCTGATGGCGCTGGGTATCACCTTCATCTACAGCATCGTGAAGATGATCAACTGGTCGATGGGCGAGTTCTATATGATCGGCGGCTACCTCCAATATCTGCTGGTCGTGGAATGGCTCGGCCCGGATCTTTGGTGGATCGCGGCGCCGCTCTCGGCAATCGGCGTATTCGCGCTCGGCTTCCTGCTCGAGCCGCTGTTGATCAAGCCAATGTTCACCCAGGGCATCGAGCGCAAGGACGATTATGCGATCGTGGTCACGATCGCGCTCCTGCTGCTGCTGCGCAACCTCGCGACCGCACTGAGCGGGCCGTATCAGCGCACGCCCGGCTCCAATCTCCCGACCGTCATGCTCGGCCCGCTGCCCGAGAGCGGAGCGCGGCTCGCCGCCTTCTTGTGCGCGCTCGCGGCGATCGCGCTGTTCTATCTGCTGCTCAAGCGCACGTGGCTCGGGCTCGCGCTGCGCGCCGCGGCCCAGAGCCGGGTCGGCGCGCAGACCGCGGGCGTCGACGTGTTCCGGCTCGACCAGGTCGCGTTCGGCATCGGCGTCGGGCTCGCCGGCATAGCCGGCGCGCTGCTCGCGCCGGTGTTCATGGTTTTTCCGACCAATGGGATCGTCACCACCGTCAAGGGCTTCGAAATCGTCGTGATCGGCGGCCTCGGATCGATTCCCGGCGCGCTCATCGCCGGCGTGCTGCTCGGCGTGGTCGAATCCCTCGGCGCCGCCTTTATCGCCGCGCCCTATCAGAACGTCTACGGTTTCCTGCTGGTCATCCTGGTGCTGCTGCTGCGCCCGTCTGGCCTGTTCGGCGAGCGCGTCCGGCAGGCCTGAGGCAACGACGTGGCGCTGCTGACGACCAGAAACCTCGTCAAGCGCTTCGGCGGGCTCTCCGCGGTCGACGGCGTGAACCTATCAATCGAGTCCGGCGAGATCCGCGGTATCATCGGCCCGAACGGCGCCGGCAAGACCACGCTCGTCAATTTGATCGGCGGCCTGTATGCGCCGACCGCCGGCGAGATCCGCCTCGACGGCGAGCCGCTCGCCGGCCTGATGCCGCATGAATTGGCCCGCAACGGCCTGCTGCGCACCTTCCAGGTGGCGCGGCTGTTCGGAAACCTGAGCGTCGTCGAGAATCTGATGCTGCCGTATTGGGCCGACCCGCGCCGCACCGCTGCAGAACGCGCGGCCGAACAAGCGCAGCGACTATTGCAATCGACCGGCCTTGCACCGCTGGCGCAATCGCCGGCCAAGGCGCTCTCCGGCGGGCAGCGCGCGCTCCTGCAGATCGCCTCGGGCTTCATGGCGCCGCGGCTCAAGTGCTACCTGCTCGACGAGCCGTTCGCGGGGATTGCGCCCGCCATCAAGGAATCGATCCTCGAACTGATCGAGACGCGCAATCGCGAGCAGCGCACCACCTTCGTGATCGTCAGCCACGAGATGGCGTTGGTGCGTCGGCTCTGCCGCCGCGTTACGGTGATGATTGAGGGCCGCGTTGGCGCCGAAGGCACGCTCGACGAGGTTGCCGGCAGGGACGAGGTGATCGGCGCGTACCTGGGCAGGCTCGCATGAGCGAGGCGCTGCTCACGGTCGAGGACCTGCATGCCGGGTACACGGCCGGGATCGACGTGCTGCGCGGCGTGTCGCTCACCGTTGCGCGCGGCAGCCTCACGCTGGTGATCGGCCCGAACGGAGCCGGGAAATCGACGCTGCTCAGGGTTCTGTTCGGGTTCTTGAAGCCGCATCGCGGCCGCATCCGTTTGCGGGACGCGCCGATCGACGGGTTGGCGCCCTACGCGATCAAATCCCGCGGCATCGGCTATGTGCCGCAGGAGATCAACGTCTTTCCGCTGCTCACGGTCGAGGAGAATTTGCGCATGGGCGGCTATCTCTTCCGCCGCGATCGGGCACGGTTGAACGCGCGTCTGGAAAATATCTACGGGACCTTTCCGGTTTTGGCCGATCGTCGGCGCGAGGCCGCGGGAGCGCTGAGCGGCGGTCAGGGCCGTATGCTCTCGATCGCACGCGAGATGATGGCCGAGCCGGCGCTGATGCTGGTCGACGAGCCGACCGCGGGGCTCGCGCCCGCGCTGGTCGATCAGGTCTATGCGCTCTTGCAGACCGCACGGCGCAACATCGCGGCGACGATCCTGCTGGTCGACCAGAACGTCGAAGACGCCGTCCGGCAAGCCGACGCCGTCTATATGCTGGACCTCGGCCGCGTACGCGCCGAAGGACCGGCGCGAGAGTTCTCGCCGACGCGGATCGGCGCCTTGTTCAAGGAGGCGCTGCTCGGATGAGGCGCGGCCTTGCCTTGTCGGCGGAATGGCGCAGGCCGGCGCTCGTTTGCGTGGTCGCCGCAATGGTGCTCGCGCTCGCGCCGGCGCTCGCCGGCAATTTCACCCTGCACATGCTCACCACGAGCTGCTACTACACGATCCTCGCCGCGAGCTGGAATTTGCTGGCCGGTTTCACCGGCCAATTCTCGCTCGCCCATCAGGCGTTCGCCGCGATCGGCGGCTACACGTCCGGCCTTCTGATCCGTTATTTCGCCGTGCCGATCTGGGTCGGCATCGTCAGCGGCATCGCGCTCGCGGCGCTGCTCGGCTATGCGCTCGGCCGCATCGTGCTGTCGATGCGCGCCATCTATCTCGCCATCGCCACCTGGGCGTTCGCCGAGACGATCCACATCCTGCTCGCCGCCGCCTACCCGATCACGCGTGGCGAGCTCGGGCTCGACGTGCCGCCGCTGTTCCGCAACCTCGATCCGGTCGCGTACTACTATCTGTTCGCCGCGCTCGCCTTCGGCTCGGTGCTGGCGATGTACGCGATGGTGCGCTCGCCGCTCGGGCAGTTCATGCGAGCGATCAAGGACGACGAGCTGCGCGCCGAGAGTCTCGGCGTCGACACCACGCGGGTGAAGATCCTGGTGTTCACCGTGTCGAGCGCCTTTGCGGGCCTCGCCGGTGCCTTCTATGCGCATTACGTCGTCGTGCTCAGCCCGCAGCTCGCCGATTTCAACGAGATGGCCAAGCTCATCATCATGGTGGTGCTGGGCGGGCTCGGCTCGGTCGCGGGGCCGCTGATCGGCGCTACCCCCGTTCAGATACTGATTACCTGGCTGCAGAAATACGGCGAATGGGACATGGTGATCTTCGCGGTCGTGGTGATCGTGCTGATGCGCACGCATGCGGGCGGGCTCAACGCACTTGCGACAGCGCTCGTCGGAAGACTCAATCGGAATAGTGCCCGATAGTGCGCCCCGTGGTAGCTTCACGCCCAGCTCGGCAAGGGAGAAATCATGTCGAACCAGCCATTCGCAACGGGACGCTGCCTCTGCGGCGCCGTGAATTTCACGATCCGTTCGGAACCCGTCGGCATGGGACAATGCCATTGCAAGGACTGCCAACGCGCGTCCGGCACCGGCCACATGTCCTTGGCCCGGTTCAAGCGTGATGACGTGACGATCACAGGAAAGACGACGAGCTACGCGTCGAAGGCCGAAAGCGGCAACATCAATACCCGGCATTTCTGTCCGGTATGCGGCAGTCGGGTATACGGCGAGAATTCCGCGCGTCCCGGCCTGGTCAATATCACGGTCGGCTGCCTCGATGATCATGCCTGGTTTTCGCCGCAGGTGGTCGTGTACGCGAAAGACCGACCCAACTGGGATGTTACGTCGAAGGACATCCCGAATTTCGAGCGGATGCCGCCGCCGAGCTGATCCGAGCGCTCGCGGCACGCGGTTCAGCGCGGTCCGGACCGCGTTCGGATCGCGCTGAGGATCGCCTCGGGCGAAAGCGGGTGCTCGGAGAATCTCGCGCCGAAGGGCGCGAGTGCGTCCTCGATCGCCGAGACGATGCACGCCGCCGCCGGGATCGTGCCGCCCTCGCCCGCGCCCTTGACGCCGATCGGATTGAGCGGCGAGGGGTTCTCCAGGTGCACGATCTCGATGCGCGGCATCTCGGGCGCGCTCGGGATGAGATAATCGGCGTAGTTCGTCGCGAGCGGCTGCGCCTCCTCGTCGTAGACCGCGCGCTCGAACAGCGCGTTGCCGATGCCGTGCACGACCCCGCCGCGGATCTGGCCGTCGACCAGCAGCGGATTGATGAGCTTGCCGCAATCGTGAGCGACGACGTAGCGCAGGATCTTGACCGCGCCGGTGGCGGGATCGACCTCCACCTCGGCCGCGTTGGTTCCGCTCGCGAAGGTGGTGGCCCGCGCCTCGTGATACGCGGTCGCGGCGAGCCCCGGCTCGGTGCCGGGCGGCAGCGGCAGCGCCGCATCGCCGTCGATGCGCCGCGCGATCTCGGCGAGCGCGATCGATTTATCGGTGCCGGCGACGCGCACCACGCCGTCTTCGACCACGAGGTCGGGCTCGGCGGCTTCGAGCATGTCGGCCGCGAGCCGGATCGCCTTGTCGCGCACCTTCTGCGCCGCAAGATGCACCGAGGAGCCGGCCGCCACCGCGACGCGGCTCGCGATCGTGCCGATGCCGTGCGGAAAGACCGCCGTGTCTGCGGAACGCACCGTTACGTTCTCGATCGGCATGGAGAGCACGTCGGCGGTGATCTGGGCCAGCATGGTGTGATGACCCTGGCCCTGACTCGCGGCTCCGGTCGTGACCAAGACCTTGCCGCTGCGCTCGATCTTCACCGCGGCGCCCTCGAACGGCGGCAACCCGGTATCTTCGACATAGCTCGCGAGGCCGAGCCCGAGGAACCGCCCTTCACCGCGTGCTTGCCGCTGCCGCTCGGGAAAATCGGCGGCACCGATCGCGCGCAATGCTGCGTCAAGACAGCCGTGATAGTCGCCGCTGTCATAGGCGACCGGCGAGCCGTCGCGGGCCAACATCCCGGTCTTGTACGGGAACTGATCCGCACGCACGAAGCTGCGGCGCCGCACCTCGCTGCAATCGATCTTGAGCTCGCGCCCAACCCGATCCGCGAGCCGCTCCAGCACGAAGGCGACGTTCGGCCGGCCGGCACCGCGCACGGGGCTCGTCGGAACCTTGTTGGTGAAGGCGACCTCGATCGTGATGTCGAGCGCTTCGAGCGCATAAGGCCCCGGGAACGGCGCGAGCAGCGTCGCCGGCAACACGAGTCCATACGGCAGATAGGCGCCGTTGTCGTGCAGGCAGCGCCCGCGGACTGCCAGCAAGCGGCCGGCCTCGTCCGCCGCGACTTCGACGTCCCAGATCTCGTCGCGCTGCTGGTTGGTGGCGAGAAAATGCTCGCGCCGGTCCTCGATCCATTTGACCGGTCGCTTCAGCTTGCGGGCGGCGAGCGCGACGGCGAATTCCTCCGGATAAATGGCGGCCTTCGGCCCGAATCCGCCGCCGACCTGCGGGGCCGCGACGCGAACCCGGCTCTCGTCGACGTTCATCCAGCCGGCCAGCGCGCGACGCACCATGTAGGGCGCCTGGGTCGAGCTGAAGACCGTGAGCGCGCCCGACAGCGCGTCCTCGACCGCGAGGACGCCGCGGCATTCCATGGCGTGGCAGCCGCCGCGGGTCTGGAAAATGCGCTCGGAAAACACGTGCGGCGCCCGCGCGAACACTGCATCGACATTGCCGAAGCGCCCGCGCAACGTGGCGGCGCGATTGTCCGGCGCGTCCTCGTGCGCCTTGGGCGCATCGCCGTCGAGCGCGGAGCCGAGGTCCGCGGAAACCGGCAGCGGCTCGTAATCGATCGCGACGAGCTCGCAGGCATCCTCGGCGACGGCGCGGTTCTCGGCGACGACCATCACGATCGCTTCGCCCACATAGCGCACCGCCGTCGTCGCAAGCACATGCTGGGTGCGGTTCTGCTTGATCAACGGCGACGGTGCGAACAGCGGCATCGGCCGCTCGGCCGCATCGAGACCGCCCGCGGTGAGCACCGCGACGACGCCTGGTAGCGCTGCGGCCGCGCGTGTCTCGATCGCCTTGATGCGCGCGTGAGCGTGGGGCGAGCGCACGAACGCGGCCTCCAGCGTGTCGGGCAGCACGATGTCGTCGAGATAGCGGCCGCGGCCGGCGAGGAGATCGGGATCCTCGACGCGCGGCACCCTTGCGCCGAAATAGCGCGCGCCCATTGTCAGGCCTTCCGCAGGGCGGACGCCGCCTGAAGCGCGGCGTCGACGATGCTCTCGTAGCCGGTGCACCGGCAAAGATTTCCGGAGATCGCGTCGCGGATCGCATGCTCGTCCGCACCGGGCTGCTCGGCAAGAAAACCCGTGAGGGTCATCAGCATTCCGGGCGTGCAGAACCCGCATTGCAGGCCGTGATGATCGCGAAACGCCTGCTGCAGCGGATTGAGCGCGCCACCCTCGCCCGCGAGGCCTTCGACGGTCGTGACGTCGGCGCCGTCGACCTGCACCGCGAACAGCAGGCAGGAGCGCACGGCTACGCCGTCGAGCAGCACCGTGCAGGCACCGCACGCGCCGTGCTCGCAACCGATATGGGTGCCGGTCAGGCCGAGCTCGTGGCGCAGGAAATCGGCGAGATGGGTTCGCGGCGCGACCTCGCGGGCGAAAGCGCGGCCGTTGACGCGCAGGCGGATCGGGTGGGTAGCAGACACGCGTTCTGGTTAGCGCCGATGCCGCATCGATCGCAATATGCAGCAGCTGATCCGAACTGTGGGAGGCGCTCGATCGCCGGCCGATTGGACCGGCGCGCGTGCCGCGCCTCGGCTCACGCCGCAACGAGCTCGGCGCGTTTCACCGGAACTACGCCGCCTGCATCGGCGGCCGGTTGCCGTCTCCGAACCCTGTCCGGAGTCATACCGGTCCGCCCCGCGCCGGCGCAGTGACATTCTCGAACTTCATTGCTTGGGAGAACTTCCGTTGCCGCGCAAGTCGGTCGTTGTCGGTCACCGGCTTGTAGACGACGTAGCGGACATCGCCCTTTGGTCCGAGGATCACCGTGGATCCGCCGTAGAAGTCGAACGCGGGATTTCCCGAACCGCCCTCACCTTTCGACATTGCGTGACTTCCGCCACCAAGTCGAACAGCATCTGGCCGTCGGGACCGACGCGACGCGACGAGCGCACGGACTCGATGCGGGGCGGCTTGACCTCATCTCCATCCAATGCGGGATCGCCGGGTACTGCGCACCCGAAGGATCGGATGTTCTCGGGATTTCCAATGAAGCTGCCGAGCGAGCGCGCTTGGCGCAGCAGCTCGTTTCGTCCGGCCGGGCTGCCGGGATCTCCGGAGAAGCGCAATCTGGCGAAACTCAGCCGGGGAACACGCAAGTTCTTCGGTGGCGGGCGCCACAGCAGCGCATCCTCCGACATGGTTTCCACGTTACGAGCAAAGATTCGGCGCCGTGCGAACGCCTCGATCAGAGCCTCGCGATAGGCCCATGGGTCGTCCGGTACCAGGTTGTAATCCGCAGTTATCAACGCGCGCAGATACTCTCCGAATTCCAGGTCAACCGGCGGACAATAATCGATGGCGCGGATGCAGATGGAAAGGAAATGGCTTGCGAGGCGGCTGGCGGTATGGGCCAACACCTCCAAAAGCTCGTGGGGCAGCTCCGTGCCCGGCGGGAATATTCCAGTTCCTTGGGTCGCGAGCCGGAAGTACGGAGCCGACTTGCGCCTGTATACGGTCGCGAAGGCCTCGAACACTGCGGATACCAGCACGCCGCCCCTTTCATAGCGATCGTCAAGACCTTGTCCGAGCTCCGGAACATAGGTCTTCGACGGTGTCCCGTCGTCTCGCTTAGCAGTCCCGACGGCGGCCGCTTCCGGTGCATCCGCATTCTCGTCCAGGTGAACGCGTCGCAATGATTGCCCGGATCCCGACGCCTGCGCGAACTCCCGCGCGAATTGACTGAGCAAACTGTCGCCGGTCAGCCGGCCGCCGGTGCGGCGCAGCGCACTCTTGACCACTTCCCGGTATGAGAACCGCTGAAACAGCGCGACGAGATCGGCGAAGGCTTCGTGGAAGGCATCGACATCCACGCCCGAGCCCTTGTTGAACTCGGCTCGCAACCCGTCGAGCAGCGCATGCGTAAGTTCATGTGCGATAATGTCATGCGACAAACAGCTGAAGACATAGCCACGGCTAAGCGACTTTTCGTCCTCGGGACGAAACCAGCCGAACTTCAGGTACCCGTCGGGTGAGTATTCGGCGTTGGCTTGCGGCAATCCGTGGGGTTGGATCTTCAGCACCGGTTGGTCGAAGCCCCAAGCCAAGTCTCGACCCAGCGCCGCCCGAAACGCCGCGTAGACGCTGCAGCAGACCGCATAGACCATCTGATGATGGAAGGCCGGATCCGACGGGGCGGGGTCGCGCCCGTTTCGGATCAGGATGCGGCGATCCTCGAGATCTACCGGCTCATAATCTTTGAGCGGAGGATTTTCGATTTTTTCGACAACGAAGCGCGCACCGGCGGGACCACGCTCCAGCGGTTCGTAAGGAACATTGATGACCGCGGTCGCTCCCTCCAGGCGGCGCAGCGAGGGATCGACGGTGAAGATCTTCAGCGGCCGGTAGATCGGGTCGTCGTGCCGTCGTTCGTAGCTGCGCCCGAGGGCAGCCCGTGCGACCCCGTCGCCCAGCAGGAAATTAGCGTCCTCGTGCGCGGGCAATGCCGGCTCAAGCGCCCGTCCGTCCCGCGGCGACTCCGGCGCGGAGTCACCGCTGTCGCGGGTTTGCCCCACGGCCGAGGTTGCCGCAGGCGTATCGGGGTGGTGCGCATCTTCATCTTGTTGCATTTCGCTGATCCACCGCAGGGGCCGACATGCTCGGCAGTTGACGCCATGGCTGGCGCTTTCCCCAGGATCTGCGCCGCAAGCTGCGAGCTCTATGCGGCGGCGAAGTGGATATTGTTCAGCGATGGGCCGTATACCTGCTGTGCACCGACCCGATCGAGCTCGGTGATGCGAAGACTGCTGCTGCCGACGCCGCCACAGAAATAGTGCATCACCGATTGCGGATCATAGTCCGTGAGAGGTCGGGCATCCCACAGCGGTTCCTTCGGACAGACCGCTGGTGCTCCCGAACGGATGAGCTCGTGGCGGAAGCCGAGGACGTGGCCGAGTTCGTGACGCAGCACACCAACCTTGTCGAACCGCAGATTCGCGCTGTAGAAGCTCGGATCGATGACTACGCGGCGCCGGTCCACCGGATCGTTCGGAAAAAAGGCGGCGGCGATGAACTCGCCACCGGCGTCGAGTTCCCGAACGGCAAACCACGCCCCCTCGGGTTTGACGCCGTCGCGTTCGTCCAGTTCCTCCATGTGCTGGAACCTGACGCCGCAAGTATCCTCCCATGCTTTCGTCGCATCGTGCATGCATGTCACGACTAGATCGTAGTTCTGCTTCTTGCCCCCGAAGGTGTTCCTGACGACCCGGTACGACAGAACGGTGTTAGGTTCCCAACGCACGATCTTCCCGCCCTGAGTCATCGCGATCAGCCCGCGGGCCTGCAAGCCGAGGCGTTCCGTCCCGAACCCGGCGGCAGAGGCGGTCGCGATCGCCTTGTGTGCCTCGGCCTCTTTTTGTTTCGTCAGGGCATAGACGCCGAGCTGATCCTCGTCGAGGAGGGTATCTCCTTCGGCGAGATAGTATGTCTGATTGTCGACGGTCAGTTTGCGCAGCTTGCTTCTCAACAGCGCGTTCAGGTCGGAAGATTCCACTGCGGCCTTGATGTCCTTGTTTGTCGCGATGCTGATCGCCGCAAAGCTTCTCGATCGTTCGTTCATGGCGCTCCTCCCTTTCGTCGAACGCTGCACCTTGTCGATGCGTGATCGCCTGCCTCTTCCGGTCTTGGCCATGGCTCAATTTCCCCTCGGAGCGATGCAGTTCATCGATCGTGCGCTGGTCGATGAGTCCGCGATCCCGTGCCCAGTCGAGGATCATCTCGTCGAAATCCCGCAGCATGTCTCCGCCCACGATGTAGAATTTCGTTCCATCGATGACCACCGTCTTGTAGGGGCGCAGCCAAGCTTGAAACTCGCTGGAGTTCAGCACCTGCTCACGTACGGCAGGGCGCCGCTCCAGCACCCGCGCCGCAAAACTCGTGTTCTGATCCTTCTCCGATCCGCTCATCCTACCTGGCCCGGCGATCCGAGACAGTCGGGAGAGTTGTGCAACGAGCAAGCGCGGCTACGGCATTGGCAACAGCCCATCAGCTCTACGGTTTGCGCACTCAGTGTCTGGAAGATCATATCTTTGCGTGTACAAAGATACCATAGCATCCCCTGGGCGTGAAGGACTTTTCGACTTTCAGCCGAAATACGCCTCCTGCACCTCCTTGTGGCTCGCGAGCTCCGCGGGCGTCCCGGCGGCAACGACGCGGCCCTTGGCGAGCACGTATCCGTAGTGCGCGACCGCGAGCGTCTGGTGCACGTTCTGCTCGACCAGGAACACGGTGATGCCGCGCTCCTGGATGTTTCGCACGATCTTGAAATTCTCCTTGACCAGGAGCGGCGAGAGCCCGAGCGAGGGCTCGTCGATCAGCAGCAGCTGCGGCGCGCGCATCAGGCCGCGCCCGATGGAGACCATTGCCTGCTCGCCGCCCGACATCGTGCCGGCGAGCTGCGTCCGGCGCTCGGCGAGCCGCGGGAACATCGCGAAGACCTCGGTGAGCCGCTCGCGTGTCACGGCCTGCGAGCTTTCCTGATAAGCCCCCATCCGCAGATTCTCCTCGACGGTGAGCTTCGGAAACACCTTGCGGCCTTCCGGAATGCAGGCGACGCCCGCAGCCACGATCCGGTGCGTCGGCAGCCGCGTGATGTCGAGGCCGTCGAGCCGGATGCTTCCGGCCCGTGCCGGCGTGAGGCCGAGGATCGAGCGGATCAGGGTGGTCTTGCCGGAGCCGTTGGCGCCCAGCAGACAGGTGATGCGGCCGGGTTCGACGCTGAGCGACACGCCTTCGAGCACGTCGGCCTTGTCGTAGGCGGTGTAGACCTGATCGATCGTCAGCCCCGCGCCCATCAGGCGGCTCCCAGATAGGCTTCCTGCACGCGCCGATCCGCGGCGATCTCCTGATACGGCCCTTCGGCGATCTTCCTGCCGAAATTGAGCACGGCGCAGCGCCTGGTGATGCGCTCGATCACGCCCATCTCGTGCTCGACGATGATGATGGTCAGATCTGCGCGGTGCTCGCGGATCTGCAGAATGTCGCGCATCAACTCCGCCGTCTCGTCCTGGGTCATCCCGGCAGACGGCTCGTCGAGCAGCAAGAGCTTCGGCTCGCCGATCAGGGCGCGGCAGATCTCGATGCGGCGGCGATCGATCATCGGCAACCCGGCGGCGGGCTCGAACATGCGCTCGGCGAGCGGCGGATCGAATACCTGCACGAGCGCGCGCGCCGCGGCGTAGCTTTCCTCGAATTCGCGGCGGAACGCGCGGCGGCGCATCAGGTTGAACCACAGCCCCTGCGACAGGCGCTTGTGGTTGCCGATCATGATGTTGTCGAAGATCGACAGCGGCAGGCAGAGTCGCGAGCGCTGGAACGTGCGGGAAATGCCGGCGCGATGCACGGCTTGCGGCGAGGCTCGGCCGATCTCCGCGCCCGCGAAGCGGATCGAGCCTGCGTCGGCGCCGTAGATGCCGGTGACGACGTTGAACAACGTGGTCTTGCCGGAGCCGTTGGGGCCGATCAGCCCCAAAATCTCGCCGCGCTCGAGCGCAAGCTCGACGGCGTCGAGCGCGGTCACGCCGCCGAATTTCTTGGTGAGCCCGCGCAGTTCGAGCAGCATCGTCACGGCCGCCATGCCGGAAAATAGCGGCGCACCGGCCGCGACAGCAGGCCCTCGGGCCGGAACAGCAGCACCAGGATCACCAGCGCGGCATAGAGCAGGAACCGGTATTCCTGGATCGCCTGCAGCTTTTCGGGGACCACGATCACGATGACGGTGGCGGCCAGCACCCCCCACGGATTGCCGATGCCGCCGAGCAGCAGGATCGAGACCAGGATCAGCGAATCGGCGAACGTGTAATTGTTCGGGGCGACGAAGCCGCCGAGCATGCCGTAGAGCGCGCCCGCGATCCCGATCAGGAAATTTCCCAGCAGGAACGCGGTCACCTTCCAGCGCGCGACATCGAGGCCGAAGCAGCTCGCCGCCGTCTCGTCGAGCCGCAGCGCGTCGAGATTGAGACCGATCCACGAGCGCTCGAGTCGCCGCACCAGCACGAATGCCGCGATCAGCAACAGCAGGGCGACGACGAAATAATTCAGGTAGAACGAGAGCTCGATGCGGCGGCCGAGCTCGACGTTGTCGTTGAACGACCAGCCGAAGAGCTTCATGCCGCCGACCTGCATTCCCTGCGGCCCGCCGAGCACGTCGTTGACCTCGAGGAAGGTCTTGAACAGCAGCGCGAACGCAATGGTCACGACCGCGGCATAATGGCCGCGCGTACGCAGCACCGGAACGACCAGCAGCGACCCGGCGAGCGCCGCCAACAGCCCGCCGATCACCAGCACCAACAGGTGCGGAACCGGACTATGCGCAACCAGGACCGCCGACGTATAGGCGCCGATGCCGAAGAACGACGCGCCCGCGAAATTGAGGACCCCCGCGTAGCCGAACTGGACGTTGAGGCCGAGCGTTGCCACGGCGTAGAGCAGGACGCTGTCGATGAGCAGCAGGACGAAATGATCGTCGCGGAACCAGGCGGCGACCGCGAGCGCGCCGAGTACCGCGCAGATGCCCAGCGTATCTTCACGTTCGGCGAAACTGCGGCTGACCTGCGCCTGAATGCCGAGCCTTCTCGCGGCTATCACGGCAACGATCGCCAGTGCCAACAGGGCGATGATGACGGCTTGGCGTTCCGCGGCGAGCAGAGCGATGAGGTAAACCGTGAGCAGCGCCAGCGCCGCAACGCCCGGCAGCAGCGGCGCCCGCGGCGAGACGGCCGGCATCCGATCAGACCCGCTCGCTGATTTTTTCGCGGATCAGGCCAGTCGGCCGCCACGCCATCAGCGCGATCACTACCGCGAACGCGAACACGTCCTTGTAGGCGCTCGCGAACGGCAGGGCGACGGCCCCGATCGTCTGCAGCGCGGCGAACACGAACCCGCCCAGGATGGCGCCGTAGATGCTGCCGAGCCCGCCGATGATCGCGGCGCTGAAGCCGATGACCCCGAGCAGGAGCCCGATCCCGAAATTGATCTCATTATAATAGAGGCCGTTCATGAGCCCGGCGAAGGCCGCAAGCGCCGAGCCGATGCCGAACGTCGTGAGCACCACGGCGGTGAAATTCACGCCCATGGTCCGAGCGGTTTCCTCGTCCTGGGCGACGGCGCGAATGGCAAGTCCGAGCTTGGTTTTCTGGAGCACGAGCTGGAGGCCGACGATGACGAGGACGCCGGCGGCGAGCATCAAGGCGTTGTCGAGCCTCAGCGTGAAGTGCCCGAAACTGACGGCGGTGCCCGGCAGCAGCGCCGGAAACGGCTTGGGATTGGCGCCGCCCGGGTAAAACAGCCGCACGGCCTCGCGCAGCACCGTGCCGAGCATCAGCGTCGCGAGCAACGTGTTGAGCGCCGGCGCTCCGCGCAGCGGCAAAACGACGTAGCGGGCGATCAGTACGCCGAGGAGAGCCATCGCCAAGACGGCAGCGAGCAGCATGGCGGCAAGCTCGAGTGCGCGGGAGCCTAGCCCCGCGGTCTGCAACGCGACGAAGGTAGCGAGCGCAGTGAATGCGCCAACCGTCAGCACGTCGCCGTGCGAGAACTTGATGACATCGAGCACGCCGAAGAACAGCGTGAAGCCCACCGCGACCAGCGCGTACATCATGCCGAGCATGAGCCCGTTCATGACGTACTGGGCCAACAGCCCCGCATCCATCCGCGAGTTCCAGAGATTAGAATATTCGCAAGAGCTGTCGCGAACTCGGCCAGCTCCCTCTCCCCGCGGGGGAGAGCGTTGGGGTGAGGGAACCGAGAGCGAACGAATAGGCAAAACCCCTCACCCCACCCTCTCCCTATGGGAGAGGGAGCAGGCCGAGCCGGCCGCCGGTACGTCGCTCATGTCGCAGCCCGGCATCGCGCCCCTCATTTCTGTCCCGGCAGCTTGCGCTTGCCGCTCGGGTACTCGCTGTCCTCCCACAAGGTCCATTTGCCGTCTTGGACCACGTAGCGGGTGATGAGCGGCACGGTGTTCTGGCCGTGGTCGTCGAACGTGATCTTGCCGACGATGGAGTCGCGGTCTTTGACGTCGCCGAGCGCGTCGCGTACCGCCTTGCGATCCGGACCGACGCGCTCGATCGCGTCCACGATCAGGTCCATGGCGGCGAACGCGAATGCGCCGTAGGCTTCGGGCGGATTGTCGTAGTGCCGGGCCTCGTATTGCTCCAGGAAAAATTTCCCGCCCGGAAGCTTCTCGGTCGGCGCGCCTTCGCGGAACGCGAGCGAGCTCTCCGCGAGCGGTCCGAGGCCCTGGATATAGGCATCCGAGACGATGCCCGAGGTGCCGTCGAACACCGCGTTGACTCCGAGCTTGTCCATCTGCGCGCGGATGCGCACGCCGATCGGGGTCAGCCCGCCGAAATAGATGACCTCGGGCGAGAGCGATTTGATCTGCGTCAGCTCGGCGGTGAAGTCCTGCTGATCGGCCGTGACCCCGAAGGTGCCGAGAATCTTTCCGCCGCGCTTGGCGAGCGCCTCGCTGAAATATTGATTGTGGCCCTTGCCGTAGTCCGTGGTGTCGTGGATGACCGCGAAGGTCTTGTAGCCGAGGCCGGTCAACAGCTCGGCATTGGTCTGATTCTGGTTGATCATCGTCCCGTTGACGCGGTGGATCTCGGGATATTTGTTGCGGTAGGTGATGTCCGGCAGCACCGCGCCCCACACCACGACCGGCAGCCCGAATTTGTGATAGGTGTCGACCGTGGCAATGGCGGTGGACGAGCAATAATGGGTCGCCGCTGCGATGATTTCCTTGTCCGCCGCCATCTTGGTGGCTTGCTGGACGGCGACGTTCGGCTTGCATTCGTCGTCGAGCACGACGAGCTCGTATTCGTATTTCGTCTTGGCGTCGGCGTTGCGCAGCCGCACCACGAGATCTGCCGAGTTGCGCCCGCCAATGCCGTTGACGGAAACCCCGCCGGTGAGCGGGCCGATGAACCCGACCTTGACCTTGTCCTTGGCTTCGGCGCCGAGCGTGAGCGCCGCAAGCACCAGACCCGCTGCAACGAGGCGCATCCCGTTTCGTTCGGCCATCGATTTCCTCCCTCTCGCTCCCGCGATCTTAAACGACACGGTGAGCGTTGCCAAAACCCGGATGTGTCGTCGTTGCCGATGATGCCGTGCACATTCCTTGTCAGGCGGCGGTGAGCCATTGCGGATCGAACCAGCGGTCGGCCTCGCCGTCATAGGGCAAGCGCGTGATGTCCCAATGCTGGACGAACCGCGCATAAGCGGCGAATATCGCGGGACCGCCGCCGATGAAGATCACCCGATCCGGGTACTTGGCGATCGCCGCTTCGGGCGCGAGCGAAGAGCGGATCTCGACGATGGTGCGCTCGGCATAGGCGAATGGAGGCACCGAGCTTTTGGTTCGAGGGCCCATGAGAATGACGTGGCCGCGCGTCATGTCCCAGAAGCGCTGCACGTCCGCGACGTATTCCGGGTCTTTCGCGCCCTCCCAAGGCAGCACACCGCGCAGCCCGAGTTGTCCGCGCTGCCCGATCGCACACATCGCACGAATATAGGACATGACGCGCTCCTTGACGCCGCGCGTCCACGCCCATCGATCCGCGATCGGCCGTGTTTGTGCTCGCGCGCGCCTGGACGCCTGTCGGCTGCCCGCCATCCATGGGCGATCCAGGCGAAAGCATCAAGCAGTTTATGAGGATGTTTCGTTGTCCGGGTATTTGGAGCGCCCGCGGCTGGAATCGGTGATGCGCGCGCGAACGCGATCCGCTCGCGACGGAGAATTTCCGATGCTGAATCAGCGCCCCGAGGACGAATCAGCTCGAAGTCGCGCACCCGCCGAGCGTGGGGGCGAATGCCGTTCAGGTCACCCGGGCCGCATGCTGGTTCGGCACCGGCCGCTTGTGCGCGGGGGCCGCCGGGGATTCGCGTTTGAGCGCGTGCGAGGCGTCCGCATTGGAGCCGCGAGCGGAAGGTGCGCTGCTGTTTGCGCCATTCGCATGCGCGTGCTCGGGCGTGCTCTTCGCGGCAGTCATGACGGTCTTGGATGCGGCCGCAGTTTTCTCATGTTTTTCCGCCACGACGTTGAGCCCGACATGCACTAGTTTCGCGCTGCTCGCCACCCGATGCGCCACGGGCGTCGAACGTTCCGGCTGGCGCGCCGCGACAACTGCAGCCCTCGAATGCTCCGGTTGGCGCAAGGCGCCGCGCGAGGAGGCCGGCCGATTCGGCTGACGCGCTGCGACGATTGCGGGTGCCGGCTGTGGCGCGACCGCCGGCGCGGGGCGCTCCGGCTTGCGCGCGAGGAGGATCGCTCGAGCGGGGCGGTCCGTCCGGCGAATCGCGATCACCGGTGGCGCTCGACGTGGCGCAGACCTCGCGAGTTGTTTGCAGGGGCCAGGCACGGCGAGCGCCACGCCCCAATCACGCGCCTGGGTATTGGTCCATTCCTGGGCGGAACGGCCGGTAATGATGCGCACATAGGATTCCGTTTCCTGCGGCAACGGCTTGCGGTTCGCCAGCCAATCGTCGATCCGCTTGGGACCCGCGTTGTAGGCGGCAGCCGCGAGGCCGAGATTGCCGAACTGCGCGCGCAAGCCGCGCAGCAATTCCGCAGATTTCGCCAGTGCCTGAAGCGGATCGAACGCATCGGCGAGTCCGACTCGGCGTGCGGTGCCGGGCATGAATTGCGCAATTCCTTGCGCGCCGGCATGGCTGACCGACAGCGGGTTGAACCGGCTCTCCTGCCAGATCAGGCGCGTGAAAAAATCGAGCGGAAGATCGTTGTCGGTGGCCGAGCGATCGAGCGTCGCACAGATCGCATCGACGGACGCGCTGACTGTGGCGGTCGGCTGCGGGCTGCCGGCCTCGCCGGGCGCAGACGCGAATTCTTGTCCGGCACCAGGCTGCGTTTTCGTCGTCTCGGAAGATGCATGCTTGTCGGGCCCGGTGGGCACCGACGGCTCGAGCCGCGCTTCGATCGGCACAAAAACCAGGGCAGCCGCAACCGCTGTCGCGGCAAGCAGAATACGCATTTCGAAGTTCCCGCCATCCCGAGAGTGGCCCGGCGCCTATGGCGGAGCATCTAAATAGGTTCAAGGCGCCCAATGTCGCAGGGGCATAGATCATCGTGATGCGTCAATCAGCCAAGCGCCGCAGGCGGATGCAGAGGACGCGACGTGATGCTGCCGCTGGCCCGGCCGGAAGCTGAACGTTTGTTCAGCAATCGTTGTCCACCGGAAAGTGCCAAGCCCGCGTCAATTCACGCATTTTCCAAGGAACCTGGGATGAACGGCCTCGTTGTTGTGGCGCGAGGGTGCCCCATGGTGGGGCGCAGAACAGGAGGCGCGATCATGAACAGAGCGGTTAAGAAGCTTCCGCTCATGCTCGGCGTCGTCGGAGCGATAGCTTTCGCCGCGGCGACGCCCTCTTGGGCGGCCGAAAAAGGCTCGGCTGCAAGCGGCGCCAATGCGCAGGCCGGGGCTCAGACCCAAGCGACCGGCTCAAGCGCCAAGATGTCCAAAGGCACGAAGAGCGCCACGAGCGGCAAGATGGGGCACGCGGCCTCGAGCGAAGGCATGAAGTCCGGCCAGATGAAAAGCATGAAATCCGGCCATATGAAGAGCAGCATGAAGAGCGGCAAGACCGGACACATCTCCGGCCAGAAGAAGCTCTCCAGCAAGACCAGTCTTCGCACCCGAGAAAGCTTGCGAACCCGAACCAGCGTCGGACTGCGGGAAGCGCGTTTCCGTGACCGCAGGTTCGCGACCGGCTCGGTCGGTGTCGGCGTCAATGCCGGCTTCGACACCGGCTACGGTTATGGTTACGGATACGGCTCGCCCGGCTTCGGCTATGCGGCCGGGTATGGTTATCCGGGTTATGCAGGCTCTGGCTTTGCGGCCGGCTATCCCGGTTGCACCTGCGGCGGCCCCGGCGTTGCTTGGGGCGGCTACGGCTATCCGGCCGGCTATGCGGGCTGGGGCTGGGGTCCGGATTGGGGCTGGGGTCCCGGCTACGCGTCTTGGGGCGGCTGGGGCGGAACCGGCTTCGGCGTGACCGCGACCCAGACCAATGTCGGCGTAACCACTTCGCGGCCCCGCGGTGCGCGGGTCCAAAGAAGTGGCATGGCTGCCACGCCCGGGATGACGACTCAGACCGGGGTGTCGGGCGGTGCCAATGTGAGAACCAGTACCGGCGCGGCCAGCAAATAGATCCGCCGGATCGAGCCGAGAGGGCGGGCGATTTGCCCGCCCTTTTCATTAGCTCGATCGATGATTTGCACGCGCAACCTCATCTACAGCGGCCGTGAGCAGCCGCGCCTGGCTGTCCGCGCTTGACCGAGCGCAATGCGCCGGCATCGTCGCGTCCTATCGTCGTCGCCGAAAGGAGAAGCCGATTGGGAACGGCCCTGCTGATGGTGCGTGCGGAGCTCGCCGATGCGGCGGATCGGCCGGCGTTCGATCGCTGGTACCAATCCGAGCACCTGCCGGACGCCGTTCGGGTTTTTCAGGCCGTGGGCGCCTGGCGATGCTGGAGCGAGACGGACCCGTCCGTGCACTATGCGTTCTATCAATTTGCGGACGTTGAGGCCGCCCAGGCGGTGCTGCGCTCCGACGGCATGCGAGGGCTCATCGCCGAGTTCGACCGCGCCTGGGGCGCGCGCGTGCGCCGGAGCCGGGACATTCTCCATCAAGTTCAGTCGCTTCCGCCCAAATCGTCCAAACCATAGGCGCAGCTCGGCGTGGGGCCGGGCGAAAGAAAAAACATCGGAGGCCGGGAACCAAAATCGTCCGCCCGAATTGCCGTCTTAAAGCCCGGGTACGGCCAACAATCGGGGAAGCTGATATGCGCATTCCGTTCATTCTGTTGGCGTGTGGTCTGGCGACCTCAGCGACTGCGCAGGAAGAGGGCAGCGTGCTCGACCGTGCGGCCGGCCTCGTCGGGCAGTGCATCGCCGAGCAGACCGCCGTCGAGCTCGATAAAGGCACGGCGCCGCGGCAATTCGCGACGGTACTGCGCGAAAACTGCCGCGCGCAGGAGCAACGCTTCCGCGCAATGCTGACCGAGGGCCTGAAGAAGGAAGGCTCGTTCGATCGGAAACTGCTGCGCACGATTGACGAGTTGCTCAGCGCGCTGCGCCAGCAGTCGGTCACGGACTACGCCGATCTGCTCAAGCAGCGCCCTCAGGTGAAACCGACCCGCAACGCCCTGAACAAGAGCGTCTGACCGGCATCACCCCCGGTAATTCCGCACGTCATAAATGGAAATGGCCCCGAGATCGGGGCCATTTCATTTGTTGGGATCGAGATGGCTACGATTACCGCCAACGGCAGTGACGGACCCCAAAACTGTCGCGCCAGCACGTGCGGGTCGCGGCCGAGGCGTAACCCGGCGTCACGATCGTCCTGGTCGGCGCATAGGCATAGCCGGGTTCGATGTATTCGGTCTCGTCCGCATAAACCGGCGCGGCGTAGCTCGGCGCCGGCGCCACATAGGCATAGCCCGGGGTGGGAATCGGCGCGGGCGGCACCGGCCGCGCCTCGTAATAGCCCGGAGCTGCATAACTCGGAGACGTATAAGCGTATGCGGGGGCGGCGGGGGCCGCGTAGGTCGCGGCCGGCGGATTGATGATCACGGTGACCGACGGAGCGGGCGCCGCGTAGGCGGGTGCCGGGGCCGCATAGGCCGGCGCATAGCCATAACCATAGCCATAGCCGAAGTCGGCCGCATAGGCGTCGCCCGTTGCGCCGCCCGCGCAGAACGCGCCGACGAGCATTGCGCCGGCGAAACCCAGTGCCTTGTACATGGCTGACGCTCCCTGTGAACCTAGGATAGGCCATCAACCGCTTGCGCGCGTCCCGGGTTCCCTCGCTTGTCGCAAAAGCCGTAACGGCGCATCATCCGCCACAATTCGCGCAGGGCTCTGGCGGTTGGGCACTAGCCCGCCGGGCGCCCGGTCGCCGCACCTGTAGCGGTGCCGCGTGGGCCGGGGTCAAGAAACGCAAAGCGGGAGGAATCGATGGCTCAGTGGATCCGGTTCGAGCGCAACGGCAAGCTCGAGTTCGGCACGCTCGAGGACGACCTCGTATCCGTCCACCGGGGCGACATGTTCGCCGGTGCCTCGGCCACAGGCGAGAAGGTGCGGCTCTCCGACGTGCGGGTCGCAACGCCATGCGATCCCTCGAAGATGATCTGCCTCTGGAACAATTTCCACCAGCTTGCGGCCAAGAACGATTTCAAGGTGCCGGACGAGCCGCTGTATTTCCTCAAGGCGCCCAACGCCTATCATCCGCACGGTGCGCCGATCCGCCGTCCGAAATCCTACGACGGCAAGGTCATCTATGAAGGCGAACTCGGCGTCGTCATCGGCAAGAAATGCTCGATGGTGAGCGAAGCCGAGGCGCCCGATTACGTCTTCGGTTACACCTGCGTCAACGACGTGACCGCGGTCGACATTCTGAAAAAGAACCCGACGTTCGACCAGTGGGTCCGCGCGAAAAGCTTCGACAGCTTCGGCGTGTTCGGCCCGGTGATCACCACCGGAATCGATCCGATGCAGCTGCGCATCCGCACCGTCCTCAACGGCCAGGAGCGGCAGAACTATCCGGTCGGCGACATGTTCTTCCCACCCTACAAGCTGGTCAGCATGGTGTCGCGCGACATGACGCTGATGCCCGGAGACGTCATCGCCTGCGGCACCTCGCTCGGCGCCGGGGTGATGAAGGACGCGAGTAACGTCATCGAGATCGTAATCGACGGCGTCGGCAGGCTGAGTAACCGCTTCGACCAGGAGCTGCCGAGCCCCTATCTGCTCGGCGCGCCGCCGCAGCCGATCCGAGTGTGCGTCGTCGGCGCCGGCGCGATCGGCGGGCTCGTCGCCGCGAAGCTCGCGCTCGCCGGCAATGCGGTCACCGTGATCGACCTCGGGCCGCATCTCGCCGCAATCAAGCAGAACGGGCTGAAGCTCGAATGGCACGACGGCAAGGTCGAAGTCGCGAAGGTCAAGGCGGTCGACAAGGCGGCGGAGGCGGGCAAGCAGGATCTCGTGATCCTCGCCGTCAAGGCGCATTATCTCGAAGAAGCCGCGCGGGACATCGACGCGCTCACCGGCCCCGACACCGTGATCATGACGGTGCAGAACGGGCTGCCGTGGTGGTATTTCCAAAAGCTCGGCGGCAAGTACGACAACAAGAAGCTGCAGAGCCTCGATCCGACCGGCATTCTCACGCGCAAGATCGACGCCAACCGCATCCTCGGCTGCGTGGTCTACCCGGCCGCGGCCGTCACCGCGCCCGGCGTGATTCATCACGTGGAGGGCGACCGCTTCCCGATCGGCGAGCTCGACGGACGGGACACCGAGCGCGCCAAGCTACTGCACGACGTGTTCGTCAAGGCCGGGCTGCAGTCGCGGGTACTCAAGGACATCCGCTCGGAGATCTGGCTCAAAGCGTGGGGCAACCTCTCCTTCAACCCGATCAGCGCGCTTACCCACGCGACGCTCGTCGACATCTGCCAGTTCCCGGAGACGCGGCACCTTGCCGCCAAGATGATGGAGGAGGCGCAGGCGATCGCGCAAAAACTCGGCGTGACGTTCCGGGTCAGCATCGAGAAGCGCATCGCCGGGGCGGAGAGCGTCGGCGCGCACAAGACCTCGATGCTGCAGGACGTCGAGGCCGGCCGTTCGCTGGAGACCGAGGCACTGATCGGCTCGGTGCTGGAAATGGCGCGGCTGACCGAGACGCCGGCTCCGGCGATCGAGGCGGTCTACGCCTGCGTCAAGCTGCTCAACAAGGTGATGCTGCTCGAGGGCGCGGGCGTGCGCGTCGCCAGGGCGGCGTGAGCGCCCCGAAACAGATCATCGAAGGCGCAGAGGCGACATCGTCCCGGGGGTGCTCGCGGGCGGCGACAGATCGCGCTACGCGCCACTGCCTCCCGCGATGATTGCTCGGTCCGTTCGGATGACGAATTCCCACGCTCGCGCTGGCGCCCTGGAACGACGGCCTTCCTGAATAGGCCGCGCGTTATACGGCCGCCGCATCCTCGACATGGGCCGGGCAAATCAGGCCGGGAGTACTCGTCCTTCCGAAAGCCGCCGGAGACCTTGATCGCTGTTGGCGAATCGTTCTTGCGTTGACCGAGCGATCAGGCGATGGACCCCGGCATGACGGTCTCGCAGCAACCGCGCTTCCTGATGTGCCGGCCGGCGCATTTCGCCGTCTCCTATGCCATCAATCCCTGGATGGTACCGGAGCAATGGGCGCGCAACGAGCGCGCGCTCGCCGCTGCGTCGCGGCGGCAATGGGCAGCGCTCCACCAAACCCTCTGCGATCTGGGCGCGGCGATCGAGCTCGTCCCGCCCCTGCCGGGCCTGCCGGACCTGGTGTTCACCGCGAATTCCGCCGTGGTGCTCGACGGCATCGCGCTGCTCGCGCGGTTTCGCCATCCGGAACGGCGGCCCGAAGAGCCGCATTTCGCCGCCGCGTTTCTGGCGCTTCAGACGAGCGGCGCGCTCGACGCGGTCCGCACGCTGCCGCAAGGGCTCGTGCTCGAGGGCGCCGGCGAGTGCGTGTTCGACGAGGCGCGCGAGCTGTTCTGGTTGGGCTTCGGGTTGCGCGCCGACGCGGCGGCCCGTCATGCCGTCGCCGAGACCTTCGGGGCCGAAGTCGTGGCGCTCGAGCTCGCCGATCGGCGCTTCTATCATCTCGACACCGCGCTGTGCGCCATGCCGCGCGGCGAGCTCGTATATTTTCCCGATGCATTCACGCAAGCCGCGCAGGCGGCGATCGCCGAGCGCGTGGATCCCGCCGACCGGATCGAGATCGAGGCCGAGGACGCCTGCCGACTGGCCGCGAATGCCGTGGTTGTCGATGACGTCGCGGTGCTGTCGGGCTGCAGCCCTCGCCTTCGCCGCGCGCTCGAAGCGCGCGGCTATTGCGTCCGGGAAACGCCGCTCTCGGCGTTCCGGCGCAGCGGCGGCGCCGCGTTCTGCCTCACGCTGCGGCTCGACCGCCGGTCGAGATTACGGTCCGCCGCCATGGACCAGCTCGACGCTGCTGAGTGATGTCGCTAGTGCCTCTCCTTCGTCATTGCCGGGCTTGACCCGGCAATCCATGCAGCCGTCGAAACCGGAACAGGCCCCATGGATGCGCGGGTCGAGCCCGCGCACGACGAGGGAACGAGCAAAACAAATCGTCGACGGCTCACGTGATCGTATTGCTGGCGAGGTCGCGCGGCGCCGTGGTGATGATCTCCGGCGTCTGGCCGATCACCACGGTGTCGTCGATGCGGAAGCCGCCGAGCCCGTACACGTAGATGCCGGGCTCGACCGAATAGACTTCGCCCGCGACGAGCGGCCGGTGGCAGAACGGCATGTCGTCGGGATATTCGTGGCCCTGCACGCCCATGCCGTGGCCGGTCCGGTGCAGGATGTTTTCCCCGAACCCCGCCTTCTCGATCACCGCCTGGGCGGCGGCGTCGATCGCGGAGACCGGATTGCCCGCGACCGCCGCCGCGACACCCGCCTCGTTCGCGGCGCGCGCGCGCTCTCGTAGAGCGCCGCCTGCTGGTTCGTCGGCTTGCCGACGAAGAAGGTGCGCTCGTTCTCGGTCATCATGCCGTTGAGCCGCACGTTGCAGATATTGACGACGCCGTGGCCCTTCTCGATCGCGGCGCCGGTCGGCATGCCGTCGCCGTGCGGCGAGGCCGACGCCGGCCCGCTCAGCGTCAGGCAGCGGATCTCGGCGTTCTCGCTCGGGAAGCGCCGCGCGGCTTCCTCGGAGATCATCGCCGCAAGTGTGAAGTCGAGCTCCTGAAGCCGGCGACCCGGGCGGATGTTCTCGCGATAGCGCGCCTGGCCCCAGTCGCTGAGCGCGCCGGCGTCGCGATGCACGGCAAGTTCCTCGCCGCATTTGACGAATCGCAGCGCGCGCAGCTCCGCGAGACATTGCACGAGCTCGAGCCCCGGCGACAAAGTCGCCGCGCGGGCGAGCGGGCCGCCTGCGGATTCGACCCCGACGCGGGCGGCGGCAAGGCCGCGCCCGAGCAACAGATCGATGAGCGCCTCGGCCCATTGCGCACGCAGCGGCAGGCGTTGGCCGAGGCGGGGATGCTCGCTGTAGATCGTGACCGCGCCGACCCACATCGTGCCGCGCTCGCACGCGCCGCGCAGATGGTTGGTCGAGAGCTCGTTCATGATGGCGAAAGCCTCGCCGTCGCGCGGCACGACGACCACGATCGGTCGCTCCCAGGTCTGCACGTCGACATGGAAATTGGTCGCCCACTGGAAGAAATCGCTCGACGTGTATGCCAGCGCGTCGAGGCGCTGCGCGTCCATCAGCTTGTGCATCAGCCGGCAGCGATAGTCGAAGGTGTTGCGGGTGAGAAACGCCATTGCCTCAGGCTTTCCACAATGCGCGCCGCGCGTAGCTCTTCTGCATCAGTTGCGTCGAGGCGACGGTGAGCACCAGCGTGGTGCCCATCAGGATGAACGCGAGCGCGGCGCCGAACGGCCAGTTGGATTGCCCGGTGATCTGCTCGTAGACTTGCGGCGCCATCATATGGAAGCGCGGGCCGCCGAGCAGCACCGGTGTCGCATAGGCGTTCATGCACAAGATGAATACCAGCACGGTACCGGCAATGACGCCCGGCATAGCGAGCGGCAGCACGATTCTGCGGAAGGCTGTGAACGGCCGCGCGCCGAGATTGCCCGCGGCTTCCTCCAGCGCGGGATCGATCTGCTCCAACACGCTCTGGAGCGACAGCGTCATGAACGGCAGCACCACGGCGATGATGCCGATGACGACCGCGGTGGGCGTGTAGAGAATCTCCAGCGGCTCCTCGACCAGACCGACACCGATCAGCAACTGATTGACGAAGCCGCGGTTGCCCATCACGGCCATCCAGCCCGCCGCGCGCACCAAGTTGCCCACGAGCAGCGGAAACACCACCAGAATGACCAGAGGGCTTTTCCAGCGCGCCGGAGCGCGTGCGATGAAATACGCGACCGGGAACGCGAGCACCAAAGCGGCCGCGGTCGAGACCGCAGCGACGACGATCGTGCGCAGCAGCACGTTGCGGAAGAAGGCGTCGCGGAAGATCGCGAGGTAATTGTCCAAGGTCAGCGCCTCCCGCATCATGTCGTAGCGGTCGTACTGATTGAGGCTGTAGCGGAACAGCAGGACCACCGGCAGGCCGACGATCAGTACGACGAGTAGCGTCGCCGGAACGGCGGGCAAAAATCCGCGGCTGCCCGCACTGCGGCCGGGCGCGGCTATCCCGCCCCGCGCCGATGCTTCCGGAGCCGCAATGCTCATCGGCTCACGCCAGGAACTCGCGATCCCACCATTGCTTCAGGTTCTGATATTCCTTGGCGACGTAATCGTAGTCGGTCTTCACCAGCTTGGCTTGCTCGGCGGAATTGAAGGTGAGCTTCTGGGACTGCTCCGGCGACAGCTGGGCGTTGGACACCGTCGGCGCATAGCCCATCTTCTCCGCAAAGCCGATCTGCGCGGCGGGCTCGAGCGAGGCGTTGAGGAACGCGTAGGCGCCGTCCTTGTTGGGCGCGTTCTTGGGGACGGCGAATTCGAACAGGATCGGGATCGCACCCTCCGCCGGCGCGACGTTGGTGATCGGGATTCCGGCGTTCTGCCATTGCACGCAGCGCGCGCGCCACATCGGCGTGATCCACACTTCGCCCGACTGCAGCGCTTGCGCCATTGCCTCGTTGCTCGGCAACACGCGCACGCCGAGCTTCTTGAGTTCCAGCAGCTTATTCTTGCCCGGCGCGAAATCGGACGGCGTGCCGCCCGCCGCCACGGTCGCGACGATCAGGATCTGCGTGAACAGGAGATCGACCAACCCGACCTTGCCGCGATATTTCTCGTCCCACAGGTCGGCATAGGCTTTGGGCTGTGCGTGCGCCGGATTGTAGACCAACACCATGCCGCTGTAGATGTGCGGCACCGCATAGGCATGACGCAGCGCCGGGACGGCGTTCTTCAGATTGGGGATTTTGGATTCATCGAGCGTGTCGAGCGCGCCAGAGAGCGAGATGTCGTACATGTCGACGTCGGAGAGGCAGGCGATATCGAGCGTGCCGCGCGACAGGCGCCGTTCCGCGATCAGCTTGTTCTTGCGAGGACCCTGCGCGGCGACGTCCCATTGCACGGCGACGCCTTTGGGCTCGAGCAGCGGCTTGACGATATTGGCATCGAGCAGGTTCTGATAATCGCCGCCCCAGGTGCCGATCACGCAGGAGGCCGCCTGCGCGTGCGCGCGCAGGCCGAGCGCGGCAGACGAGGCAAGCGCGCCCGCGCCCAAGCCGAACGCGCGGCGAGTGAGTTGCAATCGCCCGGCATTCGCCATGATATCTTCCTCCCTCATGAAGTTCGCGCCGGCGCGCGGTCGGATGCATCGAGCAGCAGGCTCGCTTCCGGCGGCCAGACTACCCGCACAACCTCGCCGGGCACACAACTGGCGCCCTCTCGCCGCGCCGTCGGCGCGTGAACAATCACCGTCTCGCCCGAGACGAGCTCGATCATAGACTCGGTCGTCGGCCCGAGAAAGGTGACCACTTTAGTGACGCCGGCGATCGAATTGACCTGCTCGGCGCCGCCGGCCGCGCCGCCGTCGCGCACGACCTCGATACGCTCCGGCCGCACCGCCAGCACGGCATCGCCGCCCCGACTCTCGCCGGCAAACCGGATGTGCAGCCCGGATCGCGTGCGGAACACGCCCGGCTGCGCGACCTCGCCCTCGAAGAAATTCGATTTGCCGATGAAGTCGGCGACGAAAGCGGAACGCGGCTTGTCATAGAGCTCGCGCGGCGAGCCGACCTGAGCGATCACGCCGTGGCTCATCACCGCCAGGCGGTCGGCCATGGTGAGCGCCTCCTCCTGGTCGTGAGTCACGAACACCGTGGTGAGCCCGAGCTCGCGCTGCAATTGCCGGATCTCGAGCCGGACCTCCTCGCGCAGCTTGGCATCGAGGTTCGACAGCGGTTCGTCGAGCAACAGCACGTCCGGATTGATGACGAGCGCGCGGGCGAGCGCGACTCGCTGCTGCTGGCCGCCGGAAAGCTCGCGCGGGTAGCGGGACTCAAGACCGGAGAGCCGCACGAGGCGCAGCGCGTCGCCCACTCGCTCGCCGATCTGCGGCTTCGGCATGCCGCGCATTTCCAACCCGAACGCGACGTTCTGCGCGACGCTCATGTGCGGAAACAGTGCATAGCCCTGGAACACCATGCCGGTCGAGCGCCGATACGGCGGCTCGGTCGTCACGTCGCGTCCACCGATGCGGATCGCGCCGGCGGAAGGCAGGATGAAGCCGGCGACCATGCGCAAGGTCGTGGTCTTGCCGCAGCCGGAAGGCCCGAGCAGCGCCACGAGCTCGCCTTGCCCGACGGTGAGCGAGAAATCCCGCACGGCCGGCGTGTCTCCATAGCTTTTGCTGACGCGTTCGAGGACGAGCTCCGGCACTCAGACCACCTTGGCGAGTCTCACGAAACGATCGGTCACCACAAGTCCGACGCCGATGATGGCGATCTGCACGACGGAGACCGCGGCGACCGTCGGATCGAACTTCCATTCGAGATATTGCAGCATGGCGATCGGCAGCGTGCTGCGGCCCGGCCCGATCAGGAACAGCGACATTTCGAGATCCGTGAACGACACGATGAAGCTGAAGATGCCGGCGGCGACCACGCCGGGCCGGATCATCGGCAGGGTGATGCGGCGGAACGTCGTGAATGGCCGCGCGCCGAGGTTCATCGCCGCTTCCTCGACCGCACGATCGAACCCGACGAGGCTCGCGGAAACGAGCCGGACCGTCCACGGTATCGTCAGCGCCACGTGGGCGAGGATGAAGCCGGGTAGCGTCGCGATGAGGCGCACGCCGGTCGCAAGCTCGATCTCGACGAAATACACGTAGATCGCGGTCCCCGCGACAATGCCGGGCACGATGAGCGGCGAGAGCAGGAAGGCGGCGAGCGCTTCGCGCCCGGGGAAGCGGCCGCGCACCAGCGCGAAGCTCGCCGGAATGCCGAGTGCCAAGCCGGCGAGCATCGAGAAGAGGCCGATCTCGACCGAGCTGACGAAGCCGTTGAAGAATGCGGCGTTGCTCCACGCATTGCCGAACCAGCGCAGCGTGTAGCCCTGCGGCGGAAACGTGATGATCTCATTCTTGAACAGGCTCACCCAGATGACGAACAGCAGCGGGGTGAACATAAACAGGAACACCAACGCGACGCCGGCGAGGTAGGCGGCGCGCAGCGCCGAGGGCCGGCGGCGCGGCAGCAGGCGCGCTGCCGTCTCTCCGGTGGGCCGCATCAGCACAGCCGGTTCTTCACGAAGCGCCCGCCCTGCATGATCGCCGCCATGCGCTCGCCCTGTCGGCCGAGCACGGCAAGATCCGCCAGCGGATTACCCTCGACCACGATGAGATCCGCATAGGCGCCGGGCGCGATCACGCCGAGCCTGCCTTCCATGCCGAGCACTTGCGCCGCGATACTGGTCGCGCTCGCGATGATCTCGTGAGCGGGCAGCACGTGATTGCGGATCGTGAACTCCTCCGACTGGCGGCGGTGCATTTCGCCCAACAGGTCCGAGCCGTACGCCATCGGCACGCCGGTGTCGCGCAGGATCTCCAGGGATTTGAGTCCCGCCAAGCGCACATCGTCGATCTTGGCGATCGAGACTTCGGGGAGGCCGAACCGCGCGCCCTCCTCTTTGAGCGCCTCGAACGTGACGAGAGTAGGCACCGCCCAGGCGCCGCGCTCCACCATCAGTTGCGCGGTTGCCGGCGTGATCAGGTTGGCATGCTCGACCGATTTCACTCCGCATTCGACGGCGCGGCGGATCGCCTCGTCGGTGTAGAGATGCGCCGCCACGTAGGTATTGGCCATCTCGGCTTCCTCGACCGCCGCCGCGATCTCTTCGCGCGAGAAACCGAGAAACACGATCGGATCGGTCGGCGAGGCGATGCCGCCGTTGGCCATGATCTTGATGAAGTCGGCACCGGCCTTGATCTCCTCGCGCGCGGCGCGGCGCAGCTCCGGAGTGCCGTCACAGACGCGACACAACGCGCCGAGCCGCCGCTGGAAATAGGATGCCTCGCGGGCATCGAACCGGCCGCGCAAATCGCCGTGCCCGCCGGTCTGCGACAGCGCTTTGCCGCAGATGAAGAGCCGCGGGCCGACGAGGCTGCCCTCCTCGAGCGCGAGCTTGAGGCCGATATCGCCGCCCGCGACATCACGCACGCTGGTGAAGCCGCGCATCAGCATGTCGCGCAGGATCCTGCTCGCCCGGGCGGCAACGAGCGAATCCGGCAACAGCGAATTCTGCGCCAGATTGACGAGCGTCGCGATCACGTGGACGTGGCAATCGATCAGACCCGGCATTACCGTCTTGCCGGCGAGATCGATCACGTCCGCGCCGGCGGCGCGGACGCCTTCCCCGACTTCGCGAAACAATTCGCCCTCGATCAGGATGTCGACGCCCGGCCGCGGCTCGCCCGAGGCGCCGTCGACCATCGCTGCATTGCGCAACAGGATCATGGCCGCCCTCTTCCGTCCGCGGCCAAGATAGCAATTTTCGCCAAGTCATGGGCGAGCCGCTCGGGGCATGGTCAGGCCAAAGGAGCAGACGGCATGGCTTCCATCCGCAAGGAAATCTTCACGCGCGCCAAACCCGAAGACGTCTGGGCTGCCATTCGCGATATCGGCGCGCTGCATAGCCGGCTGGTGCCGGGCTTCGTGGTCGACACCCGTCTCGAGCCGGGCGCACGGATCGTGACTTTCGGCAACGGCACGGTGGTCCGCGAGCCGATCGTCACGCTCGATGACGCGGCGCGGCGGCTGGTCTGGTCGGCGGAGGGCGGCCGCACCACGCACTATAATGCGTCGGCCCAGGTGTTCGCGGAGAACGACGGCGGCAGCAAGGTGGTCTGGATCGCCGATTTCCTGCCCGACGAAGTGGCCGGCGATCTTTCCACGATGATCGATCACGGCTCGGCGACCATGAAGCGGACGCTCGACCGGCTCGCCTGAGGCAAGCAAACGCCGAACCCCCGGCAGCGATTGCGCGCCGGCTGCGCCTGTCGCGCGGTTCGTCTCAGCGGCGGCGGCGAGCGCGGGTCCGCGCCGCTTTACGGGCGGCAGCGGAGCGGCGCGCGGCACCTTTCGTGCGCGCCGCCTTGCCCGCGGCCGCGGAGCGCTCCGCCGCGCTGCGGCGCAAAGCCGCCCGCTTGGCATGCCGCGACAGCGCGGCGCGCGAGGCCGTGCTTTTCGGCTCGCGCTCGAGCACCCGCGAGACCGCGCGCGAGACGCGCGGCCGCCGGCGGGTCTTGCGCTTGTGCTGGCCGGCCTCATAGGCGTATTGCGCGCTCCTGCGCGTGCGCTCCTTGACCCGGCCTTTCTTCGGGGGCGGAAGGTCGACGCCCGCCCGCCTCGCTTCCGACAACCCGATGGCGATCGCCTGCTCGGGCGATCGCGCCCCGTGCTCGCCGCGGCGGATTTTTCGAATTTCCTCGCGCACGAACTCGCCCGCCTGGGTGCTCGGCGCCTTGCCCGCACGCTTGTCCTTGCGGGCCCGCTCGATGGTGCGTTTCTCCGGCACGAAATCCTCCCGATGCTCGCTGCTCACGGCTCGTTCAACCGCGCCATAAGCAAGCGCTCCGGATCAACTCGCGTCGCCCGACATTCGATCCCCGCCATTAAGGTTAACGAACGGTTTATGCGTTCGTAAAAGAACCGTTTATTTTCTCGCGCGGTGAGCGCGACTACAGTCGCGGCGGGTCGGGAAGGCACCTCAGGTCAGCCGCCGTGTCGCAACTGAGCACCTATTTGGCGGGCGCGCTCGCTGTTGTTCTGATGATCGATCATGCGCCGAGCCTCGGAATTCTTCCGCCCGCCTCCGGATGGGCGGTTTGGCCCGGCGAGATTGCCGAGCCGATGACGATCGACCGCGCACGTAAGGGCGATCGCCTCGTTCCCGAGCCCGCGCGGCGCGACGCGCGGCCCGCCGAGGCGCCGCTCGATGTCGTCGAGCTTTTGACCGGAAGCGTCGGCGAGCGACGATCCGCTCCGGCGCCGGCACCGAGCAACGTCACCGTTCTGATCAAACGCGAACCGCCGCTGGGCGATCCGCAGCGGCCGGCGCTGGCGCTGCCGCTCGGCTGCGAGTCGGCATTCGGCAGACTTGCAGCCCCGCCCCTCGCCCAAGTTCCCGGCCGCTGCATCCTGTGAGCACAAGCGCGAGCATCATGAGGCTCCTGTTTCGCATCGCGTTTTGGCTGGGCGTTGTGATCGTGCTGCTGCCGGGCCCGATGCTTCCGCCCGGGCCATCAGGCCCGCAAACCGGCGGGACGCAGCTGAGCGCGCGGACCTCAAGCGCCGATGCCCGCGAGATCTGTCCACGCCGGTTCGAAGCCTGTACGGAACCCCTGCAAGCACTCGCCAAGCTCGGCCACGAGTTCTATCGCCGCCTCGCCGAAGGCGGCACGCGGCCCGGCGACAAGCTCGTCCGCCGAAACTCCTCCGACACGCTGACGGCAGCGGATCTGATGGCGCCCTGGCGGGGACACCGGGCGCAGGCGCCTGCCGCCCCCTCCTCGACGGCGCTCCGTTAAGTCCGGATTCAGCTCCTGGCCGGATCATCCGGCGAGGATCTCGATCATGGCCTGGCGACCGGACCGCGACGATGCAGTGCCCGCATGCGCGCCGCCGCCGGGCTTGTGCGTCGATTGCGAAGTGAGACCGCCCGATCCGGCGGACGCGTGGACCGCAAGCCTGCCGCAAGACGACCGCGAGTTGCCGATCGGGCCGATCCTGCTCATTCTGTTCGCGGCGGGATTGCTGGGGATCGGCGGCGCACAGATCTATCGCGCCTATGTCGAGCCGAGTGCGCTGACCGGCACCGCGGCCGTCGCAGCGGTGGTCGAGCGTATCGTTCTCGTCGAATCCAACGGCGACCCGAATGCCAAAAACAAGCGTTCGAGCGCAACCGGCGCCGGCCAGTTTCTCGACGCGACCTGGCTCGAAATGATCCGGCTGCACCGGCCCGATCTCGCGCGCGGGCGCAGCGAGAAGGACGTGCTGGAACTCCGGCGCCAGCCGGAGCTGGCCCGCGAGATCGCGACACGCTGGGTCGAACGCAACGCCGCGATGCTGAGCAGGCGCGGCCTGCCGGTGACGCCGGGGACGCTGTATCTCACTTATTTCGCCGGACCCGCGGGGGCGGTGGCGGTGCTCTCGGTTGCGGAAGATGCGGACGCCGCCTCGCTGCTCGCGAGCGCGGACGCGAGCGGCCGCACCACGCGCGAGAAGCTCGTGAGCGCCAATCCGTTCCTGGGAGGCTTCACGGCCGGCGATCTCAAGAGCTGGGCCGAGCGCAAGATGCGCGGCCTGTGATGGCGCGCTCAGCCGTTTTTCCTTCTGCGTTGCGCAGACGAGCTGAGCTGCCCAACCTGTTCCGATCACGAAACGAAATCCTCACCCGGCTCGCTGCTCGTTTCGCTCGCAACGATCCTCCTCGAAAGCGTTGATCGCGCCCAGCGTGAGCGTGGTGTACGTATCGGGCGTCTGCCCGTCGAGCACTGGGATCTTCCATGGCACATCCCCGCTCCTGGACCGACCGCATCGCAATCCTCGACGTCGGGCTAGCGGCTCTCGCCACCGCTTCCGGCTTGACGGACGTTACGACCTTCATCGTGCTCGGCAACGTGTTCACCTCGGCAATGACCGGGAACGCCGCTCTGCTCGGGATCGCGCTCCACCAGGGCAGCATCACATCCGCCACCCACTCCGTCTCCGCGCTCGCCGGCTTTGCGTGCGGCGCTTTGCTCGGGGCCGTGATCAATTTTCGCAAGCGCCGGAGCAACGCGGGCGCCCTCGACGTCGTGCGATTGTTGCTGCTGCTCGAGATCGCGTGTTTGATCATGTTCGGCGCGATCTTGACGGCGACGGGGCCTCCGGCGGAAAGTGCGGCCCTCTATATGCTGATCCTGCTGTCCGCGATCGGCATGGGCCTGCAGGGCGTCGCGGCACGGCAGATCAATTCGCCGGGCATCAATACCATCGTGTTCACGAGCACGTTCATCAGCATCGTGATCTCTCTCACGGACAGGTTGCTGCGGCGTTCCGAAAGCGGCGTGCATCCCGACACCAAACGGCAGATCGGGATGTTTCTCGCCTATGGGTTCGGCGCGATCGTCGCCGGCATTCTGGCCGGCGCTGCGCTCTCTCTGCTCGCCTGGCTTCCGATGCTGGCCGTCGTTGTCGGCCTCGCTTGCTGCACGGCCGTCGCGAGGAGCATGTCGCCATGAAGCTGGGGCTGATCGGCGCCGGTGCGGTCGGCTCCGCGTCGCTGCTTTCTTTGGTGATGCGAGGCGCGGCTTGCGAGATCGCGGTCATCGATCGCGATCGCCGGCGGGCCGAGGGCGTCGTCGCGGATCTGCAGTACGGCGCCACGCTTTCGCCCGCGGTCGTGCTGCGCGCCGGCGACTATGCCGATCTCGCGGACGCGAGGCTCGTGATCATCACGGCGGGCGTCAACGAGAAGGCGGGTGGCGCGACGGACCGCAACGATCCGAAGGGGCGGCTCAAGCTGCTGCGGACCAATGCCGGCGTCTATCGCGATATCGTCCCCAGAATCGCGGCAGTCGCGCCGCAGGCGCTGCTTCTTGTCGTCACCGATCCGCCCGACCCGCTGGCCGATCTGGCGCGGCGCCTCGCCGGGCATCCGCGCGTGCTCAGCAGCGGCACGTTTTTGGACACGCTGCGCTTCCGCTTTCACCTCGCACGCCAGATGCAGGTCAGCCCGCATCAAGTCGAGGCACAGGTGGCGGGCGAGCACGGCACGTCCCAGGTTTTCCTGTGGTCCTCGGCCCGCGTCGCCGGGACCCGCGCTTTGGCGGCGATCGCCGGAGAATCTCCGGAGGCGTTCCGCAAACAGGTGGAGCAGGAGGTCCGCTACGCGAACATCATGATCATCGAAGGTACCGGCGCGAGCCAGTTGGGCATCGGCATGGCCACGGCCCGGATCGTCGAAGCAATCTTGCGCGACGAACGCGCGGTGATCCCGGTCGGTTCGTTCAACCCGAAATACGGCGTCACGCTCTCGCTGCCGAGCGTGCTCGGCCACGACGGCGTCTCGCGCATTCTGGAGCCGGAGATGTCGGCGGACGAGCGCACTGCGCTCGAGCGCAGCGCGGACATGCTCAGGAACGCACTCGCGGAACTGAAGGACTGACGCCCGCGCCGGTCGGCGGAGGGTCCTGCCGGAGATGCGCGGCAATCGCAACGTGCATTGGCGAGCTATCGCCAAAGAACAGACAATCGTCCTCGAAATTTATGATGCATTACATGATCCGGGGATGCCGCCGTGGTAGGCCGACGAGCAGGACGCTCGATAGGCTTGTCTGAACGGCCCATAACTGCCAGGCACCGATTGGAGCGATCATTTTGCTAGGTGGGAGTGCTCCTATTTTTTACGCCGTCTTGAGCCTCAAGAGCGCATCCGCGTTGCCGTGCGCGAGCTTTGTCAGATCGGCAGGTGCGAGCGAGATACGATCGAGAAACTCGCGGCCCTTCGCATTCGGCGCATAGGGGTAATCCACCGAGAATAGAATGCGGTCGATGCCGAAGGTCAGCAGAGCCGCGAGAAACGCCGGCTCGTCGAACACGCCGCTCGTGGTGATCCATACCTGCTCCAGAATGGTGCGGCTGATCGGCCTCTGCAGATGGTCGATGTCGGCCGCGAAGACTTGATCGATGCGGGCCAGCATCATCGGCACCATTTCGCCCATATGGCCGATGATGAGTTTGAGGCGCGGGTGACGGTCGAGCCTGCCGGCCACGATCAAGCGCAAGAGATGGACCGCAGTCTCCGAATGCCAGCCCCACCCGGAGGTTTCGAGCACCCGGCTCGCGCCGGGCGGCAGATCGGAAAAGTAGGCTCGCCGCACCGGCTCGGGTGGAATGTGCGGGTGGATGTAGATCGGCACGTCGAGGTCCACGGCTGCGGCGAGCAGGCCATCGTAGCTCGGATGATCGAGAAAGCGTCCTTCGGTCGTGCCGTGGATCATGGCGCCGACGAAACCCAGTTCTCTGACGGTGCGCGCCAATTCGGCTGCGGCGGCATCGGGCATCTGCATCGGCAGTGCGGCGAAGCCTGCGAAGCGATCGGGGTACTTTGCCACAACGTCCGCGAGGTGATCGTTGAGCTCTCGGGTGATCGCGACGCCGTCGGGCCCGGAAACAAGATCCGGGCCGGGTCCGCTGTTCGAAAGCACCTGTACGCTGATGCCGGCCTCGTCCATCGATCGCAGACGCCGCTCGCCGATTTCGGGCAGCAGCTCCAGCGGGCTTGGACGATCTCGCGGCGGCGTCCTCGCCCGGTAGCCGCGTCGGCTGATCGCTTCCTGGTCGATGCGCCGGACCAGCGCTGGAACCGAGAAGTGCTCTTCGATGGCGACCGTGCGCATACGCTTCTCCTGGTGGCTGGCGGTCTTGTCGCACCCCGCTTGGTCTTCGACAATCGGGCAACTCGTTCAATCGGACGGCGGGAGCGCAACCGGCAGGCCGCAGGCAAGCCGGGGACAAGCTGCCGATCAAGGAAAGTCCCGCAATTGAACATGGATGGAACTGGGGGACACGCCACAGGCGTGGAAGGCCCGATTACGCCGCATCTTCGGCGGCGGCGTCCGCGCGACGGCCGAGTATCGCCTGATTTCAACCGGTATGTTTTTGGGATCGCGCTCGCTCATTTCATTTGCAGGCCGCGCCGGATCCATCAACCTCGCGGCTTGCTCTGCACCAGAAACCGGCAGGTGCGCAGGGTCGAGAAGCCCGACCTGAACCAGCAACGTCGCCTGATCCCAATAGATGTGCTCAAAAGCCACCCTACCCGTCTCGTCGAATCCCATCACGACGACATGCGGCAGCACCACCCTGCGGCTCGTCGCCGGTACTCCCGGCAGATAGACGCGCATTTCGAAATCCGGCCATACGCTCTCGCTCTACGTCTATCCGCCGGAGATAAGACCATTATTGCGGCCACCACGAATATCCGGACCGCGTGATCAGTATCAGCTCTACACGTCTGCATACATGCCGGTGCTCCTGAAGGCCGGACCAGCTCAGTGTTATTTCCCGCCCGCAGCAGCAAATAGCGGCGAGAATGTGACCGACCCGCACCGAGAAGGGCTTTCGGCGCAGGTGCCCATGTGATAGGACCGCTGCTCCAATTTCCTGGGGGGGCTGGCGGTGGGCAATCTTCATTTCCGCATCAGGTGCGGGACCGTCGTCGTGATCCTAGGCATCGCGGCCTGGGACCTGGGCGCGATGTCCTCCGCCGCGAACTTCCTTCCATTAGGACGTCCTCCTGCAAGCCGAAATCTCCATGTCGTACAAGCTCAGATTGGCGAGTTGATCGGGAACTGGCAAATCGCCTGGAAGGGCGCGCGAGATACCTACAGGGTGTGCTCGAGATCGTACGCAAGCAGAACGACAACCTGTACTTCGGAAAGGTGACATTGACCGCTTCCAATGGCGGAACCGTGATCCAGGATGTTCGCGTCACCACGGTCAATGCCGAAATACACATCGAGTGCTCCAATCCGCGCGAGCCTTCCGGGGCGAAAAGAAATTACAATCCGGATCGTTTCTTCGTGACCCTGAGCGGCAACCGGATGGAGGGTTATTCGCTCGATACGGCGGGCCAACGCGGGCCGAAAATCGTGCTCACAAGAACCAAATAGAGCTTCCGACTTGAACCATCAGCGGTCAAACAAAACGTACTGCGACGCTGCTGAATCGCAGGTCGCAAGGCTGACCATCTATATGGTTGCGTTCCTCACTGGCGGGATCGTCATGGGATTCGAAATGCTCGGATCTCGTTACCTCAACCCGTATTTCGGCAGTGGAATTTACACTTGGGCCTCGTTGATCTCGACGGTCCTCGCGGCTCTGTCTGTAGGTTATTTCGTCGGCGGCTGGATCGCAGATAGGTACCCTTCGATTTCGGTGCTCGCGCTATCGGTCGTCTGCGGGTCATTCTATTTGCTGGTGTTGCCGATGTTCGGGGATGCCATGCTGGATCTCGTGTTGGGCACCATCGAAGATGTTCGAGTCGGCAGCCTGCTTGCCGCGGTGCTGCTCATGTTTTGGCCCGTCACTTGTCTAGGCATGTACACCCCCTTCGCCATCCGATTGCTGATCCGTTCCACGAAGAGTTCGGGCAAGACTTCCGGGATCATCTATGGGATTTCCGCAGCCGGGAGCATCGTCGGCACGCTGGGAATAACCTTTCTGCTGATCCCGACCATCGGCTCGCGGGCCATCACGCTGCTTCTGGGGGCCGTCGGAACGATAGGGGGACTTTCGCTGTCGGCACTGCCCATGCTGTTCAGGCAGACGAGACCGCGCGATGCACTGAGCGTCGCTGTATTTTTGCTGATTTTCCTCAGCCGGTTTGGAGCCGAAGCCGGCGAACTTGTCGATGACGTTGTGCGAGCCCGGATACTCAAAGTTCCCGACGGCCCGGTTTCGCACATTGAAACCGAGTACAACGATATTTTCATCACCAAAGAACGTAGTCTTCTGACGATGTCGTTCCAGCGGTATCGCGGCCGGTACACCGAGTCGGTCAGCGACCTTGCCGATCCGGCCAATCTACCCGTGCTGTATACGCGGGTAATGACTGTGGGCCTGGCATACCCGACCAAGGTGGACCGTCTGCTGACCATCGGCCTGGGCGGTGGTTCGGTTCCGACATATCTCGTGCACTATCTCGGTGACCTTACGATCGACAACGTCGAGCTCGATCCCGGTGTGATCACAGCTGCAAAGAACTATTTCGGTCTGCAAGAGACTGAACGCGTCCGCTTTGTCGAAAGCGACGGCCGCGTGTTTCTCAATCGCACGCGACAAATCTACGATGTGATGATGGTGGATGCCTTCCGCGGCGGTTACGTTCCTTTTCACCTGCTGACGAGCGAGTTTTACAACCTGGTCAAGACGCATCTCGCGCCCGACGGCGTCGTGGTATTCAACGTGCATACCGGCACGAAACTATACGCCAGCACCGTCAAGACGCTGCGTGCAAGCTTTCCTTGGGTCGACCTTTACGGGACGGGAGAAGGAAACATCATTGCCGTAGCGGGAGCAAGCGTCCGTCCTGACGATGCCGATCTGATGCAACGGGCGACCGCGCTTCAAAAATCACATCAGTTTCAGTACTCCCTGATCCGGATGCTCTATGATGTCGCCCCGGATCCCAACGTGTCGACGGCTGCGCTGCTGACTGACGATTTCGCGCCCGTGAACCTTTACGACGCGATCCAGGAGCACAACAAAAAACAGTGGTGAGCCTCACCGTCGAGGTGATGGCACCGATAGCGCCTCACATCTCGCCGATAGCCGCAGGGCGCCGAAGCGCGGACTTCAGTTGCCGGAACCAGGGCACACGGTTCGACGGCCGCGATCCCAACAAACGCCGGACCCGGAATTCCAGTACGGGTAATAATACGGACCGGCGTAGTAGGGACCGTCGTAGTAGGGGCCGCCGTAATAGTACGGCGCGACCGCCAGGCCCAAACCGATTCCGCCAATCACAACGGCTGGCCCCCGCCAACCGCGCCCACGCCAGCGGGCGTCAGTAACCCCGCCAACTGCCGCTGCCTTGCTGATGGCGGTGTTGGTCAGAACCGGCGCAGCCTGTAGTTCGCTGGCTGCACCAAAGGCGATTGTGCCGGCCAAGCCGAACGCGACCATACGTTGCATCTTCGTCATGTCAGTCTCCTTCGATTCCCGGAAAGTTGCGCCAAGTCTAACCGTCGTTCGGCCTTGACTGTTCCACCGTATCCCGCCGCGCTCGGTCTCGATCTCGCCAGTCCCGGCCGTGCCGGTGTCGGCTCGATCCGAAAATTCGCTGATTTTTTCCGGCGCTCACGAGGGTCTCGTGTGTGGGCGGTGGCGCTGACGTTCTATCGTCTCGAAATCGGCCATTCAGGATTACGCTGGCCGCTGTGCCACAACCCTGCTCCCGCCCTTGTGAACCCGTCGAGTGTCCTCTTCGGCTAGCTTCCGCGCGGAACTCATGCACAGGCGGTGGGAGCCATGAAGAATGCGAACATACTGCGATACGCAGCATCCCACCGGCACCCAGCGCATCGGAGGCGATGAACTCCGGCGTGAAGTTGCCATCCTCGACCTTCGGCACGGTCACGCCTGGGCACCAAGATCGCCGTTGGGGTGGCACAGGAAGATCAACACGGAATGGCCGACAGGAAATCCGTGAACAAGCCGTTGCTGGTCAGCGTCTTCACCGCCCTGGCCGCGCCTACTGCCACTATGGCGGCTTCCGCGGCGACACTTCACACAGCTGTTATTTCCGACAATACGGTACAGGAGATTGCCTTGAAAAAGGCCGTCCGGGTGAAGCCAAAGCCTGCGCCCAAAACGTCTTCGTTTCCATATCCGCTCGGTACTGTAACCCGTGATGATCCCAGCTTTTTGCGAGGCACAGATATTCCCCGGCGCACGACCGCACCACCTGCAAATTGAAGTTCGGACTGCGAGCTGGCGGACGCAGTCGACTTGCAACACTGAGCGCCGGTCAGGCCGATGCCGGCGCGGGGTTTGGCCGAGCCTTCTCAACTTTCTTCGACCAGGAGCGGTAGGCGGCAACGCCGGTCATTACCGCAACGCCCGACGCCGCGGGAGGAAGTCGAGCCTGAGATCGCGGCCCTTCGGCGGCAGAACGACGCGCATCGGGGCTGCTCCCGGACGGTGCCGACCAAAGCCAATCGCGTAACCGCTGTCTCGCGGAAGATGATCACCGTCCCCCGACGATGTCCGCGGCAGTCCTCGCTTTCCTGAAGACGCGCAGTTGCGGATTCACCACCGGTGTTGAATAATTGGTCCTCCGGCCGAAATAAGGTTGATGGCGAGGCATAATAGCGATGGCGGCCGCACGTTTCAGCCGAGCTTTCTTGGTCGCTGCGACTGTCGGCTTCTTGGCATCTGCGGGAGACCTTGCCTGGGCCCAGGATCGGCCGTCCGCCGACGTGCAGCGCGTGCAAGCGATCGGTTTCACCGTCGCCGATGCGGACCGGGAAGCAAGTTTCTTCACGAGGGTCCTGCAGTTCGAAAAATTCGCCGATTTCCGCCTGGTGGGCGCCGATTACGGCAAATTGCAAGGCGTGTTCAACGCCAGCATGCGCATCGTCCATTTGCAGTTGGGCGATCAGGTCGTCGAGCTCACGCAATATGTCTCGCCGCCCGCAGGCCGTCCAATCCCGGTACCCTCCTACAGCAACGACCAATGGTTCCAACATATGGCCATCGTCGTGCGGGACATGGATGCCGCTTACAAGATCCTGCAGGACAACAACGTCCAGCAGGTTTCCGCGTATCCCATCGCCATCCCGCCGTCGAACCCTGGCGCCGCGGGGATAAGGGCAATCAAATTCCATGATCCGGAAGGTCACGATCTCGAGCTGATCTATTTCCCATCCGGGAAAGGCGACGCATCCTGGCGCAAGCCGACAAACAAGCTGTTCCTCGGCCTCGATCATACCGCCATGACCATTGCGGCCAGCAACGAGGGCATGGCGTTCTATCGCGATCTGCTCGGATTGAAGATCGGTACGATCACGCTAAACACCGGCACGACGCAGGAGGTCCTGGACGGCTTGTTCAACGATACCTGCCTGGTTACCGCCATGCTGCCGCCGTCAGCACCGCCACACATCGAGTTCTTGGATTACAAGACGCCGCCGGGGGGCCGGCCGCTGCCGGCGGACACCAAAGCCAATGATCTCTGGCATTGGCAGACGACGCTGGTCACCAGGAACATCGCCGTGCTCACCGAGCGACTGCGCAAGGCAGGCGCGCAGTTCATCACGCCCGAGGTGGTCGCAATACCGGAAGACGCGCAGGCTCAGCTTGGGTTCAAGCGAGCTATTATGGTGCGCGACCCAACCGGCCACGCGTTGCGACTGGTCGAGGAATAGCGAGAGGCGGTCCGAAACTTTCCGCAGCGGAGCAGACCATGAACCGACAGGAGGAGCTCCTCGCCTTCATTGCCAGACTTTTCCTGGTGCTGATCTTTCCGTTCAGCGCATTGAACAAAGTCTTCGATTACCAGGCAGCGATGGACCAGGCCGCGCATGGCTGGATCCCGCTGCCTGCGCCGATGGCGACGCTGTTGTTGGTGCTCGGCGGCATCCTCGAAATCGTCGGGCCGATTTGCGTCCTGCTTGGTGTTTATCGGCGTCAGGCCGCGCTGCTGTTCGTATTTTACGTGATCGCCACCGCAGTGCTGTTCAAAAACTTCTGGAGCTTTCCCTTCAACGGCGATGCCTGGAACCAGCACTTCTGGGACTTTTTGAAGAATTTCGGGCTCGCCGGCGGCTTTCTCTACATTGCAACCGAGGCAAAGATGCAGCCGCTGCGTGAAGTCTTCTCCCTGCGGCCCCGATAGCATCACTATTCGGAGGCCGCGGCATGCAGCAGGCGAAATCGAAAGGCGCTCTCTACAAATGAGACCGTCAGGCTAACGGGAAGCCGAACGTGTGCCGCGCATCTCCTCCGGTACCGGCTCCGATCCGCTTCACGCGCGCGATCTGCGGTGATCTCGCGCAGGCGGAGCGGCGCGAATGGTGGATTGCCAACGGACTCGGCGGCTACGCCGGCGGCACCATCGCCGGCAGCCTAACCCGGCGCTATCACGGCCTGCTGATCGCGCCGATCCGCTCGCCGCTCGGCCGTCGGCTGCTGCTCGCGAAGGCCGACGCAACCGTGATCGTGGGCACGCGGTCTTGGCCGCTTTTCACCAACCGCTGGAAGAACGGCGCCATCGCCCCGGCCGGTCATCTGCGGATCGCGAGCTTCCATCTCGACCATTCCGTGCCGGTGTGGAGCTACGAGGTCGGCGACCAGGCGATCGAGGCGCGCATTTGGATGGAGCCCGGCGCTCACACCACCTATGCCGCCTGGCGTTTGCAGCCTGCGGCCGATCCGCCGGATGCCGAATTTGCGCTGCGCATCACGCTGCTGGTCAATGGCCGCGATCACCACGCGACGATGTCGGTCGGCGGCTTTGCGCCCGAGATCAGTGTCGATGGCGAGGCGCTCCGCATTGTCGAGCCGGACACCTTCACCCTGACGATTTGCGCGCCCGGCGCGACAATCGCGCGCCGGCGCGATTGGTATCGCGATTTCGAGCTTCCGATTGAGGCCGAGCGCGGTCTTGACTCGACCGACAATCATCTTTGCACCGGCGAGGTGATGCTGCCGCTCGTTCCCGGAGAATGGCGCGGCATCGTCGCGAGCCTCGACCCGGAACCATCGACGGACGTGGCGGCGGCGTTGGCACGCCGTTTGGATCACGATCGGACCGTCCTCGCGGCCGCCTTTCCCGATTCCAGGCCGCAGCAGACACCTCCCTGGATCGCCCGGCTCGCGCTCGCGGCGGACGCATTCTTGTTTGCTCGGCCCCTCGCAAACGTGCCCGACGGCAAGTCGGTGATTGCGGGCTATCCTTGGTTCGGCGATTGGGGCCGCGACACCATGATCAGCCTGCCCGGCCTGACGCTGACGACCGGGCGACCCGAGATCGCGCGCGGCATCTTGCGCGCGTTCGCGAGCTTCACAAGCCAGGGAATGCTGCCCAACGTGTTTCCTGGCGCCGGTGATATTCCGCAATACAACACGGCAGACGCATCGCTGTGGTTCTTCGAGGCATGGCGCGCTTACGTCGATGCGACCGGCGATTTTATTGCACTGCGCGAGCTGTTTCCGGTCTTGTCGGGCATGATCGAATGGCATCGGAAAGGAACCCGCTACGGCATCGGCGTCGATGACGCCGACGGCCTGCTCAGGGCAGGCGTTCCCGGCAGCCAGCTCACCTGGATGGACGCGAAGGTCGGCGACTGGGCGGTGACGCCGCGCATCGGCAAACCGGTCGAGATCAATGCGCTCTGGTACAACGCGCTGCGCATCATGAGCGCGTTCGCCGCACGATTGGGAGAACCTGATCGATTCTGCGCGCAAGCAGAGGCGGTCGAGCGAAGCTTTGCACGGTTCCTGCGCACGGACGGGGAAGGATTGTACGACGTGCTCGATGGACCGAACGGACATGATGCGAGCGTCCGACCCAACCAGATTTTCGCCGTAAGCTTGCCGCACAGCCCGCTCTCCGTTGACGATCAGGCCAAGGTCGTGAGGATCTGCCGGCATCACCTCCTCACCGCATTCGGATTGCGCTCGCTGGCGCCCGACAACCCGGCGTACCATCCCCATTATGGCGGAGGCGTGCTCGAGCGCGACGGCGGTTATCACCAAGGGCCGGTCTGGGGCTGGCTGCTGGGACCGTTCTGTCTCGCGGTCTACCGCGTGACGGGCGATGCGCAGGCTGCGCTTGCGGTCTTGCAGGATATGAGCGACGCGCTGGAAGATCAGGGTGTGGGCACGATCGGCGAAATTTTTGACGGCGACGCGCCGCACCAGCCGCGCGGCGCGCCGGCCCAAGCCTGGTCCGTCGCCTGCACGCTCGATGCCTGGCACCTGCTCACGCAAATTGCTACAAAGCAATAGCACTCGCCGCAAAGCCATTCGCCATGCCACAAGTCTCCGACGCCGAGCGCCAGCGCATCGAGCAGAGCCGGAACGGCCAGAAGAATTGGCGCCAGTGGGGCCCCTATCTCAGCGAGCGGCAATGGGGGACGGTGCGCGAGGACTACAGCCCGGGCGGCACCGCGTGGGATTATTTGTCCCACGATCAGGCGCGCAGCCGCGCCTACCGCCGGGGGGAGGACGGTTTGGCCGGGTTTTCCGACGACCGGCAGCTTCTGTGCCTATCCCTTGCGCTTTGGAACGGTCGTGATCCGATTCTCAAGGAGCGGCTGTTTGGGCTCACCAACGGACAAGGAAACCATGGCGAGGACGTCAAGGAGCTGTACTATTACCTCGACGCCATCCCCAGCTATGCGTATGCGCGCATGCTCTACAAGCTGCCGCAGGCAGCCTTTCCGTACCAATGGCTGATCGACGAGAACGCACGCCGCCGCGGCTCACCGGGAGCCATGGAATTCGAGCTGATCGATACCGGCATTTTTGACGATGACCGCTACTTCGATGTCGAAGTGGAGTACGCGAAGGCGGACGCGGACGATGTGCTCATGCGCATCACCGTCCATAATCGCGGCCCCGAACAGGCGAGCATTCATGTGCTGCCCCAAGCCTGGTTTCGAAATACCTGGAGCTGGTCGCCTGGAATCAAGAAACCGACGCTGCAGGAGCAGGGCCAAGGCTTGGTGCTCGCAATCCATGACGAACTCGGCGCCCACAGCATCGCATTCGACGCAGCGGATCGCCTGCTGTTCACCGAGAACGAGACGAACTTTGCGCGGCTGTTTGGGATCGGTCCTACGCACGGCTATTTCAAGGATGCGTTCCACGAATACGTCGTGCACGAACGCACCGATGCGGTGAACGCCACCGGCCCAGGTACCAAGACAGCGGGTTTTTACCTGCGAGCGATTCCCGCCGGGGGCAGCACGACGATCCGCGTTCGGCTGTGGGCCGGCGCTCAAGACAGGGATGCCTTTCTCGGCTTCGACGAAGTGTTCATTCAGCGCATCGCGGAAGCGGATGCCTTCTATTCCTCCCTGCAGGAAGGCATCGCCGATCCGGATATGCGTCGCATCCAGCGTCAGGCTTTTGCCGGCATGTTTTGGAACAAGCAGTTCTATGATTTCAACGTCCGCCAGTGGCTGGAGGGTGATCCGCTGCAGCCGTCGCCGCCGGAGAGCCGCAAGCGCGGCCGTAACAGCAATTGGAATCATTTCATCGCCGGCGACATCATGTCGATGCCGGACAAATGGGAATACCCGTGGTTCGCCGCGTGGGACCTCGCATTTCATTGCGTTACGTTTTCCCTGATCGATCCGGACTTTGCAAAACACCAACTTCTGCTGCTGTGCGAAGTCAGACTGCAGCATCCGAACGGACAACTACCGGCATACGAGTGGGCATTCGGTGACGTCAATCCGCCGGTGCATGCCTGGGCCGCCATGCGTGTTTTCGAGAACGACCGCAATCAGCGTGGCGGTAGCGGCGATCTCGATTTCCTCGAAAGGATCTTTCACAATCTGCTCTTGAATTTCACCTGGTGGGTGAACCGCAAGGATCCGGAGGGCTTGAACATCTTCGAGGGCGGCTTCCTCGGCCTCGACAACATCGGCGTGTTCGACCGCTCGCGGCCGCTGCCCACAGGCGGAAGCATCGAGCAATCCGACGGCACTGCCTGGATGGCGATGTTCTGCCTCAACATGCTGCGGATTGCGGTGGAGCTCAGTCGCCGCGATCCCGTCTACGAAGACATGGCCATCAAGTTCTTGGATCATTTCTTGCACATCGCCGGCGCGATGACCGACATTGGCCAGAGAGGGATCGGACTTTGGAATGATGAGGACAATTTCTTTTACGACGTGCTTGCCATGCCGTGCGGCAGCAAGATTCCACTGCGCCTGCGCTCGGTGGTCGGCTTGATTCCGCTGTTCGCGGTCGGCGTCGTCGAACAGACGGCGATCGACGAATTGCCGGAGCTGTGGCGCAAATTCGAAACTTACCGCGCGCTCCGACCCGATTTGGTCCAGCTGGTGTCACGCTGGTTACAGCCAGGCGTGAGCGGAGGGCGGCTGGTCGCCCTGACCCGCGTTTTCCGCATGACCATGCTGTTACGCCGAATGCTCGACGAGAGCGAATTTCTCTCGCCTTTCGGCGTACGCGGCCTCTCGCGCGTCTATCTCGCCCACCCCTACGACTTCGAGTACAACGGGGTGCACTACCGCGTGAGGTTCGAGCCGGGCGAGTCGGAGAGCGGACTTTTCGGCGGCAACTCCAATTGGCGCGGCCCCATCTGGATGCCGATCAATTATATGCTGATCGAGAATCTGCACCGGTTCTATCAGTTCTACGGCGATAGCTTGAAGGTCGAATGTCCGACCGGATCAGGCACCATGCTCACCCTGGACAAGATTGCCGATGAGCTGTGCCACAGGCTGATCAAGCTATTCCGGCGCGGAGCCGACGGAAGGCGTCCCGTTTTCGGCCCCTATGAGAAGTTCCAAACCGATCCGCACTTCAAGGATTACATCCTGTTCCATGAATATTTCCATGGCGACAATGGTCGCGGATGCGGCGCTTCGCATCAGACCGGCTGGACCGGTCTTGTGGCAAACCTGATCACTCATATCGCCGAACCGGCCGCGCCGATCGCTCCTTCACCCGAAGAGAGGGGTCCGCCGCCGCTTCATCCTTGAAACGCGGCGGGGCGATCCCCAAGAATTAACGGAGGCGTAATGTCGCTCAACAACAAGATCGCTATCGTGACCGGCGGCAACAGCGGGATCGGTCAGGCGATTGTTCTCGAACTGGCGCGGCAAGGCGCGCGCGTCGTCATCGATTATCTGTTTCATCCGGAGGCGACCGAGGCGCTCGAGCAGCAGATCGTCCAGCTCGGCGGCCAGGCGATCGGCGTGAAAGCCGACGTCAGCAAGCTTGCCGATTTGCAGAAGCTGGTTGACGCCGCCGTAAGCAAGTTCGGCCGGCTCGATATCATGGTCAACAATGCCGGCGTCGAAACGCGCACCTCTGTGCTGGACACCAGCGAGGCCCAGTACGACGAGGTGATGGCGATCAACCTCAAAAGCGCGTTCTTCGGCACCCAGATCGCGGCCAAGCAGATGGTCAAGCAAGGCAGCGGTGGCCGTATCATCAACATCACTTCTGTGCACGAGGACTGGCCGATGCCCGGCAACACCGCGTATTGCCTGGCCAAAGGCGGCATGCGGATGCTCACCCGCACCGCCGGCGTCGAGCTGGCGCCCCACAATATTTTGGTGGTCGGCGTCGGCCCCGGCGCAGTGGCGACGCCGATAAATCTGAGCACCATGAACGATCCGGCCAAGCTCGCACAGCTGGACGCCGCCATACCGCTGCGGCGCATGGCGCGCCCCGAAGAGATTGCCAGCGTCGTCGGCTTCCTCGCGGGAGACGGCGCGAGCTACATCACCGCGACCACGGTGTTCACGGACGGCGGCATCATGCAGAACAGCGTTGGCCTGTAGCCGCATGGATAAACATTTCGACATCATCATCATCGGTAGTGGCGCCGGCGGCGGCACACTGGCAAGACAACTCGCGCCTTCCGGCAAGAGCATCCTCATTCTCGAACGCGGCGACTGGCTCAAGCGCGAGGCGCAGAACTGGGACGCAGACGCGGTGTTCGTGCAAAACCGCTATGTCTCCCCGGATACGTGGTATGACCGGCACGGGCGGCCGTTTCAGCCTCAAGTGCATTACTTCGTCGGCGGCGCGACCAAGCTGTTCGGCGCAGCGCTGTTTCGCCTACGGCGCGAGGACTTCGGCGAGTTGCGCCACCACGACGGCATTTCGCCGGCGTGGCCGATCAGCTACGAGGATCTCGAGCCCTATTACATGCGGGCCGAGGAGATGTACCATGTGCATGGACTGCGCGGCGAGGATCCTACAGAGCCCCCTGCGAGCGGTCCGTATCCATGCCAGCCGGTGTCCCATGAGCCGCGCCTCCAGCACCTTTTTACCGATTTGGCGGCGGCCGGTTATCATCCATTTCACGCCCCCTGTGCGATCCTGTTGAACGAGGACAACGCGGCGTACAGCACCTGCATCCGTTGTCAGACCTGCGACGGATTTCCGTGCCTGGTGCATGCTAAGGCGGATGCAGAAATTGCGGCGGTGCGTCCGGCGCTGCAATTTTCCAATGTTACCCTCATTCGCAACGCCAAGGCGCTGAAGCTCGAGACAAATCCCGCCGGGACGGCTGTCGCCCGGGTCGTCGTCGACGTTGCAGGAGAGCAGGATACCTTTCGCGGCGACATTGTGGTCGTGTCGTGTGGAGCGGCCAATTCCGCCAAACTTTTGTTGATGTCCGCGAACGACAAGCATCCGAATGGGCTGGCCAATGGCTCCGATCAGGTCGGGCGCCATTACATGTTTCATAACAGTCAGGCGGTTCTCGCGATCTCGCGCGAGCCTAACCCGACAATTTTCCAGAAGACGCTCGCGTTGAATGACTTCTATTTTGGGATGGACGGATTCGATTACCCCATGGGCAACATCCAGATGACCGGCAAATCGCTGGGACCGATGTACCGTGGCGAGAAGCCGTTCGAAACCGCCCTGGTGCCGCTCGGGCTGCTCGGCGAGGTCGCCCGCCACGCGGTGGATTTCTGGCTGACCACGGAGGACCTGCCCGATCCGGAAAACCGCGTCGCGGTAGACAAGTCCGGCAAACTGACGCTTAGCTATACGCCGAACAACCAAGTGCCCCGGCAACGGCTCTATGACAAGCTGAAGTCCATGGTCAGCCATCTCGGGATGCATGCCGACCGTCTGATCCCCCGCGACATTTACATGAAAATCGACATCCCGATTGCCGGCTGCGCGCATCAGGCCGGCACGTGCCGCTTCGGGCGCGACCCCAAAACGTCGGTTCTCGACGTGAACTGCAAGGCGCATGAGCTCGATAACCTGTACGTTGTCGATACAAGCTTCTTCGTCAGCATCGGCGCGGTGAATCCGTCGCTTACCGCAATCGCCAATGCGATCCGCGTGGGCGACCACCTGCTGGAGCGATTGAGATAGCAATAGGTCGGTCGGCCTCGTACCGGGCATGCACGTCTTGTTTCTCTGGCAGGCAAAGATGCGGATGGCCGCGACGAACCCGGCGATGACGCGTTGAGGCGTTTCCATGGCGACTCGCACCGAGATCGGCGTGGTCTACGGCGCCGCTGTCGTGCAGGGGCTGGCGCTGGTGACGTTTCCGGCAGCGAGCTCGGTGTTCACGAGCCCGGACGGGTTCGGGTTCGATAGCACGCGCTACGGAACGATGTTCGTGCCGCAAGTCGCGCTTGCCATTTGCGCCGCCGCACTTGCGCCCGGGCTGGCACGACGACGGAGCCTGCGGCACGTCCTGCTGGCGGGGTTGGTCGGCGACATTCTCTCGATGTCGCTGCTGGCGTTAAGCCGATCGCTCATCGGCGCGTCCGACGCCGCGTTTGGGCTGCTGTTGGTTGCCACTGCGGCACTGGGTTTCGGCTTTGGTGCGACCGTCATGGCGCTCAACACCTATGCCGAGGCGTTCTTTCCCGAGCGCACCGACGGCGCGGTGCTGGCGCTCAACGCGCTGCTCGGGCTTGGGACCGCGCTCGCGCCGGTGTTTGTGGCGATGGTCGTGGCGTTGGGCGCGTGGTGGTTGCTGCCGGTCGTGGTAGCCGGCGTCATGGCATTGTTGTTCGCGGTTGCCTTGACGCAGCCGCTGCACGTTTCCGCGACCGCCGACGACGCGTCGACGCCGATAGGGTGGAAGGAGCTTCCCTACCGTTTCTGGCTATATGCCGCCTCGGTGTTTCTATATGGCATGATCGAGACGCTCAACGGCAACTGGTCCATGCTCTATCTGAGCAGCGAGCGCGGCGTTTCGCCTCGCGACGCCTCGTTAGCCCTGACCTCGTTCTGGATCATGGTGACTTTGGGACGGGTGCTGATCGCGGCGAGCTCCCGTTGGATCCCAGCGCGCTGGATCTATGTCGCGCTTCCAATCATCCTGTTCGTTACATTTCAGATTGCCGCCCGCGTGCAGGACTCGACGGGCGGAATCGTTGCATTTGGCCTCGCCGGCCTCGCCTGCTCCGCATTTCTGCCGCTGAGCATCAGCTTCGGTGGGAACGAATTCCCTCGCCTGTCGGCGGTGATGGCAGGGGAGCTGATTGCGTTCTATCAGCTCGGCTATGGCGTCGCCGCGTTCGGCATCGGACCGCTGCACGACCGGATCGGTCTCGCGTTCGCGACGATCTTCGCAATGGGCAGCATCGTCGCGGTGCCGCTCGCGGTGATAGCCGGATTTGTGATCAGACGCGCGGTCGCGCGCGGATAACAGTCCGGCAAATCCAGCTCGGTTTTGAGCACGAACGAGAACGGCAATCTCAAACGGCGCGAGCCGGTCTAAGAAGGGCCGCCCGGAACTGCCGGGCGGCGCGCCTCTGTTGTGCCTTCCAAAGGGATGCTGTAAGGCTTCTAAGCCTTTCTCACGAAAGGCACGGTCCTGGTCGTGTGTCCCCGAACCCCCCGTTCGCCACGGCCGGGACCGTCCCCTTCCGTGCGCGACTATCATGCGATCCGATTCGGGGCGCTTTCGGGCCGAAACGGGGCGGAGCTGTGATTCCGCGGATTGCGACCAGCTGAGCGCCCGAAGGAAAGCCGAAAAAGGTCATTGTTCAATGCAGTGGAGTTAGAGGGCCATCATTGCAAACAAGCTGGATGACCGGTAGGGGCCCGGCCGGGCCAAGTGGTGGAAGGTTCTCAATCCCGACTATTCGCAAAACAACGGGCGCGAGGCTGTGCCAAGCTGATTGACCTAATCAATTACTTGAAACAGCGAGTGTAGTAAGTTTCAATCGGCTTCGCGTGCCTTGCCTTCTCATCCCGATCATGTGGTCTCGCCTACTCGCCTGCGTCCTGCTCCTGCTGCCCGCCCAAGCCCTGGCCGGCGCCAAGGAGAAGGTCGCGGCGCTCGCTCCGTCGGGGCTGGTGCTCGTGATGGACGAAAACGGCAACGAGCTGGTGGTTCAGAACGCTGACAAGCCCTTCGTCCCTGCCTCCGTCACCAAGATCGTGACCGCTTGGCTGGCGATGGAGGTCCTGGGCGGCGACTACCGCTTCGAGACCCGCTTCTACCTGGACGCCGAGCGGGTGCTCTACATTCGCGGGGGCGGCGATCCTTTTCTGATCTCCGAAGAGTTGGCTCAGCTCGCGTCGGAGCTGGTCGCCGCAATCGGCAAGAAGCCGCTAAGCGCGATCGTGGTCGACGCGAGCTACTACCCCTCCGACATCCGCATCCCGGGCATCGAGGACACCGCCGAGGCCTACGACGCGGTGAACTCCGCGCTCGCGGTGAACTTCAACACGATCCACGCCGTGCGCAAGGGCAAGACGGTTCGCTCCGCCGAGAAGCAGACCCCGATCACGCCGCTCGCCATCAGCCAGTTCCGGGCGCGGGGCCCCCAGGGTCGCGGTCGCATCAGCCTGACCCAGGACCCCGCGGTGGGCCTGCAATATGCCGGCGAGCTGATCGCCGCATTCATCGAGCGGGCCGGCGGCAGCATCAAGGGCGGGATCTCGACTGGAACCGTGCCCGACGGCCTCGAGCCGGTCTACGTTCACCGCCAGTCGCGCAGCCTTGCGGCGATCCTCAAAGGGCTGCTCCTCGGCTCGAACAACTACATCGCCAATCAGGTCTTCCTGGAGATCGGCGGGCATCGCCTCGGCGGGCCCGTCGGCATCGAGAAGTCGCTCGGGATCGCGAACGAGATGCTCGCCAAGCACGGCCTCGCCGATTCCATCCGCCTCGAGGAAGGCTCGGGCATCAGCCGCGGAA
>JBKPDF010000044.1:0-30414 GCA_046727735.1 Pseudomonadota bacterium | reverse complement strand
GAGCGCCTGCGATCGGCCGGCTCAGAGGTCCAACTCGAAGTGTGGCGACGCATGTTCCATGTCTGGCATATGTTTGCGCGCATCCTGCCAGAAGCACGCGCAGCGATCGCTGGCATTGGTGCGTTTTTACAAGCCAGGTTGTCGTGACAGGGCAGAAAAGCGAAGTAGCTGTTGGAGAGCAGCGGACCTACTTTGAACGTCAGCCGCTCGTCGCCTTCATCTCCTTCACGTATTTCTGCATGAATCGATCATAGTCGCGCCAATTGATTCCCGCTGCCCGCACGGAGCCTGCTCGGCGCGCGTGGCGATTTGGTGCACATGGAGGTAAAGCAGGCTGCATTGGTCGATCAAAGTTTTCTCGACTTCCTCGTGCAGGTTCAGGAAGCGGTCGGTGTCGATGTCCCGCCCGCGGTAGCGGAACGATGGCGGCATGTGGCGATCAATAGCTTGCCTCGCGGAGGCGCGTCGCGTTCGCGAGGATGGTCTCGAACACGGGCTTTGGCGAACTGCTGATGATGCCAAGGACTTGGGAGGTCGCCGTCTCCCGCTCCAGTGACTCGCTCAGCTCGCGGGAGGTCGCCGTCTGCTTCGCTACCGCCTCGTCGAGCTTGCGGGTCAGCAGCGCGATTTTCTTTTTGAGGCTGGCGACGGAAGCCCCGTTCTGGCTAGCTGAGGTGGCCACGCTGCGCCGAGACAGCTTTGCTCTGCGTCGCTTCGGTTTCTGGCGGCTCGTTCGATTCATCGCCACCTGATCCCCCAAGCTCCAGCAGCGTGCCTCCTCTGGCCGGCGCCCATCAGCCGGATGTACCCGGCAATATCGGCGGCTAGGATCGCGGCGAGCTTCCGGGGCGTGTCCATGCCCCCTCCGGCTCGGATTGAGGCGATGGGCCTCAGCCTACCACGGGATTGGTTCGCGGAGGGATGCTGCCCGGTATGGCCGGCCAGGGCGGCCAATATCACCGGACATGCGTTGGCCAGCTCGCGGCCGAGGTGTAGGCTTCCGGGTGCGAGCGGGGCAGGGAGGACAGTGATCATGTTCGGATTCAAAATGCCCGGCGTTGTTGTCGCTGCGCTCGCCATGAGTTCAGCTTGCAGCGCCATAGCCGCTGAGCACCAGCCTGCACATCAGAGCCGCCATCGCGGCGGCTATGCGTCATTGGATTACGGTAGAACGCCGCGAACGATGTTCGATGGCACTTGGAACCTCAGCGCAAACACGACTGCGGGCAGTTGTGGCTCCTATGGATTTCGGGTGGCTGTCATCAACGGACGGGTGGTCTCGCCGGGCGTGGGCGGGGTATCAGGGCGGGTCACACCATCCGGGAACGTCTCGGTGACCGTCCGTCAAAGCAGTGGCATTGTATCCGGGGCTGGGCGTCTTTCGGCGCGATCTGGCACTGGACGATGGACAGCCCGTGGAGCTGCGGGTCGCTGCATCGGATATTGGCAAGCACAGCGCGGGCTCTAATCGGAAGCACGTTGGGGCTCTGGCTGGGTTCTGACGAGCGGGCAGCCGGGCAGCGGTTTCCAAACCTGTCCGATGCGTATTCGGACCCCGGTGTCCCCTTGGGGCCCCTGAAGCGATTTTTGGGGTTGCCCCCCGGTCCCGTTCTCTAGGGCAATTCTTTTTTCCGAGGCGGCCGGGCTCGGCCCGCTTGCAGGCAGTCGCTCAGCCTCAATCGAGCAGGACCGCAGCAATCACGAGCAGCATGCCGCCGATGAGCATGCTCAGCTCAACCGTATCGAAGCCGAAGAGCGTTCGACTATCGGTTTCCGGCTCTGCGGACATGGCGGCTCCTCCGGCCGGCCAATGTCCCAGGTTAGGGCTTGTTCTGACCGACGCAGGCGCTCGCACTGTACAGAAAACCTGCACCGGCAACCGAGAGCTGGCTGCAGTCAAATCAATGACTTACGAGCCGGCCGACGATGTACGGCAATCACCCAGATTTTGGCACATCGCAACGGAACTTTTCTCGAATCGAACGTTTGAGGCTTATATTTTTGTATGCGGGGCTGAGCCACTATGCGTGCTGGCCTGTATCGGCGCTACGCGCAAGAGTGCCTGCACTTTGCGAGCGAAATGACCTTGCCCGAGTCCAGGGCGGTTCTTCTCGATATGGCGCAAAATTGGCTCGCGCTCGCGAATGCAGCCGACAAGCACGAACGGGCCTATTCCGACAATGCTGCCGCTAACTCGCCGCGCCCTGAGATCATCGGCTAAGTCCGATTGCGCCGCCCACATCTCTTGTCGAAGAGGAGAGGGCGGCCGAGGACGATCCAAATCGGACAGACTGGCTAAGCGACACGACTACAATGGCGGCGCCGGCCGAGGGGATTCCCGCCGGCGCCGATCTTATGCTCAGAACTGCGCGTATCGAATCGGATCAGCTCGGCCGCGCACCTTGGCTGCCGAACATGCTGGTCAGCGGCCGTGCTGTATCCGTTGCGATCTTCTGCGCGCTGGCAGCAAGTTCCCTGCTCTCCTCCGTCATCATCTCGAATTGCCGCCGCGTGTGCGAGGTCGATAGCTCGACCAACTCTGTGATCGAATTGGCCCGGATTGCATCTTGAGCGTACTCGAATAAGACGTTCGCGTGATCCCGGGCGGCCGAGATGAGTTTCAGCTGGTAATCTCGCAAGCCCTCAGCGGCCCTCGTGGTACTCTCTTCCGTCCGGCCGGCAGCTTCGCGAGCATGCTCACCCAAATCACGAATCGTCTCGCTCGTTACCTTCTCAGCTTTCTGCATGGCTTCTGCTCCCGTATGTTTGGGAGCCAACGCCAGTCGTGGGTACTTGTTCTGCGAAGGTCCCAAATCTTTCTCCGGTGGTGCTATCGTCCGATTCTTTTGCAGCGCGCACTGGTCGAGGCAGCGAAAGCTTGGTTCTTGACGGACAAACGCGATCGGCGAGAAGGCACTCAGCCGGACGCCTGGGACGCGCACGGCATGGATGAGCAGCGCGCCTACAACATCGTGTGCTTGATGGTGGGGTCTAACCCCGAACAATTCAAAGACTTGGCCGGTATGACGAACCTTCCCGAGGAGCGTCGAGAGACTTGCAAATTGTACGACTACCCGGTTGCCTCGTTCTCCTGGCAGAAGGCGCTACGACCTCATCTTAGAGGTGGAGAAAAGCCGAGGCAGCAGAGCGAAGTAACTTACTCCCCGGGCAAGGACGATCTTGCTGTCTACGAACAGGTGTTTCGCTCTGTCCGAATCCTGGAGATGGTCGCCAACCATGCCGCAGAAGCATACGCCTGGCCCCGTCCATTGGGGTTGGAGACGGCGACATGCGGGGATTCCGGCGCTCAGTTCCTGCCGCCCGATCACAAGGTTCTCCTGTGTTACGAACTAGCCCAGGAGTTTGCTCAGTTATATCGTGATTACGGACAGGGATGGAAAGCTCCCCCGAAGGAGAAATGGTGGCAGCCAAAATGGTGGAAGCGCGAGAAAGGGTGATGAGAAGACGCGGCCCGCGGGAGACCCCGAGCGGACACCCGGGCCCGATTGATAACAGTTATTTTTGTAGCAAGCCTCGCGGTCCATGGAATTGACCATAAGGAAGGTGAATACGACAATTGCGACGACCTCGCGCGGGAGGCGGAGTTCTCATTGCCCGATACACGCTCTGCGCTTAGCGGCGACCTTAGTATCGACTTTCCGAGGCGATTTTTTGAAGCCCTCCCTTCTACACGGCAATACGAGGTCGCGACAGCAATCAGGATAGACGCGCGATGATTATTGGAGGTTACGCCTACAAATTCTGGCGCTATCTTGCAGTTGCTGGGACGGTGGCGATATTTTTCGGGGCTAGCTTGTTCATCGTAACGACGTTGCCGCCGCGTGAGCTAGTGATGGCGACTGGCGCCGAGGGCGACGCCAACTACGAACTGGCTATCCGTTACCGTGAAATCTTGGCGAAAGAAGGTGTCAGGCTGCAGCTACTGCCGACATCCGGCAGTATGGAAAATCTGCGACATCTACGCGACCCGCGGTCGGGGGTAAGCGTCGGATTCATACAGGGTGGCACCACAACCAGGAAGGAAGCTCCGGAGCTAGAATCGCTCGGCACCGTGTTTTACGTTGATCGCTGGCGATATTGACGCAGCGTTTATCGTGACTGCCTGGGAGTCTCCCGTAGTCCAGTCTCTTATGAAGACCAAAGGCATTGAGCTTTCAAGTTTTCAGCACGCCGATGCCTTCGTTGCGAATTATCCTTTTCTACACAAGTTGGTACTACCTGCCGGGGTTATCGATCTTTTGACGAACCGCCCGCCCAGTGATGTCGTGCTGTTGGCACCGAAAGCCAGCCTTGCCGTGCGCGCTGATCTGCATCCAGCGTTACAGTACCTACTGCTTAATGCAGCGGTCCAAATTCATTCGCAGCCGGGGATTTTCCAGAAAGCGGGACAATTTCCCGCAGCCGAATCAATCGATATTCCGCTGAGTGAAGAAGCGCTGCGCTTTTATAAAACGGGACGGCCATTCCTGCAGGGATACCTTCCGTTCTGGGTCGCGACGTTGGTCGAGAAGGTGCTTGTCGTGCTACTCCCATTGGCCGCGTTGCTGTTCCCCGTGTTCAAGTTCCTGCCGCAGACGTACGACTGGATAATGCAACTCAGGATCAGGCGGCTATATGACGAGATTAGGTCGATCGAGAGCGAGATGGAAGCTCAAGGAACGGAAATTGACCGTAGCGCTTTGAGTACGAAACTGGATCTGATAGATCAACGCGCGAACCATCTGCAATTGCCAAGTGTCTATGCAAGCAGTTTGTATACTCTGCGAGGTCATATTGATCTCGTGCGTACTCGTCTGGCGTAATGATATGGTGGATCGGAACCAATACCAAGGGCGCCTTCAGGGCCTCGACGCCCAATGCGCAGAAGCCAAGGACGGTAGCGATTGCGACCGCTTTTGGCACACCGATGCCGTGGACGTATGCAACCGCATGTCCGCTGTTGGCACGAAGCGGCCTAATGCGAACGAGCTACCCAGGTCGGTTCTGAAGGGCAAAGCGGACGTGGTCTTCAGTGGGCCGAACAGCCGCTCATGACCCAAAGCCGACATCCGGGTGTCGCCTCATTCGATCCTCGGAAAGAATGCCCTCGCATCGAGCATGACAGCCGGCTTACTATGCACTAAATGGAACTGTTTGTTCGGCAAACGCGGGATCCATCCGCTCGTCCCAGAGTCGAACGCCGCCGGTTATGCCGGCTGTGTTCGCCACAATCTTCACGTTGGCAGGTAACGGCGGGTCGATGAGCCGCCCATTGCCTCCGCCAATATAAAGTATGTCATAGTTGATTACGGTTTCGAGTATATCGATGACCCTGCGGATGCGTCTGTTCCAATGCCGGCGACCAACAGCTTTGAGCGCAGCTTGGCCGACGTACTCGTCGTAAATCTTGCCCTTTCGAACGGGATGCTGACTGAATTCCAGATGCGGCGCGATCCGACCCTCCTGGAATAGCGCGAAGCCCATACCAGTGCCCATTGTCAAAACGCATTCGAGGCCTCGGCCGGTGATGACGCCGAGACCCTGAATGCTGGCATCATTGAGCATGCGCACTGGCTTGCCTAGCTTCTCGGCCATGATCGCACCCAATTTGAAGCCATGCCACTCCTTGGTTCCGAGATTCGGCGCCGTCAGCACAACATCCCCGCGCACCACGCCCGGGAACCCGATCGACACGCGGTCAAACCGCCCGAGTTGTTGCGAAAGGCCCTCGAGTGCCGCGACGACTGCATCGGGCTTGGCCGGCTTCGGTGTCTCGACGCGGGCGGGATCTGCCAGCATCTCTCCGGAAACTGTGAGGATACCAGCCTTGAGATGACTTCCACCGATATCGATGGCAAGCGTGACCGGCTTGGAGAATCCTGAGCGATCGTTGCGATCTACCATTTTGGTTGAGTCCCCAGCGCGATTTATCTTGGTTCGGTCATGCTCCTCAACTGAGTGACTTTCAGAGCCATGTCACGACGTTCGACAACGCTTGGGTCACCGTTGAGCACTCGAAACTTAGTCTCGCGCCAGAAGCGAATATCCAGCTCGTGGGGGCCGATCCGGAGATCGTGAATAGTCAGATCGGGAAGTCATTCCGAGCAAGGGATCGATGTAAAGGTTGTTCCGCGGCGCATCTCCGCTCTAGTCCAGCGGTCGCCATGTGCGCGCGTCGCGCGCCAACAGCTCGTCAGCCGCAACCGGGCCGCTGCCGCCGGCGAGATAATTGGGAAAATCCTTCGGTGGATTGCTGGCCCAGGCATCCAGGATGGGCTGCACTGCCTGCCAACCCACCTCGATATTGTCCGCGCGCTGGAACAGCGTGGCATCGCCAATCATGCAGTCGTAGATCAGCGTCTCGTATCCCGTGTTGGGCGCCGTTTTAAAATAGTTTCTGTAGGCGAAGTCCAGGCTGACGGTGCTGAGCTTCATAGTCGGTCCTGGGCGTTTGGCAGCGAATTCGAGCGCGATGCCCTCGTCCGGCTGGATGCGCAGGATCATCCAGTTGGGATTCATCCGCTCGACATCCGTGCCGCGGAACAGCGCGTAAGGCGCTTGGTGGAAGCGGATGGCAATTTCGGTCTTGCGGCGGCTCATATGTTTGCCGGTGCGCAAGTAAAACGGAACGCCGGCCCAGCGCCAGTTGTCGATGTTGAGTTTGCAAGCCACGAACGTCTCGGTAGTCGAATCTGGGGCCACATCGGGCTCGTTGCGATAGGCCCAAACCGGCCTGCCGAGGAGGCGGCCGGCATCATACTGACCGCGCACGGCATTCTCGAGCGCCTCTTCGGGGGTCAGCGGATGGATTGCTCCAATGACCTCCGCCTTCTTGGACCGGACCGCATCGGCATCGAAGGAGATCGGCGGCTCCATGGCGGTCATTGCCAGCAGTTGGAACACATGGTTGGGCACCATGTCGCGCAGCGCGCCGGCTCTTTCATAGAATTTGCCTCGCCGCTCGACGCCGACGGTCTCCGCCGCGGTGATCTGGATATGGTCTATATGCTGGCGATTCCACAGCGGCTCGAGCAGACCATTGGCGAAGCGGAGCGCCATGATGTTCTGGACCGTTTCCTTGCCCAGGAAATGATCGATCCGATAAATCTGATGTTCCTGCAGAGTCCTTAGGATCTCAGAATTGAGCGCCTTGGCCGAGGCGAGGTCGTGACCGAAGGGCTTTTCGATCACCACCCGACGCCATTGACCGTACCGTTCTGTCACGAGCGCGGCTGCCCCCAATCCAGCGACCACCGTGCCGAAGAAGCGGTCCGCAACGGCGAGGTAGAAGAGATGGTTGCCTGCAGTATCGGCTGTCTGGTCCAGCGCCGCCAGATGCTCCCCCAGCCGGCGATAAGTGCCGGGATCATTCAGGTCGCCCTGTAGATAGCTCATGCGGTCGGTGAGCCATCGCCATGCGGTCTGGTCGATATGGTCGGCCTCGAACTCGCTGCCAAGCTGGGCAACGAATTCGTTCATCATGCTGGTCAGGTCTTCGCGCCATGCTTGCTGCGTCTTGTCGGCTCGGTCTACGCCAACCAGCCGGAATCCCTCGGGTAACTGTTTTGCGTTGACCAGGTCGTAGAGCGCCGGCACAACCAGGCGCTTGGTCAGGTCGCCGGCGGCGCCGAAGATCACCATGGCGCAGGGCGGTGCCACCGCAGCGCGGTTATCGACCGCGGCGCGATCTGTCTTCGTGAGGTGATCTAGCGTGGCAGCCATCATTGTTTGGTCCCATGCTAGCAGCGTGGTTTCCGACTGGGGACGCCATTCGCGACGTCATCGACGCCACTACGCGCGTCCCAGCAGCTGCCTGGCGGCGGTGACGATCAGTTCGGGTTCGAAGCCGAACTTGCGCTGCAACTCCCTGAGCGGCGCGGAGGCGCCAAAGGTCTTCATGCCGACGACTTTGCCGGCCGCGCCGACATAGCGATCCCATTCGAGCACGGAGCCCTGCTCGACGGCGATGCGAACCGTCACCTTACTCGGCAGGACACTTTCCCGATAGGACTGCGGCTGATGCTCGAAGAGGTCCCACGACTGCATCGACACCAAACGGGAGCGAATACCTTCGGCGCTCAGCGTCTCATAGGCCGCAACGGCCAGGGATAGTTCGCTGCCCGAAGCCAGCAGGATTACCTCGGGCGGGCCGTGCGGGGCGTCCGCCATCACATAAGCGCCGCGCGCGACACCATTGGCCGAGGCGTATTTGGTGCGATCGAAGGTCGGCAGCGCTTGGCGCGAGATCGGCGAGTACCAAGGCTCGATCCTGACGAACGCGTGACGGTCGCGCATCGTCTGGGCGTATTGCTCGGCCGCGCGCTCGAGATCCGCCGCTTCGACCAACATGGCGTGCATGTGGTCGGCCGGTAGCGGCGCATGATCGAGCAGGCTTTTGCGCAAATGAGAGAGGTTTCGGTCGGGATCGGCCGCGGGCGCTACCCGTTCGTTCACCTGAAAGACGTGCACATGCTCCCAGGGAAACTGCTTTTCGGCCAGCGAACGCAGCATCAGCCACGGCGTGCGGCCGCCGCTGACCGCCATAATGAAGCGTCCGCGCGAACTCACGGCCGCGCACATCTCGGTGGCGATGATCGCCGCCGCCTTAGCGGCGACCACATCCTCATCGGGATAGATTTCAATCTTCACGCATTGACTCCGATCCGGGTTCGCGCCCATCGACATCCAATGGAAAGATCTGATAAGACCTGCGCTGGCCCACGCTGATTGTTTTCATTCCTGTGCTCAGCCCGCGGATTTCTCCACGTGGCCGCCGAATTCGTAGCGCATCGCGGAGAGCAGTTTGTCCACAAAGGTCGACTCGCCGCGTGAGCTGAAACGTTCGTAGAGCGCATTCGAAAGCACGGGTACCGGCACTGCTTCGTCGATCGCGGCCTTGATCGTCCAGCGCCCTTCGCCCGAGTCAGACACCTTCCCGGCGAAATTCGCCAGTTGCGGGTCCTCGGTCAGCGCGGTTGCCGTGAGATCCAGGAGCCATGACGCGATGACGCTGCCGCGCCGCCACACTTCGGCAATGTCGCGCAGATCGAGATCGTAGCGATAGAGCTCCGGGTTCCGCAGCGGCGTCGTTTCCGCGTCGATTGCTTGGTGCTGCGCGCCGATGTTGGCGTGGCGCAGGATGCCCATTCCCTCGGCATAGGCGGCCATGATGCCGTACTCGATGCCGTTGTGGATCATCTTGACGAAGTGACCGGCGCCGTTCGCTCCGCAGTGCAGATAACCGAGCTCGGCGGTGCCGCCGAGCTTCTCGCGCCCGGGGGTACGCGGGATATCGCCTGCGCCAGGCGCCAACGTCTTGAAGATGGGATCGAGATGCCGCACGCTCGCCTCCTCACCCCCGATCATCATGCAATAGCCACGCTCCAGCCCCCATACGCCGCCGCTGGTGCCGACGTCGACGTAGTGCACGCCTCTGGAGGTCAGCTCCTTGGCGCGGCGGATATCGTCGACGTAATAAGAGTTGCCGCCGTCGATCAGAATATCGCCGCGCTCGAGATGAGTCTGCACATCGGCGATGGTTTGATCCACGATGCCCGCCGGGACCATCAGCCAGAGCGCCCTGGGCTTCGCCAATTTCCTGGCGAGATCCGCGAGAGAGGAGGCGGCGATGGCTCCTTCGGCGGCCATCGCCTCGACCGCCTTCGTGGATACATCGAACACCACGCATCCATGACCGTCGCCGAGGAGCCGGCGGACCATGTTGGCTCCCATGCGGCCAAGGCCGATCATTCCTAATTGCACGAGCCGGTCCTCCCTCAGATATCAGTCAGATTTCTTGAGTTTCCGGTAACGCCGGATCAGCGCGTTGGTCGAGCTATCATGTTCGAGCCGAGGCTCCGTCGCACTTTCGAGCTGTGGAATGATCCGCTGGGCCAGAACCTTGCCCAACTCCACGCCCCACTGATCAAAGGAATCGATTTGCCAGATGGCGCCCTGGGTGAAGACGCTGTGCTCATAGAGCGCGACCAATGTGCCGAGAGCGGCGGGCGTCAGGCGGTCCAGTAGAAGGGTGTTGGAGGGACGATTGCCTTCGAATACCCGGTGTGGGACGAGCCAGTCCGGCGTACCCTCGGCCTTGACCGCCTCCCCAGTCTTTCCGAACGCCAGAGCCTCCGCTTGGGCGAAGACGTTGGCGAGCAGCATGTTGTGATGCATTCCGACGGGGTTGAGCGTCCTGGCAAAGCCAATGAAATCGCAAGGAATCAGCCGCGTGCCCTGATGGATCAGCTGATAGAACGAGTGCTGACCGTTGGTCCCCGGCTCGCCCCAATAGATCGGTCCGGTGTCGTAGTCGGCCTGGCTGCCGCCGAGCGTCACATGCTTGCCATTGCTTTCCATCGTCAGCTGCTGGAGATAGGCGGGGAACCGCTTCAAATATTGCTCGTACGGGAGGACGGCGACGGTTTGGGCACCGAAGAAGTTGTTGTACCAAACGGCAAGCAAGCCCATCAGAACCGGCAGGTTGCGAGCGAACGGCGTCGTGCGGAAATGTTCATCCATCTGATGGAAGCCATCCAGCATGGCGCGAAAATGATCGGGTCCTATCGCCAACATGGTCGATAGGCCGATAGCCGAATCCATGGAATAGCGCCCACCGACCCAGTCCCAGAAGCCGAACATGTTGGTGGTGTCGATGCCGAATTTCGCCACCTCTGCGGCATTGGTCGAGACGGCCACGAAATGCTTGCCGATGGCGGCTTCTGCGCCGCCGAGACCGGCCTGCAGCCAGTCGCGCGCGCTACGCGCGTTGGTCATCGTCTCGAGCGTAGTGAAGGTCTTGGAGGAGACGATGAACATTGTCTCCGCGGGATCGAGATCGCGCACCGCCTCGGCGAAGTCCGTGCCATCAATGTTGGACACAAAGCGAAAGGTAATGGTCCGGTCACTGTAATGCTTGAGCGCCTCGTACGCCATCACCGGCCCGAGATCCGATCCGCCAATGCCGATGTTGATCACATTACGGATGCGCTGCCCCGTATGGCCCTTCCAGACGCCGCTACGCAGACGCCGGGAGAAATCGGCCATCTTGTCGAGAACGGCATGGACGGCGGGCACCACGTTCTTCCCGTCGTGCAGGATGGAAGCGCCGCGCGGCGCGCGCAGCGCGACGTGAAGGACTGCGCGGTTCTCCGAGACATTGATCTTGTCGCCGTGGAACATCGCATCGATGCGCTCCCGCAACCCTGACTCCTCCGCCAGCTGAAGCAATAGTTTCAAGGTCTCGTCGGTGATGCGGTTTTTGGAATAGTCGAGATAGATCCCCGTGGCCTCGACTGCCATCCGCTCCCCACGCTTAGGATCCTCGGCGAAGAGCTTCCGTAGGTGGAGGCCCTTGATCTTCTCCCAATGACTCCCAAGCGTTGCCCAGGAGCGGCGCAGGCGCAAAGCTCGGACACTCATCTGCTGTTCCTCGCGCGCTCCGCTGCACGTTGCGCCGCAACCCGCCGCGTCATCCGGCCTTGCGGATTTGCGTGCTCTTGGCGTCGATGCAGGCCATCAGGTCGTTCCAGGACTTGACGAAGGAAGCGGCCCCTTCGTCCTGCAGCTGGGCGGCCAGCGCATCGACGTCGATTCCCGCCTTGGCGAATCCGGCCAAGACCCTCTCGCAGTCACCTCCGTCTGGTGCGAGGATCTCGCCGACCTCGCCATGGTCACTGAAGCCTTTGAGCGTTTGCTCCGGCATGGTGTTGACGGTGAACGGTGCCGCGAGAGCTTTCACATAGAGGATATCGGGGGCTTTCGGGTCCTTGGTGCCGGTGCTTGCCCAGAGCAGGCGCTGTGCTCGCGCGCCGGCGTTGGCGGCCCGCTGGAAGCGCGTCGAGGCGAGCAGCTCGCGATAGGCTCGATAGGTGTGCTGGGAGACGGCAATGCCAAGCCGGTTGGTCAGCTCGGCGGGAATCTTGCGGGCGACGGCAACGTCCCAGCGGCTAACAAACAGTGACGCGACCGACGCGACCGCCGGATTGAACCCCGCCGTGATGCGCCGCTCGACGCCTCGCAGATAGGCGTCGGCCGCCGCAAGGTATTGCTCGCGCGAGAACAGCAGGGTGACATTGACCGGAACCCCAGCGAAGATCGCCGCCTCGATGGCGGGCAGACCTTCCCGGGTTCCGGGAATCTTGATGAAAAGATTGGGCTTGCCGCCCTGCTCATGCAGGTTGCGCGCGGCCCGAAGCGTGCTCTCCGTATCATGGGCGAGGAGGGGTGAAACCTCGAGCGACACCCAGCCGTCGACCCCGTCGGTTCGCGCGAAGATAGGATGGAACAGCTCGGCGGCTCGGATCAGATCCGCCAGCGCCAGTTCGAAGAAGAGTTGCTCTCCCGACTTTGCTGAGGGCGCTCTTCGGGCAATGTCCTCATCATAGGCCGCGCTGTTTCTGATGGCGTGATCGAAGATCGTGGGGTTTGAGGTGAGCCCCGTTACCGACAGATCGTCGATGTAACGCTGCAGGGTGCCGCTGTTCAGCAACTCGCGGGTGACGTTATCGAGCCAGAGGCTCTGGCCGAGATCATGGAGCTTCCCGGTTGGTCTCATCTTATCACCGCCTCCCTACGGAGTGATGAGGGCGAGGGCTCCTGGTTAGGTTCCGCTGCCGCGCGACCCGTCGCAATCGCGCAGCGTGACCCGCGAATGGTCGCAATAGTCTGCGACATATCGTCTCCATGATTCCGACAGTCATCCCGACATGGATCTTCGCCCGCGCTTTTGCAGGGGGCCGGTGGTGTCGTGGAGGCTCAACGCCGTCCCAATGAGAGCGAGATGCGAAAAGGCCTGCGGGAAGTTTCCAACCTGCCGCCGCGCGTGGGGAACATACTCTTCAGCAAGCAGCCCAACATCATTGCGAACTGCCATCAGGCGTTCGAACAAGGCGCGTGCCTCGCCATTGCGGCCCTGCAAAATGTAAGCGTCGGCAAGCCAGAATGTACAGGGGAGGAAGGCGCCTTCTCCCGGCGCCAGACCGTCAACATCGGTCTCGCTCCGATAGCGCAAGACGAAGCCATCGGACACCAGCTCCCGCTCGATCGCCGCGATGGTGCCGCGCACGCGCGGATCATCGGCCGGCAGGAAGCCCACGATCGGGAGCCGCAGCAGGCTCGCATCGAGTTCGCTGCTGCCGAAGCTCTGCGTAAACGCATTGAGGCTCTGGTTGAATCCTTGCGAGCAAATCGTGGCATGTATCTGGTCGCGAACCTGCCGCCAGCGGTCGATGGGTGCGTGCAACTTGAAGCGCTCCGCGTCGCGCACCGTTCGATCCAGCGCCACCCAAGCCATGACCTTGGAAAAGGTAAACTGGCGGTGACCGCCTCTCACTTCCCAGATGCCCTCATCGGGTTGCTCCCAGATCTGCAGCAGGTGCTCGATCAGCCGCTCTTGCAGCGCCCACCCGGATGGCGCGGGAGCGAGAACGTCATGCCGCCCCTGGCAGAGGGCGTCAAGGAGCTCTCCGTAGATGTCGAGCTGCAGCTGGTTGGAGGCTGCGTTGCCAATGCGCACTGGCGCGGAGCCTTCATAACCGGGCAGCCATGGCACCTCCCATTCGTTGAGTTGTCGCTCGCCGGCAACCCCGTACATTATCTGGATCTGCTCGGGACTTCCCGAGGCGCTGCGCAACAGCCAGTCACGCCAGGCACGCGCCTCGTCGCGGTATCCGGCGGACATCAGTGCCATCAGTGTCAGCGTGGCGTCGCGCAGCCAGCAGTAGCGATAGTCCCAGTTGCGCGCGCCGCCGAGGTGCTCAGGCAGCGACGTGGTGGGCGCAGCGATGATGCCACCGGTGGCAGCATCAGTAAGCGCCTTCAAGGTGAGCAGCGACCGGTGCACCGCGTCCTTCCAAGGCCCGTGGTAGGAGCACTGCCCACACCACCTTCGCCAGCCATCTTCTGTCTGTCGCAGTGCAGCCTGCCAGTCCAGGGCGTCGGGTACTGCAAGATGCGACGGACCATGGGTCAGCACGAACGGAACGCGCTCGCCCGCGGCGACGCTGAATTCGGCGACGGTTGCGAGGTTGTCGCCGCGCAGCTCGACCGGTGTTCGCAACACCACCCGATTAGGTCCGACAATGGCACTGAGGCCGGAATCGTCTTCGAGTCTGGTGACCCAGGGGATCGAGGAGCCGTAGTCGAACCGCAACTTTAGATGCAGACGCATCGTGACCTTGCCGGCTCGTCCTTCGACCAGCCGGACGACCGACGAGTTGCCGTGGCCACGCGGCATGAAGTCGATCACTGCGATCCGCCCGTCCCTGGTACTGAAGACTGTCTCCAGCACCATGGTGCCATCACGGTACGCACGACTGACATGCGGTGCGGGATCAGCGGGGTGGATGCGCCACCGCCCGTGGTCGGATGTGCCGAGCAGCGCCGCAAAGCAGGCGCTGCTGTCGAAGCGCGGCCAACACAGCCAGTCGATGGATCCGTTACGGCCAACGAGAGCGGCGCTCGTGCAGTCTCCGATCAGTGCGTAGTCTTCGATGGCGAGCGGCAGGTCGGCTTGCGCGGCTGCGCCGGCACGGACGCTCTCCGCGGGAACGACGTGAGGCTGCTTGTGCTTCAGTCTCCGCCGGCCCCGCGGAAGCGTGGGGCGCCGAGCCCCGGAGCTTGCAACGCGAGTTGTTGGACGAGCGCCGTTGCGATCGTCGTGTTCCCGCGGCCCGAGACCCCCAACACGACGGGGGTTGTCCGAACGTCGCCGATCTCCGCTTGATCTGCCTCCAACACGGTGCGATCCAATCACGGAGAGCTCTGGGTCGTCGGTCACGACAGCCCCGCTTCGACACCATGCCGACGGGCAAGATCCCAGGAGCGCCGTCACCCCGGGACGACGACATTAAGGCTTGGTTCTCAGCAGAATGCCAGTCCTTTCTGCGACTGGTGTGTTGGTTCGCGCCGGATCCGGAAATTGCCGGCCCCTTGAGACTGCAGCATGCTGCCCGTAATGGTGTGGTTGCCCACTCGAGGGGTGGCGGTCTGGGGGTCGAGCCAGAGCGCGCTTACAGTAACGATTGGCGCTCGTCACGCGCGCTCATTCCGACCACGGAAGCAACCTGGGATGCCCCACGCCGGTTGCAAGAGCGGACCAGCGGCCTCTAACGGAATCTTGCGAGAGGAGGATGTGGGTCGCTACGATCTACGGGAAGGAACATTACATGCAAGCCTTACGGGATGTTTTAGAGCAGACGCAGAAAACTGAAGTGGCCATCGGCCATTTCAACATCGCCGATTCGGTGTTTATTGAAGGCAGTGTTTACTTCTGCCCAAGAGCTGAAGGTGTCGGTGTTGGTTGGTGCGTCCGAGGGCGAACGCGAGTTGATGGGTGTCCGTCAAATTGCGACTCTGGTGCGAAGTCTACGGGAGGAATTCGATTTCCCGATCTTTCTTAACGCAGATCATACGCATTCCCTAGCGAAGGCTATAGAAGCAGCCAGGGCAGGGTTTGATACCATTGTCTTCGATCTTTCCGCACTGCCGTTCGAGCAAAACGTGCGCCAAACCAAAGAGGCGGTCGAAGCCCTCAAAACAATCAATGCTGACCTCCTTGTCGAGGGAGAGATCGGCGACATCGGAACCGGCTCTGAAATACATGATGAGGTTCCCGACCTGTCGAAGGGTCTAACAACTCCTGTAGAAGCGAAGCAGTATGTTGAATCCACTGGAGTCGATATTCTGGCTCCGGCGGTGGGGAACATGCACGGCATGCTGAGGGGCATGGTACAGGGACAAATGAGGAAGCGTTTAGATATTCCAAGAATCGCTCAGATCAAGAATGCGGCGCAGGTGCCACTAACCCTACACGGCGGATCGGGAACCGACGACGAGGATTTGCGGAAGGCGATCGCTGCTGGGATCAATATCGTCCACATCAACACTGAACTGCGGGTTGCATGGAGACGTGGCTTGGAGGACGGCTTGGTCAAACGGCCCCACGAGGTCGTGCCTTACAAGATCCTGCCGTTCGCAGTCGAATCGGTGAAGCAGGTAGTTCGCTCACGCTTGAGGCTATTTAGCGAGAGCCGATCAAATGGGCTCGGCGTCCCTGCGATCAACCCGATCGCGACCTGAGCGTAACACGCTGTCGTCTCAGGTGGCTATGAACGAGCATGACTTGGATGGTCCGGATGTCAGTGCCGCTCTCAAGAAGGTGGGCGGCAAAGCCATGCCGCAGGGAGTGCCCGTCCCATGCTTGCTGATTCGGGCTTGCCGCCTTGCGGCGCGGGATTGCCGGCTTGCGTTTCACCGGCGGGGTTGCGGCGAGTCAAGCAGCACCCCGCAAATCGAGTTTAGATGTCGGCTTCGGCATACGCCGACCTTGGCGGCTCGCGAGACCGCCAGTTGCCGTGTCAATTGGTTTCACGGCAAGCCGCAACTAGGAGCACGCTTTGTTGCGTCACCAGGATGATGTCGTCTTTTGGCACGCCTGAGACATCCGCGGCGGGCGGTTGGAGTTCCGCTAACGGCGGCAAAGCACGGAAGTGTCGTAGAGATAGCCCGAGGGCCGACTTTGACCCATCTGAGACATCGGCCGCCCCAGTTTACTGTGATGCACAACGCGGCATTTCTCGGGCTGAGAGGAGCCCATGAGACGGCGCGAGTTCATCACGCTTGTCAGCGCAGTGGGCGGCCTTGTTACATGCCTAGCCGCCGATGATTTGGCGCAACGCTGCCTACAGTAGCGAACTGCTCGCTAACCTTGAACGTGGGACGGTGGTCGTCGACGACAAGGCCTAAAACTCCTTTGGATTAAATTCCGGCAACCCAACCCGTTCGCGCATCCAATTCGGAAACTTGTCCTCAACGTCGGCATAGATTGTATAGCCGCCAGAAGGACCGGGGACCCATTGAACTGGGATCCGCACAACCTCGGTGGCGTACTGAGTGTTATTGGCCGTCGCTGCCAGCCATTCCGCCTGGGCACGCAGGGTCGCAGCCGCCTTAAGCATTTTCTCGTTGATACTCTCGGGTTTTTCGGCGCACTCATCGCACACAATGCGGCCGTCGGGGTCTGGCAGTACGAAATGATAACTCTGTTTTCCCGTCTGGCCGTAGCACAGGGCGCAAGAGTAGGTCATTCCGCCTCTGGTGTTCGGGTGGTTGCGTAGGACTATCTTAGTCATTTGTCGCCCTCGGTTGCGCCGCACCATGCGGCGGGTGAAAGCGCGTTACGCGATCTAGACGAGGGCGGTCCCGTGCGGATCGACGCCCACCTCGGTGATGATGGTTCCGCCATAGCTGTGAGCGACGAGGATGCAAGGCCCATCCTGAAGCTCCAATTCGTGCGGATAGCCGTGCTCCTTGGCCCAGCTGGCCTTGCCGACGCGAGCCGACGCAAGTTCGTAACGCCTCATAGGCATCGTCCGGTGCATGCGTGTCGGCAATCCGCGTGACCGCCTCGGTCCATGCCAGCGCCGCACGCTCGCGCGGCGTGTAAACTGAGGCTTCGTGCCAGGCATCGAGCAAATACAGCCGCTGTTCGCTTTCGCCAGCGCGTCGCGCATCGCGGCTGTGCATGTCGAGGCAATAGGCGCAACCATTGATCTGTGACGCGCGCATCTTGGCGAGCTCGATCAGCTGCTGTTCGAGTCCGCACCGACGTATATACGTCTCCACCCCGATGAGCGCCTTGTAGCCATCGGGCGCGATCGTCGCGGCTGATAATCTTTGCTTGGCCATTGTTCGCTCCTTTTCTCTGCGGCCCTGGAGTGACAAAGCCTTCCGCGCGCAACCGGCCTGGTTGCATCATCGGAAAGGTAAGTGATCATGGCCTAGGCATCAGGGCCGCGCGGCAAAGCGACACGTGCGGCGCGGGGTGGGGTCGGCATTAAAAGGGTTTTCCTCCTACAGTCGGCTCGACAATCGTGATGGCGGCCATGGCGTCAGGAAATCTGCGTTGAACCAAGCTAGTGGGCGCGCGCGACGCGGTCAAAGAGGTCGGGACCCGCAATCGCCCGAGCGCCCTCGATCGCGAGGAGGCGCCGCTTGGTGGCGACCCCGCCCCGCGCCGAAAAGCCGCCGAGCTTGCCTCCGGCGGCGAGCACGCGATGGCACGGCACGATGATCGGGAACGGGTTGCGCCCGAGCGCTTCGCCGACCTCGCGCGCCTCCGCCGGTACGCCGAGGCGCTTAGCGATGTCACCGTACGTCATGGTCGCGCCGCACGGGATCGTGCGCGCCACCTCATAGACGCGGCGGTGGAACGCGGGCACGCATTCCATATCAAGCGCGACAGCGGAGAAATCCACCGCCTCGCCGCGGATGAGTGCGACGATGCCGTCGACGGCGCACTGTACCTGGGCAGGAGGCGAGGTCTCGCGCGCCGTGGGAAAACGGCGGCGCATGCGCGCGCGCGTGCGCGCCGCGTCCCCCTCGGGCAACTGCACGCCGAGAACGCCGCGCTCGCACCAGGCGATGGCGCAGCTTCCGATGGCCGTATCGAACAGCGCGAAATCCGATTCCACCATGATACAGCGTCACTCTATCAGTCACCTGCGCCGGGTTTGGCGAATCTTGCGTAGAGCACCATTCCCGAGAAGCGGGTACCGGTTTTCGGAAGAAGATCGTGCTCCAAGGATAAGTCGCGATTCCACCCGATTTCCCAAAGCCCATGGGCATCATGGTACCGAAGCCAGAATGAGCGGCGGTGGGCCCGCCTGGCGAACAGAGCTTCCTCTGAATGGTAAAGTAGCGGATGCCAATCTCGGCTTACCTCAAGGCAGTGGCCGGAAGCGGACGCGCTTAGGAGCCAAAGCGGACTCTCGCAGATCAAACCGTGCCAAATTGCCGCCGAGTTGGTTCTGATAATGGAATATTATCCGAGGTAATTTCTTTACCAGGTCGCTTGCCATACTGGCGCCCACGAATAATCGCTTTGTGCCCGCCCTACATCACGTAGATGCGGTTCGGCAATTCGTCTCCTGTATCGGTCGCGGGAGCGTGGGTAGCCAGCACCGCTCCGCAGCATTCGATGGCGGCGATAAATCCTTGCGCGATTCGCCCATCGCGCATATGCGCCGTCAATGCATCGACGGCTGATTGCCACTCGCGATTGCTCACTTTGGCGGCAATACCTTCATCGGCAATGATCCGGGCGTAACGCTCGGCTAACGAAACGAAAATCAACACGCCTGTGCGACTTTCAGTCAGCGTGAGACCACGTGCGAAGAATTGCTCGATGGCCGCACGATGCGCCCGGGCTCGACGCACGGCCCGCGGCACCAAGGCCATGCGCAGCGGCGGCCATGACAATACCAACACAGCTACCGCGAAGACAGCGATTTGGGCCAGGAAAATCCGCTGCACGCTCCATTGCGTGAATACGATCAACGGCCACGGTGTGATCAGCGCCACGAGCGCAGCCCAGAGCACGGGCACGTAGAAATATTCCGAGGACGAACGCCTGAGCACGCAGACGATCTGCCCTGACGTCCGCTGCTCGGCGGACCGGATGGCGGCGGCAATCGCCTCATAATCTTCCCTGCTGATCGGCATCACCAGCTTCCCGATGCTCCGCCTCCTCCCGATGAGCCACCGCCGCCCGCAAACCCTCCGCCGGATGAACCACCGCCCCAGCTCGATCCGGACGAGCCGCCCCAGGACGAGCCACCATAGGGAATGAATATCGGCAGGCCGCCGCCGCGTATCCAGCGGGTCGGGCGTGCACGCGCGTGCCCCAGCATGAAACGAAGAATGAAGATCACCAGAGCGAGGAAGATCAGCGGCCCCAGTTGATCCACGACGGTATGTCGCTCGTCGGTACGAACTCTCGCTCGCGGCTGCCATTCCGCAGCATCGGTTGTCAGGACGGAGATGATCCCGTCGAGGCCGCGCTCAATCCCGCCGGCATAGTCATTGGCCTTGAAGCGCGGGACGATCGCGCCGGTGATGATGACGTTCGACAATGCGTCCGTAAGCGTGCCCTCGAGGCCATAACCGACTTCGATACGGACCTTGCGCTCCTTGGGCGCGACGAGCAGCAAAACGCCGTTGTCCTTCTTCGATTCCCCGAGCTTCCAGTGGCGAAAGAGCTCATTGGCGAATGTCTCGACGTCGTTTCCCTGCAATGAGTTCACGGTAGCCACGACCAGCTGAATCCCCGACTTATCCTCGAGGTCCTTCAGCTTGCCTTCGATCGCGCTCTGGTTCGGCGCCGGGATGACGTTGGCCTGATCGACCACGCGACCCGTGAGCGCCGGCAGGTCCAGGGCATGGGCAACACCAGCCAGGCAAAAGATCGCGAGAATCGTGACCCGGCTGGGCCAGCGCCATCTATTCGCCGGCGCGGAGAGAAAGCGAGGCCGAAGCGTCATCGGCGGGACCGGAAATGCCGCCTCAAAACTTTACTTGAGGGGGCGACTGTGCGCTCTCGGCCGCCGCGAATTCTGCCATCGGTTTGCTGCCGGAGAAGACCGTCTTGGCCCAGAGGAGAGTCGGAAACGTCCGCAGCGCGGTGTTATAGGAGCGTACCGCCTCGATGTAATCCCGCCGCGACACCGCAATGCGGTTCTCGGTTCCCTCGAGTTGCGATTGCAGCGCAAGGAAATTGGCATTGGATTTCAGATCCGGGTAATTTTCAGTGATCGCGAGCAACCGGCCGAGCGCACCGGACAACTGATTCTGCGCGTCCTGGAATTGCTTGAGCTTGTCCGGATCGGTGAGCTGGGACGCATCGACCTTTACCTGCGTGGCCTTGGCGCGGGCTTCAACGACCGAGGTGAGCACGTCCTTCTCCTGCTTCGCGTAGCCCTGCACGGTGGCCACTAGGTTGGGAATGAGATCGGCGCGGCGCTGATATTGGTTCTGGACGTCACCCCAACGAGCTTTGGCCTGCTCTTCGAGCGTCGGGATTGTGTTGTAGCCGCAACCGGCGACCAAACCGCCTACCAGGATCACAGCCAAGACGGCACGCAGGGGCGATCTATTGATCATCGTACTTTCCCTTCAGGGTATTTGGGCGTTAACGGGTTCAGAGCGGCGCAAGCAGGCCCCGAAATCCCGGGCCATTGCCGAGGGCTCGCCATCGATTGCAAATCTGCGCCCGCCCAGCAAGTACCCCACGGGCTCTGCCGTGCATCAAGACTTTATGCGGCAAGGTACTCCAATTTAACGGCCCATTAACCATGGACGATTTGAATTCTCAAAAAGGGCCGGCCTCTCCAACGGGGCCTTCACGCGCCCAGCCGCGAGCATGAGATGAGACGGCCATGTTCTTTTGGTTGCGAAAGGCTAGCAAGCCCGCTCAAGCGCAAAAGGCGGACGTTCCCGTCGATCGCACCGAGGACGCGCCCAGTTCCAGGTGCCGGGAGCCGGGCGTCGAGGCCGCGCTGAGCGAAATTGCCGGGCTCAGCCCGCCAATGCTGGTTGCCTTGGGCAAGAACGGCATCAAGACGGTTGAGGATCTCGCCGGATGCGCCACCGATGATCTGCATGGATGGGTCGAGCACACAAGCGGCACGGCCACGCGCCACCCCGGCGTACTCGACGGCTTCGGGCTCTCGCGCGACGAGTGCGGAGCCCTCATCATGAAAGCCCGCGCCCGGGTCGGCTGGATCGACGAAAAGTAGTTCGCGTAGCCCGCCAAGGGCCGCTAGACTGCGGCCGGGACGTTTTGGCTTCGAGCGCCTTCGAGGCCGTTTCAAATGAGGCCGAGGAACGGAAGAAACGCCGTCGCAGCGACTTAGTGTTTAGCCGGGTGGAACATATCACGGGGTAACTGCCAAGGAAGGCCAGCCAGATGACCCATCAATGGCAGTAGCTGGCAGTGAGCTCGCCCGCGTCAGGGTCGACATTCACGACATAGCCGATATCGCCGTTAAAAACCTCCTTGTCGTAATCGTTCTCGGTCTGCATGACCTTGTCGCCGGGCGCAAAAACCCAGCCGAATCTTTCCACTTTGCGTTCGCCGGCCGGATTCAAAGCCGCCTGCAGTTCGATGTTGAGCGAGCGCGCACCGACACCGCCCCGGTTCATCGGGCACAGCACCTGGATATCGCGGACTGGATCGAGGCCGAAGCGGCACGGGATGCGGGTTTTTACCAGCTCGACAATGCGGGGGACCGCGGCTTCGGGATCATCCGCCTCGACAAAATAGAAGTCGCTCTTGCTCTCCGGCTTGCGCAGATCGGGAAAGACGCCGCCGTTGATACGGTGCGCGTTCACGATGATCTGGCTTCTGGCCGCCTAGCGAAACACCTCGGTCAAGCGCACTACCGGCACGGCCGCATCGCGATCATGTCGGCGAGCACCTGGCCGGGACCGACCGAAGGCAACTGATCGACGTCCCCGACAATCAGCAAGGCCGCCGTGTTGGGCGCCGCCTTAAGCAGCGCATGCATCAGCAGCACATCGACCATGGATGTTTCGTCGATGACGAGCAGGTCGCAGTCGAGGGGGTTCTGGCTATCCCGCCGGAAGCCGCCGGTCCGGAGATCGACTTCGAGCAGGCGGTGGATGGTCTTGGCCTCAAAGCCGGTGGCCTCATTCATGCGCGGCTGCACGTCCGGTGGGAGCACACAGCAGGAGCCTTACGCCCTTTGCCGAGAGAATGCGCAGGATCGCATTGACGAGGGTCGTTGCCCACGCCCGGCCCCCCCGTGATCACCAGCCTTTGGAGGTGAGCGCTAGCGCGACGGCCGATCTCTGGCTTTCGGCGAAAACCAGGCCGGTGCGTTGCTCGATCCAAGGGATCGCCTTCGCCGGATCAATCCAGGGCCAGGGCAGCAGGCCGGTCCCCAGCTGCAGGAGTCGCTCGGCGATGCCGCGCTCCGCCCGGTACAGGCCAGCCAGGAAGACGCAGGGCTTGTCGCTGACCGTGTCGGCGATAACCACGCCGTCAGCCAACTCGAGATCGAGAGCCGCGCGGACCAGCTCCTGAGGAACCTCGAGAAGCTTTCCGGCCAACGGCACAAGGTCGTCGGTCGGCAAACCACAATGGCCCTCGTCCATCGCCTCGGTCGCGCATACGAGATGCCGGCGCGCACCCGAACCATGGCGGTCTTGTCGATGCCGAGTTTCATCGCAATGGCATCGGCGGTTTTGAACCCGATCCCACGGATGTCGCGGGCCAGGCGATAGGGATTCTCCGACATGACCTGCACGGCATCACCGCCGTAGGTCTTGTAGATGCGCACCGCCCGCGCCGTGCCGACGCCATGGCTGTGCAGGAAAACCATGATTTCGCGGACCGCCTTCTGCTCGACCCAGGCGGCCGTGATGCGCCCCGCTCGTACTGGACCGATGCCGTCTACCTCGCGCAGACGATCCGGCTCCGCTTCGATGACGTCGAACACCTTCTCACCGAAGGCCCTCAGGAGCTTCTTGGCATAGACCGGGCCAATGCCGCGGAGGCGAGATACTTCTCGATGCCCTCGACTGAGGTGGGTGCAGAGGTCTTGAGGAAGCGGGCTTTGAACTGCTGACCGTGGGTTCGGTCGTTAATCCAGCTGCCGGAGGCTGTAATCCATTCCCGGCCGAGATCGCGGCGGCATGGCCGACCAAGGTGACCAGCTCGCGGTGGCCACGGGCCTTGACCCGCAGGACGCAAAAGCCGTTCTCGGCGTTCTGGTAGGTGACGCGCTCGACCAATCCGGTGAGCACCTTGCGATCGGATGGCGTGGGCTCGCTCTTCATGATGCCGGTCATACCCTAGCGATCACTTATTCTGGGGATTCCGTGTCCTCCCTTTTGCATCAACGAGCCATACGGGTTCAAATGGCACTGGAGCTTTGCTCAGCGGTGGGTGAGATCAGCAGCTTTAATCATAGGGGGCAGCCATGGCTCAGCGGAAGAAGCGCGGCGCGGCACGCAAGGCAACGTCAAAACGCGGCAGAGCGCTCAAACGCGCAGCCCGGACGAAGGTGGCCAAGCGCGTTGCTGCCAAGACCGCGTCTAAAAAGCGGGTGACCAGGGCCAAAACGAAGCGGACGGTGACGAAGAAGGCGCCCGTAAAGGCGCCCGAGCCGTCGCAGCAGGCCGACGCTGCAGCCGAGACGGTCATCGTGGACGCGATCGAGCAGCCGGTCCCCCGTGTCCCGGTATCGTAATTGAGTTCCAGGCGCACTTCCGTAATCGGTCCGAACCGCTGCTTCGTGAGGCCCATTTCGAAGGACTGGGTATCACTCAGCAGTAACACGATGGCGTAGGCCGGCAGCAACCCCGTCAGCCAGCGCCACCATTGCTGGCGTCAGTATCGACTGGCGCGGCGGCCAGTGTCGGCGATGCCGCAACGAGGCCGAGCAGGAGCGAGCCGAGCGTCGATCCGAGATTTCGCATTCTTCTCCTCCCAAGCATTGGAGCGATTGGCCCCTTACCACCCCGGTGTAGATGCGCCCGTTGAGGTGTCGCCGCGCTCGTGTTCGGCGCATCGGACGATTACCGACTTCTTCTTTCGGGGGGCCGCGACCCCTCCAACCATGGTTGATCAAGTCCTCCTACTGGGGATGCGGTGCGCTTCTTTAGGAATGTGGAAAGATCGCAAGTGATTAGATCACCGATCTTGCCGAGCTCGATGTCCGCAGGCGGATGTTCGGCCAGAACTTTCGGATCGAATGCATAATGACCTTGTTTGGGAAATACTGTGGTGACTCGTTCCCTCCAGATTTTCTTCACCGCAGTTAGTATTCGCAACTTGTCGTCGATCAACACGTAGTGATCGGCAGGATAGAGACGCTCGACGTCATCAAGCTCCTGCTCCTTGTGGACGTAGATGAGGACACGGTTATCGAATGCTTGCCATAGGCCGGACCGTTCCACTTTGCGCGGTTGGAACACGGCATCGCCGTCCGATAGGATGACGGCGGTCCCCCATTGCTGCACATATCTCACGGCATCCAGAGCGCCGGGATACAAACGGTCGGCGAACGGGTAATCGACCAACCAGCTCGACATGCGGAGCACCTCTGGGCGATGCATCGCCTCGATCCGAAAGCGCTCCAACGCACCCAGGTAATCAACGTATCCCAACTCGTTCCGCAATTCTTCAAGGATTTCCCAGTACCTGTCGCGAGCGACGATCCCATATGTCTGCTCTAGGTACTCTCTAAGATGCGCCTGCACGCCATCGTTGTCGATGAGCGTGTTATCGACGTCGAATAGGAACACGATATCGGTTGTCTTGGTCATCGTATTAAAGTCCCATGCTCGGATGACGCTTCAGCTCTTCTCTTCTTAGCCTTGCCAAGCAATTCCTTGCGATCTCCGTCACACGCTCCGTGCTCGAAGCTGAATTTTCGTTGAAGTTCTTTGAGCGAGGCTGACGGGCGAATGTCTTCATGCCGGTGACGCGGCCTGACCTGCCCATGTAACGGCGTCGATGCCTGGCTCCACTGCGACGCGCGCGATCATATCTGGCGGCCGCACGCTGTCCTGATAGACCTGTGTCTGGTGTTCGAAAATATCCCAGGGCGGTATCGACACCACGCGCGAGCGTATAGCCGCGCAAACTCGCGACCGCGCGCATCTCGGCTGTGATGATTGCGGCCCCTTTACCGGCGACAACATCGTCATCAGGATAAATTTCGATCTTCACATGTGACCTCCGATCGCTTTACCGGCGCCAGGCACTGCTCGCTGCGCTCAGCCCGCGGGTCTCTCCACGTGGCCGCCGAATTCGTACCGCATCGCGGAGAGCAGCTTGTCCACAAAAGTCGCCTCACCGCGTGAGCTCCTCCCGTCGTGACTGGTATCGTTTTCGTCCAGATCACCGGCTCTAATTCCACAAGAGGACGGTCCTTGATCGTCGGCGGCGATCCATTCCTAGCTGCGCGGGTCAGACGGTTGCCCGGTCGCGACCCAGTGCCGCCAAGAGGGCGACCCGAAGTGTGACCAGGCCAGCAGCCACGTCGGCGCCGAGATGCGCGCGCAGCGCGCGGCGATCGCGCTCCACCAGAACCTCGAAATCTCCTCGTGCTTGGGCCGTCTTGATCACACCAAAGGTGTACTTCCGTCCCGGCACGGGCAAATCGACGGCGTCATCGCACGTGATCTGCAGGAACACCCCCGTGTTCGGGCCACCCTTGTGGGCCTGCCCCGTTGAGTGCAGAAAGCGCGGCCCGAATTCGAGACACGTGGCAACCCGCCTGATATCGCGGACGCCTTGACGGATCTCCTGCAAGTCCCGCTCGTGCGCCTCGTTCATCTCTATGTATGCCAGAAGTGCAAAATAGTCTCCCTCGTTTAGCCGCTTGAGATGCGCCTCGAGATATCCCGCCAGCGTGGGCGTGCCGTTCACCGATTTCGCTAGTACAGCCGCATTCTTCTCATCCGTGAAGAGCTTGATCCCGTTCCCCGTGAAGATCGGCGTCTCCCGCGGAAGCGCCCCGCTTTTCTCGTATTCGTCGGTCAGCTTTCGGGTCGCGATCTTGCTGGCTTCCACGTCCGGCTGATCGAATGGGTGGATGCCGAGGATCGAGCCGGCCACTGCAGTGGCGAACTCCCAACGGAAAAACTCCTCTCCAAGATCGTATGGATCGTCGACCACAATGCGAACCACGGGGTGACCGGCGCGCTCCAGCTCGTCAACGGAGGCGTCCTGCGTCGGGTCTGGTGCTGACGACAATCTCAGATAGACAAACAAGCGATCGCCGCTGTAGACCTCGGGCTTGCCGAGCGCTTCACGGTCGATTGGAATCAACCCTTTGCCGTCTTTACCCGTGGACTCTGCCAACAGCTGCTCCAGCCAGGCGCCGAGATCGAAAATCTCCGGTGACGCCGCGATCGTCACCTTATCGCGGCCGAATTCCTGCGCCGCCACGCCGAGGATGCTCCCCAGCACGACACCGGGGTTTTCTGCAACAGGGACGGACGGCATGCAGGCACACACCATCTCCTCGGTCCGGTCCAGAAACTTCGCCACATCCACGCCCATAATGGCCGCCGGGACCAGGCCGAAATCAGAAAGAACCGAATAGCGCCCTCCGATGTTCGGCCAGCCTAGGAAGACGCGCCGAAAACCGTCGCGTTCGGCAACCTGCTGCAGCTTCGAGCCTGGATCCGTGATGGCGAGGAAGTGACCGCCGGCTTCCATGGCGCCAACGAGCCGCTCGATACGGTCGAAGAAATACTGTTTGAAAACGTTGGGCTCGAGCGTCGAGCCCGATTTGCTCGATACGATGAAGAGCGTGTTTTTCAGATCGACTTTGGTCTCGAAGGCCTTCACCTGAGCCGGATCGGTCGAATCGAGCACGTAAAGTTCCGGGAACCCGCTGATCGTGCCGAAGGTCATCTTGATTACTTCCGGGCCAAGGCTCGATCCCCCCATTCCCAGCAACAGGACATGGGAGAAGCCGGCACTCCTAGCGACTTCTCTGATACCAGTCAGGCGATCGATGTGACCCAACTGGTCATTGGCAATGCCGAGCCATCCGAGCCACTGCGCTTCATCCCTGCCGCTCCAGAGCGACGCATCCCGGCCCCAGAGCTTTCTGACATTGCCCTGAGCGCGCCACTCGGCCAAAGACGCTTTCACGGCGGCTGCGAGCGGCTCGGGCAGCGTGTACGTTAAGCGATTGAGCCTTCCCGCCCCTGCCTCACTGGTTTGCTTCTCCACCGCCTTCAGCAACTTATCGAAGGCGTCGGAGAAGAGCTGTACGCCCTCAACGAGCAGTTTGTCGGTGACATCCTTCATGGAGATCCCGACTTCGGCGAGCGTGGCCATTGTGTCAGCGGCGGACTCCAGATCCTCCATGAGGCTTGCGCGCGGCCGCCCGTGATCGCGAAACGCGTCGAAGGTCGCAGGAGGGATCGTGTTGACGGTATCGGGCCCGATCAACTCCTCGATATAGACCACGTCGCGGTAATTGGGGTTCTTGGTCCCCGTGCTGGCCCAGAGCAGCCGCTGGGTTTGTGCGCCCTGGCCGGCCAAAGCCTGCCAGCGCTGCCCGCTGAAGAGCTCACGGTAGCGTTGGTAGGTGAGCTTGGCATTGGCAATCGCGACCTTGCCGGTCAACCCACGCAGCAGGCTTGTCTCATTCGCAGTCGTTCCCGCCTGCAGCCGCGCCGCGATGAGCGCATCGATCGCAGTATCGATCCGCCTGATGAAAAAACTGGCGACACTGGCGACTCGCTTCAGGTCGCCGCGGCGGGCGGCATATGTCTCCAGGCCCCCAATGTAAGCTTCTGCCACCCGCTCGTACGTGTCTTGGGCAAACAGTAGTGTCACATTGACGTTGATCCCTTCACTGATGAGCTCGTGGACAGCGACAATCCCTTGAGGCGTCGCGGGGACTTTGATCATCAGATTGTCGCGTCCTACGGCCCGCCACAATCCTCGCGCTTCGTAGAGCGTGGCCGCCGTGTCGTACGCAAGGAGCGGCGACACTTCCAGGCTCACGTACCCGTCACGCCTCGACGTCTCGTCGTACACGTTGCGGAGGGCATCGGCCGCGTCTCGAATATCCTGGACCGCGAGTCGCTCGTAAAGCGTCTTGGTATCCAGCGTCCGGACGTCGGACCGCTCGAGAACTGCGCGGTAATCCGAGCTTCCGGTGATGGCCTTCTCGAAAATTGCCGGATTCGAGGTCACCCCCCGCAAGCCGTCCTCGTCGATCAGACGGCGCAACTCACCGCCGGTGATTAAGCTGCGGCGGATGTAGTCGAGCCACACCGACTGGCCGAAGACCTGCAGCGCGCGCAACCGGTTTTCGAGCGCAGTCATCTTGGCAAGGCGGCGCCGATGCCGCGCCTCGTCGGTGAAGCGAGCGTTCAGGAACGCGCTAATCAGCTCGCGGGCGAGCTCAACGCCTACGATACGACCGCCGAGCACCAGCACGTTCATGTCGTCGTGCTCGACGCCTTGGTGCACCGAATATGTGTCATGGCATAGTCCGGCGCGAATCCCTGGAATCCTATTCGCGGCCATCGAGGCACCAACGCCGCTCCCGCACAGCAGGATGCCGCGCTCGGCCCGGTTCTCGCGCAAGGCGCGACCGACAGCCTCCGCATAGTCAGAATAATCAACCGGATCGGTGTTGTAGGTGCCCAGATCGAGAACCTCGCGATGCCCCGCGGTCAAGAAGATCTTCACCGCTTCCTTCAACGCGAATCCGGCATGATCTGAACCTATCGCGACGCGCATCGCTCACCTCGCCATCGCGATCTGATGCTTCACCGCCGCGATGATGTTCTCGGGGGTGAAGCCGAACTTCTTCTGCAATTCCTTGAGCGGCGCCGAGGCGCCGAACGTCTCCATACCGATGCTGTGACCTCTCCTGCCGACATACTGCGCCCAGCCGAGGACAGATCCCTGTTCCACCGAGACGCGCGCGGTAACCAACTCCGGCAGCACCTGCTCTCGATACTCAGGGTGATCGCGACAGTAGTGCTCGAACATCTCCCATGACGGCATGCTCACCACCCGGGCCTTGATGCCTTCGGCCTTGAGATTTTCGTACGCTTCGACACAGAGCGCGACCTCACTGCCAGTCGCCAGGAGCAGCACGTGAGGTCGACCATCGTCGGCATCCGCGAGAATATAGGCGCCGCGCCGCAAACCTTCCGCCGGCGCGTATTTTGTTCGGTCCAGCGTCGGCACCGCCTGGCGCGTCAGAACCAGCGCGACCGGTTCGTGGCGGAACCCTGCAATGACGCGCCAGGCTTCGACTACTTCATTGGCATCAGCCGGTCGCAGGGTGATCAGTCCGGGGATGGCGCGCAGAGACGCCAGATGCTCCACCGGTTGGTGTGTTGGGCCATCTTCCCCGACTCCGATCGAATCGTGGGTGAAGATGTAGATCACCGGGATTTCCATCAGGGCGCTCAACCGGATCGCCGCACGGCCGTAGTCGCTGAAGATCAAGAACCCCGATCCGAACGGTCGAATCTTCGAGAGGGACAGGCCATTAAGGATGGCGCCCATAGCGTGCTCGCGAATACCGAAGTGGAGATTCCGCCCGGCCGGGTTCTGCGCACTGAAATCTCCGGCGCCTTCAAAAGTCAGTCGCGTCTTGCATGAGGGCCCGAGATCTGCCGAACCGCCGAGCAGCAGTAGCTGCCTGGCGAGTGCGTTCAGCGCCTGGCCCGACGCGTCTCGAGTGGCGACGCCTTTGCCGTCGGCGGAAAACGCCGGCAATCCCCTGTCCCAGCCATCCGGCAGCTCACGGCGCAGCATGCGATAGCCCTGGTCGGCGAGTTCGGGAAACTCGTGTCGATACCGCTCAAACTGATCCCACCAGGCTCGATGCAGCGCCACCCCCCGCGCCCCAATGCCGTCCTGGAAATGCTCGCGCACCCCGTCCGGGACGAGGAAATTGGCGTCTGGCGGCCAGTCGTAGTGACGTTTCGCCAGCCTGATCTCTTCCTTGCCCAGCGGTTCACCGTGCGCCGCGCTCGTATCCTGCTTGTTCGGCGCGCCGTACGCGATGTGGCTGTCGACGATGATCAGGGTCGGTCGATCACTCGTGCTCTTGA